>DJHS01000131.1:0-2202 GCA_002433235.1 Verrucomicrobia bacterium UBA6614
GTGGATGGAAAGTCATAGGCATCTTTCATCACAAAACATTTACTTTTCAAAACCACACGGGCGATTTTAGACTCCGGCATGAGAGTATGCCCGTTAAAAACCCTGATCCTGCTGACCAGCGCCCTTGGCGTTAGTTGCGGTGAAAAAGAAAACTCGGAGCTGGAACAACCGGACGTGGCCAATCAACACAAGGCCGTGACACCCAAGCCTGAGGTAACGGATGAAACAAACCTTCCGCCACAGCCTGCTCAGCCAACACCCATCGCGCCCAAACCCCTGCCGCCTGCGCTGGTGGCCGCGTGGGAGAATGCAGGGTTTCGAGCCGGATGGATGGGGCTACACAAAAGAACGGGTGTTCACATGTTTTCTGAGAACTTGGAAGATCTTGATTCTTCCAAGGCAGTGCCCGCTTACAAGACCCGCATCTGGAAGACGGGGATTTTGGAGTCCCTGCCCGCCCCGACAATGGCGTTTGGGTTGGACTTGTCGTTAAATAATCAAATCACCGACGCAGCCCTCAAGGAGGTGGTCAAACTGCAGCATCTCACCTCGCTTTTCTTAGGAGGAACTCAAGTTGCCGACGCGGGACTCAAGGAGGCGGCCAAGATACAGCAGCTCACCTCGCTTGACTTAACCGGTTGCAGACAAATAACCGACGTAGGCCTCAAGGGGTTGGCCCAGGCCCAGAAGCTCACCTCGCTAAACCTAGGCGGTTGCATGCAAATTACAGACGCAGGCCTCAAGGAGGTCGCCAAACTCCTGAAAATCACCTCGCTAAACTTAGCTGGCTGCATACAAATTACTGATTTGGGCCTCAAGGATATAGCCAAGCTACAGAGGCTCACGTCGCTTTTATTGGCCGGTTCCCCAAAAATCACCGACTCGGGTCTCAAGGAGATGGCCCAGCTTCAGCAGCTTACCTCGCTTTCTTTAGCCGGTTGCACCCAAATTACCGACGCGGGCCTCAAGGATGTAGTCAAACTCCAGAATCTTACCTTACTTAACTTGAAATACACTCTATTCACCGACGCGGGACTCAAGGAGGTGGTCAAGCTCCAGAAGCTCACCTGCCTTGACTTGCCAAAACAAACCACCGACTCGGCTGTGGCTGAACTGAAAAAGGCTCTACCCAACTGCAAGATTCGTCATTGAGCACGCTTGGCACTGGTCACTGAAGGCGGATCACTAAACCATTGCCCCCTCCCCTGCCCTGCCCTAACTTGGGCGCATGAAACCCGCGTTGTTGGCTGGCCTCGCCCTGCCTTTTCTTCTCTCGGCTGCTGATATTACCCCGCCCGGGCAACGGCCCCGGCCACTGGAAGCGCATGCGCTGGTAAATGCGAGGGTGGTGGTGGCACCGGGGAAAGTCCTTGAGAAGGCAACTGTCGTGATTCGCAATGGCCGGATTATTGCGGTGCGCGCGCAAGCAGCACAGTTGCCGGCGGATTTGCGAGTGTGGGATCTTGAAGGCAAAACGGTTTATGCGGGATTTATCGATGCATATCTCTCTCTGGGCGACGGGAAGGCTAAGCCGGTTTCCAATCGATGGACGGTACCCATCGACGCACGTGCGGGTGTGAATTTCACCGGCGTACCCACGACCAAGCCGGACATGGGCGATGCAGGGCCGGGCTATGAGGTGGCGGAGGTGCGGCCGCATCATCGCGTGGCGGACAAGTTTTCGCCGGAGAGCAAGGCGCTGGAGACGCTGCGCAAGGCGGGATTTGCGGCCGGCAACTTTGTGCCCAATGAAGGCATCTACCGCGGCAACAGCGCACTGGCGCTTTTGGGCGAAGGCGATCCCAACCGACTAATCCTCAAGCCACGCACATTCCAGCATCTGGCCTTCGCGCCGGCCAAGGAGTATCCCAAGAGCCTGATGGGGGTAATTGCGGTGACGCGACAGACGGTGTTTGACGCCAACCATTATTTCGCCATGAAAGAATGGCACACGCGAAACCCAACAGGACAACGCCCTGAATACAACCCGGCGCTGGAAGCCATGCATCTGCCCACGCGATCGAAGGAAAAGCAGCCGGTGGTGATCGAGACAGGGAGCGTGCTGATGATTGACCGCGCCATGCGGTTGTCGGAGGAGCTTGGGTTTCAGCCCATCTTCGTGGCCACGGGGCAAGAGTGGCGTCGACCGGATCTGATGCAAAACAACGCCGTGCCCTTCATCGTGCCGATAGCCTTCGCGGC
>DJHS01000131.1:2603-2890 GCA_002433235.1 Verrucomicrobia bacterium UBA6614
CCGGAGGTGCCGGCGCTGCTGGCGGGCGCGGACCGGCCCATTGCCCTGACGCTTCACGGATTGGCTGACGCCAAGGGATTTCGCAAAAACCTCCGCCAAGCCATCGATCGTGGCCTAAAGGAAGACACAGCCCTGGCCGCACTGACAACTGTGCCCGCGGATTTACTGGATGCCGAGCGCGACCTCGGCACAGTGGAAAAAGGCAAGCTGGCCAACCTGACGATTGTTGATGGTAGTTACTTTGACCCCGCCGCGCCGTTGCATTCGGTGTGGGTGGAAGGCCGCCC
>DJHS01000131.1:3262-3510 GCA_002433235.1 Verrucomicrobia bacterium UBA6614
GATAAAAAACCGGCCAATCACGGCAAGCGATTGGCAAAGGCCCCCGGCGCTTATCGTGGCCCGCTCAAGTCGCCCAAGAACATTGTCATTAAGAACGCTACCATATGGACCTGCGGCCCGGCGGGCATCATCAAGAATGGCGTCATCACCATCACTGACGGCCGCATTGTTCATGTCGGCCCACATGGGGGCGGCGCAGTCCCGGGCAGCAGCCTCATTATTGACGCCAAGGGCCGGCACATTACGCC
>DJHS01000148.1:0-3032 GCA_002433235.1 Verrucomicrobia bacterium UBA6614
AAATCGCTGCAAAACATTAAGCGCTTCGGCCCCGTTGGCATGGGGATTGACCTGCTTCAGCCGGCCTTCACGATGCGCATCTCCCACATCGAGGAAGGATCGCCTGCCGCCGCGACCGGTAAACTGAAGGCCGGGCAAATCATTGAGTCCATCAACGGTCAGAAGCTTGCCGACATCGACCCCCGCATCCAGCTAGGTAACATCCTCGCCGAGGCGGAGGCCAAGGACGGGGCGCTGAAGTTCGTCATTCGCGGCGAGGTCGAGCCGGTCACGGTCAAGGTGCCCGTGCTGGGTGCCTATAGCAAAACGTGGCCGCTGAACTGCCCGAAGTCTGACAAGATCGTGCGGCAAGTCGCCGATTATCTTTCGCAGCCCGACGCACAGAAAGGGCTCGCGGGCATCGGCATGTTGTTCCTGCTTTCCACGGGTGAGGATAAGGATCTCGAAGTGGTTCGCCAATGGGCGCGCAACGTGAAGCCGCACCGTTATCCGTGGTACATCGGTTACGGCGGCATTCCGTTGGCCGAGTGCTACCTTCGCACGGGCGATCCCAAGATTCTTGAGAACATTCAGGATTGGGTGAAGAACGCCGACCAAACCCAGCACAACGATGCCTGGGCAGGTCGCGGTTCGGCGCTCACGTCCTACGGCAACGGCCACCTCAACGCAGCGGGCACGCACGTTGTCACCTTTCTCATGCTGGCCAAGGAGTGCGGAGCCGAAGTATCGGATCGTCTACTCCTGCGCTCCCTGCGGCATTTCTATCGGTACGCCGGCCGTGGCGGCAATCCTTACGGGGACAACCGCCCTGAGAACGGCTTCGTGGACAACGGCAAGAACGGCAAGCTCGCCTTTGCCATGGCGGCGGCCGCCGCGTTGACGCCCGATGGTGAAAACTCGCTCTACGCCAAGGCACGCGATGTGTGTGCGATTCAGAGTTTTTACACGACCAGTTTCATGCTGCACGGCCACACCGGCGGCGGCATTGGCGAAATTTGGCGAAGCGCGGCCATGAGCCTAATGCGCGAGAAGCGACCCAAGCAGTACCGCGATTTCATGGACAATCGAAGGTGGCACTACGACCTCTCGCGCCGTTTCGACGGTTCGTTCGGTATTCTTGGTGGCGCGGGCTACGACAAGGAGCAATGGGGAGTGGCCTATCCGCTGGCCTACACGTTACCGCGCAAAAACCTCCGCATCGCCGGCGCTCCTCGCACCAAGTTCTCCAAGCCCTACCAACTGCCAAAGCAACTCTGGGGCACGGAGGCGGATAATGCGTTTCTCTCTTTCGAAGCCGTGCGGGCTAAGGACGGCAAGCAGCAGGATCTTTCCGCCGAGACCTTGGCTGAGGATTCCTCCATGGCGTTTCTTCGCCGCTTCCATGGCGCGACGCAACCCACCGACGATGAGATTCGCCGTTACGTTCATCATCAGGAGCACAGCATCCGCCACATCGCCGCTTACAAGGCGCTGGGAATCAACAGCGGCTACATCGGCTGGAAATCGGCTGGCGGCAAGGTGCGCATGAATCTGGTGATGGAGTTTCTGCGACACAAGGACGCACGTGTGCGCCGGGCCATGTTCGGCGCCTTGCTTGGCAAACCAAACGTGATCAATCCGGAAATCTTCGGACTGGCAGTCAAGTCGGTGAAGAACCCAGCCGAATCGTGGTGGGTCAAGGACGCCGCTCTGCAGGTAATCGGCCGCGGCTCGGCGGAACAAGTGTTGCCACTCGTCGATACATTGCTTCCGTACCTCAAGCATGAGGAGGATTGGCTGAAGAACGCCGCGCTCACCGCCTTGACGCCAGTGGTGGCTGACGAGCGTTGCTACAGGCGCGTGTTGCCGGCCATTGGCGATCTGGTCCGCAACAACCAGCGTGTGTCCATCACCCGAGGCCTCACCGGCGGCATTCGCGCCAAGCTTAAGGCGGCCGGCCCGGAAGTGCAAAAACTGGCCACCGAAACTCTAAAGGAAACTTTCACTGGCTACGCAGGAAGCAAGACCGCTCCGGGGGGGCTGAACACCACCTCGACTTTTGAGTTTCATCTCGAGGGCATTGCCTCCTCTCTGGCTGAGGTTCCCGGCGGTTTGGATGTACTTTACGCAGTCGCCCGTCAGCGCAAGCCCAAGGAAATTCTTCCTTACAAACAGTTCTTTCTGAATGCCGACTCCAGCCGCTTTGGGCCCACGTTAAAAAAGGCGATTCATCCGATTATCACAGATGAATTGATTCCCGAGTACGTTGGGCGCAACCGCGCGCGTTTATCCGAACTGGCAAAGGCCGAGATCCAGTCGGGCTATCCCGGGGGCAATCGGGATTCTATTGATGGCCTCGTTGCCCTCTACGATCGTGCTGGTGCCAAGGATTACGACTGGAAAATGTTCATGGATCTGCGCGAGGCGGAGTGGTCCTACCACAGCTTCGACCCCATCGCAGCGGAGCAAGTGCCGTTCGATCAGCTCGTCACCCGCTACCGCAAGGTGACACCACCCGAAGGTTTGGAGAATTGGTTTGCACCCGAGAACACCTCCCCCTTGTGGAAACGCGGCAGGAGCCCCTTTGGTCATTACAAAGGCAAGCTTCCCACTGGACCTGTCCACAAGTGCGGCGCGGGTTGCACGGGCCCCGGTTGTTACGGCGCCACGAAGATTCGCTCTTTTTGGGAGAAGGAAGTGCTCCTCCTACGCGGCACGTTCAAGGTGTCGCCGCTTAAGGCGGGGCACCGGTATCGGCTGCGAATCAATGACGGCAACCACGTGGGCTCCGGCGGCGGACATTTGATTTACGTTAACGGCAAGCCGCTCGTCGAGGCCAAGACCTGCAACGGTCGCGGCTCTGGCGGGCTGCCCAAGGGCGCTTACCTTACCAAGGAATTTCTGGATGACTTTCGCAGCGGCGAAATAACACTCGCTGCCATCACCTTCCTTCGTTTCAACGACAAGTATAAGGTGAAGCCCAACTCGAAAGTGCCCCAAGGCAAGTTCAGCCTGCACATTGAAGAACAAAAACTCCCGCCCATGGGCGATGA
>DJHS01000148.1:3335-4099 GCA_002433235.1 Verrucomicrobia bacterium UBA6614
CTCCCGCCCATGGGCGATGATCTTTTGCTAAAGTCCGCCGCCATCGTGCCCATGCTTTCTGCTGAGTGGCAGGATGCGCAGGATCCGGAGGATCGGGAGAAATCCGCTTTGGCGCGCAAGTTCCGGTGGGACGGGCAGTTCGTCGCCAACCCGGAAATTCTCGGGAACTGGAAAGTGATTACCCAGGTCGCGGCGATGGAGGAATTCGATCCGGCCAAGAAATTCGGCCGCGCCCGCAACCCGTTGTTTGATGCCATCACCTTCAAGGAGGATGGCAGCACCGACGACACAACCTGGATTTGGTCGGCAGATATACTGATGGATTTAAACCGTTACCAAGCCTTGAAGATCACGCCCAAGACCTTGGCCGGGTCGCTTTATTTGTTTGTCGAGGCCGGCGGCTACAGCACCCGCCACAAGCCTGATTGGAAACCCAAACTGTTGGTCCTGTCACAGCAATAACCATGAGCAGAATATTCGCCCCCATCCTCCTTGCATTATCCCTGATCCCCGGCTTGAAGGCCGCGGAGCAACAACTGGCATTGGCGGCGCCATTTACCGATAACGCGATCCTGCAACGGGAGTCGGCCGTGCCGGTTTGGGGATTTGACCGACCGGGCACCAAGGTGACAGTGCAGTTTGCCGGTCAAACGAAGACCGCCATCGCGGACAAGCACGGTGACTGGATGGTGAAGCTCAATCCGCTGAAAGTCTCGCGCACCGAACGCAACTTGGTCGTGAAGAACAGCCGCGGTGAGGCGATC
>DJHS01000115.1:0-7415 GCA_002433235.1 Verrucomicrobia bacterium UBA6614
CACGCCACCGACCATACCTGTGCCAAGGCTGGCGTCAATGGTGGGGCAGCAGCGGCGTTAGTTCCAAGAGGCTACCTGGAACTCGGGGAAAAGTTACAACATTATCACCCCAAAGGAAGGTCGCCGGGCTGCTGGAAAGCCATTCCCTCTTTAAAATGCTTCCTACAAACGGGAACGTACCGTTCGTTGCCACCAATTTCCACCTGAGCTCCTTCTCGCAACACGTTGCCCTCTGTATCAGTACGCAGAACCATCGTAGCTTTGAGCCCACAATGGCAGATGGTCTTTATCTCGATAAGCTTGTCGGCCCAAGCAAGGAGATGCTCGCTGCCTTCAAAAAGTTTACCCTGAAAATCTGTGCGTAAACCATAAGCCAACACAGGAATACCAAGTTGATCTACAATTTCGCCAACCTGATAAACCTGTGAACGAGTTAGAAATTGCGCCTCGTCAATAAGAACACAATCAACAGGGCTGGCTTCTCCGGTAAGTTTCAAGAGGTCATCAGCGGGAGTAAAGGCGTGAGCTTCAGCATTGAGCCCAATGCGCGAGGCAATTCGGCCCTCGCCAGCGCGAGTATCAAGTTTAGGAGTAAAAAGTAGTGGCTGCAGTCCTCGTTCGCGGTAATTGTGAGCTGATTGGAGCAGTGTCGTAGACTTCCCCGCATTCATTGATGAATAGTAAAAATAAAGCTTTGCCACCCGAGTTTTCGTTAATGTTTAAAATGCCCAAAGTTCATTGCCAACAAGCTGACACGTATACCATCACGATATCTCCGACTTAAGAAAATCACCGAATAAGACTACAACCAATAAAGAATCCGCGTTTCAACGCCAACGACCATACCTATACCAAAGTTGACGTCAATGGTGTCTCAACACCTTGCCTTAATGAGAATGTGATGGAAAAGAAGCTATACTAACTGCTTTATCGGCGCGGCGTTGGTGATGACGCGTTGGACCTCGGCGGGGAGGTTGTTGCGCAGGCGGAGGTTCGGGATGTCGAAGAGCGTGTGCATCACGGTGCCGAGCAGCATGTTGTTGGTGACGAGATCGGCGGCGGGAGTGCTGGCGGTCTTGTCGCTCTGGCCGATCACCTGACCCATCTTCAGCCCGCCGCCGGCAAAGGCGAGGGTGCAAAGGCGGCCCCAGTGGTCGCGGCCGCCCTGTTTGTTGATGCGCGGGGTACGGCCGAATTCGCCGGTGATGACGAGCAGGATTTTTTCGCTGAGACCGCGGTGTTCGCAGTCCTCGATGAACGCGCTAACCGCCTTGTCCACCGCCGGGCCGAGGATGGGCATGCCGTCGTCGATGCCGAAGGCGTTGCCGTGCATATCCCAACCGGTGTTGGTGACAGTGACAAAGCCGCAACCGGATTCGCACAGGCGGCGTGCCATCATCATTTGTTTGCCGAGCGCCTCGGGCGAAAAGCCGGGGATGGCTTTGCCGTTCTTTTTCTTCTTGGGCAGGCCCTTGGGAATCTTGATGTGGCCGGTGTCGTACCGCTCCAGCCAGCGCGGGTCTTCGTCGGACAAATCGAACACCTTCGACACACCGCCAAGGATCACATCAAACGCCTGCTGCTCAAACTCGCTGGCACTCGCCACGCCGCCGCTGTCGGCAAAACGTTTCAGTTCATCGAGCTGACTCAACAGCCCGCGCCGATCCTCGAACCGCCCGTTCGGCAGGTTCAGCTTCATGTCATTGAGAATGTCGCTGCCCTTGCTGGGATCAAACGCGCGGTAAGCCTGCGGCAAATCGCCGATGCCCGTGATGCGGCTCGGCACCGCATTGAAACTTTTGTAGCGCTCGCCCATCGCGGCGGGCACCACGAGCGTGTTGTTCGGCAAACCGGTCGCCGGATTATTCAGCCCTGCCACACGCGCGAACAAACTGCCCATGCAAGCCTTGGTGGGATTGCCGCCCGCGGCCACGAGCGCCGCGGCGCTGGCGTGGCTGCCGTTGCCGTGGGCGAAGCTGCGCACCACGGCCATCTTATGCGCCAGCTTGCCAAGCATCGGGAAATGGCTGCCGAAAGTGACACCGGGCAGACTCGTCTTGGTTTCCCCAAACATCGCCCGATACTCACTCGGCGCGGACATCTTCGGATCGAACGTCTCGATATGCGTCGGCCCGCCCTGCAAATTGAGCACCACCACGCTTTTGCCCGTGAGGATGTTGTCGCCCTCACCCGCCGCGGCGCGTGTGGCCAGCAATTGCGGCAGCGTCAACCCGCCCAACCCCAGCGCGCCCACGCGCAAAAATTCACGCCGACTGGCGCCTTCGCAGTTGTGAACCGTTTCGTTGGAGGTGATGCTCAGCATAATGTTTTCGGGTTAGGCCAGCAGTTCCGCGAGCGGGCCGGTTTGGTCGAGATCCTTGAGATTGGGATCCGCCATACCGAAGCGCTCGGCGTTGTTGCCGGCGAGGTTGAGGAAGGTGGTGTAGAGATTGGCCGTGGTACGGTGACCGAGCATGCCGTAGCCGGGGTAATCCACGTAGCGGCCGGCCTTCAGTTTGCCACCGGCATCGCCGATCATGATAAACGGCCATTCCCAGGTGCGGCTGTGATGCGCCTCGGCGCCATCGGAAAGGTATACGATCACGGTGTTGTCGAGCATGGTGCCGTTGCCCTCGGGGATGGATTCCAGTCGCTGGCAGAGTTTGGCGATTTGCTCAAAGTGAAAGCGGCGGATGAAATGATACACGCCGGCCCAATCCATGCCGTTTTGGCCGCCGCCGTGACCGGTGTGGTGTTTGCCTTTCGTGAGCCCGAGTCCCTTGAAGCAGATGTCAAAATCACGAATGCCCGCCGCCGAGGAGAGGGTCAGCACATTGGTGAGCCCGGCGATGAGCGCCGCCGCGCCGAGATCGAACTGCGCATCCAACCGGTCGGTCTCCACCTCGCTGGTGTACTTGTCATTGGTCACCGGCGCGTGTTTGCGGAGGGTGTGCTCGATCTCGTTCAGGCGGCTTTGGCGGTCGCTGAGCGTGTCAAACGTGGCGAGGTACGCGCTGAGCTGTTCCTTCTCCGGGCCACCGAGCGACTTCTCCACGCGCTTCACGTCCTCGCGTAAAAAGTCGAGCAGGTTGCGCTTCGCCAGAAAATCATTCTTCGCATTGCCATTGGCCACACTGCCGAAGAGCGTGCCCATCGCCTGATCGGGCTTTACCATGATCGGCAACGGCTTGTTTTTGCCGATGGCCGAGATGCTGTACACGACACTGTTCTCCAGCCGCTTGGAAATGCCCAATCCAATGTGCGGGAAAATGCCGCCGAGATGCTGGGCCAACGCGCCGTCAATGGTGGGCCCGAGGATGGAAGTGGATTCGCCCCGCTGCCCCTCGCCAAAGGCGCCCAGCGCCTTGAAATTATTCGAGTGTCCGCCACCGGCCACCTTGCCAGAGAGGCCCTGCACGATGGTCATTTTGTCCTGCCACTTGGCCACCGGCTGCAGCGACATCGGCAGCTTGCGGCCCTTCAGCGAGTGGTCAATGAATTCCGCCGGGCCATTGAGCGGTTCCTGCCGACGCGGTTTGCGCGTGATGCCCTCGGGGGCAATCTGGGCCGGCGGCAGTCCGTTGCTTTCCACGACAAACACAAACCGCAGTTTATTCGGCGCCTTGCCCTCCGCGCGCGCACGCAATTGCTGCGCCACCGGCCCCAAGGCCAGCGCGCCGGCGCCGAGGCCGGTGTTGCGGAGAAAGTCACGTCGATTCGGTTGCATCATCATGGTTGCTCAGTTGATTTAGACTAATGTTTGTGGCTGAAAAATTCAACCTCCGGCTTTCGCCAATTTTGGGGTGCGGTACAGGAACGAGTCACTGCTCAAAATCGCCGTCACCAGCGCCTCAAAACTGCCGCCGCTTTTCCGGTACGCCGCGTGCGCCGCGCGGAGGCTGGGGCCGTCGCCGAGGTTTTCGTTGCGGCCGGTGAAAAAGCGGAATACGTGCCGCACAAACACCTGCTCCACGCGCTCGCTTCGGGCCAGTGCCTGCACAAACTCCACGGCGGTCTTGGTCTTGATGCCGTCGATGCGTTGGTCGCCGGTTTGGTCGATGCCGCCGGTGGCATCCACGGGGCGTTTCAGTTCCGTCGCGCGCCAGCGACCGAAGTGATCGTAGTTTTCAAACGGCGTACCGACATCGTTCATCAGCTTGTGGCACTGCCAGCAGTACGCCTCGCGTGTGACGGCCATGCGTTCGCGCAGCGTTTTCTCCGGCGCCTCGGGCAACTGCGCGTCCACGGTGATCGGAATGTCCGGCACCATGTTGCCGAGCAGGCGTTCGCGGATCCATTTGCCGCGCAGGATGGCGTGGTTGTCCTGGTTCACCGACCACGCCACCAACCAGGCCGGATGTGTGAGGATGCCCGCGCGCGTGCCGTTGGGCATGGTAACCGGCTGTTCATCGGTCCATTTCCAATCCGGCGGCAGGCTGTAAGCGGTGTGCAGCAGCCCCTTTTGCTCGTACCGCACGATCTGCTTTTTGTTCGTGTCAATGCGCGTGTTCACGAACGCCTTGTCCGTGGTCAGCAATTCGCGCAGCACGTTTTGATCGCGCTTGAGAATCCAACGGATGAGATTGTCCGTATCGCTCACCAGCACCTGCGCCTTGTGATGCGGAAAATCCTGGCGATTCTTAAACACTTCGACAGCCTTCGGGTACTCGAAGAATTCGTGAAAGAAACGCAGCACTCGCGGTCGACGCAGCTTTTCGTCGGCGAACATTTTCTTCACCGCCGCCGCCACGCCTTCGTCGGTATCCAACTCGCCCTCGGTGGCGGCTTTCACCAGCCACTCGGGCGGGCGTTCATCGGTCAGGGCGAAGGCCAAACTGTCCGCAATCTCCCGTGGCCGCAACCGCGCGCGGCCGTCCGTGCCGGTTTCACCGCCCAGTTCCCAGCGGAAAATGGCGTCCGGAACAAGATACACCGCGGCCAGTGTGTAACGCACCCCTGCCACACGGCCGGCCTCCTGCACGGTTTTCTCAAACATCTTGAGAAAGCGCTCCCGCTCGGCCTTGGTCGGCTGCCGCTCGAGCACGCGCTTGAACTGCAGGTCAATCGCCTTGTTCATCGCCGCCGCGTCCAGTGGTTTCTTCGGATCGACGAACGCCAGATAATCCTTTTTGGAACCAATCATCGGCTTGAGCTGACCCTGCTCCATCGTGTGCCCGGTGAGCCGCTCGAGGATGGTCACGGCGTTGCGGATCAACTGCGAGGTGGTCGGCACATCCATGTGCGGAGCGCCCATGTCGCGGAAAATGAAGCGCGGGTCGGACGTAAACGGATTGCCCACGAGATTCTCAAACCCCTTCGCCTGCTCCTTACGAAACGTTTCATACAACTCCACGCTGTGCCGGCGAATGCGCGGGGCGATCATCAACCGGGCGGCCTGATCCGGATCGAAGAGCAAATCGTGCTGCACCTTGTTTCCGCTGATTTGTTGCAGGCGCTCCTTGAAGTTGCGGCGCGAACGCTTCATCTCCGCCTTGATCCACGCCAGCACCTTGGCACTCGCCTCCGGAGCCGGCTGCGGTTCGCCGTCGGGCGGCATGTCGCCCTGCTCCAGCTTGTCCCGCACCACCGCCCAGCGCGAGGCGCTCGTGCTTTCCTTCATGTCCGCATCCAACAAATCCAGCGCCAGCTCACCCTTCAACTTTTTCGGTCCATGACAACTAATGCAGTGCGCCTCTAGAAAAGGCCGCACGTCCTTTTCGTAAGCCGCCATGTTCGCTGCCAACGCCTTGGCATCCGCCTCCTTCAGCGCCGCCGCCCGGGCTGCTTCTTTCTTGGCATCGGCCGCATGCAGGATGCTGGCGCTCAACACCAACCCGGCTATGGATCGAACGAATCTCACAGCGCTATATTCGACGAGGTCATGGTAGATTTCATTTCACTTTCTTCAAAACAATGCGAAAGCCGATGTGGTTGTATTTCACGCCGCCAACGAGGCTGCTGCGGAAGGTGGATTCGCAATATTCCGCCGTGCTGCACCAGGCGCCGCCGCGGATTTGGTTGCGGCCATCCTTCTCCACGCGCACCAGCGGATCATTGCCGCCGGGACGCGGCTGGCCGGCCACGTAATGATCAGCCACCACTTCAGCCACATTGCCGTGCATGTCACGCAGGCCCCACGCGTTGGGCCGGTAACTGCCAACCATCGCCAGCCTTTCGCCCACGCCATCGTCGGCTTTCGCCGCCCAATGATAATCGGGATTCGCCCGGCGCAAGGCGGCATCGGCAAAGTTGCCGTAACGCCCCAGCTCGGCGGGGTTATCGCCGAAGCTGAACGCACTGTCGCTGCCCGCGCGGCAGGCGTATTCCCACTCCGCCTCGGTCGGCGCGCCGTATTCCCAACCGCTCGGCAGCCGGCCGGCCTTGCGCTCGAGGTCGTTCAGCTTTTTGCAAAAATCCGTGATGCTCTTGGCCTCGCTCACACCCCAGTACGGCGCATTGGGATGCACGGTGAATCCCGCGGGCGGATTGCGCCGGGCCACCGCGTAATACTCGCGCTGCGTCACCTCATGTTCGCCCATCCAAAACCCCTTGGAGAGGGTCACCTTCACCGGCGCGCGATCGCGCGTGGCCGCGGTGTTGGCCCGTTCCGTCCCCATCGTAAAACTCCCCGCCGGACACCAGCGAAAGCTCATCCCTATGGAATTGACGAATCCTTCCCCGGCCGATTTGCCTTCGCGCAAGGAATCCGCAATCGGCAGTTTGGTTTGCGTGCCTATGCCGGCCTCCGTGGCCCCCGCGCTCCAGCCTTTCGTGACGTTCGCCATCGCCTCGGCGCATTCCTTCAGGGACACTTCCAAGCGCGACACGTTTTGCGCCAGCGCCGAAGCCATGGGGGTGGGCGCCGCATTATTGGGCGCCGGCACGGTTTCCAAACTCGGCGCGGCAAACGTCACCATGCCGCCCGCCGGCGCTTTAAACGCACGCAATCCGCCGACCACATTCTTGTTGTCAGGCTTGATCGGCGATTCCCACGAGGCATCAGCAAACATCAGCACCGTCCGCGCGCCGCTCTCTTTTTGAAACATCTCGAACAGCGCATTGATGTTGAGGCCCCACTTGCGGTAGTCGCCATCGTTGCCGATCTTTTCGCCGACCGGCCGCAGCAGATTATAGTGCTTACCCAACCGCTCCACATTCGCGCCCAGGCCGATGTAATAAATCAGCGCAATCCCATTGGTCGGCACCCCGCGCGCAAAGGCCTCCGTGGTTTTCTTCTGCTCCTCCCCCTTGAGATTCTCCGCCCGCGTCACGATGAAGCCCGACCGCTCCAGCGCTTCTTCCACCCGATCCAAACTCGCCGTCACCGGCGCCAAGGTGAAGCCCTCGTATTTCGCATTGCCAATCAACAACGCCACCCGATGGCCCGATGGCACCTCGGAGGCCGCGGCAAATTG
>DJHS01000061.1:0-3138 GCA_002433235.1 Verrucomicrobia bacterium UBA6614
CTCCGTGCTGGCACTCACCCGCAATACCGCAGGCGACCTCATTCGCACCAGTTGGCTGGGCGCGGACACGGACCCGGAGAACGTGAACACGATGGCTCTGCTCAACAGCAACGAGGGCAACGTAGTGCGCGCCGACGGCAGTGCCTTGGCGGCGGATGACGCCGACATGAGCAGCAGCGGCGAAATCACCGGCCGTCACAACAAGGAATCTGGCGGTGTGAACACCCAGACCTTCCAGTTGATCGTCCGTTGTGGTGGCGATCCCACCGTCCCGGATGATGCCGCGCCCGGCGGTGTTCCCTTGGTATCGACCCTCCGGTTTGAGATTCTGAGGACCAGCGATGCTTGGATGAACTTCAGTGAGTTCGAGGTTTACTCCGGTGGAAAGAACATCGCCCTGCAAGGAACGGCCACCGCGAGCCGTCAAGGCTGGGGTGGACAAGCCCAGAGAGGTATCGATGGAAGGAAGACCGGCAGTCATGAGGTTCACAGCCAAGGACAAGGCCAAAGGGACGCTTGGTGGGAATTGAAGCTTCAAGCACCGAGTGCCGTTGATGAGATCAAGATCTACAACCGGACCACCTGCTGCAGCCACCGGATGAACCCATCCCATGTCATCCTTAAGGATGCCAAGGGCAAGGAGGTCTCCACGATCAAGATCAACTCAACCGAGCGGGTGTACACCCTGACTCCATAGCAGACACGATAATTATCATTGACCAGGCTACCTCAAAAAAGGTAGTTGGTCGGGATCGCAGGGAGGTGCCCCCACGTGGGCGCCCCGCCTTTTGGGATGCCCAACAAAGTTAAAACACACCAAACACCCAGTTAAATGAAAGTCAACCTGTTTAAAACGCAAACGCCCGGTTTGCAAAGTTCCTCTCCCTCCTCATTCGCGTGCCTGTTTTTAGCTGTGATCGCTCTGGTCTTCGCCGGTTGCGGAGACAATGCGGGAACCAGCGGCGAAGGCGGTGGTCCCCTGACCGATGAACAACGGTTCGAGCAAGCCGTGGAGAAACTCGGTAATTCGGACTCAGAAACCCGCGCAAAGGGAATCGAGGATATCTCCGAGTTCAAGGACAAGGCCAAGGATCACATTGGCACAATTGTCGGGCTTCTGGATGATTCAGACGCCAAAGTTCGTCAGGCGGCCATCAATACCCTCGTTACCCTTGAGCACAAAGACCCGGCATTCATCGAGAAGTTGAAGGCCATTGCCGCTGAAGACGAGTCAGCGGACACGCAAACCACTGCCCTCGACTCATTGAAATCCGTGGGCGCCCATAGCGAATTTGTCGACGCATGCAAGACACTCCTCGCCGGCAGTGACGCCGGCAAGCGTGAACAGGCTGCCATGGCGCTTTCCCAATCGGAAAAACCCGTTGTTGGCGCACAGGCGGAGTTGATCAAGGCCCTCGAAGATGACAGCCCAACCGTCCGCTACAGCTGCGTAATGGCGCTCGGCAACTTGGGGCGTGACGCCTCCGCTGAGGCCAAGACAGCCCTTCAGAAGGCATCCAAGGACAAAGATGATTCCGTGGCCGAGGTTGCCAAGGAAGCGTTGGGCAAGCTCAACTAGAATTCAGTTTACAAACAACTCAACCGGGCCGGGGCAAATCCGGCCCGGTTTTTTTTGCCCCAATAAAATTGGCTACTCCTCAATCTGGAGTACATTCACCAGGAATCTTTTCACCTCATCAAGCGATGGCGCTGGCCCGAATACAACCTCCGGCCCCACCACCGCCTGAGGCATCCGTGTATCTCGCCCATGCTCACAGAGAATCTCGTGGGCCTTGATGTTCATCTGCAGTTGCTTCTCCAAGGCCTCACTGGCCAGCGCCTCATCCAGCCTCTCCTTGCCCGCCAAATCCTCGGCAAATTCCTTCACGGCCTCCAGTTCCTTCTGGTTTTTGTGATCCGAGAAAAGCCAGCGGTCAAACTCCTCATACTTATCCGGAACCGCTATGTGCACCGCCATGCAAATCTTCGCAAATTTGCAGGCATTCACATGGGCTTTCATCGTCTCCTCCACCAACCCGTTGCAATCCGCATCCAAGGGCATCGCGATCAACACACACGCCACGTCTTCATCAAATTCATCCACCACCGACCTCACATAGCTGTGCAAATCGCGGCAAAAATGGCAGGTGTAATCGAACAAAAGCCCAATCTTATGCCTCGCATCCGGCCGCCCCATCAAAGGCAATTGAGACATTTCCAGACGAAAATCCGATCCCGGAATCAGAAACCATTTTCCATCCGCGCTAACCGTACTGGCCATGGGAAGGTTGTCGCTCTCTCCCCCTTTCTCCACGCCGGGAGCCGTCCCATTTCCCTGACCCTGCGCATCCCCGTTCTTTTTTTTGCCGAGATTAACCACCTTAAGCCCTGGATTCTCGGAAGGCATAAAAATCTGAACCATGGCCATCAATACCACCAACCCAATGGCCGCCCCAAATCCATTCGCCATGTTCAGTCGAACTCCCAATTGGCTCCCTGTTTCCCTGGCGTTAAGCAGAAACACCACCGCCCCTGTAGAAGCCAACCCATGGGCCACACAGCAAAACGGGCAAAAAGCCTCCAAAACAATCGCCTGCACCCCCAAGAACCAAAGGGCCACCCCAATCACCCCAAAACAACACAAAATCAATCCATTCAACGCTCGCTTGGCCTTTTGGAGATCATCGGATCCCAAAGCCCACGTACTCACCAAAAAGACCAAGTATAGCCCCAACCCCGGCAGTGAAACCGGAATACCCAGCCATTTTGCCCATGGACTGGAAAGAACCTTGTCACACCCGGAACTCGGCCCGCACCCCGGCAAACCGGCCCCTTCAAATAGAGTTTGGTATGCCAAATACCCCGCCACCAGTGCCGCACCGGCCAGCAATACTCGAACCAAATCGAGCCACAACGCGTTCACGGCAACAACATCCACGCGGTCATCTGAATCCATCCGCGGCAGTATCCTCGCTACCGGTTTACCGGTCAATCTGGAAGAATCCCAAGATTTTTTGATTTCATGGCTCAAAAAACACGCATTCCACGAAAAATATTACGCACGATTTTTCCATATTATCGTGAAAAATTGGTTTTATTTCAAAATAATCATTTATTCCTTTTATATTCTTAAATTTT
>DJHS01000106.1:0-14533 GCA_002433235.1 Verrucomicrobia bacterium UBA6614
GATTGGAATCCTGCGCTACAGCAGGCTCGGAGGCCTGCGTTACAGGGTTTCCCCCATTTACAGGGGGTGATGGGGCTGTACAGTCGTGTTGCAGTGGCGAAACAACGTGTTGTTTTGCAGAAAACGAAGAAAAACAAAAAAATTGGCGATTCCACCAAATCCGGTAACGCAGGTTTCCAAACCTGCTGTAGCGCAGGCCTCCGAGCCTGCGTGGTGGGGAGGATTTGTGGCCTTCGATATTGCCTAGGAGCACCGACAATTCGTTCGTTCCGCAGGATTGGAAACATCCGCCACACCAGACCGGGAAGTCTGCGTTACGGCTTGCTTTCGGGGGCCTTGGGTTGACTATCGGGGCATGTCTCGGTGGGTTGGCTTTTTTCTTTGGGGTTGTTTCTCGGTTGGGCTGGGGGCAGCGGAGCGGTTGCCTCGGCTGGATTTGCTGAAGTTTCGGGAGAAGGCGGGAGTTGTCCGACCGGTGGAGACGGCGGCGGATTGGGGGAAGCGAAGGGCGGAGATTTTGAAGGGTATGGAGTCGGTGATGGGGCGGTTGCCGGGCAGGGAGCGGCGGGTGGAATTGGCGGTGAAGGTTGAGGAGGAGGCGGATGCAGGGAAGTATCTGCGGCGGCTGATTACTTACCAATCGGAGCCCGGCTCACGGACGCCGGCTTATTTGTGCATTCCCAAGGCGGTTTTAAAATCGGGTAGGGCGCCGGCGGTGTTGTGCCTGCATCCCACGGACAATAAGGTTGGACACAAGGTGGTCGTCGGCTTGGGTGGTCGTGAGGGAAGAGCTTACGCAGCTGAGTTGGCGGGGCGGGGCTTTGTGACGATTGCGCCGGCGTATCCGCACTTGGCCAATTATTGGCCGAACCTTGGCAAGCTCGGTTATGTGAGCGGCACTATGAAGGCAATTTATGACAACACGCGCGCACTGGATTTGCTGGAGACGCTGCCTTACGTGAACGCCAAGCCCGGCTTTGGCGCCATCGGCCATTCGCTGGGAGGGCATAATGCGATTTACACGGCGGTGTTTGATAAACGTATCACGGTTCTGGCGAGCAGTTGCGGGTTTGATGCGTATCCGGATTATTACGATGGCGCGGAGCGGAATTGGTTTTTTGGCCGGGGCTGGTGCCAGGTTCGGTACATGCCGCGGCTGAGCAATTATCGGGGCAAACTGGAGACCATCCCTTTTGATTTTCCGGAGCTTCTCGGTGCATTGGCGCCGAGGCCGGTGTTTGTGCATGCGCCTTTGCGCGACGGCAATTTTCGCTGGAAGAGCGCGGACTCTTGTGCCAGGGCAGCACAGCCGATCTATAACTTGTTGGGAAACAAGGGCGGCTTGGTGATCAAACACCCTGATTACGACCACAATTTTCCCAAGGATATGCGTGAGGAGGCGTATGGTTTAATTGAAGCTGCCCTGAAGAAGTAAGTCTCACGGAGAAATGGACATTGGAACTTCTTCACCAGTTATGAAATTTTAAAAAGCTTCCTCGCATTCTCAAACAACAGCCTGCGCTCAATGCCCTTGTTTTTGCTGTTGCGACGGACGGCGGCAATGGTGCGACTGCCCTGACAACCGGGCCCACGGCCGATGGTGTCGGCGCAGTCACTGCCATAGAGTAACTGGCCTTGGTGGCGTTCAAAAAATTCTTTCGTGTGGTCTTCGTCGCGGATCAAGGCGTTCAGGCCGGAGCCGGCAGACAGATCTCCGAACATGTTTTCGTGGTTGGCCAGCAGCTTGTCGGTGATGCCGCCGGGCGTCACTTTGCCCCTGGGGTACAGGATCTTTTGCTCGTGCTTGGCATCGATGTTGCCCCACCACGTCTGGGCGTGGCCGATGAAATTCACTTTCGGAAACTTCTCGAGTGTCTTGTGAAAGTTCTCGATACCGAGATTGTAGCGGCCGTGCTGGAAGTGCAGGAGAACGGGGACACCAAAGTCCTGCGCCACTTCGGCCACAGCCCAGACAAACTTGGAATCACACGGCACGCCAAATTTCTGTTCGCCAATGATCACCGCGCCGGCTTTCAGGTACTTTCCCAGTTCCTTTTGCATACCCGGCAGGTCAGGCACTTCATTGGCGCCAAACAGAAATTCCCCAGAGTGTTTCTTGGCCATGGCCATTACGGTTTCATTGCCGCCGGTCTTGGCAGCAAGCCCGTTGCTTTTGCCCTCATGCGTTGAGGGGCGTTTAACTGGGCGGCCGGATGGAAGCAGAATTGTGGTCCTCACGCCCATGGCCCGTTGATGCTTGAGCATCTGGACATCCGTTCGTCCGTGGTAGTGGGTGTGTTGATGGATGTCGATGATGGGCTCCGCGCTGTCGGCGGCGTGCGTGTCGTGAAGCAGCGCACCGGTAGTCAGCATGGAGTTTATGAGAAACTGCCGGCGGGTGGAGAGGGTGTTCATGGTGGAAACAAGTTTTGGGTGCGCGAGGTAAATGTCAAAGCGGAAAGCCATCTACAGTCTGTTAACGGGCAGTGAATAACCTTGAAATCAGGGCCTTTTTCTGTTTACTGGAAGACGCGCATGCGCGAGAGGAGGGTTGACCTTGGGATTTGGGACAAGCTGACAAAGGCCGTGGTGTGCCTTTTAATCCTCGCGGCCATGGTGGCCGTCGCGGTTTGGTATCTCCCGCTCATCAAGCAAAACGAGCGGATGCGGCAGGAAATCCTGCGGCTTGAGGGCGAGATTGCAAAGGAAGAGGAGATGGCGCGGCGCAATCGGGCGGCTATCGAGGCGTTGCGCAATGATCCCGGCACGGTGGAGCGTTTCGCGCGCGAAAAGCTGGGCTTGGCCAAGCCGGGGGAAACGGTGGTGCGCTTCGAGGAGCCCGACCCGCACCGACCCTAGCCGGACTCCGGGCTTGCATTCACCCCGCGCCGCGTTACTTTCCCGTCCTTTCCAAAGGGATTTCAATCATGGCAAATGCAAATGATCTTCGACGCGGCAACGCAATCAGTTTCAACGGTGCGGTGTGCGTGATCATGGAAGTTAATCACGTAAAGCCGGGCAAGGGGCCGGCCTACATCCAAGCCAAGATGCGAAACCTCTCAACGGGCAAATCATCGGATCATCGTTTTAACTCATCCGAGAGCGTCGAGGTCGTCCCCATCACCACTCGCAAGCTGGAGTTCAGCTACATGGACGGCACGGATTATGTGCTGGTCGATCCCGACACCTACGACGAGGAAAAGGCCACCGAGGAAATCATGACTGAGGTGAAGGATTTCATGACGTCGAACACGCCCCTGACCGCCACCTATGTCAACGGCACTCTGGCAACGATGGAATTGCCGGCCTCGGTGGTACTGGAGGTGAAGGACGCACCCGAGGGCGTAAAGGGCGATTCTGCCAGCAATGTGCAAAAGCCGATTACGCTCGAAACAGGTGTGGTCATTCAAGCGCCGTTGTTCATCAAGACCGGCGAGAAAATTCGCGTGGACGTACGCAATCGTAAGTACATGGAACGCGCGTAACGCAGTGTGCTAATGCTGCAATATGGCAGCGTACGCTTTAATTCCGTCACACCCTGCTCTGAAACTTGGATTATGATAAAATTAAGTAATTTAAGTTATTACAGTGGAGACTGGTGTAGACCGAATTTCAAATTTTATATGTGGAGTTCACACTAGCCTATGCCAAAATCTCTTTCACCACGCGGCCGTGCACGTCGGTGAGGCGGAAGTCGCGGTCGCCGTAGCGGCGGGTGAGCTTTTCGTGATCCAGACCGATCAGGTGCACTTTGTCGACGGTGGCGGTTATGCCGGTTTCATCAGTGGCGCCGTGGCGCAGACCGCCCTTCACGCCGCCGCCGGCCATCCACATGGTGAACCCGCGCGCATTGTGATCGCGGCCGAGGGTTTTGTTGAGGATCGGCGGCCGGCCGAATTCGCCGCCCCACAGCACCAGCGTGCGTCGAGCAACCCGCGTTGCTTGAGGTCGCTCAACAGGCCGGCAATCGGCCGCTCGGTTTCAAGGCAATGCTGGGTCATGCCTTTCTCGAGATCACGATGGTGATCCCAAAAGCCGTGGTTCAACTGGATGAACCGCACGCCGGCCTCGGCAAAGTGCCGGGCCATCAGGCAGGCGTGACCAGCAGCACACGATGAATCCTCCTTTGCACGGCGAAAGTCTACATTGATTTATGATACTGGCAGGTCAAAAGTAACTATCAATCTTCAACCTTACGGCGCACAGGCATGTTGCGGTGGGCACGGGCGTAGAATTTTTTATGGAGAGCCAGCAGGCGCGTCAGCTCTTTGATGGGAGTTTTGTGGTCCTCCACGCGGATGTCGATGAAGCGGTCATTGAGCCCGGCGTAGCCGCCCTTGGCACGCACGACCAGCAGGGCAGCGGATTGTTTGCCGCGCTTGTCCCCGCCGGCGGCCTCGGCCGCGGTGACGGCGGCAATTAGCCAATCCGCTAGTTGGCTATCGGGCTGCTTGCGGGCCTTTTCAAATGCCACCGCCATGTCCTTTACCACCGCTTCGCCAGCGAGCAGGTTACCTTGGACTGCGTAATGATCGCCCACATGATGTCCGGCCCAGGGAGTGCAGCGCTTGCCGGTGAAACTGGCTGCGCGGCCTTGGGCGTCGACCATGCCGACCTGTCGCAAAGAGCGCGCGGGATCGACAGCAGTGAGTTGTTTGAGGACGGCCTCGGGTGTTTTGCCGGCGGCCATCAGCTTCAGGCCTTCCGGGCCATAGGTGGTGTTGGCGTACGATTGGGTGGCGACCGCGCCCACTCCGGCCTTGGCCCACGGCACCACGGAGCCAACGCCAAAGAATTTGCTTTGCACGGCAATGCCGAGATCGCCGGTGGCCGGATCAAAAGCCACGATGGAATACGTGGCCACGGGACGTTCGGCGGCTTGGGTGGAGACACTGATGGCACAGATTAGCACGGATAAAATCAGGGTGAGGTGTCGCATGGCGCGATTGTATGGGCGCATGGATGAGAATCAATTCTGACTTCGGAGTTTCTTGTTCGGTATTCGGTGTTCAGTTTGGCTTTGTTCGAACAACGAATGTCGAACAAGGGAGTTGAGGAAAAGACATTTGCCAAGGCGAGCGCAGCGAGTACAACAAGCCCACGCATGAATACTTCTCTCAAGGACAAGTGGGTGTTTATCACAGGCGCCTCGGCGGGGTTTGGCGCGGAAGGCGCACGGCATTTTGCGCGGGAAGGCGCGCACGTCATTTTGGGCGCGCGGAGGGTGGATCGGCTGGAAGCCGTCGCCGCCGAGTGCGAACAGCTCGGCGCAGCTTCGGCGCATGTGCACGAGCTGGATGTCGCCTGCACGGACAATGTGAATGCCTGCGTCGACTGGCTCAAGGGACTCACACCACAGCTGGATGTGTTGGTGAACAACGCCGGCGGCGCGCACGGGATGGACACGGTGGCCGAAGGCAAGGACGCCGATTGGGATGCCATGGTGCAGTCAAATTTTCTCGGACTGATGCGCGTGACACGGGCGTGCCTGCCGTTGATGGTGGAAAACGCCGGCAGCACGATCATCAACATCGGCTCCATCGCCGGCCGCGTGGCGTATGAGGGCGGTTCGGTGTATTGTGGAGTAAAGGCGGCGGAGAAACAGATCACCCAATCGCTTCGGCTGGAGCTCAACGGCACCGGCGTGCGCGTGGGCACACTCGATCCCGGCTTGGCCGAGACGGAATTTTCACTGGTGCGCTTCAAGGGCGACGAAACAAAATCCGACAAGGTTTATGAGGGCCTCGACCCGCTCGTGGCTGAGGACATCGCCGAGGCCATGATCTGGATGGCCACCCGCCCGCCGCACGTGTGTATCGACGAAATTTTGATCAAATGCGTGGCCCAAGCCGCCGTGCACAAAACCCATCGGGTAACGAACTAAAATGAAAAAACTAATTCCTCTCCTGCTCCTCTCGTTTGTTTCTTTGGATTGGACCGTCATGGCCCGGCCGCCGGTGTCGCCGGTGCGGGTGGTGATGAATGGATTTGTGGCGGACAAGGTGATCGCCGGCAGTGTAACGGCAGTGGCCACGAAGTCCGACATCCTCAGCCTTGAGACGACGGGCTTCGCGGATTTGGAAAAGAAAACGACTATGCCGCCGGACGCGATGTTTTGGATCGCCAGTATGACCAAGCCGATGGCGGCGGTGTGCGTGCTGCAACTGCAGGAGACGGGCAAGCTGTCGATCGATGATCCCGTCGAAAAACATCTGCCGGAGTTTGCCGGCCAATGGATGACCGAGTCGCGCGCGAAGGGCAAGCTGACCCTCAAGAAACCGGCGCGCGCGATCACCATTCGCGATCTGCTCACGCACACGAGCGGTTTGGCCAACACGAATTCACCGCGCGCCGAGAGCACTTTGGCTGAGCTGACGATGGCGTATTCCAAGACGCCGCTGCAGTTTGAGCCCGGTAGCCGCTGGAGCTATAGCAACGCCGGCATCAACGTACTCGGCCGTATTGTCGAGGTTGTCAGCGGCACGCCGTTTGCCGAGTTTCTCCAAGCGCGCGTGCTGAATCCGTGCGGCATGAAGGACACGACCTTTTGGCCAATGCCCGCCCAAGCCAAGCGCATCGCCACCAGCTATCGCCCGGGCCGTGACGGCCAATTGGAACGGACCGAGGTGTATTTTCTCAAGGGCGGTCTCTCCAACCGCAAACGCACGCCCTACCCGGCCGGCGGGTTGTATTCCACGGCGGCGGATGTCGTGCGGTTTTATCAAATGATGCTCAACGGCGGCACGTTCAAGGGTCAGCGCGTGCTGAAGAAGGAAACGGCCGCGCTGATGACGCGCACGCAAACGGGCGACATCAAGACCGGTTTTGTTGACGGGATGAGCTGGGGTCTGGGCTTTCAGGTGGTGAAGACGCCGCAGGGCGTGAACGCCTCGCTATCGGCCGGCACGTACGGACACGGCGGGGCGTTTGCCACGCAAAGCTGGGCCGACCCCAAAACCGGCCGCATCGTGGTGCTCATGATCCAGCGGGCCGGCTTTCGCAATGGCGACAACTCGCCGGTGCGCAAGGCTTTCCAGGAAGCGGTCCAAAAACAATTCG
The DNA here is from genome assembly GCA_002433235.1 of Verrucomicrobia bacterium UBA6614. Classification (GTDB taxonomy): domain Bacteria; phylum Verrucomicrobiota; class Verrucomicrobiia; order Limisphaerales; family UBA1100; genus UBA6614. The sequence continues at coordinate 7,060 of DJHS01000106.1, forward strand.
GCCGTTGATGGACGCCGCGGACGCACGCTTCGGCGGCATCGCCCGCCTTTACGGCAACGACGGCCTGGCCAATCTGCGCGCCGCGCATGTGGCGGTGATTGGCGTGGGCGGTGTCGGTTCGTGGAGTGCCGAGGCGCTGGCGCGTGCGGGCATCGGCACGATTACGTTGGTGGATCTCGACGAGGTATGCATCACCAACATCAACCGCCAGATTCACGCCCTCGAAGGCAGCTTCGGTAAAGCGAAGGTCGTCGAATTGGCCACCCGCATTGGCCGCATCAATCCCGACTGCACCGTGCATCCGCGTGCGGAATTTTTCACCGCCCAGACCGCCGAAGCCATCTTGAGTGGCGGCTACGATTACCTCATCGACGCTATCGACGGCCTCACCAATAAATGTCCCCTGCTCGATGAATGCCGTAAACGGAAAATTCCCGTCATCACCTGCGGCGCTGCCGGCGGACGGCGTGACGGCACGGCGGTGCGTGTGACCGATCTCACCCGTGCCAAATACGACAAGCTCCTCTTCAAGGTGCGCAAGCAGTTGCGGCAGAAACACGGCTTCCCGCGCGGCACCAAAAAATGGCAACTCCCCTGCGTCTATTCCGCCGAGCCCGTCCAATACCCGCAACCCGACGGCACCGTCTGCGAAGCCAAACCCAACACCGACGGCTCCTTAAAACTGGACTGCGAAGCCGGCCTCGGCGCGGCGACGCATGTGACCGCCGCCTTTGGCTTCGCGGCTGCGGGACATGTGGTGGGAGAATTAACTTAATTACAGGGGTACAGAGAAAAATATACTCTGCGCCTCTCCTGTGGTGATCATGGAAGAATTTTCAACCGGATATTTCGATAGGCCACGATACAGCCTTTGCCATGGTCTTGGAGGGCAATGAAGCCTTTCTTGCGGCTCATCTCTTTGTCGTGATCCGTCAACGTGGCGAAGGTCACTCCGTTAATCTTTTGGATGAGTTTCGGTCCGCGCGCGATGATTTCCATCGTGTTCCACGCATGCTCCTTATAATGCGCCTGCACTTTTTCGGGTTCAGCCGTTTGCTCAACTGTTTTGGAACCATCCGCCGCCAGTTTACTGACCTGCCCCGCCGTCGCCATCAAGTGGCGCGCTTTTTTCTTGGGGTGATCCTTGGCCAACAATGAATGATGCCACAACCCCATCTTGGACTGCTGGGCCACCTCCACCTGATAGCCGAACACCTGCCATTCGCCGAGATCATCACTACGCACCTGCACGCCGGAGTTGCCTTTGTCCCAGCGAAACTCCAGTCGTAGGATAAAATCGGCCGGCTGCGCCTTGCGCCAGATCAGCCAGTTTTTACCCGGCGATTTACCCGTGCACCAGATCTCGCCGGCATGCACTTTCCACGCCCCCGGCTGGCCATCCCAACCCTCCAAAGTTTTGCTGTTGAAGATAGGCGTGAACCCTTTGTCATCGGCAGGCAGCAAGTTCACTGAACAAACCAACACAAACAAAATGCGGGTGAACATGGGCAAATGATTCAATTCAACCGTCCAATTGACGAGCCCAAACTGTACGGTTATCTCCTGAGTTTTTGAAGCCTGGACAACCGCTCCGAGCTCTGCAGGCGTTCCCTATCTGGATCGCCACTCAGTCAAGCAAGCGACGGAAATTGGCATCCACTCCAAAGGGCCCTGTTCTTGAATGTTTCGCCAAACGGTCTATTTAACTTTATTGAAGGTGTCGAAACCTAACTCTATCCGATCCCCATTTTCAATATTGGCTACATGAGTTAAACTTTCGTCTGGGTTGATTCTGTAAACCTCTATTTTTTGGTCAAGTGTGCTGCGCCTGCTCTGATCCACGTGCAGCTCACCTTGTTCGCTCAATTTCCATTTAACTGCCCTAACAACGGACTGTTCACCATCACTCACTTGGGCAATTTCACGATCATTCATTAAAATAATCCCAAAATTTCCATCCATGTATTTCCCTGCCACTTTTCTTTCGGCTGCCGTTAATGCAGATGGAGCAAGATTTGCTTCAACTGTGTTTGGGCTGTTACTTCCTCCAATCGTACTGGCACTCCCTCCAACCCTCGGTTCGAGAGTGGATAGACCCGATCCAAACGGAGGATCTCTGGATTAGTGTTTTGGTGATTGGTGAAATTCGGAAAGGGATTAACCTGATTCAGCCTCGAGACCCCGTTTCAGCATTCACTCTGGAACAATGGCTGCAGGAATCGATTGAAAACTTCAACGGCCAAATTCTCCCCATCACACTCAAAATCGCCGAAGAATGGGGCCGCCTGAACGCCATTCGTTCGCTCCCCCTTGCTGACAGCCTCATGGCCGCCACTGCGAATGCGCACCACCTGACACTCGTCACCCGTAACTCGAGTGACTTCGCCGCCACCGGTGTTCGGGTGTTTAATCCATTCGAGGCTTAAGCCTCCTCTCCACCGCCCATTTGTTTCATGAGCTCGAGACATTCCTCCTCAGCCACGTCGCGGATGTGCTGGCCAAAGGTCCAAAGGTGGCCTTCAGAATCCTTGGCGGTGTAGTGGCGGTCGCCGTAAAACTGATCCGCAGGCTCAGCGGTAATCTCCGCGCCTGCTGCGCGGGCGGTTTCGCAATGGGCGTCGACATCTTCCACGTAAATGTACAGGCTGATAGTGTTGTTGCCCTCGACATTGGCGGGGCTGCAGCGTTGTTCTTCGCAGGCTTGGCCGACGAAAATGAGGCCGTCCTCAAATTCGAGTTCGGAATGCATGATCTGGCCGTCCGGTCCGTGGTATTTGCTGCGGGTCTTGAAACCAAACGCCTTTCCCAGAAACTCCAAGCCAGCGACCGAGTCATTGTAAAACACCGCCGGCGTGATGCGCGGCATGTTGGCCAGCGGGTTTTAGACGGCGTCGCTCACTTCAGTTCCTTGATCTTGATGTTGCGGAAGTGAAGGTTGTTAGGCTCGCCGTGATCCTGCAGGCCGATGTAGCCTTCCAGCGGGCGATTCTTCATCGGCGTTTTGTCGAGTTGAATGTCAATGATCTGCTCGCCATTGAGCTGCACCTTGAGGTGGTGGCCATTGCAGGTGATGATCATGGTGTTCCATTCGCCGGGTTTCTTGGACATGTTTTTCGACGCGCCGACCGTGCGAATGATGCCGCCATGATCGTGGTGTCCCACTTTCTTTTTGCCGTACGAATCGAGCACCTGCGCCTCAATGCCCGTGTTCACGGGATTATTCAGGTCGCCCACGCGAAAGTGAATGCCGCTGTTGCCCTTGGGCGGGTACTTGTATTCCACGTGCAGGACAAAGTCCTTGTACTTCTTTTCGCTCCAGAGATAGGCGCTGTAGCGTTGCCAGCCGCGTTCGCCTTTGCGCGGTTTGATGAGCAGCGAGCCGTCCTTTTGTGGCAGCCAATTGCCGGTGGTTTGCCAGCCGGTGAGATCTTTGCCGTTGTAGAGCGTCACCCAGCCCTTGTCTTTGGCGGACAGCAGCGGCGTGAGGGCCAGTAGTGTGATGAGGAAAAACTTTTTCATGTTGTGAGTGATCGGTTGAAAAACTATTTCAGTTCAATGATGCCTAGGTTGCGCCAGCTGACCTCAAACGGGCCCGAGCCGCGGCGGATGCCGTGCACCTGCAGGCCGATGAAGCCCTTCGGATGGCTCTTGAATTTCTCCTCATGCACGAGGTCGGAAATCTGTTGGCCGTTGATCCAGACCTGGATGCGCGCGCCCTTGGCCACCACGCGGTAGGCGTTCCACTTGCCGTCCTTGAAATGCTTGTGCGGCTTGCGCTTGTCTTTGGGCGTCATCCAGCCACCGGCCGCCTCGCCATAAATATAGCCGCTTTCCGCGCCATTGGGGCCGCTCATTTCAATCTCCACCTGCGGGCCGTTCACGCGGCCTTTGGGGCCGTCCTTGGTCTGCGACCGGATTTGCACGCCGCTGTTGAGGCCATTGTCCACTTTCACCTCAAACTTCAAATCAAAATCGCCGTACAACTTGTCCGTGCAGAGGAAAGAATTCGGGCTGCCTTCCTTCGTCTTGCCGACAATCGCGCCGTTCTCCACACGATAGGTCGCCGTGCCGTTGCGCTGCGTCCAGCCCTTCAGCGTTTTGCCGTCAAAAATCGGCGTGTACTTGTCCTTCGCCAAAACATTGAGGGAAAGGGACAGCAAAAGAAATGAGGTGAGCAAATGTTTGGTCATGCGCCAAGCCTTGCCGCGCGCCGCGCTTTCGTCAATGGCGGATTCGCGTTTGACAATAGTTTCAATAGTGATACTATGACGCGGCGCCCTCGGTTCCGGACATCCTGCGGCAGATGCGGCAAGGCCCGGCGTCGGTGCGGTTTAATGACCTGTGCAAGGTGTGCGACCACTATTTCGGCGCGGCAAGGCAGCGGCGGACCAGTCATCGCGTGTATCGCACGCCGTGGCCGGGCGATCCGCGCGTGAACATTCAAAACGACCGCGGCAAGGCCAAGGCTTATCAGGTGCGGCAAGTGCTGAGGGCGATTGAGCGGCTGGAAAATTTGGGAGATTGAACATGAAAAAGATTCAAAACGACCGATACACTTACCGGGTGACGTGGAGCGCCGAGGACGCGGAGTACGTGGGCTTGTGCGCGGAATTCCCGGGATTGAGCTGGCTGGCCAAGTCGCAGACGGGCGCCTTGCGAGGGATTCGCAAAGTGGTTGCCGAGGTTGTGGCGGACATGAAGAAACAACGCGAGTCGATTCCTGAACCTCTCGCTGAGCGCCCGTTCAGCGGCAAATTCGTGGTGCGCGTTCCCGAAGAAGTGCATCGCAAACTCGCCGTGGAAGCCGCTGAATCCGGTGTGAGCCTCAATCGTATTGCCAGCGCCAAGTTGGCCTCGTGACGGATGGTTTTGCCGTGAGTATTTCCAGTTTTCCGTTGAATGACTGTTAACGATCATTTTTAAACAATCCGGGCTGAATAGGATTGCATTGATTCAAGGGGGAGCGGTTAAAATACCCTGCGATGCAAATATTTATCTCCCGAGATGGTGAGCAATACGGCCCCTACTCCCCAGAGCAAGTACGGGAGCATTTGGCACAGGGAACAATTCTTCCGAATGACTGGGCGTTTCAAGAGGGAATGGAGAATATGGTTCCTTTGTCTCAACTCATGGATTCAATTGATGCAACGGAATCTACGGCGCCATCACAGCCCAATGGGGCTACACCGGGGCATGATCAGGATGGATCTCCCCCTAAAAAACCCCAAAAGATGGGTGCGATGAAGAAAGTGATCTATGGCCTTCTGATCACCGTCACGTTGATGGTCGCCGCTGCTCGATTCGGGCCGACTCCAAAGGTTGATGTTGATGAATTGAAGTCGTTTTTAAGCGATTTTTACAGTGAGAATTACGGCAGGGATGTTGGCGGCATTGAGTTGAAAATGGTTGAGGAAAAGCATGAGTGGGATAAAGGCGAAACCATGTACGCCTGCTCACTCGAGATTACCAAGCGAGATGGTTCCAAGGGCAGGGTGGTGGGCACCGTTACCGCCGGATGGAGCATGTATTTGGATTTGGATCAATACGATAAACCCAACCGCATGGGGCGCTTTAGGATTGGTTACACCCTGAGGGAGGCTCTATATGGTGAAAAACTGAAAAGGGAAGTGCGCAATGCCCTGATAAACAGGTTCAATCAAGCTGAACAAACTCGTGGCACGACAATTGAAGGCCTTGATTTGAATGAAGAAGGAGACAACAGATTTGCCGGCACAGTCGGTATCACCAAGCCTGACGGAGCCAAGGCAAAACTTGCTATTGAAGTAAAAGTTCAATACCCGGATGACGGTCCACCAAGCTTCACTTTTAATACCCGGCCAATGGAGGCAGGGCCATAAGCAGGAGTCGCCCAACGATTTTTAAGCTCAAGGGATGTGGGATCGGAGATATCGAGTGACCCATTTAGTCGCCAAATGTCCATAGCCCATGTGTGGCTACGTGAAATGCGTCCAGACGTTCTTCTGTGCCTCTGTGGTAAATAAAGTCATCGCTATCGACAAAACGGCCCGCTCCACTTACAACCTCTCCACCGAAACCATGGATAGCTCGATTTTTTGTGGCGGCATCCCCGCACTAATGACGCCCTGCGATGCCGAGGGCACGCCGAACACCGAAGTGCTCGTGCGCAAGGGCAAGGAACTCATTGATGCTGGAATGAATGCTGCCGTTTATTGCGGCTCCATGGGCGACTGGCCACTGCTCACCGATGACCAACGCCAAACCGGTGTGACCGCGCTAGTCGAAGCGGGCGTACCGATCATCGTGGGCACCGGCGCGGTGAATACCCGCACTGCTGCCGCCCATGCTGCTCACGCGCAGGAGGTCAGCGCCAAGGGTCTGATGGTTATTCCGCGTTTGCTTTCCCGCGGCACGTCGCCTGCGGCGCAGCGCGATCATTTCGCGGCCATCCTCGGCGCCGCACCAGAATTACCTGCGGTGATTTACAACAGCCCCTACTATGGCTTCGAGACGAAGGCGGATTTGTTTTTCAACCTGCGCAGTGAATTCGCAAACCTCGTTGGCTTCAAGGAATTCGGCGGCGCAGATGCCCTCAGCTACGCCGCCGAGCACATCACCAGCACGGACGACACCCTCGTGCTGATGGCCGGCGTCGACACGCAAGTCTTCCACGGCTTCGTCAATTGCGGAGCACGAGGCGCCATCACCGGCATCGGCAACTGTCTACCCACCGAAGTGCTGCATTACCTCAAGCTCTGCGGCGAGGCCGCCGCAGGCTGCGCTACTGCCCGTCGTCATGCCAAGGAACTAGAGCAGGCGCTGCACGTCCTGTCGGTCTTCGACGAGGGTCCAGACCTCGTGCTCTATTACAAATACCTCCTCGTACTGCTGGGCGATGCTGATTTCACGCATAACTTCAACTCCACTGACCGCCTCAGCGAAAGCCAGCGCCGCTATGCCGAGGAGCAACTTAAGCTATTCCAAAACTGGTGGGCCAACTGGGACGGCAAACCCTGAGCCATGAGCGATCTATTGGCCGGGGCGGAATGGTGGTTTCTGGAGCGGCTCGAATATGGAGGAGCGCTCCTCAAGGTGGATATCGCCGAAGGCATTGTTTCCTCGAGTGCCGAGGATGTGACCATTGACGAAGGGTTGTCCATTGAAGGGGCTTCACCCATTGAGATCACAGAGAAAAGCAAACATGTTCGGATACAGTTTCCGCACGTTCTGGCGCATCAAATAACCGATGAATCTTACTGTGCTCCAGAGGCCGGGAGCACTAAGGAAATTGGTGGACGCATACTTTGCCAACACACTGATTCGGCCTATCTGGAATATGTCATCAAAAACTCGCTGATCGATGATCTGGTGGATGATCCTGTATGCCACTACTCCCTGAATCTGGCCGACGACATCATCGATGTTATCACCACCGCCAACCCCTCAATCGAGTTGATCTAATGTTTGATGAGTTGCCTGATTGCTTTGCCGACGA
>DJHS01000014.1:0-2742 GCA_002433235.1 Verrucomicrobia bacterium UBA6614
GAGGTGGATTTATACCGGGGCATCACCACCACCGTGGTGGCCAATGGCGGCAACTACGAGGAGGCCGTGGCCCTAGTGATCGAGGCTATGCTGCAGTCGCCACGCTTCATTTACCGGATGGAAAACCAACAGGCCGGTCGCGTGGGCCAGACCGAGTTGGCGGTACGGCTCAGCTACCTGATCTGGGGTGCGCCGCCGGACCAAGCGTTGTATGACGCCGCCGACCGCGGTCAATTGGCCAGTGTCGATCAGCTTCGCGCGCAAGTAAACCGTATGCTTCAGGATCCGCGCGCGCCAACGCGCTCGCTGCAGTTCGCTGCCGAATGGCTGAACCTCAATCACCTCGCCAACTTGCGCCCGGACAAAAAACATTTCCCCAACTGGACACCCGCACTGGCCGACGACATGCGCGCGGAGACGGAGGCGTTCTTTCGGGAGATCGTCTGGAAACAAAACCGGCCGTTGTCCGACTTGTTGAACGCGCAGTTCACGTACCTCACGCAGCGACTGGCGAAACATTACGGACTACCCGTGCTGCAGGATGGCGATGGCACGCTGCGGTATAATCTTTCAAAAATCCCAGCGCGCGGCGGTCTGCTAACGCAGGGCAGCGTGCTCACGCGTGGCGGCGATGATGCCTCGATGGTCACACGCGGGCTGTTCGTGATGCATGATCTGCTGCGTGGTGTGGTGAAAGATCCGCCACCCTGTGTGGACACCACACCAATGCCCAGTCAGCCGGGCCTGAGCCAGCGCGCCATCGCCGAGAAGCGCATTGCCAACGTCAACTGCGGCGGATGTCACAGCAAGTTTGAACCGCTCGCCTTCGGGCTGGAACGCTTTGACGGCTTGGGGTCGTATTTTGTAAAGGACAACCACGGCAACCGCCTGCGCGAGGACGGGCAAATCTTGTTTCCGGGCGCGGCCAAGCCGATTGCTTACCGTACATCCGCCGAGTTAATGAACCACCTTGCCGCCAGCGATCGCGTGCGTCAGAGCATCACGTGGAAGCTCACGCAATTCGCGCTGGGTCGACCGCTGGGCGCGCGCGATGCCCGGCACGTGCAGACCATCCACCGAGCTGGCTGGCAAAAAGGCGGCACCTATGCCAATCTCGTTATGGCCATTGTGATGAGCGAATTGTTTCAGACCCAGCCGTCGGAGAATCACGAATGAAGACGCACTTGAATCGACGCACCTTGCTCAAGGGACTGGGAACAGTCAGCGTCGGCCTGCCGTTGCTGGAGGAGATGATCACCGCCAACGCGCTCGGCGCCGCGCCGGCCAAAGTGCCTGTCCGTGCGTTCAACGTATTTTTCGGGCTCGGCATCCCCGCACCACTGCAGACCGAAGGCTTTGACGATGTGCTCGAACCGCTCAAGCCGCTAAGTAAAAAGCTGCTGATCATGCGCAATGTCGACCATGTGCGCTGTGATGTGCGTGGCATCAACGCCCACTTTGACGGCGCCACGGCATCCTTCACTGCTCAACCAGCGGGCGGCGAGGCCAAGGCCGGCGGACCGTCCATCGATCAAATGGTCCGCCACGCGCATCATCCCAAGGGCTTGCCTGCGGGCATGGTACCCACGCTGGTGGCCGGCACCTTTTTCCGACGCAGTCGCGTGGGCCGTTATTTGCACAGCTACAATCTCGACGGCACCGTGGCTGCGCGCATGCAGGAGAAGCCACGCGACTTGTTTGATCGTGTGTTCGGTACGCTGGCCAACGCCAATGACGCAGACGCGCGCGCGCAACGCTTGAAGCGCAGTGTCCTTGATTCGGTTGTCGATCAATACCGCTTTTACACCGGACCAAACTCGCCCCTCGGCACCGCCTCCAAGGGGCGCGTGAAGGATCACTTGGACCGCATTCGGGAGTTTGAGCAACGCGCATTTGCGTTGCCACACAAGAATAGGAAAGGCCCCGCTCTGCCGCCGCGGTCGGTTATCCCGCACGGCGGTCCGGCCGATCCCGGTGGCGAAGGCATCGACATCACGCTGGAAGAACTGACCACCGAATGGCGCCTGCTCGCAGATCTTTATGCGCTGGCCATTGAGATGGATCGCGTGCGCTTTGGGTCGATCACTTTCCTTGCCGCCGGCGAACGCATCAGGCTCACCGGCAAATACGAGTACAACGGCCGTACGCGTTATGAGTTTGACGACGCCGCCGAGCATCGCCGCAGCGGCTCAGGCGGTTGCAGCCATGAGTGGTGGCATAAGTTCAATGAAAAGCGCGACAACAAGCAACTGCGAGCGCACGTGCACATGAAGATGAACGAAATCGCCCACTTCATGAAACGGCTGGATGCAACGAAGGAAGCCAACGGTCGCAGCATACTGGAGAATTCGCTCCTCACCATCTCAACCGAGTCCGGCGATGGCCGGCACAACGACGTGAAGCGCGAGCTGTCCGGTGTCTTTCACGCCGTGACGAGTGCCAATGGCCGTTTCAAAACCGGCCAGATCATGGATGTGAAAGCCGAAGGCCTAGACGTCTACAACACCATGCTCACTGCCATGGGCTCAAAGCGCCACCTCGGGCCGAACAAGCGCGAGCATCGCGCGGTGTCTAAAATCCGGACGTAACCTAGTTCCCGCCTCCGTCGCCCATTTGCTGGGCAAGGTAATTCTCGATGCCGATCATCTTGATGAGGTCCAGCTGAGCCTCGCCCCAGTCGATGCTCTGTTCGGATTCCACCACCATGCGCTCCATCAATTCGCGGCTGGCATTGTCCTTCAC
>DJHS01000036.1:0-3132 GCA_002433235.1 Verrucomicrobia bacterium UBA6614
GCGAACTGATGTTGCAGCTTACCCGTGGCATCCACCTCAATCACGCGGCCCACGCCACTTTCCACGATCATGGTATTACCGTTTTTCATTCGCGCAAACGCATGCACATCCACGCGCTTGCCGGCATTGCCGTTCATCTTGGCGGATTCGTAGGTCCACACAACCTTCTTGCCGAGCGTGATCTCCTGCGTCTTCGTCCACGTATCGTGATACAGAATATTGCCATTGGGCAACAGATGCACATCGTGATGCCCCGTGTGCCCGCGCTGCGGCCCGGCGGTCTTATGTTGCCACAACACCTTGCCCTCGGCGTCGGTGATGGCGAGCAGGTTTTTGCCATAGGAAACGCCGACCAGCACAAGGCGCTCGGCTTGGACAGTTAAAGTAAATGCGATGAGGGCGAGTAAAGTGAACAGAGTTTTCATGAGTGATTGGTTGGGAAAGAATAGGGCGCAGGGGGATTTTTGTCGAGCGGCTGCAATTACGCGGTTTCAACCGTCGGGATATCGGCAGCCAAATCGCCCAGTGCTTTTTCAGCCTCGAACAGCATCGGGTAAAACTGTCCGGCCATCGGCTCGCCTTTGGGGAGCATGGGGAAGTTTTCCGTGCCGGGGCTGTGGGCGCCTTCCCAGTTGGAGGTGACGCCTTCGCCGAGGACGTTGATGACGGTGGCGCGGCGCGGTTGGTCGGATTTGTTTTCGTAAGAGCCGTGCATCATCAGCGGATGATGAAAGGTGCACTCGCCCTTGTTCAAAACAATCGGCCGTTGTTTTTCGAAATCACTGACTTGCGCGGGCGTGAGCACTTCGCGCACGGAATCCATGTCACCGGCGAGGCCGGTCTTTTCCAGCAGGCCCCAGCGATGGCTGCCGGGGATGTAATGCAGGCAGCCGTTTTCCTCGGTGGCATCGTCGAGGCCAATCCAGCAGGTGAGATGGGCCATCGGTTGCGTCCACGTCCAGTACGAAAAATCTTGATGCCACGCGACCACGCCGCCGTGTTTTGCCGGTTTGCTGAAGAGCTGGTCGTGAAACAGGCGGAGAGATTGCCCGAGCAACTGCCACGCCGGCACGAGGAAACGCGGATTCCACAGGATGTCATGAAACGCCTGCCGCACCCGCCAGGCACCGAGCGCGTGGAACAGCACGGTGTCGGGGTTGTCCGATTCGTTGCTGTGATATTCGTAAAACAGCTCGTGCCCGTCGTGTTCTGGATCGGTCATCTCTGTCAACTCGCTGCGCAATGCCTCGATCTGCGGCTCGTCCAGCAACCGAATGCCTGCCACGTATCCGTGCTCCACAAAATGCGTGACTTGCTCCGCGCTCAAATGATGCGCCGCCCATTCCTCCGGCGAGTCGGCTTGCGGGAACAAGCCGGTGATGGGGCCGTGTTGTGAGGAGAGGTCGGTTGACATTGGGCAAGGAGTTTTAGCTCAATTGCAATGATGGTTCCCGGCCAAGTGAGCCGATGTAGTAATCGCGGATGTTTTCTTCCTGCAAGGCCCCAAGTTTTTCACGAGCGTGGGCGAGCGGTTCGTTGGGATCACCAGTGCCGGCGTAGGATTCCAGATAGTCGATGCGGTTTTGCCAGAAGGTTCGCCGGCTGGCGACAAGCGAATCGATTCGCTGTTGGTACCAGTCGCTGGCGAGAATGTTGGCGGGCTCAAAGAGGGCGCGGAATTCCGGATCGCGCAGACGGGTGTCATCGATGGTATCCTGCGCCATGATTTCCAGCAAGGCGCGGAGCGGAGGGCAGGCGAGGTCGGCTGCGCCATCACGAAAGTAGGCCTTGGCGATGCGACGCTGGGTGGCGGCTATCGTGGTGATGCTCTCGGCATACACCTCGGCATCCTGCAGCTCGGGCTGAAGCATTTCATCGGGGAACACGGAATCGGGATCATGGAAAATGCGCCCGAAGAATTCATGCGCAAATAGCTGGGTAATGCGGTAGCCGAGCCGACCGGCGGGGATGGTTTGGCCGTTGTGTTCGAAGTCTTCCAGCCGTTCCAGATAGCCTTGGGAGATCATCCGCTCGGGCTGTGCTTCACCCAGCCGAAAGCGGCTCCAGATTTCAGGAATGAGCAGAGAGATATCATGATCCACCTTGAAGTGCGGGCCGACATAACCTGCGGAAGTGACAAAGGCTCCCTGGCCGGTGGTTGCGTAGGAAACGAGCGCGGTGTTCAGGTCGTGGATGGGTAATAGGGCATTGAATGGCGCCTTGGTCATGGCGCCCTCGGAGCCAGCGCCGGTGGTGCTGGGGGATTTGCCGGTGAGGCTGGCGATGAAATCCATGAACAGCTCCGGCAACTCGACATAGTGAATGGGGGCAAAACAGCATAGTGGTGGAATGCCCTGTTCCTTGTCCGGCCCGTTGTTGCGGCGTCCGGGAAGAATGCCTCGCACGGGGTAAAGCACGGAGTCCTCAGCGGGCAGCTCACGTCGCAAGCGTGTGCCTGTTTTGGCAATGTAGACTTTGCGTTCCTGTTGGAGGTCGGGACGGATTTGCAGGTAACGCGGGTTTGCCGTGGGTTTGCCATCGATCAAGCGCGGGTTGGCGGAGGAGCAAACAAAGCCTTTTTCGGCCTTGGCAGCCTCAGCGAGAAGTTCCTGCAGGATATCTGTATAGGCCTCGAACTCCAGAGTTTGATTTACTTGTTCGCGGATTTTCTCAACCGGGATGGGCGCGTAATTGCTGAAGAAATTACCCGGGGTGGTGAAGTTCCGTTCAGTCACCGTGTCGTAGCCGCGAATGATGGCGTCGTCCGGCCGCTGGAAAAGGCGATACTCACAATTGTGAACGAATTTGGCGGACTCAGTCCAGTCGCCCGGGCCCAGCTTGGGCGTGTGGCGTACGGGGGCCACCGTGGAGGCGGTGATGTCATCCTCGGCAATGATCTTCATGGCCGGCTCAAAATCCTCGCGCAGACTATAAAGCCGCCAGCGGTCGGCGGCGTCAAAGCCGACCCTCAGGAAATTGGTTTTCAGTTTCTTGCCATTCAGGCGCAGTTCATTGCCGGGTTTGCCGTCCACGGTGTCCACGCTAAATCGGCTCTCCCAATCGTTGCCCCAATCTTCGCGGTACTCACGCTTGATGATGAGCACCAGTTCCTTCACGTGAGAGGGTATGGAT
>DJHS01000036.1:3309-5190 GCA_002433235.1 Verrucomicrobia bacterium UBA6614
TTTCTTGCCATTCAGGCGCAGTTCGTTGCCGGGCTTGCCGTCCACGGTGTCCACGCTAAATCGGCTCTCCCAATCGTTGCCCCAATCTTCGCGGTACTCACGCTTGATGATGAGCACCAGCTCCTTCACGTGAGAGGGTATGGATCGAAGCCAGTCGTTGTACTCATCGGTGTAAACCGTGTCAGAGGGAGTCAAAAGTTTGATGACCGAACCCACCGAACGCAGAGGCGACAAGATGGAGCGGCCGCGTCGATTGTGGTTTTCCGGATTTCGAAAACGTTCGATATACGAACGATTGAGGACCGACTTGGCCTGCTCGAGATCTTCTTTCAAGTCCTGCACAAACACCGGCCCGCTCAGGATCATGTCATGAAGGGATTTGGAGATTTCCGACTTTCCGCCGCCGGACACGGTGCAGGGTTTGTGGCAGAGAAAGCCTTCGCCGATGGTGCCGATCAGGCGCCATTTGCCGTCGTGTATGCTCTTGCGCATTTCCACCTTGTATCCGCTGGGCAACATGTACACCTCACCCGGGCGGATTTGCAGAAAACCGGGTGATCCATCCGCGTTGGGCCAGGTGATTTCCTGCCTGGGCAACCGGAAGGTAGCGCTCTCGGGCACATAAAAAATATCAGGATAATTCCGGTCGCTGGCGTAACCTTCCGGCTCCAGCTTCATGAACGCATCGCCGTAACGCTCCAAGTTTTCGGCAAGCGTGGAATTTTGATCCGGCAATATGCGCTGCGGATGAAACGTGCGGCTCAGGTTGTAGCTGGCGTGCACCTGTGCGCCACCGGCATGCTCCTCCTCGGCAAGCCCGAACAGGTTCGCCGAAAAACCGATCTGGGTTTTCACTTCTTTCTTGCAGTAACCAAAATAGTTGTCGGCGATGACCGTGATCACACGACCGTGTTCATCGCGGCAGGTGAGCTTGAAGGCACCACCGTCATTGTAGAGTTCATCCGGATCCTCCCAGCACATGCCGTCGCGCACCTGCCGTTCGTTGGCCTCGCTGAGGTGCGGCAATCCCAGATCCTTTTTCTTCAGCTCAATGAGGTGGGGCGCAAGGATGACCCCCCCGGTGTGCCCCGTCCAGTGTCGCACATCCAGTCCGGCGTCGTTGACTGGCAAATGCGGGTCGCCCCCGTTGCCAAAGACGCTTTCCACAAAATCCAGATTGGCCGCCATGGAGGACGGCGCAAAAAAACGAACCTCGAGAGATTTTTGCTCTGTGAACCCTTCAACTGCCGGGCAAACGACCGGACGCAGCAGAAGGGAAATCCAAGTGTGCACAGGCCGTTCCGATTCCGCTGCAAACGGCAACTCCGTCAGCCAATCCGGAGCTTGAAAGGCAGCCCGAAAAATTTCCCCGGCGGCATTCACCGGCACGGCTTTTTTATCGTCGGGAATCGGCAGGCCATATTCCACCACGTGGAACACCCCCTTGGTTGTGCGCTTATCCTTCGAGGGATTGTGCAGGATGCCCTGTGTCACGCGGTACGTATTCAGGATCTCGTTGCTATATGTCTTGCCGTTCTTGGGCAGTGCGATGGTCCGCGCAAGACCGTGTTGATCGAGCAGAAAAGTGTCCTGCACCAGTCGCGGACCATCCGCGCCGAACACCTCATCCATGAATTGCTGGATGCGTTGATCAACCGGCGCCAATTCCTCGGCCGAGGCAGCACCCAGCTTGGCCTCAATGGCGGCTGACATCTCATCGTATTTGGGCGAGCCGGGGTTGAAATCCACCCCAAGGTTCAGCCATTCATGCAAATCCTTGTTATTAATCGTCATGCTAATTGTAGGTCACGCGCCCGCCCTAACCGACAGCGCATTGGAAAGGTCGGAATGAAGCCTGAGCCGCGGATTCAAGGGCGTTCG
>DJHS01000036.1:5529-5738 GCA_002433235.1 Verrucomicrobia bacterium UBA6614
GATTAAGCGAGCAATTTCTTAATCACATGCCCATGCACGTCAGTGAGACGGCGGTCGATGCCGTTGTGGCGGACAGTGAGTTGTTTGTGGTCGATGCCCAGCAGATGCAGCATGGTCGCGTGGAGGTCGTACACCTGCGTGGGATTGGCGCGGTCGAGCGGTTTGTATCCCCACTCATCACTCTCGCCGGCAGTGACGCCACCGCGAAT
>DJHS01000036.1:6074-6754 GCA_002433235.1 Verrucomicrobia bacterium UBA6614
CCGCCGCCGCACAGCCAGTTGGTAAACACGTACGGGTTGTGGTCGCGCCCCTTTTTGCCCTGCGTGCTGGGCATGCGGCCGAACTCGGTGGTCCAGTGAATGATGGTGTCGTCAAGCAGGCCTCGCTGCTTGAGGTCGCGAATGAGCCCGGCAGCACCGCGCGCCATGCCGAGTGACAGCGGGCCGTGATCGCGCTCAATGTCCTCGTGGCTGTCCCAGTTGCGGCGCGGGAAACTGTTGTCGTTGCCGGACCAAATTTGCACGAAACGCACACCACGTTCGATGAGCCGCCGGGCAATCAGGCATTTGCGGCCGAAGTATTCGGTCTCCTCCGGCGCGTTGATTTCCTTCGGATATTTTTTTGGATCGCGCGACAGGCCGTAGAGTTTGAGCACGTGATCCGGTTCCTTGGTGATGTTCAATGCCTCGGTGGCGGAAAGCTGCAGGCGCGCGGCAAGTTCATAGGTTTGAATGCGCGCTTCCAGCCGGTCATCGCCTGCGCGCGTTTCGGCGTAGCCGGCATTGAGTTGGTTGATGAGGTCGATGCCTGCGCGATGACTGGCTGCCGTGACGAAGCCGGCTTTGGGATGCAAATCGGGAATTGGATTTTCGCGCTGCGGAAAAATCGTGGTGCCTTGCGAGTTAGTGGGCAGAAACGCGCTGGCCCAATTCTTCGGGCC
>DJHS01000105.1:0-10663 GCA_002433235.1 Verrucomicrobia bacterium UBA6614
ATTCCGCACGCGGCGATGCATGCGCCCAAGGCGCTGCACGAAAAATGGCGCAAGGTGTTTCCGCAGTTTGACAAAAAGATCGGCAAGTACGGCGCGGGCGGTGAGCCGTGTCCGGATGTGGTCAACCCGATCGCCGGCTTTGCGGCGATGATGGAGCATCTGGACAACGAGATCGGCGCGCTGCTTAAGCTGCTCGATGAACTGGGTGTTGATGACAACACGCTGGTGATGTTCACCAGCGACAACGGCGCGCACAAGGAAGGCGGGCATGATCCGGTGTTTTGGAAATCCTCCGGTGGCCTGCGCGGGCACAAGCGCGACATGCACGAAGGCGGCATCCGCGCCCCGATGCTGGCGCGCTGGCCCGGCGTGATCGCGCCCGGCAGCACCACCGCGCACATCAGCGGGTTTCAGGATATTTTGCCGACGGTCTGCGAGCTGGTCGGGCAACCGGTGCCGCCGCAGAACACCGGCATTTCCTTTGTGCCCACGCTGCGCGGGCAGGGCGCCAAACAGCGGCCGCATGAGTATTTGTACTTCGAATTCTGCAAGGGCGCCAAGCAGGTGATCGTTTCGCAAGCGGTGCGTCTGGGCGATTGGAAGGCCTTCCGCGCGGCCGGCAAGCCGATGGAGGTGTTCAATCTCAAGGCTGATCCGTTTGAGCAAAACGATCTGGCAGCCAAGCAGCCCGAGCTGGTGCGTAAGTTTGAGGCAATTATCAAGGAAGCGCACGTGCCGCTGCCGCAGTAGTTGAATTGCATCGGCAAAGCGGCCGTCGTGTTGTAGGCTTTTTCCAGTGAATCGATGGATCTCCATTCTGTTATTGAGCGCGCTCGCGTCATGGGTGCGGGCGGATGAGCGTTTTGAAAAGGATATCCGTCCCATCCTTCAAAAGTATTGCTACGGCTGCCACGGCGAGAAAAAGCAGAAAGGCAAGCTGCGGCTGGACACGCTGGACCTCAATTTCGACCGCGGCCAATCCGCCGAGCGCTGGCACGATGCGCTGGACCAGTTGAATCAGGGCGATATGCCGCCGGAAGATGAACCGCAATTGACCGCCGTGGAACAGGCGGCTCTGACAGGTTGGCTGACCCATCGCCTCAAGGCCGCTGCGGAGGCGCGCCGCAGCACGGGCGGGCAGGGCGTAATGCGCCGGCTCACCCGCTACGAGTACGCCAACACATTGCGGGATCTGCTGGGCGTGAAACTGGATTTCGCCAAGGACCTGCCACCGGAACCGGCTTCGCCGGATGGTTTCAAGAACAACGGCCTCGCCCTCGGGATGTCTGCCGAGCAACTGGAATATTATCTCGCCATCAGCCGCACGGCGCTGGGCAAGGTGATCGTGGAAGGGGACGCGCCCAAGGTGGTGAAGGCGCGCGTGGAGAAGAGCTCGCCCATCCGCCGCGTGAAAGGGGTGACCGGCAACACCGTGGTGCCCGGCGCGCAGTATCTGGCGAAGTTCGATGAGTTCCCGCGCGAAGGCGCCTTCCGCCTGCACGTGCATGCTTCGGCCAAGGTGCCCAAGGGCGCCGGGCTGCCGCGCATGCGCATCACGATCGGTGTGCGCGCGGACGTGCAGGCGCCGCAGGAGACTTTGGTGGTGGCCGATGTGAAACCCGGCGCGCAGGTGCTGGAGTTCACCGGCCGCATTGAGGATTTTCCGTTGCCGGGGCATAACCCGAAATATCCCGGGCTGCTCGCGCGCATCACGAACGAGTACGACGACGGCTCGGGTTTCATTAAGCGCAAGCCCAAGAAACCGAAGAAAGGCGAGAAAGCGCCTCCGCCGGATCCGGACCTTGCCAAGCAACCGGTCATTGAGATCACCGCGGTGGAATTTGAGGGACCGCTTTTTGATGCGTGGCCGCCGGTCAATCACGTGGCGCTGATCGGCAAACCGGGCGAGGGCAATGAGGAATCGCGGGCGATGACCTCTCTCAAGAAATTCATGGCGCGCGCCTATCGCCGGCCGGTGACGCCGAAGGAAACGGGCGCGATGTTTGATTTGTACCGCGTGATCCGCAAGCGGTCGGATTCCTTTGAGGCGGCCATGCGCGAGACGCTGGCGCTGGTGCTGGCCACGCCTGATTTCCTGTACCTCGTGGAACCCGCAGCTGCCCAGCGCCGCGCGCTCAATGATCACGAGCTGGCTGCGCGCCTGTCCTATTTTCTCTGGAGCACGATGCCCGACGCTACGCTCACGCAGCTGGCCGAGGCCGGTCAACTCCGCGCGCCCAAGACGCTCGCCGCGCAAGTGGACCGCATGCTGGCCGATCCGCGCAGCGAGGAATTTGTCCAGCACTTCACTGATCAATGGCTGAATCTTTCCGGCATCAATCGCGTGGCGGTGAACCCGCAGTTTCATCCGAAGTTCAACGACGCGCTCAAGGTCGACATGCGGCGCGAGACGCAGCTTTTCTTCGCGGAGATTCTCCGCACCGATGCCAGCGCGCTGCAGTTTCTCGATGCAGACTTCGCCATGCTCAATCGCGACCTCGCCCAGCACTATGGCTTGCCGCAAACCGACTGGCCCGCGGGCGTGGCGTTTGAACGCGTGACGCTGAAGGGCGATGGCCGGCGCGGCGGGTTGCTGACGCAGGGCGGGATTTTGCTGGCCAATTCCGATGGCGAACAATCGCATCCCATCCGCCGCGCGGTGTGGTTGCTCGATCGCGTGCTCGGCTCGCCGCCCGCGCCGCCCCCGCCGGATGTGCCGGAGCTGGACGGCAATTCGCCGGAGTTGCGCAATCTGTCGATCCGCCAACAAATGGAGGTACACCGCGAAAAGGCCGCTTGCGCCAACTGCCATCGCGACATCGATCCGTGGGGCATTGCCTTTGAGGAATACGATGCGGTTGGGCGCTGGCGCGAGAACTGGCGGACCAATCCCAAGGCCAAGCCGCAGCCGGTCGACGCCCTGGCCAAGCTGGCTGACGGCACCGAATTGAGCGGTATGGCAGGCTTGAAGCAGCATTTGCTGGCGCACGAAAAGGAGCGCTTTGCGGCAGCGTTAACCCGCAAGCTGCTGGCCTACGCGCTGGGGCGTTCACTGGAATTCAGCGATGCCGCCGCCGTCTCAGCCTTGACGCAGCACTTCGAGAAGGGTGACTATCAACTGCGCGCGCTCATCACAGGCATCGTGCAAAGCGAGGATTTTTTAACCAAGTAACACGGCAATCATGGCGAACACATTCGATCTCAACCGGCGCACCTTTTTGCGCGGAACCGGCGCGGCATTGGCGCTGCCTTTCATGGAATCGCTGAGCCACGCGAAGGCCGCCGCCGAACTGCCGCGGCGCATGGCGTTCGTGTATTTCCCGTTCGGCGTGGCGTTGCCCAAGGATGGCTCGCCCGGCGCGGAATGGAACTGGTTCCCGAAAGCGGGCAAGACCGCGAAGGATTTTCAATTCCGCAGCGTGCTCAAGAGTCTGGAGCCGTTGCGCGATGAAGTGACCGTGATGAGTGGCCTGTCGCATCCGCGCTGCCGCAGCCTCGGCGGGCATGATACCGGCGACACGTGGCTCACGGGCCATCGGCTGGCCGCGCCGACTTACAGCAACGCCGTTTCGGTTGATCAACTCGCCGCGCAACATCTCGGCCCCAGCACTCGGTTCCCGTCGCTTGTGTTGTCCAGTGACGGCGGCGTCGGCGAGCCCACGCGGTCCACGACCATTTCTTTTTCCCGCACCGGCCGACCCGTGCCGGCCTTGGCCAGTCCCAAGCAGATTTTTGCCAAGCTCTTTGGCCAAACCACCGATGACCAACAGGCGCGCCAGCGCTTGAATAACACGCAGAGTTTGCTCGACCTCGTGTTGGCCAATTCCAAGAACGTGCGCGGCAAGCTCGGCGCGCGCGATCAGGCCAAGCTCGATGAGTATCTTGATTCCGTGCGCGACATTGAGAAGCGCGTGGAGCAGTCGCAAAAATGGCTGGAGATTCCCAAGCCGCGCGTGGAGGAAAAGACGCTCGACCTCAGCGCCACGCCCAAGGGCCCCGAGGAATACATCCGCGTGATGTACGACCTGATGTATCTGGCGTTCCAGACCGACACCACGCGGCTGGCCACCTACATGATCGGCCAGGTGGCCGGGGCCACCACGATTGCCAATTCTTTCCCGACCGCCGCCGGTCAACAGGCCAACTGGCACGGGCTCGCCCACGGCGCAGGCAAAAAGCCTGAGGCGCTTGGCAAGTTCGATCAATTTCTCGTCGCGCAACTCGCCCGCTTCCTCACGCGCCTCAAGGACACGCGCGAAGGCGACGGCACCTTGCTTGACCGCACGATGGTGCTCTACGGCAGCAGCAACTCGCGCACGCACAACAACACCAATTACCCGCTCCTCCTCGCCGGCGGCCGCGGCCTCGGCCTGCAGCACGGACAGTTTCAGCAATACGATGCCAAGACGCCGTTCGCGAATGTGTTCGTGACGATGTTCGACCGCATGCGCCTGCCGGTGGACCGCTTCGCCGACAGCACCGGCGGCCTCGACGCGCTGGTGAGTTAGTGCCGAGCTGATGATCACACTGAGCGGGGTAGAGAAGGCGCATGGGGGGCGCACGTTGTTCAGTGATGTTTCGCTGCAGATCAATCGCGGCGATCGGCTGGGCTTGGTGGGGCCCAATGGCGCGGGCAAGACAACCCTTTTCAACCTGATCCTCGGCGAGGAATCCACGGATGCGGGTACGGTGGATCTACAGCGCCATCTGGACCTCGGCTTTTTGCCGCAGGAAAGTTTGCCGGTGAAAGACGAGACGGTGCTGGAACTGGCGCTGTCCGTGCGGCCGGGGTTTCTCGAGGTGCACCGGCAGATTCTCAATGGCGAACACGTGGAGCCGGAGGCGTACGAGCTGTACAACGAGGTCGGCGGCGGGCAGCTCGAGGCCAAGGCAAAGCGCATTCTGGCGGGCCTGAGTTTTCGCGAGAGCGATTTCGACCGGCCGGCCACGGAGATGAGCGGTGGCTGGATCATGCGCGCCCATCTCGCGCGGTTGCTGGTGCAGGAGCCGGGCCTGTTGATGCTCGATGAACCGACCAACCATCTGGACCTCGAGGCATTGATCTGGGTGCAGGGTTATCTCAAGAATTATCCTGGGGCCATTTTGATGATCTCGCACGACCGCGAGTTTCTCAACCAGCTCGTGCACGGCATCCTCGAGCTGCGCCGCGAACGGCTCTTTCGCTGGACGGGCAATTATGATGCGTTCCTCGAGCAACGCGACGCGCACGAATCGCAGCAGTTGGCCGCACACAAAAATCAGCAACGGCAGATCGATCACCTGCAAACCTTCGTCAACCGTTTTGGCGCCAAGAACACCAAGGCCACGCAAGCCAAGAGCAAGCAAAAGCAGATCGACCGCCTGAAGGCGGACCTCGTGGAAGTGCCGCAGGGCGAGGATCGTCGCATGAAGGGCTTTCGGTTTCCGCAACCCGAACGCAGCGGCCAACGTGTACTCACACTCAAGGACATCGATTTCGCCTACGGCACAAACCAAGTATACCGCGGCATGGAATGCGAAGTGGAACGCGGCCAACGCACCGTGCTCGTCGGGCCCAATGGCGCGGGGAAATCCACCCTGCTCAAGCTCATGGCCGGCGTGCTCGAGCCACAGGGCGGCACACGCACTTTGGGCCATAATGTTAAAGACGGTTATTACTCCCAAAATCGCGTGGACATACTCAACGCCAAGAGTACTGTCCTCGAGGAGGCGATGGATACGCCACAGGCGCTCACGGAGGAGCGAGCTAGAACTGTTCTAGGGTCTTTTCTTTTTCGAGGTGATGATGTCTTCAAACCGGTTGGGGTTTTAAGTGGTGGCGAGAAAAGTCGTTTGGCATTGGTGAAGCTCCTTTTAAATCCGCCCAACTTTCTGCTAATGGATGAGCCTACCACACACCTCGACCTTGCCAGCATCGACGCCCTCATCTCTGCTCTAAATCAGTTCGAGGGCACATTGGTTTTCATTAGCCATGATGTCCATTTTATCAGACAAATTTCCCGCCACACTATACATGTAAATAACGGCCGACTGAGACACTTCCCGGGGGGATATGACTATTACTTGGGAAAAACCCAGACTGAAGAGGCGCTATTGCCCGAGACAGGCAACGAAATCATAAAGCCGTTTTCTCAAAACAAAGCTGAGGAGCGCACCCGCAAACGAGCTGAAGCAGAGGCACGCAATGCAAGATCACGTGAGCGACGGGTCATTGAAACAAAGGTCAACAGACTGGAGCGGGAAATTCAAGAGGTTGAATCGAAATTGCGCGCGTTGACCGCCGAATTGGAAAAGCCTGAAACCTACGAAGATTCCGGCCGCGCCGTTGCAATAAACCGGGAGGTTTTGGCAAACCAAGCTTCTCTCGAATGTCTGAGTAAAGACTGGGAAAAGGCAGCGGAACAGTTAGAAAACCTATCAGTATAGCAGCAAGAATTACTTTGATTTCAACGACTGCAAATAAGCCAGCAAATCGGCCAACTGTTCCGGTGTGAGGCCGGCGGCTAGGCCGGGGGGCATGGAGGAGTAGGCGATCTTTTCGCGCTTGGCGATTTGGGCGGTGGGGATGTCCACGGCCACGCCAACAGCGGTGCGGATGCTGATGGTGTCGTTGCTCTCCAAGGTCACAAAGCCGACGTGCGTTTTCTTGTCCTTGGTGGTGAAGGCGTAGGTGTCAAAGCCCTGCGCGACGACAGCGTTGGGGTTGAGGATGGACTGCAGCAGCTCGGTGGGTTTGTAGCGTTTTCCGATGTCGACGAGGTGCGGGCCCTTGGGGGATTGGCCGTCGGCGGTGGTGTGGCAGGCGATGCAGGCTTGGCTGGTAAAAAACTTTTTCCCACGCGCGACATCGCCTTTGGCTTTGAGGGCACGCTCGATGGATTTCTTTTCGCCGAGGGTCGCGACCCAGTTTTTGGGATCACCCGTGGGTGCAGCGATCTTGAAGGGCGCGTTGGCGCCATCGGTGCTGGCGACGCTGGTGCCAGCGGGCAAATCCTTCAGTGAAATCTTGTGACTGGCGAGCTGCGCCTTGACGCCTTCAACGGTGGCCTTGGGGGCGTTGGCGAGGGCCGTCTTGAGGCCGGCCTCGATCTTGTCGCTGCTACTCCATTTCTCGCGGGCGAAGTATGGCCCGGTCGTGTCCGGGCGCGTGCCCCACCAGCCTTGCGTGTAGCCACCTTCGCGGTGGTACAGGCGCACGAGCGTGGCCAATGTGTCCGGGTCAGGCTTCACGGCGGCACGGGCATTAAGGGCGGCCACGACTTCGTCGTCGTGAATGTATTTCAATACACTGAGCGCGGCGGCTCCGTGGGTGCCGTCCAGCGCGCCGAGCAAGGTGTCCACCGGCTTCAGCGCGACCAATGCGCGCGTGGCGATGTGCGGGATGACGGCGCCGGGATTGGGTTCGTTTTGCGCGGGCACCTTTTCAAGCTTGGGTGCGGCGGCGTGAGGCAACATGGCGGCGGCGGCAGAGGCATCGCCCAAACGGCCGAGGCTGATGAGTGCCTGCGCTTGGAGCCGCGTGTTTTTGCTGTCGAGCGCATTGACAAAGACGTCTTTTTTCAGGCCCTTCAATTCGCCGGTGCGATCGGTGAGTGCGCGCAGGGCAAACTCGGCCACGTCGGCATTGCCGGCGAGCTTGAGCAGATCGGCCTGAGCCTTGGTGCCGTTGATTTGCTTGAGCGTAAAGATGGCGGCCACGCGACCGGCGAGTGGCACGGCCGTGTCCCCGGCCAAGGCGTTGAGCTTGGCGGTGCGGGCAGCACTGGGACCGCGCCGGAGCAGCTCGAATTGCGCGTGCAGGTTTTGCTGCTGGCTCGGGCCAATGAGCAGGTCGAAGAGGGCGGCGTCATCGATCTTGGTGACGTCGGGAAACGGCTCGGGCTTGAAGCCTTCCGGCACCACCTGCACGACGAAGCCGACATTGGGGCCGCTGTACGAAAATTTGCCGCCGTGCCAACTGGCCACGTACATGCGGCCGCTGGCGTCCACATCGATGTCGGTCGGGCGCGGGATGGTCAGGAAGGTTTCCTGATGCGCATCGAAGGTGGGGCCGTTGGCGGGCGGGTTGTGCAGGAAGACGGCGCTGCGTCCCCAGTCGCAGGTGTAGGCGCCGTGACTGAAGGGCTTGGGCCAGCGGGTGTCGTGATAAAACATGCCGCCGCAGCCGGAACCGCCGCCGTAGTCCTTGAGCGTTGGGAAAATTTCGCCGTGGAAATTTTTGTACCACGACGGGTAGCCGTATTCGGCGGTTTGCATAATGTGGCTGAAGCGCACGTTCCAGCCGCCGCCGTCGTTCGTATTATCGCGCGTGAAAATGTTCAGATACGGGTCGACGCACGCATCCAGAATGTTGCGCAGGCCCCAGCAGTAAATCTCCATGTCCGTGCCGTCCGGCCGCACGCGCACGATGCCGCCGCCGCGCCGGCTGAGCACGCGGCCATCAGCGCCCACAGCCTTGGTGAAGCCGAAGTCGCCCACGGCAATGTAAATCCAGCCATCGATGCCCATGCGGATGCCGTTGGTGGTGTGGTCGGCGCCGCGCTTGGAAACGTAATCGGTGCTGATGCCCTCGATGAGCCGCTTCTCCTTGTCGGCCACGCCATCGCCGTTGGTGTCCTCGTACAACGTGAGGAAGGGCGGATGCAGCACCCAGAGTTTGCCGTTGTCGTAAATGAGTCCGCGCGGATGGTCCATCTTGGCGAAGGTGTTGATCTGGTCCGCCTTGCCGTCGCCATCGGTATCAACGCAGCGCACCACGCGTCCGCGGCCTTTCTCTTTGCCGAGACTGCCCTGTTCATCAATGCCCACGAACACCTCGCCGGTGGCCGCCGCCGTGAGGCAGACGGGATAATTCACCTCCGGCGGTGCGGCGAAGAGTTTCACATCAAACCCCTCCGGTGCCTTCACACCCGCGATGCCGGTGGCGGTTTGGTTGCTGCCGTTCTCGGCGGCCTTCATCACCTTGCGTGGCAGCTCGGGCAGGGCGCCGGTGTGGGCTTCAAACTCCCACAAGCTGCCCCAGTATTGCGGAGTGGATCCCTGAAAAGTGATCTTGAAAAATTTCGCGCCCTTCGCGTCGACCTTGTGGGGCGTGATCTGTTTAATCTCCTTGTTGTTCGACTGGTCGACGACCTTTTTCCAGTTCTCGCCGTCGGTGGAAGCCTCGACCGTGTAACGATAGGCGGCGTTATTTTTCTCCCAGAGAATGCGGATGTTTTGAATGTCCGCCGCTTCCTTGAGCTCCACCTCCAGCCATTGACCGGCCGAACCGCCCGCCGCACACCAGCGCGTGCGTGGGTTGCCATCGACGGCGTGCTTTGCGAAATTACTTTTGTTCGTCTCCTCCGAACTCGCCTTGGCGGTGGCGCCGGTGGCGGCATTCTTCGGAACGGACGCTACTACTTTATCTTCTTTTTTTTTACCGTCGGCTTGCTGCCCAGCGTGAAGGATTCCTCTTTCGGCTGCACAATTGGCCACGACTCCTTTTTGGTGGCCCACAGGATGCCGCGCGCGATGAAGTCGAGGTAACGCTTGTCCGCCACCGTCACGTTATTGTGACCGAGCGAGGTGCTGAAGACGCGGGCGCCGTGATATTCATTGGCCCAGGCCACCACCGCCTTGGCGTTGCCCTGCGTGCCGCGCGCCACCACCTTGGTGCCGGGCATCACCTGAATGTTGTTGTACAGCTCCTCATTTTTGGTGGTCCAATTCTTCAACCCCTTGGTGATGAACGGCACGTTGTTTTCAAACGCAATGTCAATCGGCCGCTGCGGACCGTGCCCGCTGGATTGCAGGCCAATGTACTCAAACCATGTGCCATTCGCCGCACCTTTCTTCACCGGCGCGCGGAAATTGCCGAACCGATACGAGTGCATCGCGCAATGAAGGTTTACGCCCGGGATGCCCTTTTGGTGCGGCGCCAGCACACCGGCGATCACCTTCGGGTCACTGATGCCCGCCGAGCATTCGTCGTGGATCACGAGATCGTAGCCCTTGGCGTAATCGGGATTGCCGTAAATGGCGATCGGCGGCTTCGTGCTTTTGTCCGGCGAATGCGCGTGATCGATCTTGATGTTGATCCGGCGCTCCAGCCCCTGTTTCAGGATGTCCTTCTGGTTCGCATAATCATGGCAGCAACCGCCGGTGATCAATAGCGCCCGAAGCGGCTTGGGCAACGGCTTTTTCTTGTCCTCGGCAAATACATCCCCGGCAATGAAGCCGGCCAAAGAAAGGGTCCAAATAATCGCTCGCATGATACGTGTGTTCGCGCACACGCTACCCGCAGTGGTCGCAGGAATCAATCCTTGGCCGCCACTTTTTCGAGCATGGCCAGCAGCGCCTTTTCGATCTTGATTGACGCCGTGATCTCCAGCGTGCAGGTGCCCATCCAGGTTTCGTAGCCGCCGAGGGCGTGTTGGCGGGGGGTGGGGAGGTAACCATTATGGCCATTGGCCAGCTCAATGGTGAAAGTCGCCTGCGGCAGCGGGCTGCGCGCCTTGAGGGTGAGGCCGATTTCGCAGAGCACTTCGCAAGGGATGCTGGTGATGCCCACTTCGCCCAGGCGCAAGGCCTGCAAAATGATTTTCTCCTCACGCGGCCCGTTGGCCACGCCGAGCGTGCGATGGGCGTAGGCCTCGGCGAGCCCGGAAAGCGGCTTGGGCGC
>DJHS01000105.1:11049-11565 GCA_002433235.1 Verrucomicrobia bacterium UBA6614
CGGTTCTTGAGCGTGAGTTCGGTTTGTTCCATGGCGAGGGAAATGTCTTTGCGAAAGCGCACAGTTTTGTGCGCAGCGAGCACGCGGTCGGCAACGAGCTGGGCGACTTCGTTCATGCGCTGCATAAGTTTTTGGCGCGGGCGTGGCACGCGGAAACTGATGTTGTTGATGTCGCCGCTGGTGCCGTTGGACATGAGGCCGATGAAGCCGTCGTCCTTGCCCAGCGCCTTCTCGATGAGCCCGGCGAACACCCCAAAGTAATCGGCTGACACGCCGCCCGCCGGAACCCCGCCCACATAATGCAACGAGTAATTGGCCAGCAAAGCAATCGGTCGGCCATCGGTGCCGCGCAAAGAAATGAAATGCACTTCGGGATCGGTGGGCCCGGCGGGGCGGTCGATCAGATTGCGCGGCGGGTTCATGCGCACGATGTCGTTCGGGCTGCCGAAGGGATTCACCGCGATGCCGCCGGGTTTCATGTGCCAGCGGCGGTTGAAAATCTCCTCGGGCACCAAC
>DJHS01000133.1:0-1125 GCA_002433235.1 Verrucomicrobia bacterium UBA6614
TTGGGAGAATTGGGTCTCTCAGGAGTTTCTGAGTGATCAGTGTGATAGCTGTATTTCCCCTGAAAACAGGGGATTTGATGTTCGTTGGGTTCGATTCCCAAAACACATCTTACTCTTTTCCTCACTATTCCCAATTGGAATCTGTGGGTCTGAGAGATTTCCCCGATTGGGTTCAGAGGGTTGTCAGGGAATTAGTCGTGGAGACAACTGCGTATTCTGTGTCGAACTAAACAAAAAAACTTTTAATCATCGGATCTTATTCCACGGAGTCCCGTCGCCTTTAACTAATGCATCTGGCTCTATTCGAAAATCAGTTGGTTTAGAGCTAAATCCACCTTCAATAGTGACTGTCACAGTATCACCGCTGACTGTATACGTTCCTGATATGTTGTCATTGCCAAAGGCGGAGGTCATCTCGACTGTGCCACCAGGTGAGAAAATCAACTTATGACTTAGTTCAGTATCACCTAATCTGATTTTCCTTTCGTAAACGCCATCCAAACCATCTTTTGAACAGCCAAAAAGTGTAAGCAAGGCGACGACTAAGGCAACTACAATATAATTCTTCATAATTAGGATGAATTCTTTTAAAGGGGTGATATTGAGTCTAAGAATAAGGCAGTCAAGTCGTTTGTTTCAGAGAAGTTCAGAGGATCATCATCTCAATCCCACTGTTCTCCTCAATTCCCATGAGAAACACAAAGATTCACTGAAACGAAGAATCCCACACCCCAACAACGCCGAGACATAGGGAGAACATTAGGAGAATTGGGTCTCTATAGGGTTTTCTGGCAGATGAGTGTGATAGCTGTATTTCACCTGAAAACGTGGAATTTGATGTTCGTTGGGTTCGATTCCCAAATCACATTTAGACTGGAAGGCAGCGCGAACATCCCGTGAACACTAAAGAACAAGTGCAGCTTCACTCATCGGGGCTTTGTGTTAGTTTCATCCCCGTTGAGGGCATCCTCGGATGAACTTAACCGGTCAAGAGGCCGCCGGAGCAGTAACTCCTCGGAGAAGTTGTTCTGAGTCTGAGACAATCCTTCGGGATTGAGGAAGACTAGCCACTCGAACGAGTGTCTCCACCAAAGGCATAAGCTTTTTTGGGAAACCCCTCGGGGA
>DJHS01000133.1:1213-1363 GCA_002433235.1 Verrucomicrobia bacterium UBA6614
TGAATGCCCCGGCTGCGGTGCGCCTAAAAAGATTGCGGCCAGCGGGGTGAATGCTGAACAAGTTAGGCCACGAGGTGTCGCAATTCCTGTTATTACAGCGGTTATCGTCACGGCAGCCGTGGTGGCGGCAATCTTCTTTCCACGCGAACC
>DJHS01000133.1:1517-13822 GCA_002433235.1 Verrucomicrobia bacterium UBA6614
TTTTTTTGTTTCTAGTTCATCACGTTCAAGTGAACATCCAGCTTTTAATTCTCACACTTGCCCCGCCCAGCATTAGTGGTATAGTCGGCGGCGATGAAACCCTACTTCATAGCATTGTTGGCACTTGTCATTGCCCTTGGTTGCCAAACCCACCAAACCTCCAAGGTCTACCCGCGCGAACCAGAGGGCGATTTAACTCAGCGCATACTTGATGTCATCCCGAGCGCAGAGGAAGGGGAGTTTCCTACTCCCGAATCTGCGGTTGAGCATTATGTGAAATGCTTAAAGAACGGAGATATCACCTCAATGGCAAAAGTGTTGATGATAAAGGAGCAAGTGACGCACTTTGATTTTAAAAAGTATGCGTCGGAAATGTTAGATCTTCAATTGTATGATATTGGCAACATGGAATATAGGCACTCCAAGCTGATATACGCTTTAATAGTGTATAAAAAGATTTATGATAAAGTTGCTTGGAACATGGTGGCTGAAACCGAATTTGGCTTCTCGTTACGCGCGCGCCGGGCGCAGGAATTTGAAGAGATATTTGGGCCGACGAGAAAACCCGATCTTTCTGGCTTGGAACACGAGATTGGTGAGCTTGAATGGACTGATGATGAAAAAAAGTATAACAGAGAATGGGAGATTGCGTGGATGAAAGTATATGGTGCGGATGACGCTAAAATGCTCAATTTAATAATGAAATTTGACAGTGAGTCGAATGAGTTAATGGTGAGATTGTTCAAGTATGGATCAAACTGGAAAATACTTGACATCTACTGATGGAGTTGAAAAGTTGGCGCATCCTCACCGCAACGGCGACTCCACTGACTCTCGTGCTTTTGGACTTGATCCTCTGTTGGCTTTCGTTCAAAATACCCCGGTATTATATATTTATAAATTATGAGTACTCCAAATTATTTAGAAAACATCAGGTCGTCATCCCATTATCCTGTTTATCGACGGGTCATTAAAGTGCTTACAATATTTTCTTATATTGCCAGCGTGTTTTTGATTGTTGTGGGCGCGGCAGCTGTTGCACAAGGAAAGGATGAATTGATTGCAACTGGTATTGGAATGATTGTTGCAAGCCTTTTCCTAATATTTGTATTTATACCATTTCAAAAAGAGATTTCACTCATGTTCGTTGACCTGGTTGACTCTACTTTAGATAAAAATTCCAGATCCTAGAGCCATCCTTCAACTCCCCTGAGATTAATCAGACAGGCGACAGCGAGGAGAGAATGCTTCAGGCACTTGTTGCCTCGAAGATTAGTGCCGCATTCGGGCATTAGGCTGGCAAGTGCTGGTGCTGCTGATGGGGATGCGAAAGGGAGACTTGGGTCTCATCGTGATTGATGAGTTACCTGAGACGATCATGTGAATGAAGAGAGGGAAGAGGGTTATTTGATTTTCTTGAAAGTGATATCTGCAAATTTTATCGAGTCATCCCGTTTTCCATCTCTAATTATTCCAATGTATGTGATACTTAAATCGTCATTGATCCTGTAGATGTATATATCGTCATCTTCAGCATGTATTTCCCCACTTACTATTGCCCACTTATATTCTTGTTCTTTCTTGCCATCTAGAAACCACTCACCAAACCCATTTTCCAGAAAGACATATTTGAGAGTATTCCCATTAAATTTGGATTGATATTCCCCAACTACTTTCTTCTCTTCCGCTGTCAGTTCTTTATCAGGAATTGTTGTACATCCCACAACCAACAATCCTATCAAAATTGAAATCAGTACTTTCATTGCTGAGAGATTCCCACCACACCATCCTGATTCAGAGAAGCTAAAAGGATCCTCAGTTCAATCCCACTGGTCTCCTCAATTCCCCAGGAAAGGACCGTTATCCATCCGGGATGGATTAGTGTTGATTTGTGACTGGCGAAGTGTTGCGGGCTAGAACAGCTCCGTCAGCGGGCGGCCTTTTTCGAGGATATTGAAGGGACGGCCGGTAACGTCGGTGGCGGTGAGGTCATCTATGCCCATGGCGTGGTAAACGGTGTGGGCGATGTTCTCGGGGCCCATCACTTTCTCGGTGGGATACTCGGCGAAAGCATCGGTCTTGCCAAAAGTTTGGCCGCCGCGAATGCCGCCGCCGGCCAGCACGATGCTTTGACAGGCGGTCCAGTGGTCGCGACCGGCGCCTTTCACGCCCCCGGAACGCGGATCGCCAATCTTCGGCTTGCGGCCCATCTCGCTGGTGAGCACCACAAGGGTGGAGTCAAGCAGGCCGCGTTGGTGCAGGTCTTCCAGCAGCGCGCTGTAACAGCGGTCAAAGCGCGGCAGGAGATCTTCCTTAAGGCAGTTGAAATTATTGCCATGCGTATCCCACCCTCCCGCGCTGCGGCATTTCTTGGCCAAGGCACTGTTGATGCCATCGACTTTCCAAAAGACGGTGATGAAGGGTACGCCCGCCTCGACCAGTCGCCGCGCCATCAACAGGCTCATGCCATTGAGATGTTCGCCGTAGCGTTCGCGGACTTTCCTTGGCTCACTGGCGATGTCAAACGCGCCGGCGGTCGCGGAACTATTGAGCAGTTCAAAGGCCTTTTTCTGCTGCACCGTGTAGTTGGCGATGTTGGCGTCCTGCTCGTCGGTCGCGCGGGCGTTATTGACGGCATCCAGGAACACGCGCCGCTCGGCCAGCCGCCTGCGGTCGAGCCCCTCGGTGAGCGTGAGTGAGGGCGCGGTGAATTTCAGCGGCGCCTCGTGCCGGCCGTAGATGTAAAAGGGATCATGCTCCAGGCCGAGCCGCCCGGCGAATTGTCCCGGCCGCGTGTAGGGTGCGCGGCTGGGCTTGGTGGGCAGGGTAATGACCTGAGGCAGCTTGGGGTGCTTGGGCCGGCGTTGGCCGATGACGGTGCCCATGTACGGCGCATCGGTGGGATAAGGGCGGCGATTGTTGCCCTGCGTGCGAAAAGTGATGTCCGGCACGTTGCCAGTGAGGTTGTAATAATAACCGGCGTGATGATCGCCGGTGGCCTGACCGCCATCGGTAACAGACCGCACGATGGCGAGGTGTTTGCCCTGCTTGGCGGTGAGCGGCAGGTGCTCGCAGATGTCCACGCCCGGTGCGGTGGTCTTGATGGGATTGAACGGCCCGCGATACGCCAGCGGCGCCTCGGGTTTCATGTCCCACATGTCAATGTGCGACGAGCCGCCACACAGGAAAAACAGGATGACCGACTTGGCCGGATTCCGGCGGCCACCCAGCGGGGTGGAAGGTGAACCCAGCAGGGTGTCCGGCGCGAACTTCAAACCGCCAACCGCGGCCGTTGAGGCCATGAGGAACGTGCGCCGATCCATGAGGGAATTCTCAATTCCCAAGGCTTAATGTTCAAGCAATATATTGATGGGTAGTTATATTGATGGGTAGTGAGTGGCGAAAAGAGGGTAAAGGGAGGCACTGTTCACTACCCGCTATTCGCCACTCATATAATCCTTGATACTTGAAAATTGAGCCTTGAGAATTCGCCCCTTATGAAACACATCCTTCTTTTCCTCGCTTCCTCCCTTTTCCTTTTCGGCGCTGAGCCCAAGGCATTTATCAACGGCACGGGACCCGGATGGCGGGCGATGACGGAGAAGGATTTCACGAATGTGAATTGCAAGGAGGACACATGGAGCTGGGGCAAGGACGGGCTGATCCAGTGCACGGGCAATCCCGTGGGGGTGATTCGCACGAAGAAGATGGTGACGAATCTTGAGCTGGTGGTGCAGTGGCGACACCTGAAGCATGCGGGCAACAGCGGCGTGTTCCTGTGGGCCACGCCGGAGAGCATCAAGAATCTCGAGGCGGGCAAGGGACGATTACCGGCTGGCATCGAGGTTCAGGTGCTGGATCTTGGTTACGAGACGAATTGGGAAAAGAATCGCGGCAAACCAAGCGACTGGTTCACCAGCCATGGCGACGTGTTCCCCACCGGCAACGCGCGCATGAAGGCTTTCACCCCGCAAATCACGTACAAGAAAAAGGACGGCACGGAGTATGTGGTTGGTAAGCCGAACAACAGGCGCAGCTTTCCCACACAGCGATTGACCAAGGGCGTGGGTGAGTGGAACCACTATTACATTCGCGCCATCAATGGCGAGGTGCGCCTGTGGGTGAACGGCGTGGAAGTGGGCGGCGGCACCGAATGCAATCCGGCCACCGGATATCTCTGCCTTGAGAGTGAGGGGGCGCCAATTGAGTTCAAGGGGCTGCGCATCCGTGAGTTGCCCTGACGGACTGGGCCATCCTTGACATCAAAAAACCAATTTAATCTGGGATTTTCCATGAAAAAGGGTGTATATTGCCCCGATGCAGGAAGCCGCGGGGGATTCCATGAAATGCACCAATATCCGAATCGAGGATGAAGTCATCCGGTTTGATTGTCCGCATTGTGGGGTGGATGCGGAAATCGACGAGCCCACGCTGAAGGCGTTTTGGGAACAGAAACCGGACGGGCATTTCCCTTGTCCCGAGCCCGAGGGATGCGGGCACGACCTCGTTTTGCCAACCCTTGAGGAAATCGAACTGCGCAAGACCGTCGTGCCCCCACCCGTGGGGGCCTATCACCCCGATCCCGAGCAGGTAAACACACCGCCCAAGGCCAAGCCTATCCAGGAAAAAACACCCGCCGAGCTGGCCGCGGAAATGTTAAATGCCGATCAGGAGCCTGAGAAAGAACACACCAACGGTCACGCCGCAGCCACCGCCTTGGCCATCCGCACCTTCCGCCACTCGGACTGGCAGGGGGGCGGGCAGGATAACTTTGACAGAGAGGTGTCGAAGTTTCTTGCGGAGACAGGCGAGGCAAACATCATCAGCGTCAATCCCATCTCCTACACGGACGGCGATGCGAAACTGAATGATTATGGGGTCATGGTCGTTTTCAAGCGTCAACAAACCGGCGAAACCGAATGGGACGGTTGACCCCGCGCGCGTAACTTTTCACACTGCGCGGCCGTACCATTTGCCATGAAACGCTTGGGCCTCCAACTGATTGCTGCGGCGACCTTCTCGGTGGGCGCAGAGTTGCCCAAGACTGTGAGGGATGTTCACGACCAACCGCACCCGCTCAAGGCGGACAAGGCACTGGTGCTGGCTTGGACAAGCGCGGGCTGCCCCATGTCGAAGCTGTACCGGCCACGACTGAACCGGCTTGCCCGGGAGTTTGCGCCGCGCGGTGTGCGCGTATTGCTCATCAGTTCCAGCTCTCAGGATACCCTCGCCGACCTGCGCGCCCTGGCCAAGCCGCTGCAAACGCCGATCATCCAAGACGTTGACGGACGGCTGGCCCGCACCCTAAAGGTCGGCCGCACTACCGAAGCCATCCTGCTCGACGCCCAAGGCCAGGTAAAATACCGCGGCGCAGTGGATGACCAATACGGTTTTCGTGAAACCGCTCCCGGTGACGTGGGTGCCTTCCGGCGACAGGAACCGCGCCGGCATCACTTGCGCGAAGCACTGTTGGCCGTGCTGGACGACAAGCCCATTGTCGTCAAGGAGACGCGGCCCTTTGGCTGTGCCCTGCACCTGCCCGAGCCCGGTCAACCTGCCCCCCCCGCAAAGATCACCTTTCATCGGCACATCGAGCCGCTGCTCCAGCAAAACTGCCAGGAATGCCATCATCGCGGCGGTGGCGGCCCCTTTGCGCTGGAGACCTACAAGCAGACCAAGGGCTGGGCCAAGATGATTGGCGAAGTCGTGGCGGAAAAGCGCATGCCCCCGTGGAATGCCGATCCCAAGGTCGGGCATTTTCGCAACGCGCGTGGCCTGACGGAAGCCGAGATTCGCCGCATCACTGAGTGGGTGAAATCCGGCGCGCCCCAAGGCGATCCCGCACAAGCACCACCACGCCTCTCATGGGACACCGGCCTGGGCATTGGTCCGCCCGACAAGGTGATCACGCTGCCTCCCTTTGACGTCCCCGCCGAGGGGCGCGTGCCCTATCGTTACGTGCCCGTGAAGCTGAACCTGAAGGAGAACCAATGGGTGCGTGCAGCCGAATTCGTATCCGACACTCCGGAAGTGCTGCACCATACACTTGCGTTTTTAAAACAGCCGCGCTGGCGCAAGCCCAACCCGGATGCCCCCTGGACACCGCGCTTCAATCCCCTCTCCGTGCTCCAAGGCGCACGACCGGGCGAACGCGGTTTCTGGATTCGCCGCAACCAGCAACATCTCCGCGACTTCCTCGTTGGCCAGGGCGGTGGATTGAACGGCTACTTTCTCTCCGGCATTGTGGGTGATCGCCCCATGGTCCTGCCGGAAGGCCGCGCCAAATTTCTGCCTTTTGACGCCTCCATTATCTTTCAACTCCATTATCAACCCAACGGCCGAGCCGCGCGTTCCACCTCCCGCCTGCGCCTCTGGTTCACCAAGGAACGGCCACGGGAAATCATCGACACCCGGGCCGCCGCCACGGTCGTCTTCAGGATCCCCCCCCACGCCAAGGCGCACGAAGTCCGCGCCAGCCACCGGTTCCAGCGCGACACCCTTCTCCTTTCCCTGCAGCCGCACATGCATTACCGAGGCGGCACCTTCCGATTCGTTGCCGAGTTACCTGACGGTCGACGCGAACCCCTGCTCCATGTCCCCCGCTTTGATTTCGACTGGCAACACCGGTACGAGCTGGCCCAACCCCGCTGGTTCCCCGCCGGCACCCGCCTCCACGCCATCGGTACCTACGACAACAGCGCCGGCAATCCAGACAATCCAGACCCCACCCAGACTGTCTGGTTCGGCCTTCAGTCCGAGGAGGAAATGTTTATCGGCTTCTTCGAGGCCATCTGGAACGCCCCGAAGCCCCGTGAAAAATAGCGCATTGCCATCGCGCCCTCGCCCTCTACACTGCCCCACATGAAGGTCGTTATTCTCGCATTGGCAACCTCCCTTTCCGTGTTCGCTTGGGATGAACAAAAAAAATCCGCGCCCCTAACAAAGCCCGCCCTGAAACGGAACGCCCTCCCATCCGCCCCCACTTGGCTGACCTCCCCGGACAACTGCACCGTCCGGCTCGAGTTCACAATTCAGGACGGCAACAACAAGGACACTTTTCTGATCCTGTGCAACGGCAACGAATACACCATTGCCCGCACCCACATCAGCCCCAACAACGAGCACAACTTCCAGATCAACGGCTCCGTCCAATCCACCACCAACGCCAACAAGGTGAAGGTCCAATATTCCGCCATCCTCTCTCAAGAAAACATCGACGAGGGAATCAAGGGTGAGTTTACCCTCAAGGGCAACGCCGCCCTCACCAGCGGAAAGCCTACCCTCCTCGGCCACCTCGGCGGCCAAACCCTTTCCCTCACCGCAACCATCATCGAGTAACATTTAAAACTCAAGCCGAACCAACCATGAAACATTTTACCGCCATCCTTGCCATGATCCTGGTCGCAAGCGCGCAGGATAAACCCGTCAACCCCGCCGTCCTCAAGGCCAAGCAGGAATTCGAAGCCAAGAAAGCCGAGGCCGCCAAGGGCGACCCCGCCGCCGTTTACGAACTGGGCGACCTCCATTATTTCGGCAAGGGCACACCCCGCAACTATGCCGAGGCCCTGAAGGCCTACACCCAGGCCGCCGAGGCTGGTTATGTCCTGGCCGAGGCCAACTTGGGCTACCTCTACGAGCGCGGCCAGGGCGCCACCAAAGATTACAAAAAAGCAATGGAATGGTACACCAAGGCCGCCAACAAGGGGCACGCGGAGGCACAGGTCAACCTGGGCGAGATGTATTATAGCGGCAAAGGACTGCCCAAGCGTGACTTTGCCACCGCTTGGAAATGGTATGCCATCGCCGCCGAGCTGGGACACAAGGATGCCAAGCTGTTCGCCCCGCGGGCCGCCGCCCTTCTAAGGGAACCCCAAGTCACGGCCGAGCAGAAGGCCGGGGCAGAAGCCGCGGTCAAGGCTTGGATGGACGAATATAAAAAGAAACAATAATGACTTCGGATCACGGGCGGAGGTTTATGCACGCCTGTGAATAACTAGTGAACATCAAAAAATAACTCCACCTTGGGCCTGTGCGTTTTCATGCTATCTTCATCTGGTTGAGCGAATCTTCGGAGGAACTTAACACCGGTCGAGAGGCCACCGGGCAGACAACCTTTCGGGGTTGCGAGCCCAACCGAGGACAGCCCTCCGGGGCCGTTTGAGGTCGGTCTTTCATCAGCCCAGAGGCGGCGGATCTTCGGAGACAAAGTCTCGGCCCGGGCGAACCCCTCGGGGTTCATCCTGTGGATTCCATCCTTCGGGAAGGAGTTTTTGGGACTTGTTCGGGCGGGTTGAGTGGCCAATTTGCCTCCACCAAAGGCAGCCCTTTGAGGGATGGCGGATGGAACGGCTTGCTGTACCAACCGCGGCCCATGAAGGTTTCCTTGGCGGGACGCAGACCGGGGCGACCCGGCCAGCGACCTTAAAGGACTTGGTAGACCGCCCGACGAGGGGACTTCGGTTCCGGAATCGGGCGGTTTTTTTTGGGGCGCAAATTTTTTGCGCAATAAAAGCCCGATAAACTTGTTTCTTCTACTCGGTTCTGCTTCCTATGAATCCAGCTTGGATTTGGCCACCAGACGGCCACCAGACCCGTGGTACTCACACGTCACACAACTCCACCGCGTTGATCAACCCCTTCATCGGGTCTCCGGTGGGAATGAATTCCTGGCCCACGAAGCCCTTGTATTTGATGTCCAGCAGCTTGCGCATGATGGGCGGGTAATTGATTTCCTGCGTGTCGTCCAGTTCCTTGCGGCCGGGATTGCCGGCGGTGTGGATGTGGCCGATGATGTCCTTGTTTTCCTCGAGGCGCCGGATCACGTCGCCGTCCATTATTTGCACGTGATAAATGTCGAAGAGCATCTTCATGTTGGGCGAGCCCACGCGCCGGATGATGTCGGCCACGTAATCCACCTTGTCCCCCTGGTAGCCGGGATGACCCTTCATCGGGTGCGTGTCGTCGCGCGTGTTCAGGTGCTCAAGGCAGATGTTCACGCCCTTCTTTTCTGCGTGGCCAATGATTTTCTTGAAGCCTTCGACGCAATTCTTTGCGCCCTCCTCAAGGGAAATCTCGCCGCTCTTCGGGTCCTCCGCCTTGCGCCATTTGTAACCGTTAAAGGCAATCACGCTCTTCACGCCGTGCTTGGCGCAGGCATCAATTGTCTCTTTCGTGGCCTTGATCACCATGGCGTGATAATCGCGATTGTTCATGCCGCGCATAAACGGCGCGCCCTCGACGCCGTTGGGGGCGATGGCGCAGGTCAGCCCGTGCTTTTTGAGCAATGGCCAATGTTCCGGCCCAATGATCTCCACGCTTTTGCAGCCCAGATC
This sequence comes from Verrucomicrobia bacterium UBA6614, assembly GCA_002433235.1. Lineage (GTDB taxonomy): Bacteria > Verrucomicrobiota > Verrucomicrobiia > Limisphaerales > UBA1100 > UBA6614. The sequence continues at coordinate 10,850 of DJHS01000133.1, forward strand.
TTTGGCGGCCTTGGCGGTGTCTTCCACCTCCCAACCACGCTCGCCCCAGCACCAGTGTACGACGGACTGGTTAATGCGGCCCTTCTTGACACCGCGTTTTTTGGCGGCCTCGCCAGTGAATGCTGCGGTGACCGCCGCGCCACCGGCCAGTTTGATGAGATTACGTCGGGAAAAGGATTGGTCTTTCATGGGAATTAGTTCGGGGGGATTCAATCGGCAAACACGCGGGGTGACCAGCAGAAAACGCTTTTTGACTTTCGCCGCCGTAGGCAACCCGTAAGCTGGGCCCATGCCTGACCACGACGCCATTATGGAGGCGAAGCTCCGGGTGATTGATGACACCCACCGTTATGTGCCCGATCGTTCTGCGCTATTGATCATTGATATGCAGCACGGGTTTGTGGATGAAGGGGCATCGCTCGAGGTAGCGGCGGCGCGGGATCTGATTCCGAACATGGTTCAGCTCATCGGCGCTTTTCGTGCGGCGAATGCACCGGTGGTTTACACTGAGTTTGTGTACGCCGACAACGTGCCGTGCCTGCGCGGTGATCCTTTCGGCATTGAACATCTTGAGGCAGATGGCGCGCCGGGTTTTGGCAGCCAATCCAGCAACTGCCTGATCGGCCATAATGCGGGCACCGGTGTGGAATCAGCCGATACCATTCCGGCGCTGCAGCCGCGCCCCGAAGAGTTGATCATCCGCGGTCATACTTACGACAAGTTTTACGGCACACCGCTGGATCTCGCTTTGCGCAGTCAGGACATTTCGCACCTTTTCCTAACCGGCATCACCACCGATGTTTGCGTCAACTCCACACTCATCGCCGCCACCCAACGCAATTATCGTGTCACCGCCATCACTGATGCCTGCGCCTCGCCTTGGCCCGAATTGCATGAAGCCTGCTTCAAAATTTGGCAGCCCAAATTCGCCCGCCTGAAAGCAACGGCGGATGTCCTTAACGAAATCTCATAACCATCATGAAACATATTCTCATTCCCCTGTGCGCAATATTTGGCGCCTTCACCGTCACGGCCGAAGCGCCGCGTGTTTTTCCTCAGGGCCAGCTGCCTGATGATATCCGCCTGAAGCCGCTCAAGGATTTGAACGGGCATTTTCCGTTTGCGGTGCCCAAGACGCTGGAGGCGTGGAAGGCGCGCAAGGCGGAGCTGCAATTGCGTGTGGCGGTGGCCAATGGTCTGTACCCGATGCCCGCCAAAACGCCGCTCAATGCGGTGATTCACGGCAAGGTGCATCGGGAGGGTTTCTCAGCGGAGAAGGTGTATTTCGAAAGTCTCCCGGGTTTTTATGTGACGGGCATCCTATTCCGGCCGACGGCCAAGATCGAAGGCAAATGGCCGGCGGTGTTGTGCCCGCACGGTCATGGCGGCCGCCTGCAGATGCACAGTGAATCGGCGATCCTGAATGAGATTAAGATTGGTGCGGAGAAGCACAAGGAATCCGGCCGCATGCCCAAGGTCGCCCGCGCCGCCACGCTCGCTCGCCTCGGCAATGTGGTGCTGCTTTTTGACATGATTGGTTACGCGGACAGCACGCAGCTTTCGTACGAGCTGGCCCATCGTTTCCGCACGCAGCGACCGGCGATGGAGGGCAAAAAGAACTGGGGCCTGTACAGTGCCCAAGCGGAGTTGCGGCTGCAGTCCATCATGGGCCTGCAAACTTGGAACGGCATTCGGGCACTGGATTTTCTGGCGAGCCTGCCGGATGTGGATCCCAAACGCATGGCCGTCACCGGCGGCAGTGGCGGCGGCACGCAGACCATTTTGTTGGGCGCATTGGATGATCGCCCGATCGCCTCATTCCCGAATGGCATGGTGAGCACTTCGATGCAGGGCGGTTGCACCTGTGAAAGCTGCTGCCTGTTACGAGTGGGCACGGGTAATGTGGAATTAGCAGCCTTGTTTGCCCCGCGCCCGCAAGGGATGACTGCCGCAAACGATTGGACCAAGGCAATGATGAGTGACGGTTACCCGGAACTGCAAAAGCTCTACGCTCTCTACGGCAAAAAGGAGAATGTCTTTTGTGCCGACCTCACGCATTTTCGCCACAACTACAATTATGTGTCGCGCGCACGCATGTATCACTGGTTCAACCGCCACGTGAAGTGGGGGCTCAAGGAGCCCATCGTGGAGGCGGATTTCAAGCTGTTGTCCAAGGAGGAACATGCGGTGTGGAATGAGAAACATCCCGAACCTTCTGGCGGCGAGGCCTTTGAACGAAAATTGACGAAATGGGTGGCCGAGCGTGACACCAAGCTGGTCGAAAAAATGACGGTGGCAGAATTGCGAAAGGCGTGGGGCGCATTGATCGGGCGCACAACGCCGGACTACAAGGATGTGGCCCGTGAGAAAGTAACCAAGGTCAAGCGGGATGGTTATCTGGAATTCACCGACATCCTCCGCCTCAAGGCCCAGGGCGAATCGCTGCCGGTTGTTTCGCTGTATCCCGCCAAGGATTGGAACGGCAAGGCGGTGTTGATCCTGTCGGATAATGGCAAAGTGGGTCTTTTTGCCGGAGACGGAAAACCAACAGCCGCCGTGCGCGCGCATTTGGCGGCAGGCACTTCAGTAGTGGGCGTGGATCTCTTTCAGCAGGGCGAATTTCTCAAGGACGGCAAGCCCCTGGCGCAATCGCGGGTGGTGCGCAATCCTCGGCAGTTTGCCGGTTATAGTTTCGCCTACAATCACACCCTCTTCGCGCGGCGCGTGCATGACGTGCTGACCGTGCTGGCGTGGGTGCGCGGTTTTGAAAGTGAAAAGCCCGAGCACATTCGCGTAGAAGCCGCCGGCAACATTGCGCCGGTGGCCGTGGCTGCCTTGGCCGTGGACGGCAAAGGCGTGAATGAAGCGGCCGTGAATGCCGGGACTTTTTCCTTCGCCGACTTGAAATCGTATCGCGATCCAAACTTCCTGCCCGGGGCAGTGAAGTACGGTGACCTCAAATCCCTGCGCCGC
>DJHS01000133.1:14214-38683 GCA_002433235.1 Verrucomicrobia bacterium UBA6614
GAACAAGAAGGTAATCCAGAAACGGGTTTCTACCGTGAGGACTCGGTCATTCCGCTCAAGGCAGCTGCTGAAGCCGCGGGCGATTCGCTTGAAGCTACCGACGATTTGTTAACCTGTTTACCGCATGGTGCCGATCGGGAGGCGGCTTTGCGTGTTGCGGCTTGGTTGGAAGGGAATCCGGATGCAGCCGCGTCATTGGCCGTGACCGGCGCGAAAATTCTTACGCCCGTGCCCCGGCCAAATAAGCTGTTGTTGCTGGCGGGCAATTACGCCAAGCACATTGAGGAAGGCGGCGAGATTGCGGTGGAACGGGCGCAGACGTATCCGTACGTGTTCATGAAACCGGCCTCCACCACGCTGAATCGGCACGGCGGCGAGATTCCCATTCCGGCGGTGTCCCCGGACAACATCGATTGGGAATGCGAACTGGGCGTGGTGATCGGCAAGAAAGCCAAAGGCTTGAGCGAAGCGGAGGCATTGGATTACGTGGCAGGATACACCGTGGTGAACGACATTTCCGACCGTGGCTTTCGGCCTAATCCCAATCGTGCAGAACGTGATCGCGACAAATTCTTCGATTGGCAACACGGCAAATGGCATGACGGCAGTTGTCCGGTTGGCCCGTGTGTGGCTTGTCCGGAAAGTATTCCAGATCCACAGGTGCTGCCGCTCAAGCTCACCGTAAATGGAGTTGCGCATCAGGACGCCAGCACGGCCATGCAGATTTTTCCCGTGGCGGCGGTGATCGAATTCATCTCCTCCTTCGTGACGCTGGAACCCGGCGACATCATCTCCACCGGCACCGCCGCCGGCGTCGGACATGCCAAAGGGGTCCACCTTAAATCTGGGGATACAGTCGAGGCCAGCATCGAGGGGATCGGAGTGTTGCAGAACACCATGGTGTCCGGCGATTAAAACAAAATCACCTGTCGCGCCACTTCACCTTTGTGCAGGCGGTCAAAGCCGGTGTTGATGTCTTCAAGTGCGATGGTGTTGGTCAGTAATTGATCTACGGGCAATTGGCCGGCATGGAACATGTCGATGAATCGCGGAATATCGTGCGAGGGCACGCAACTGCCTTGGTAAGAGCCTTTCACGGTTTTTTCCATGGCGCTGAGGGTGACGGCGGGGATGCTGAATTGATGGTCGGGATGTGGCAGGCCGATCGCTACGGTCGTACCGCCGCGCATGGTGGATTCGTAGGCCTGCGCCAGCACGGTGGCATTGCCCACGCTTTCAATGGCAATTTCCACACCCCCATGTGAAAGATCCTGAATGACTTCCACGGGATTGGTTTCCGCGGCATTCGCGGTGTGTGTGGCACCAAGGTTCCGGGCCATCTCAAGTTTTGAATCCAACAAATCCACCGCAATGATTTGTCCGGCGTTGCAGGCCTTGGCGCCGATCAATGCCGCCAGGCCAACGCCGCCCAGGCCAAATACAGCCACGCTTTGGCCAGGGCGAACGTTGGCCGTGTTCATGACGGCACCCGTGCCGGTGGTTACGGCGCAACCGAACAGGGTGGCAAGTTCGAAGGGCAAGGTGGTATCAATTTTCACCAAGGATCCGGGCAGGGCGATGGTGTATTGCGAATAGCCGCTGACACCGCAGTGATGGAAATACGACTGGCCATTGCGACTAAACCGTCGTGCTCCATTCATCAGCACGCCGGCATTGTTGGCTTCTGCTCCATTCTCACACAGGGAAGGCCTGCCCACGTTGCAATACCGGCAATGTCCGCAGCTGGGGATGAAAGTGAAGATTACGTGATCATCAGCTTTCAAGCCGCGCACGCCCGGGCCCACTTCGCGCACGATGCCACTGGCTTCATGGCCGAGCACCATGGGCATTTGGCGCGGGCGCGAACCATTGATCACCGAGAGGTCCGAATGACATAGGCCGGCTCCTTTAATTTCCACCAACACCTCGCCTTCACCCGGACCTTCGAGGTCCAATTCCTCAATAACCATCGGTTGCGAGTCCGCGTAGGGCAACGGGCGTTCCATCTCGTGCAGCACGGCGGCGGCAGTTTTCATGGGCGGAGCATTGGGCATGCCCATGGGGAAATCAACGCCCAAGGCAAAGGGGAATTGCCATCCGGGCGGGCTGGTCTTTGAATGGGGGCATGCGCGTGCGCGGTTTCACCCTGATTGAGCTACTGGTAGTGGTGGCTATCATCGGCATTCTCGCGAGCACGCTGTTGCCTGCATTGTCCAAGGCCAAGCGGCGCGCGGCACGCATCAAGTGCGTCAGCCACCTCAAGCAAATCGGCATTGGCATGAAAGGGTTTTCTACGGACAACCACGGGCGGTTTCCGTGGCTGTTGCCGCGACGTGACTCCGTGGCACTTTGGGCGACGCTGTTCGGTCCGCGTCACTCGGGCGACCATCATTGCTGGGATGTCCGTTTCATGTTTCTGCCTCCCTCCATTCGGCAGGAGATTGGATCCGCCAAGCTGCTGGCCTCCCCCTGTGATCCGGATGCGCGTGAATTCAACGATAATGAGACAGACAACGGAAAATTCGGCGGCTTCGGCAGCCGCTTCGATGGCTGGCATCACCACATGGACAACCGCGCGCTGAGCTATGGCATTCACTTCGGCGCGGATGAAGCCAAGCCGAAAACCATCCTCGGCGTAACCCGAAACATTTCCGGGGATGCCGCTTATGAGCATGCTTATCCCGCCGGTACGCGCACACCCGTCTGGGCCAATGGCTTGGGCTGTGCTTTGCGGTCGGCCAACGCCGGAGCAGTTTCACACGAATGGGTTGGTGCTTGGGACGCCAATGCCACCCGTATGCTGTGGCATGGCATGGCCCTTTTAAACCCTAACGAAGGGCAGCTTCTTTTAAGCGACGGCAGTGTGCAGCAGGCCAACAATGCCCGCTTGGCGCGCGCCATCAACGATCACGCCACAGAGCGCGGAGGCATCCAGAAAATCTCCAGCGAAAACCTGTCCCGGCCCATGCAGCGCGATCCGTTGGAGGAGACGCATATCCAATGACCAAGAATTTCCCGCCCCAGGATGACACGCGTTGTCCAAAACTCAAAGGGGTTGCGTCTTCCAGCTAAAGGTTCATACTCCATCTTCAGGCCAAGCAAACCCACTCATCATGAAAACTCTCCTCCAATCCTTTGCTCTCATCACTTCCCTCGCCGCATTGGCCGCACCGCCTTTGCCGGAGGATGATATCTCGGCGGGGCACCTGAAATGGGCTGGGCAGACCTCCGGCATCGCCGTGGTGCTCAACAAGGTTTCACCGACGCCCGGGCTGCACGCGGTGGACTTGGCGAAGGCGGGGCTGACGGTTTACTACCAGTCCGCCGACCCGTTAAAAATTGCCAAGGTGCGCAAGGCAGCGGACAAGGCGGGGCTGTTGGGAAAGAGCATTTTCGTGGAGCACAGCGCGCTGAACCGCATTTGCCTGGCGGACAACCTGGCGGACTTTGTCCTGAACGGCTCCGGGCGTGACCAGGTGACGGAGAAGGAACTGATGCGCGTGCTGCGGCCGGGCGGGCGAGTTTGGCAAGGCGGCGGCAAGGCGTTGGTGAAGCCGGTGATGAAGGGGGCGGACTCGTGGAGCCATCCGTTCCACGGGCCGGACAACAACCCGCAGTCGACCGACGCCGTCGCGCGCGCGCCGTATCTCACGCAGTTCATCCAGGCACCGAAGTTCAGTCCCATGCCGCAGATCACCGTGGCGGCGGGCGGGCGCGTGTACCGCGCGTTCGGGCACATTGCGCACAAGGCCAACCAGAACCCGATGCTCAACACGCTCATCTGCGCCAGCGCGTACAACGGCATCATCCACTGGAAACGCAAGCTGACGCCGGGCTTCATGATCCACCGCAACACGCTGGTGGCCACGGCTGACGCGCTGTACATGGGCGACCATGAGTCGTGCAAGATCATCGACGCGAAGACGGGCAAGGTGCGCGACCAGATCGTCATCCCCAAGGGCGTGGGCGACGGGCCGACGTGGAAGTGGATGGCGATGGTCGACGGCACGCTCTACGCGCTGGTCGGCCATCCGGAGATCAAGGTGGCCACGGTGCCCTCCAACCGCCCGGGCCTCGGCCACTGGCCGTGGGGCATGTGGCAGGGGCACGATTATAAAAACCCGAAGACCAACTTCGGCTACGGCCGCACGTTCGTGGCGATCGATTTAAAGACGAAGAAAATCAAGTGGCAGCATTCGGAGAAGGAGTACATCGACGCGCGCGGCGTGTGCATGCGCAACGGGCGCATTTATTACTACAGCCCCGGCAAGGCGCTCTCGGCGCTGGGCACGGACGGCAAGCCGCGCTGGCACAACACCAGCCCGGCGCTGCTCACCGCCATCGCGCCGCACGCGCGCGCGCAGCATTACATCACCGGCTACGCGACCACCACGTACATCAAGTGCAGTGACGACGAGATTTTCTTCGCCGGCCCCGTGCGGCCCAACCTCGTGAGCGCCTCCACGAAGGACGGCCGGCTGCTCTGGCAAAAGAAGGGCGGCGGCAACGTGCAGCTCGTCCTGCGCAAGGAGGGCATTTTCGCCGCCGGCGCGCAACGCTCTGTGGGCGGCTCCATTCTCGAGTACGGCACGGGCAAGGTGAAAAGCATGATGCCGTGGCGCCGCGCCTGCACGCGCGCGACGGGCAGCATCGACAGCGTCTTTTTCCGCGCCAGCGGCGGCACCGTGCGCATGGACGTGGCCAGCAACACCGCCCAGCACATCGCCCCCATGCGGCCCCCGTGCCAGGACGGCGTGATCATTTCCGACGGCCACCTCTTCTGGGGCCCGTGGATGTGCGGCTGCCAGCTCTCGCTTTACGGCCACATCAGCCTGGCCGGCGCGGGCGACCAGCTCGCCAGCCCCGGCAGCGCCCGTCCGCAGCACGAGCCCGGCGAGGGCGACATTAAAAACGTTAACCAGCTCAAGAAGGTCCAGGGCGGCTGGGCCGTTTACCAAGGCAACAACCAGCGCACCGCCACCACCGCGCAGCCGCTGCCCGCGGGCGTGCAGCCGCAGTGGCGCTTCCAGTCCCCCAGCGGCGCAATGCCCACCGCGCCGGTCACCGCCGGCGGGCTCACGTTCATCGCCGACCGCAGCGGCGTCATCCGCGCCTTTGACAAGGACGGCAAGGTGAAGTGGGAACAGTACACTGGCGGCGCGATCTATTTCCCGCCCGCCATCGCGCATGACCGCGTGTACACCGGCAGCGCCGACGGCCGCGTGTACTGCCACGAGGCCGCCACCGGGCGCAAGCTGTGGAGCTACCGCGTCGCGCCCACCGAGCGCTGGATCGCCGTCTTCGGCAAGCTCATCTCCACGTGGCCCGTCGCCGGCGGCGTGCTGGTGGAGGACGGCACCGTCTACGCCGCCGCGGGCATCGCGCACTACGACGGCACGCACGTCGTTGCGCTGGACGCCCTCACCGGCAAGCTCAAGTGGCACAACGACGCCAGCGGCGCCATCAACGAGAAGGTGAACAGCGGCGTGAGCATGCAGGGCAGCATGTTCCTGCAGGACGGCAAGCTGTGCTTTCTGGGCGGCGGCGTGCAGGAGGTGGCGCAGTTCGACCTCAAGGACGGCAAGTGCCTGAACGAGCCCATCGAGAACGTGCGCGCCGGATACAGAACTGCGTTTTATCCCTACTACCCCGAGTACGGCAACTACGTTTCACTCGACCACCAGCTGCCCGACGGCCGCTCGCTGGCCTTCGACGCCAGCTACGAGGGCAACCGCTTCAACTGGCTGACGCTGCTCGCCCCGCTGCCGCCCGGCGTCGCCAAGCTCCCCAAGGACCGCGCCCGATGGAACCAGCGCCGCGGCTTTGCCCAGCAGCGCAAGGTGCTGTGGAACGACAAGCAGTCCCGCCGTTTCGCCAGCTTCATCGTCGGCAAGAAAACCATCATCGCCGCCGGCGACGTCGGCAACGACCAGAAGATCCCCTTCCTCGCCTCGATCGACCTCGAGACCGGCAAGAACAACTGGGTCCACCGCCTCCCCGCCCAGCCGATCAAGGGCGGCGCCTCCATCGACAGCCTCGGCCGCATCCTCGTGACCTTGGCCGACGGGACGGCGGTCTGCTTCGAGAAGAAGTGAATTGGGTGGACGGTTCCCAACAAGCGATGAATGCCCCCAAACTGGACGCGCCAATTGTTTTGGCGCACGGAATGTTGGGTTTGATGCAAGGTTTGTTTGGCGGCGGCCGAATCGAGAATTATTTTCATGGAATCCCTGACTGGCTGCGGGCCACGGGCAATGAGGTAATCGTCACGGAAGTTCCGGGTATCGGGTCAATCACGCGAAAGGCGGAAGCTCTACGGAAGGGTATTCTGACCGCAACGAAAGTGCCGACGCATGTGATCGGTCACAGTCAAGGCGGGCTCGACGCACGGCACATGGTGACGCACTTGGGGACGGCGGACCGTGTGATCTCCCTGACGACCATTGCCTCACCTCATCGCGGATCACCCATCGCGGACTGGGGAGTGGCGACGGCCGATGCAACGGGGGTGCTTCAAATGATGGACGCCAGCCCGCTGGACACAGAGGCATTCCATGACTTGGGCTCGGCGCGCATGGCAGAATTCAACCGGCAAACACCGAACGTGAAAGAGGTGCGCTATCGTTCCATCGTAGGCGAATGCCCGCGCGAACAGATGCTGCCAACCCTTCGGTTGTGCCACGATCATATCGTGAAAATAGAGGGACCAAACGATGGGTTGGTTTCAACCGTCTCGGCGCACTGGGGGGAGGATTGTACAGTGTGGCAGGCGGATCATTCCCGCCAAATCGGCTGGTTTAGTGACGGGGATTTCGATTGGAAACAGCATTGGGCCACCCTACTGAATAATTTGGCGGACTGATGCCTCGCGGACTCTATTGGGGTTGATTTCGACGGGGTGTGATTTACGATCGGTCGCGTTGTCCCACGTCATCGGATCGGGTAAGTCTGTTGATGGGATATTTGTTTCAATGCGTCAGATAAAAATCATGTCAGCCAGACCCTCACCCCTCATCATTGCGTTATCCATTTTTGCATCCAGTTTAATTCTCCCCGCCGGGCCGGCCCCGGGCGGACCAGCCTTGCGGGGATCCATTGTGGAAGATCGCGCGGCACGCAAACTGATTCAGGCCGGCGACCTCCGTTATGATGCCGGCGAAATGGAAAAAGCCGTGGAGATTTGGCAATCGGTCATTGAGCGGTATCCACGCAGCCGCGTGCGCTATGAGGCCCACATGAAACTGGGAGAACATTTTCTCAACCGCAAAAACGCGTATGACAAGGCACGGGCGAGCTTTGAGGCGGTGGCGAACGAGGAAAACCGCGACGAGGACATGCGGGCAATGGCTATCCTCAAAACAGGGGTTTGTTTTTTCGAGGGGCGTCATTATGGCCAGTGCTTCAAGGTCATGCGGCGGGTCATCGAGGAATTCCCCGTCTCCCAGCACGTAAACGAAGCTTACTACTACATAGGCCTCGGACATTTCCGCCAAGGACACTATGGACGCGCGATTGCCGCCTTGGAAAAGGTCGGCACGGCGGTGGGCGACAAGGATACCAACGCGGAAAAGCTGGAGGCCGGCAAGCGGTTTTTCGTGAAAATTGAGGATGCGGATCTGGCGATTCTGGAAAAGGACGAATCGGTAAAGGTAACCTTGAAAACCTCCGAGGGCGACGAGGAGCAGGTGGACTGCATCCCCATTGGGCGCAATGTGCGCGTGGTCTTGGGAAGCGTTCCCACGCGGCTGGGCAAGCCACGCAAAGGCAATGGCATCCTGGAAGTCACTGGCACGGCCAAGGTACAGGTGCATTACACGGACGCTCACACGGCCGACCGCCAGTTTGACACACGGCGCGAAAAGCAGGTGGTGGTGGTGGGCAACGCGATGGTTCAGGTGATGGACGGCGCGTTTTCCGAGGCGCTGCAGGGCGTGGTTCTGGGCAAGGAGGCCAACCTGCAGGTCAACGATGCCGACCGGGATGTGAGCGATGGCGCGGATATCCTTCAGGTGCGCGTGGAGGTGTTGCGGCGCAAGACGGCGCTGGAGATCGAGGAGGAAAAAGCCAAGCTCATCGCCGAGGGCAAGCTGCAACCCGACACACCGGGGGAACAGCCGGAAGCACCTGCAATCTCTGGCGTGACATTGCAACCGGAGGAACCGGAGATCGACCCCTTCAAGGTCATTGACACGGTGAGCATCAATCTCAAAGAGGCAGTTCTGCCCAAGACCAACCAGATCATCAACCGACCCGCGGACGAGAAAAACAATCCCGAGGAAAGCCCCGAAGCGCCGACAGAAATCGATCCACAACCAAGAGCTGAAGACAATCCAGCCGCGCCCCAGCCGGAGCAGCCAACCGCCAAGCCGGTGGAAGAGGTTGACGATGGCACCATCCACTCAGGCGTGTTCCGAGGCACAATTCCCGTGGACCAAACTGACGAGGTCGTGCCCAACGACGCCAAGCTCCAAGCCATGCCCGGCGATTTCGTGCGCGTAAATTACCTCGACCAGCTCAACATCAGCCCCGGCCCGCGCGCCCTCGCCACCCGGGCCAAATGCGTGGAGGGCAACTTGGGCGGCGTGCGCGTCACCCGCACGGAAATCACCGATGCGGAACTGGAACTCAAAACCAAGCTCAAGACCGCCAGCGCCCTGACCCACATCGGCACCCAATACAGGGAATTTGGCCTCGATGAAAAAGCCCAGCTAAAATACAAGGAAGCACTGGGCGTCTGTGAAGAGATTGTTGATGACGCCCGCAAGTTGGGCGGCGGGATTCTGGAGGAAACCTACGTACAGCTCTGGAAGATCTATTTTGCGATGGACCAGTTGAATCTCGCGGCCGCCATGAGCCTGCGTCTTCAGCGTGAATTCCCGGAGAGCGTTTATCTCGACGAGGCCATTCTCGCCCAAGCGCGCGTCGCGCAGAAGGGCGGCGACTACCAGCGCGCCATCGCGCTGTTCAACAACCTCACGCGCCTGACCAAGAGCCAGCTTCGCGGCGAGGGCCAGTATGGCATTGGTGAATGTTACGAGGAAATGGCCAAGGCGGCCACCGGCAACAACCAACAGATGTTTGAGCGCGCTTTTCAGGCTTACAAGGCCGTGTTTGACCAGTTTCCTGAAAGCGGCCGCGTGGGCGACGCAGTCGCGAAAATGGCGAGCTTTTATTACCAGAAAAAGGACTACGCCCGGGCCGTGGACGTTTTCGAGAAGGTTCTCTCCGACCATCCGGACGCAAACTTCCTGGACGTAATCCTCTTCAACTACGGCCGCTGCCTCTACCGCATGAACCGGCGCGCCGAGGCCCGCAAGCGGTTTGACCAGATGATCGACGAATTCCCCGAGAGCCAACTGGCCCCCGAGGCCAAGCGCATCAGCCAGGCCCTTGCCAAGGCTGGCTTCTGACACATCACCTCGACCATAATTAAAACAAGATGAAAAAAACACTCCTCCTTTCCCTCCTGCTCCTGCCGCTGTGCGTGCCGGCCGCCGTACCCGCGGCCGAAGTGGACGCCAAGGCCAAGGCTCTCGAGGCCGAGTTGAGCAAGGCCCTCGATACCTCCCCCCAAGGCGCCAAGGCCATGATCGAGCTTGTGAACCTCTACCATGAACACGGCCGGGTCTTTGGCCTTGTGCGCGTGGGCGAACGGTTCGCCAAGGCACAATCCACCAATACGCAACACCGCGCCATCATGCTCAAGCTGCTCGACGGTCTGGAAGTCATGGCGCGCCGGGATGACTTCATCACTTACGCCCGCGAATACCTCTCGCGCTACCCGGACTCCACCGAGGCCATCGACGTTGTCCAACGCCTCGGCGATGCCCTCGTGCTCAACAATAAACGCATCGAAGCCGCCGACGCCTATCGCGCACTGTGGCTGCACAAGCCCATCGCCGCCAACCGCGTAGCCGGCCAGCGCGCCAGCGAACTCTATGTGCATACCGGAAACGGCCGCATCCGCATCCGCACCGCGGAAATGGCCGAAAGCCTCCTAGAGAAACTGCCCCCCAGCGAATTCACCCTGCGCGCCGGCCTGCGTGCGGTTGAGCAATACCGCGCCAACAGCCGCTGGGCGGAAGCCAATGTCGCCGCACAAAAGATGTTTAAAAAAGGCCTGCCCCTCACCCGCCGCATGCAGCACCATCTGCATGAACTCATGGCCGCCAGCTATGCCTCCCAAAGCCAATGGGCCAACGCCGTGGCCAGCCTCAAGCAGGCCCGCAGTCTGGGCGACAGCGCGGAACTGCATGGCCGACAAATCGCCTACATGTACAACGCCGGCCTCAAGGCCGCCCAGATTGAGCCGGAAGTACGGGCCTTGGCCGGCCGCCACCCAAATTCACGTGAACGCTGGTCGACCTACTACTACGTGGGCCATGCCCACAATCGCGAGGGCAACCCGACCCAAGCCGCGCGCTACATCGCCGGTGCCCTTCCCCATGCCGCCAGTGCACATAGACTGGCCAACTACTATGTAAGCTGGCTCCTTGACTCCTCCCTGTCCGCGCGGAATTCCGCGCAAAACTCCGTGACCACCGCGCAAACCAACCTTGAGAATGCGAAGAAGGATGAAGCCGCCAAGCGCGATGCCTTCAACAAGGAATCTGATGCGGACAAGAAGAAAACCGCGCAGACCGCCCTTGCCGCCGCAACTAAGCTGGCGCAACAACGATCCACCGAACTGCAAAATGCTCAGCGCGACCTGACCGCCAAGGCCAACACCGTCAACCAAATGGCCGTCGAAGCCGACCGCACCCTCAATGCCGCGCTCAATCCCACCCGCCAAGCCAAGCGCGAAGGCGACCTGTTGGCCCTCCACTACGCGCGCGCGCGTGCGTTGTACATCGACCGCCTGAAGGACGACGCCAAGGGCCTCACCCATGCCCGGGCCGCCGCCAGAGAAACACATCTCTACAGTTCTCATCAATCGACACTCATTAGTGATCTCTTGGCCCGCCAGCCCGATGGCGGCCAGTTTCGGAATGATGTGGCCATGCTGCTAAAGGAGCGCCGTGACCACATCACGGTGACCTACTACCGCGACTACGTTGGCAACTGGGCCTCCTCCATGCGCCGCGACAAAGTTCATCGCGGCAAAGCCCAGTACATCACTGGCCTGTTGGCTCAGGAAAACCAACGCCCCGAAGTCAACGCCTATCTCAAGAATGGCAGCCCCAACAGCAACGTGAAAAACGCCATCCCGTTGCGCGATCGCGCCCTGGCGAATTTCAGTGCACTAAGCAAGCGCAACCAATTCCACCTTGTCGGCACGCAACGTGGCGCGCTTATCAGCTACGCCAAGCAGCGTGATCCTGAGCGTGCCAAGCAACTCGCCATCCAATTGTTCAAGGCACATCCCCAAGATTACACCGCCGCCAGTTGGACCCTGCAAAGCCACCTCAATGACGAGGACAAGGAGGAGGCCAGAAAATACGCGCAGCAAATCCTAAGACTGCCCCCCATGGCCAAAGGTGAAAATATGGAGCTTGCGCGCGACTTGATGGGCGCGGCGGAACGCAATGAAGACGCCGCGCTGGCGGTGCAGGTTTACCAATGGCTTATCCGCGGCAAAGTGCGCCCCATTTATGGAGACTACATCGGAGATGTCCTCTTCAAGCTCGGTCGCAGGAATGAAGCCTTGGGCTGGTGGCAGCGCGTTGCCGAGGCCCCCACCGAAAACCGCAACGAGGGGCGCACCTGCGCGGAACGATTTCTTCGCTTTGGCGGCAACCCACCAGCCCCCATGCGGGAGTTGATCGATTTCCGCTGGCCGGAAATGAGGGTGCGTATTGCCGCCTACAAGGCAACGGATGTCCTTCGGCTGCAGGGCAACGTGAAGGTCTTTGCCGAGGCGGTGAAGAAGATTGAAACTCAATCGGCCGGCATCCCCTTTGCCAACGAGGATTGGCGCAACTTTGCATCCCCTTGGCGTGATTTTGCCTATAGCAACAAGACCTACATCGAGAGCGATAACCCCACCTACAAGGACTGGAAGGAACTGGACGACGACGCGAAACTGGAGGTCTTCCGTGTCGTGCGCGACCTTCGTGGACGCGATTCCTCAGCCTGGGCCGCGGGCGACCTGTTGGCGGCTGGGGCCACGGACGAAGAGCCGACCATGGAACGTCTGCTCCGCCTCGTGCGCGTGACCAAGACCACTCACAACGATCACTCCCGCTGGAACACGTTCCGCAGCTACGCGCAAAAGGCATTCGAGGCCAAGCGCTACGTGGAAAGCGCCACCCTTCTCACCGGCATTCTGGCCCACGTGACCAACGTTCCGAAAGAGGAGAAGGATGCCGGTCGCGGCGCGGTACTGCGCGCGCATTCACGCATGGGCGCGGTGGGTCTGACAATTGACGAGGACAGCCCCATGGCTCCCCTGCTCCAAGCTGCGCTGTATCTGCGCTTGGGCGACAAGGCCAAGGCCCTGGAGATGTATCAGGACAACGCCGCGCTCTTTATGGAACACCGTGACAATCTTCCGCCGGACTTGATTCAGTTTGTCTGCAACCACCTCATGGCCGCCGGGGGCGAGGACAATCTTCTGGCCGTGGAGGACACACTGCGCAGCTGGCTGGTGAAATACACCGACCCCGACAAGCCGGAGGGCAAGGAACAAAGCATCGATGCCAAGGCGGGGATGCAGCTGTTGCTGGCCAAGAGCTATTTCAAGGGGCAACGCTACGACGTGGCCCGTGCGGAGTATTCCACCGTGACCAACCGCTACACGGGCACCCCTCACGCCATCGACGCGCGGTTTGGCATTGGCGAGACTTACATGGCGCAAAAGGTCTTCGATCAGGCAGCCATGATCTTTAAGAGTCTCGAGGAAAACCCTGACCTGCGCATCTCGGTGCGGGCGGAATTCCTGACCGGCGTGCTGGCTTTCCGACAGGAACAACACGACGAGGCACGCGAAAAATTCCAGCATATTTTGGAGCGCGTCCCGGACGTGGAGCTGGCCAACCAGACTCTTTACAGTCTGTCCGAGATTTATGGGCTGGAGCAACGCTATCTCCAGCAGCTCAACCTCTTGCGGACTGTCGGCCGACTCGGCCAGCACAGCAAGCGCCTACACACGCCGGGCAACGCACTCTCCATTGTCGTTCACGATCGCGATCTGGGGGTCAGCCGGGGACAGGCGCGAATCCCCGTGATGGTCACCACCAAACCAGGAGGCGACAAGGAACTCGTGTATCTCCGCAGTTCAGCGGGTGCGGGCAAAGGACTTTTCCGCGGTGAAATCGACACCACACTGGCCAATGTCGCGCCGGGTGACGGCGTGCTGCAGTTGTCGGGGCGGGACGTGATCGAGAGCGATTACCCGGAGGAGTTTAAAAAGCAATTTCGGACCGTGCCACTTTCGGACGTGGAAATCCGCATTGCAGCGGATGGTGAATTTGCGGTGGCCAGCAGCGAGATCATTGATCAGGAAAAGGAGACCCTTACCGAACGGCTGCAGCGGGAGCAACGCGAACAGGACGACGCCGATCAGCGCGTATCACAAGGACGCCCGGCCAACCAAGTCAAGCCGGGCAACCGCATCTTCCTCCGAGTCAAGGATCCAGACCGCGACTTGGGCGATGACCTGGACAAGGTGCTGGTGACCCTGCGCGCGGACAGCGGGGATGCCGTACAGGTGGAGTTGGAGGAGACCGGTTCGCACACGGGCGAATTCAAGGCCACGATTCCAACCGCGGAATTGCCGGCCGGCGCGGCGGCAACCGATAGCGCCATCGACCACAACCCACTGATGGCCATTGACCATAGCCGCGAGAGCTATTGGCAAAGTGAACCGGATGGCCAAACCCCCAAGGCATTGACGGTTGACATGAAGCAGGTGTACGGCATCACGCGGCTGCGCATGTCGACGCCCAACGCGGTGGAGAATGCGCCAGTGCGGGCAACGGTGCTGGGGAGTCATGATGGAGTTTTCTGGTTCCAATTGGCAGCCAACCCAGGCATCCCCACCGCGGATTCAGTGGCGGAGGAAGTGGGTGCCATGAAACAACGCGTCTTCAAGGGTGACCACACGGGTTACACGACTTGGCGCCAGATTGCGGACCTCGCCCGAACCGGGACAGCCCTCAGTGAAGAAGAGGTTACTGTGCTGGAGTGGAGCCTTTCCGAGGAAAAAGATGATGAGCCGGGCGTGGAGAATCCGGAGGCAGCAGAGGCGCACTCGGTCCTGTGGCACGGCAAACTGGTTCAAAGGAAGGCGGGCGCATTGCGATTGGATGTAACGGGCGACCTGGTGGCAGTTGCCGTGAATGGCCGCCTCGAACTGGCGCCCGCCGCGGCGGCTGCGCGCAGGCCCGTTGATGTTTGGTTGAACCCGGGCATCCACGAGATCGCCGTGTTTGCAGCGGTGAAACAGGCTAAGAACGGTGTGTCGGCCCAGCGCGCACGTTCCAACCCAAACATCAGCAATCCTAAGCCCGTTTCGTTCACGGAGGAGGATTTTGACCTCGACGGAGCCGCTGAATTCTTCGGCGCGGAGCCAGCCATTAAAGAGAAGACCGCCCAGCCCATAGCGTCTGCGAACGATGAGTTTTCCTTCAATAAGAAAACGGAGAAATTTGGCATCGTCGAGGGACTGAAGCCCGAGGCCGAGGTGGTGGGCTACTGGCAGGCGCTGGAAGACACACTGCAGTGGAAGTTCAACGCCACTACACCGGGCGTTTATAATGTCTGGATGGAACTGGCGCATCAGGGCGGCGGCTCCAGTTACCGGATGACGTTTGGCGATCAGGTTATCGAGGCGGCCACGCCGAACACTGGCGCTTGGAGTACCTACCGAAAAATCCGGATTGGCGCAGTTCACATTGAAGAAGCGGGAGAAAAGACGCTGGCGATTGCGCCGGTGGAAATCGCAAACTCAGGCCTGATGAACCTTGCGGGAATTGAGCTTCGCCCCTCCAAGGGTGAAAACGTGATCCTACGCGATCGCAGTTGGGAATTTTTCTTTCCCGAAACGCCCATGCGCTATGTCCAATTCCAGGTTCATGAGTACTTGGGCGACTCGGTGGCGGTCAATCACGTTGAGCTGCGCGGCCCGGAGGCGGCACCCATCCCAACTCAGGAAGATGTCAGCAAGCTCGCAACCAACGATATTCTTGAGATCGCCGGTGGCGACACGGTGAACGCATCGTACACGGATGAAACCGCTGTGGCCGTGAACGGAGGCAGCCGCCTCCTGACGGCGCAACTTCAGGCCACCTATTACAATGCCAAGGTGGAGCCCATCTCGTTCGACTTCACCCGGACCGGCGGCGGGCAGGTGCAACAAACACGCAAGGAACTGCTGCGTGTGGATCCTGGCGAACGGGTGACCTTTGAGGTGGTCGATTACGACATGGACCAAACCGATGCCCGTGACAAGGTGCCTGTCAGCATTTGGCTCAATGGGCAAAAGTGGAAAGATCTTGAAGCCGTGGAGACGGAGGAATACTCCGGCACATTCCGCGTGGAGGTGGACACCGCCGAGGCCCCGGCGGATGGCAAGCTGGTGATCCAGCGTGGCGACACGATCATCTGCCGATACACAGACAAGCAAAATACCTTTCCCGGCAACACCGTGGACCGGGAGGGGCAGGTCTTCGCGAATGAACCGACCGAGGGCCGCCTGCGGATCGTTGAGACGCGCCTCATCCAGCCGCCGATCGGCAGCGATGCGCCGCCGCGCACCGAATACCTGCCCGAGTCCGAAGAGCCGCTGGCCGCCGATCATCAGGCACGGGTGAATTACTTTGCCCCCCTGACCGTGGAGGTGATCGATCCCGACGCCGCCAAGGACGGCCTCTCGACCGTAAAAGTGATTTTAAACGCGGGAACCACCAACGCGGTGGAAGTCACCTGCCAACTCTCCACGCAGTTTGGCGACTTTAGCAATCTGGACACAACCCAGGCCAACCAAGCTCTGCTCTTGGGCCGTTTCATCGGCCAGGTGCGCATGCAACTGGGCGGCGAGGGCAGCCCCACCACCATTCCACGCGCGCTGGGTGACAACATGAGCCTTGTCGGGCGCGTCCGTGTGGCGGGCACGGAGGAGGATGAGAATGAACCAAACAGCAATCTGGTTCACACCGTCCTGAACGTAAACGGCAAATCCACGCTAAACGCCGCTTATGAGGATGCATTGAGGCCCGGGGGCACGCCACAAAAGTTGGCCGCAAGAGGCCGGCTGGTGACGGATGGCACCATGGCCATCACCGAGGAGGACTACAAGGAGCCACTGGAACTGCTGCACGTTGGTGAAAAACTCTATGTGATTGTCAACGACCCGGACCTAGACATTTCCGATGAACGCGACGCGGCCGAGATCACCATCCAGAGTGAATCCGGCGAACTGGAGACAGTGAAGATTGAGGAAACCCTGAGCCACAGTGGTGTATTCACCGGCTCGATGGATTTAAAGGCGCGCGAAAAACCGGAGCCCGGGAATTTTGACCCAGCCGAGATGAAGATTGAATGCTTCTTTGGCGACAAGCTGAGCATCGGCTACACCGACAACGCGGCCGGCACCCTGGAGGGCAATGCCACCCTGCGTGCCGAGATACCCGTGGCGATCGGAACAGACGGCTTGGTCTCCGCCTTCAGCAAGATATTTGGCAACCAACAACTGGCCGTCCAGACACAGTTCCACATTGCGGAGAGTTACTTCGAGCTCTTCAAGAACAACCTTGCGCTCGAACGCAAGGATGAATCTCAGAAGGCACTGCGCGCGGGCCGCCGAATGCTAAAGGAAATCATGGTGGATTATCCCGACCCCAAGTATCTCCCACGCATCGCCTATCTCAGCGGGCAATTTTCGCAGGAGTTGAAGGACTGGAACGAGGCCGCCAACAGTTACGCGTTGATCGTGCGCCAATACCCCAACCACACGCTCGCCGCGGATGCGCAATACAAGCTGGCACAGTGCTATGAGGAAGCGGAGGATTTCGACCGCGCGCTAGAGGAATACGTCACCCTCGCCGCCACTCACCCCAAGAGCCCGCTGATCCCCAAGACCATGATTCGCATCAACGAGTATTTCTACAAGCGCGAGAACTACAAGATCGCCGCCAAGGTGGCCGAAAAGTTCATGGACCGGTTCAGTGACCACGAGGCCGCGCCCAAAATGGGATTCCGCTGGGGCCAGTGCCACTACAAGAACGAAGCCTACGCCAAGGCGGCCGAGGTCTTTGACCTGTTCGTCAAGAAATTCCCGGACGACTCCTTGTCCGCTCAATCCATCTTCTGGGCCGGAGAAAGCTGGCGCATGGCCAACAACGTGCCACAGGCGTTCCGCCGTTACAACCGCTGCCGCTGGGACTTCCCCGAGAGCGAGGCCGCCCAGTTCGCCCGCGGCCGACTGGCCCTGCCGGAGATGCTCCGGCAATTCGAGGCCGAAGCCAACTCGGTGGACAATGACAATTGACCCGGCCTGCCCCACCCTCCAAGGTTTGCCCGATCTGATTCTTAAATGAAGCTGTTGCTCATCCCTCTCACCTGTCTCGCCTTGGCCATCACTGGCTGGGCCGCCAACCCGCCCGTTCCCCTCAAGGGCCCGGAGGCAAACGCCACCAGCGACGCCAATGCAACCGGAGACAACAACAACACTGATGATCCTGACGACGAACCACCCACTGACGAAAGCGCCGAACCCGCGCCCCAACCAACCTGGTTAGACAAACTCAAGGGCAAAGGTCCCATTGGACTGCTCATCACAGGCGGCTGGTTCATGTTACCCATCCTGCTGCTCGCCATTCTGGCGCTGGCCGTCATCATCGAGCGTTGGCGATCCCTGAAAATGCTGAACACCGACAACGAGACCCTGCGCCAATCCGTATTGGACGACCTTACCAACGACCGCCCCGAGGAAGCTCTGGCCCGCTGCGACAACGAGCGCGGCCCGGTCGCCGCCGTGCTCGCCAACGGCATGCGCAAATACATCGTCCTCCGCAAGCTTGGTTACGACCCCGGCCGCCTGGAGGAACAAGTCGTCAAGAGCATGGAAAACTACGGCGTCCATATCGTTGCCGCCTTGGAGCGGCATCTGGCCATCCTCGCCATCATCTCCAGTGTCGCCCCCATGCTCGGCTTCCTTGGCACCGTGGCCGGCATGATCGAGTCGTTCAATGACATCGTGCAAAACGTCGAGAACGGCACCAGCAAGAACATCGTCACCGACGCTGCCAACGGCATCCGGGTTGCCCTGCTCACCACCTGCTTCGGGCTGATGGTTGGCATCCCCGCCTTCATGGCTTTCAACTATTTCTCCAACGTCATCAATACCTTCGTGCTTGAGGTGGAGGAATCCGCCACCCAGTTGATGGAAGCCGTCACCCTGCAACTCACCCTTGATCAGGCCGACACGAACGAACGCCGCGAATAGCAGTGAAACTCCGCCGCCAAGCCTTGCTCACCGAGCCCCCTGCAAGCGCCACCAGCGACATCGCTTTTATTCTCATCATTTTCTTTCTCGTTTGTGCCTCCATCCAGGAGGACGATGGACGCCCACAGGAAATCCCCAACTCCGACAAGGAACGCCAATCCAAGAACCCCATCCGCGTCGGATTGGAGCGTGACCACATCAAACTTAACGGCGAAGTCATGGCCATGCAGGTATTCGAGAAAAAACTGGCCACCCTCCTCGATCAAAAGGTCAACGAAGCCGAGAAAACCGTTGCCGTCCGCTGCGGCCCCACCGTCCCCTACGGGCGCTGGATGGAAGTCACCGCCCTGATTGAGGATTCCGGCGGAACCATCACCCTCATGCGCAAGGTCCAATGATCCTTCAGCGACGCAAGATGAACGCCGAGGTGCCATCCATGGCCATGGGTGACATAGCCTTTCTGCTGCTCATTTTTTTTATCATCCTCGCGCGGGTTACCGACGACAGCCACGTGAAGGTCAATAAGGCCTCCGGCGAGGAACTGGAGAAACCCAAGAGCAAGCGCGTCAGCGTAGCCATTGACACCAATCAAATCACCTACCTCAATGGCGTACGCATCAATCCTGACACGATCACCGCGGCTCTGTACCAGCCCGATGCGCCCCCCGGTCAGCAGGGCCTCCTCGGCGAACTGCCACCCGGCCAGCGCACCGTGCTTTTAAAGATAGACAAGGACACCCCCGCATACCTGTTCGAACCCGTCATCGAGGCCGTCAGCAAGGCCGGCGGCGAACTGCACCATGTCCTGGAGGAGAAAAAATGATCAACCGGCCCGTGCCGGCCGTCCAACCCTACGCGAACATGCAACTATACGTTTTAAAGAACAACGAAAAGCTTGGCCCCTTGGAGCTGGAGGAAGTTCGCAACCTTCTCGCCACCGGCAGCCTGAACCCCGCCGATCAGGCATGGCATGAGGGCGCCGAGAACTGGGCGCCCCTCTCGGACATTCCCGGTGCCATGAAAAAATCCAAGGGCGCCAAGGCGGATGTCAGGAAACCCCGCGCCTCCGAGCCCGCGCAACCCATGTCCAGCGTGGCCCGTGACGTTAAAAACCTGAAGGCCAACACCTCCACCACTACTGCCGAGATTCGGGCGTTTCTGGCGGAGATGCAGGGCAAATCCCCACGCGAAATGCTGGGTGTCATCGCCCAGAGCAGCCTTGTCTCCAGCCTCGCACTGTCCACCGTCATTATCACCCTTTTGCTGGCTGGCTTCACCGGCCTTGCCTTCGCCATCGGGGATGATCCATCGCCGCCGTCAATCAAGGCGAAAAAACAAGAACCCCAACCCGAGCCCAACCCAAAGGCCGGCGCCAAGGCTCCACCCAAGATGGATACCCGCACCCTCGAGGAAAAGGCCGCCAAGGCCATGGGCGTCGACAAGGCAAAGAAAGGGCAACCCAAGGAAGTTAACCCCTTCGGCAGCAAGCCCGGCGGCGACGACATCCTCGGCGAAATAGACAATTAGTTTTTCATGTGCGCATGAAACACTTACCCCGCATTTGCGCGTTGATCCTGATAGTCGGGTTTTTCCTGCCCTGCTTGCCCAGTGGCATCAGCGGGGTGTCCCTTGTGGAGGGAGGCATCATGCTGGCGGATATATCGCCTGAAGCCTTGGAGGCCATCGAGCACGTGGTTGAAACCATGTTCATGGTCGAAATAGCAGACCTGAAGATCCAAACGGGATTACTTTCACTTTTGCTTCTGGCCACGGCCCTAATTCCCGCCACTGCCCTTGCCGCCCTTGTTTTGGATAGCAAACCCGCCCATGCCGCCTCCGGCTTGGTTTCCATTGTTCTCCTTGCCGCTTGGTCATTCAAGTTTGGGAAACCCATCTTTGACACCCTCGCCTATGGAAGCTGGATTTGCCTAGGATCTGGAATAGCTCAGTTGTTTGTTGCCAGCAAAAGCCGAGAGTTGCCCTTGGGCGACTTTCTGGCCGATGTGGAAAACTTCACGGTCACCTATGCTTCCCAACTATGGGGAATTATGATCGTGCTATTCTGGACATGCCTGATCGCCGACGCCTTGTATACCCGTCACCTGCCCCTTTGGCTGCCAATCACCGCGCTCGTCCTTCAAGTCACTGGCGCCGTGTGTTGGCTTTCCCAATTGCGCGGCAAACTTGAGGCTCGCGGCATTTCCGGTAAAACATCGATCATCGCGATCCCCTTCGCCGTTTCAATGCTCATCACTTGGGGCTATCTCTGGTTTCTCTGGCATCCCGGCGCCGCATTCATCTCCGACACGCTGCTCTGGACGGGCTTCTCCATCGCCTTCGCCGTCGCCCTGCTTGGCCTCGGCACATTCCGAGCCTATGCGCGCCCCCACTGGGGGCGGCGGGAATTCTGGATGATCGCCACCGCCGCCTTCATCCCCACTTGGCAATGGTTCGTCTTCGCCACGGATTTCTTCGCCCTCGAGGGCCTGAGAGTCGCCGTCGCCAAGGGAGGCTTGTTAACTGCCTTCTTCGTCGGGCTCGCCTGGACGATTCACTGGGTAGAGAATCGCTCCCGCGAAATCCAGCTCCTGCGCCGTTCCAGCAACCCCACAGGTCTGGCCCAAGCTTCGCCATTGGACGCCATGAATCGCTCCATCGCTTCCCCGGACAAACGCACCTGGAACCCCCTCGACATGGATGCTTGGTACTACGGCCGCCAACGACAAAAGCTCAAGCAATCCCTCAATGCCTTTGCCAGCTACACCGCCCTTTTCATCGCCATCTTTCTCCTCCTGATGAGCCTGACTGGCTGCCAGGAAATCTATGAACTCCCAGCAGGTGGCGGGGAGCCGGAACTCAAGCAAAAGGTTATCAAGCAAATCATCAAGATCAAGGAGGTGCCCATCGTCAACCCGCTCAGCAACCTCATCCGCCCCGTGCCACCCATTGAGGAGATTTTAAAGAACATGCTTGAGGAAACCATGCACCGCTACGAGGTTGGACAGGGCCAGGGCAAGGGCGCAGGCTTTGCCGGGGGCACAAACAAGGGCAAGGTTCGCTTCATCCGCCTCCGCTATGCCGGGGGCGACTGGGATCAGGATCTGGATTTAAACTCCGACCTGAACATGCTCCTCTGGTACGCCTCCAACACCGGTCAGCCCGCCGCCAAGCTTCCGGAAGTCCGCAGTATCGGGCAACTCCGCAACTTCCCCAAGATGAAGAGCCCGCCACTCGTTTACATGACCGGCGAACGTGGCATCTCCATCTCCAGCTCTGAAGTCGAAACCCTGCGCGAATACTTGGTCGACAAACACGGCATGCTTTTAGCTGACAATGGCGGCAGTATCACGTGGCACAATGCGTTCATGAATCTTATGGAGCGCCACGTGCTGCCCAACGTCAAAAAACGCAGAATACCCATCGATCATCCCGTACACAGCGGACTCGCGGCCGTTCCAATGCCCTTCCCCCACGATGGCGGGAAAGGCGTCGTTTACGGGTGGACTATTGAAAACCGCATCGCGGTATACTATCATCCTGGAGATATCGGTGATGCATGGGCTGATGGACACGCTGGCATATCCCGCCAACACTGGATGGCCTGCTATCGCCTCGGCGGAAACATCATCCTCTACGCACACTCGGAGTACAGCAAATGGTTGCAGACACAAAAACAAAAGGACTGACCCGCGCGCTGGCCGCCGCCAGCCTCGTCTTCACCCTCACCAGCAAGGCCGCCCTCGGCTATTTGGAACAAATCCCTGTCGAGACCTTCGCCAAGATGCGTGAGGTCGAGCGTTACCAGATGCGCATCGCCGAGAAGCTCTACCTGCGCGGCGAGTTCAAGGCAGCCATGAGTGAGTACGAGAAATACCTCACCCTTTATGAGCGCAGCCTCGGAGCTCCCTACGCCCAACTCATGTGGAGCCACTGCCTCGTCAAGCAACGCAAGGTTTACACCGCCATTCGCGAGGGATTCCTGTCGGTCATCGACTACTGGCCCGAGTCCCACGAGGCCGCGCTCGCCGCCTACCTCATTGGCTGGAACTACAAGAACGCCGGCGAACTCCCCAACGCCGAGAAAGCCTATTTGCGGGCAATCAATGACTATGAGTCCCACCACGTTGCGGTGCTTTCCAAGTGGGACCTGACCGAGCTTTACGGCGAACAAAAGAAACAGGTCCAGCGGGTTGCGATCTGGAAAGACCTTTCCTACAAGGTCAAACGCACTAAGGAAAACAGTTCCATTCTCGTCAGTGCCAGCCGCAGCCTTTGCTCCCACCACTTTTACAATGGCGATTTTCCCGAGGGCCTCAAGGCACTGGAAACCTCGTATAAAACGACCTCCCTCGTCTATTACGCCTACATCCACGCTCGCTCCCCCGTGAACACCCTCACCGGCGATCCCAACAAGAAGCCCCTGGGTGAAAAACTCGCCGACCAGGCCATTGCCTTCATCCGTAAACAAGCCCCCGCCACAACCGGCACTGATGACGAGAAAAAACAAATCCGCAAATACTACAGCTACATGGCTGACCTGCACGCCTCCGCCCGGCGTGACCGTGAAGGGCTGCAGACTTGGGAACAACTGGGCAAGATTCTAGGCATGGATGATGGCATCCGCGGCTCCATGGCCGACTGGCACATCGCCCGCAAACGCTTTACCGAAGGCCGCAAGCTCCACGAACAGTTTCAAGACAAGATCAAAGGGTTGGAGAAAATCGCCGACGTTTACGCCGACAAGAGAAAGGATTATCAGCCCGACAAAGCCGTGGACACCTACAACCGCATCATCGGCCTCGATGACAAGGAGAACAAGGGTACTTGGGATGAAAAAATTGCCGCCACTTGGTTCAACGCCAAAAAATGGGACGAAGCCATCGCCGCCTATCAAGTGCTGCTAAAATCCGCTCCAGATAAATTTGGCACCTGGTACCGGCAAATCGGCCTGTGCTACGAGTACAGCAATCGCATTCCCACCGCCATCCAGTCCTACCGGCAATCCGACTATTTCCCAAAAGTATACTTCGACATCGCCCGCTGCCACCGCAAGCTCAAGCAATGGAAGGAAGCCCTTGTCGTCTATCACCAGGCCCGAGCCGACAAGGGTGCCGCCCCTGAGGCTTCCATCCAGATCGGCTTCACCTACGAGGATTCCGGCAGCCGCGAAAATGCCATCAAGTGGTTCCAACAAACCTGCAAGCTCTATCCCAAGAACTCGCAGGCCAGTGTAGCCCACGCCCATTTGCAGAGGGAATACAAGATCAGCATCACCCTCGGCGGTGCCACGGACGACAAATAGCCCCTCGGCTAAAAGTCGGTGAATAACTCCCGCTTGACCCTGCATACCGCCCCCCTAGGCTCAGCATAGGATTTCGGTTAGCTGGTTAATGGGTTGTGCGCCGCGATCCTGCCATCGTGGAGCTTCCCCGGTGGCTTTTTTTACTTCTTGGGACTGCCCTTCTCCGGTGCGGGCCGAGGCAACGGCAGATTCAAGCCCGGCTTGGTCCCAATCGACTGCGAGGTCTTCAGGAACGCCTTCTGCAACTCCAGTTGAATGTGCGGACCCATCTCCTTCATGCACACCCCGATCTTTTTCATCGCCGACTTGCCCACCGGCGTGCTGTAAAAATCCGCCAGCGCCGATAACTCCTTCGCCGTCAAGTGCCGCACCAGCGAGTCCAGCGTCGCCTCCTCCACCGCCTTGAAATCCAGATGGCGCGTCATGTTGTCGATGAACTCTTTACGCTGCCCCGCCGGAAAATTCTGCGCCATGGTGAAGATCATATCCCCCACAAATTCCTCCGGCGGCAGCGCCTTGAGATACCGCGCCGCCTCCTTTTGACGCAACCCCTTGGAATCCGCCTCATCGTCCGCCCATGCCACCACAACCAGACCCACTGCCATAAAAATTCCGAGAGACAACTTCATGCGTTCAATCTAGCACAAGCACACAAATTGAGAAAGCTGTGAGTATAGGTGCTCCCTTAAATCGCCTGAACTAGTACAGGCACTGGTTGTTGCTTGTCTCGGATTTTTCCAATGACAAAAAACGCTAAAAAATGGTGGGCGATGAGGGATTCG
>DJHS01000133.1:38963-117617 GCA_002433235.1 Verrucomicrobia bacterium UBA6614
CCCGACCAACGGCGTGTAAAGCCGGTGCGCTAGCCACTGCGCCAATCGCCCCACAAAATTCAGGAGCGCCGGCGCTTGAGCAGGTAGGAGGTTTGGCCGTTTTCTTCCCGCTCGGAGAACAGTTCCCAGCCCTCCTCGCCAAGACGGTTCAACTCGGACTCCAATTCCTCCACTTCCGGCGTGATGACCTTGTATTCCCACTGGGCGGAAGCGCGGGGGGTGAGGTAAACCCCGGCATTCACACCGCCATCGGCAATATCGGAAACCTGTCCGGCAACTTGGCGGGCGCGACCGGTGACCATTGCCGTGTCGTCCTTCACGGTCTGCGACATCTCGCGGATGTTCTCGGTGATCTCCACGATGTTGGAGGCGATCTGTCCTTTCACGCTCGATCGCACGGACAATTCCACCCCAGCGGCTTCATCTCCACGCGTTTCACCCGTTTCGTGCGTGACCTTGTTTCCACAGGCACCCGCGATCACGGCGAGTGCCAAGGCAGAAAGGATTCTTGTCGCCTTCATCATGCGCGGTATTGGAGTCCAGTTTGGCTGTTTTTTCAAGGATACAATTGGTTGCGGCCTTTGCCCCGGCCCCGCTAGTAACACAAAACCTGTGTCACCAGACGATTGGTGACAGTGAATACCGCATTGCGCAGGGGCTGCCGGTTGCGGGCATCAATGATGCGTAGGCCCGCGTAAAACCACTTACCATCCTCGATCTTGTCCGGCTGGCCCAAGGACTGCAGTAGCTTGTTCTGGGGCTTGTTGCCAAAGTGATACTCCATGGAGTATCCAACCATATTGGGGGCAAACTGGTACTGCGCGCCCTGATAATAGGCCAACCAAAGCAGGCCCCGGTGGATGCCCGTGGGGGTGTTGGGGTTGATGGTCCCGGCGATCGCATTCGTGACGCCCGCGGGACGGTCCGGGATGGCCCCGATAATGGGAGAGGCATTGGTTGAGGTGGCTGCCGGCTTGGGGGTGGGCGGCTCGGGGTCTGTCAATCCGCCCAAACCAAAGTTCCCGCCCAAGGCGTTCTCCAAATTGCCCATCACTTTTTTGCGCAGGTAACCAATGAGATCCTCCGTGGTTCGCACGTCACGATCAATTTCCACGATGAAGTCGTCCACCGTGTCCAGACCGTCAATCAGGCTGTTCTCATCCGCGGCGCCCATACCCCCGATCTGCGCGGCAACAGCTTGAAACTGCTCCATCGTCTGCACCTTTGCGTCCACGCCGGCGATGCCCGCCTGCAAGGCACCAAAAATCAGGTCGGGCTGTGACAGCTTCCACTTGCCATCCACTAGGACCAGTTGCAGCGTTTGTTTGCCAGCCGTGGTGCCCAGAAAGGGCAACGGCGGATAGGTCACTTCAACCAGCGCCTTCCCGGCTTCGTTGGAGATGGTTTTAACCTGAATCTGGTTGACCGGCTGCTTGAATCCCGCGTGCCACGACGCCTCGCCTTCTTGCCCGGGGATGGCGTCGAGTTTCTTCATCAAGGCCGATCCCGTCTCGGCCACGAAATTATCCAGATTGGGGTTCTGCAGCCAGTTAATGTCCTTAAGGTGGCTG
The DNA here is from genome assembly GCA_002433235.1 of Verrucomicrobia bacterium UBA6614. Classification (GTDB taxonomy): domain Bacteria; phylum Verrucomicrobiota; class Verrucomicrobiia; order Limisphaerales; family UBA1100; genus UBA6614. The sequence continues at coordinate 40,535 of DJHS01000133.1, forward strand.
TCAAGCAGGGTGAACAAAATATCCGCGGTGGCCCCGAACATCCATGGTTCGATTTTCAGGTCTGCCTTGTATTTTTGGATGATGGCCGCAAAAGCCGCATTGCCGATGGCACCTGTCAAGGCATTGGGATCCGGCCCTTCGCCATCGGTCAATCCACCCAAGGATGAGTTGATGAGGTTGGCCAGATTGACGTTGTTGGCGGCTTCCGGCTTGAAATCCAGAACGCCGATGAACACGTCCTTCTTGTTCTGGATCAACTGGGCGAAATTGCGCGCAACCTCCATGCCCCGAGTGAACACCCTCGGCTTGCCGGCGGCGGCGGCGCCCATTTTCTTGACGCGATCGGCAAGGGATTGCCGCAGGCTCACCGGCTGCGCGTCCCAAAGCACCTGCGGCTGGTTATTGGCCAAGGCCGTGTACCAGCCCTTGACCGCCTGGTCAGGGGTGATCCCCTCCTTGGCCACCGGCCCGCCCTTGTCCCGGGTCATCCACCAAACCGTCAGCCCAATGCCCCCGCCAAAGAGGAGCACAAGGGCAACAATGATGGCCACGAGTTTGCCACGCGACATCTTCTCCTTTGGAGCGGCCGCCTCCGGGGCCGGCTCATTAGCCTGATCCCAAAGACTCGGCGGTTTCTGCTCGCTGCCCATGCCCTACCCTGCCTCACAATGGACGGTTTTTCAATGTCAAAGGCTACTGGACCCGCACATCCACCACCACACCATCTTTGAACCCAAACGCCACCCGGGTTCCGCGCACATTGCGCTTGAGGTCATTGATCTGCATATTTTCGTACAGCCAATACACCTCCACCTGCTGAACGTTGGGAGGAACAAATTGATTGTCGGGAGTGCCCAAGACCTGCGTCACTTCCTCTTGTTTGCGGCGCAAAAAGCCGTCGATCCGCGTGGTGGCCTCGCCGCCACCAAAGTTCCAGGCCACCTTACGCCCCGGTGCCGTGGCCGCGGTCGGCTGGGCTGGCGTCGTGGGTTGTGCCGCCACCGCTCCCTTGCCGCCCAGCAAACGCGAGACCGCCGTCAGCCCGATGACCGCCCGATCGACCTGTTGAATATTGACGGCTTGCTCCACGGTTGTCAGCGCACCATCCAGTGTATCCAACTCAGCCAAAAGCGCAGCCTTGGCCTGGGCATTCATGGGTTTGGCGGACAACCCAGCCTTCCACTGGGCCACCTGACTCATCAGGGGCAAGGCGGCCAGAGGCAGCCATTTGTCATCAAAACGCGCCACGACATTCGTGCTGACACTGCGGGTGGTCGTGATGATCACGGTGGGATTGCCGCCTTGCGGGGCCCCGGGCTTGACGGCGGCGGACTTGAAATCATTCAGCTTGGCCAACAAATCGTCGTCCCCCGCCAAGGCCAGTCCGTGTGACAACAGCTTGCCCCCATCCGCCGTCAGCACCTTGCCAAGATCCGGCGCCCCTTGCCAAGCGATCGTGGCCATTTCACTTTGCGAGATTGTCGCCGCGAGCATGGCGACGCCATCGTAGTATTTCACCAACTTGGCCATGACATGCTCCGGCTGGCGCGATTGCGGCAAGCTCTGCAACACTGGCAGCAGCAACGCCTTCTTTTCAGCCATTACCTTGCCAACGCGCCCGCTGGAGGCAAACGCCCGCAGACGCACTTGCGGGTCGATCGATGCCAGAAACTGTCTGGCCAAATCATTCAGATCCTTCTGGAACGGTGCGGGCAGCGCATCCCAAACCGCCACCGGCTGGCCATTGCCCAAGCCCTTGAGCATGGCTTCCACAACCGGCGCCGCCTTTGCCGCGTTAGCCTTGGCCTTGGCATCGATGTCTTCAGCCGATACCGGCTGGCCCGTTCCTGCAGTCGATCCCTTCGCGTTGGGGAGCTTGGTCTGGTTGGTTCCCCCGCCTCCCGCGACCTTGGCCGGGTTGGGCAACGTCCCATCCGGTGCGGGCGACTCCTCTTTGCCACAACCAACCACCGCCAAGATCAGGCACAGCAGGCTGGTTTTAAATAAGTGAGCGATCATTTTTCTTCCTTCCCCAACCTGCGCCCTTTGGGTGGATTTGTCCAACGTCATTTGCCCGGGGCCGGTGCTTTGCCGGGCGGCGGAACAGGGCCGGGAGGCACCGGCGCAACGCCGTGCTCAACAATGCAGTTGGGCAGCGCCGCGCGAATGGTGGCCACGCCGTTCTTGGTCATCTTGTTGCCCTTAAGGTTCAGGAACCGAAGCCGCGAGAGTTCCTTGAGTATCACCACGGATTTATCGGTGAGTTGATTGCTCGAAATATTGAGCCGCTGTAGATGGGCAAACTGGCGAAGATTCACCGCGCCCATGTCGTCAATGCCACAACGGGTCACATCCAGCTTCTGGATATTTTTCAACTGCACCAGTACTTTCCAGCCGTTTGTGGTGATGTTGATGCCGGCAATCCGAATGCCGTTGATCTGGTCATCCTGATCACGAGACACCTGCGCATTGAGCTTCTGGAGTTTTTGCTCGGCATCGTTTGTAACCTCAACGGGCACAATAACCTTGGGCGGGGCATCCTCGCCCTTGTCAAAAAATTTCATGGCGGCATACCCCGCCGCACACAGGATGCAAACGCCAACAATCGCCATGGCAACAGTCTGCCCTTTGGGCTTGGCGACCACCGGGGTTTCGTCCACTGCGGGCTGTGCTCCCTTCGCACCGGATTTTCCTGCTCCCTTGGATTTTGGATCGCGACGTGCACTTGGCTTGGCCTTTGTTGGCATGTTCCCGCGCTGAAGCTTGCGGAGGCGTTCCATGGCGGACTCGGCACTGACACCTCCTCCCACGGCACCGGGTGCCGAAGATGGAGCCGCTTGAGCCGGAACGGGAGTGGTAGACTCCGGAGTAATGTCAATTTCCACATCGGAGGAGGCAACACTCGTGGACGCCGCGAGGCCGAGGTTGATCTGGTTCAACTGCTGCCAATCGCCCATGCCCTCGTGCCATGCCCAATCCTCGGCGGACAAGCTGCCATCGCCGAGATAAGCCTGAACTTCCTCGCGAGTGTAGGGGCCGAATTGTTGGCCGTTGCGATTGATGTGGATTTGCATCCGTTTTTTCAACAATCAACCGCATTTGGCCCAACCCCGCAAGCCCGCAAGTTTGCCGGGGAAAAATGTTCCCAAAAACTGGAAAACGCCATTGAACTGTGATAAAATCTGGGCATTGAGCATTGGGTCTAGAAAAAACAGTGGATTCACGCTGATTGAGCTACTGGTGGTGATTGCCATCATCGGCATTCTTGCGTCCATTCTCATCCCCACCCTGTCAGCCGCCAAGCAGAAGGCGAATGCCTCCAAGAGCCAATCCGATAAGAAACAACTCCAAGCGGCTTGGCAGATGTACACCGATGACAACAGCGACGTTATGGTGCTGAACATCGCGCACAAGACCGGGACGTGGTGCAAACACAACCTGAGTTCAGATCCCCGGCTGGACAGCCGAGTGGATGAGCAGACTTTCCTGACAGGCAGTTTGTCCGGCTACATCTCCGGCCAACAAGCCATGTTCCGGAATCCCGGCGACTACAACACTTTCAATTTCAAGGGCGAACAGAAGGCAGCCGTGCGATCTGTGGCCCTCAACAACAAGCTCAATGGCATTGGGGATGGTTCCATCGAACACTTGTCAAAGGTGGCTTGGCCATCGGAAACCATGGTTTTTCTCGATGTGCAGACCTCATCTTTTGGTGAGGTGATTGGCTCTGACAAACCCGGTTTTTCACTGAATTTCGATACCCCCGGCGACTACAATGGCAATCGCTGCTCCATGAGCTTTGTGGATGGCCACGCGGAAATCATGCGCTGGGAACCCGGTTCACGGGAAATTGGCTTCAAGGGCTTGGGCGTGCCGGAAATGCAGGTCATTCAAAATGCAGCTGGTGACCGGAATTAACCGTTTTTCCCTCTTTTTATCCTGATAATAGAAGGTTTTCCAAAGGCAACCTTTGTCCCCAAAAAAGAAAGGGCAGGATTCAGTGTCCCGAATCCTGCCCCAATCTAATCGGCAAGTTACAGTCCTATGGTTTACATAGTATTGTCTGTCTTTGAGGCTGTGTCTTTGCCTGACATGTGTTCAGCAAGCTGCGTGCCAACTCATAAAACCACGGGATTTCAGTAGTTTATGGCTGTTTTTGTGGGCGAACCTCAGAATTTCAAAGCTGGATGGGAAGATTTCCCCCATCCGAAGGGTCAGTTAATGACCGCACAGCCCGGCAATGCCTGCCGAAGCCGAACAACTCCCTGACGTGTCACCAAAGTGCCCTGCAAATCAAGGGCCTGCAGGTTTTTCATTTGCGCCAAATCTTCAACGGCCGCGTCGGTGATGGGATTATCCGCCAATCCCAAGACCGCCAATTTCTCCAGTGCCAACAGGTTTTGCAGGCTCAGGTCTGTTATCTGGCATTTCTGCAACACGAGTTTGCGCACGTTCTTCATTTCAGTAATCAAAGCCCAGCCGGACTGAGAAATCTCACTCTCCATGAGCATAATGGAGGCCAATTCATCATTGGCATCAGACTCGAAACTCCCATCAACCGTTTTCAGGCGGCGAATGGTTTCCTCCGTCGCAAAGCGATTCACCGGCTCGCTGTTAATCACCACCGTTTCGCTCCGGAACCCCAGCCATATCCCCACAAGGAACAAGACCCCCACCGCCAAGGTCGGGATAATTACCTTGCCATCCCGCCGCGCAAAGCCCGTCACGACCCAGTCGCCCAAGTGATCCAGTGCCGGCCCCAAGGCCACGCCCCATGCCAAGATTCGATTCATCATGCCCATTTGCCGATACATCGGTTTTCAACGGCAGATTCTTACAGAAAAATTTTTGTAAGAAAACCAACCGTCGGCCCGATGTACCTCCAGAATGAAGAAGAACAAGAAACAAGTCGCCGGCTTCACCCTGATCGAGCTCTTGGTCGTCATTGCCATCATCGGAATTCTCGCCTCCATTATGCTGCCCACCCTCTCCAAGGCCAAGCAACGCGCCAATGCCATCAAGGCTGTAAGCAACAAGCGCCAACTACAGTTTGCATGGCAAATGTTCACCGATGACAGCAACGGCAAGATCACCCGCAACCTTGCCCAGCGCGCGAAGGATCTCAACGACGAAGGTTGGATCGGCAACGGTGGCTCCATTTGGCGTACGTGGTGCGCGCATGACGAGAATTACAACAGCCTCCAAGACAAAAGCGCCTTCATGCAAGCCACCCTCGGAGGCTATCTCGGCCATGAGGACAAAATGTTTCGCAACCCCGGTGACTATTATCAAAATGCCAAAGGCGAGGCCAATAAGCGGAGTGTCGGCCTGAATGTCCTGCTCGGCGGCTCACACACACAGTACGGAAACATCTACGGCGGCCAAAGCGGGCGCTCCGGCCTGGTCTTTCACGAAGGCGCCATCCAGGCACCCAGCCGCACCTTTGCCTTCATCGATGCGGACACCGCAGTAAGCCCCGGCCCTGTCTTCAAGGTGCCACAACATTTGAATGACATCGTTAACCCCTCCACTCCCGCTGACTTTAATGACGGCCGTTGCTCCGTAAGCTTTGTCGATGGACATGCCGAGAGCATCAAGTGGCACACCGTCGAGGGCGGACCCAATCTATGGTTGATCCAAAATGATGGCTGGACCGGCAACGATGCCTTCACCGCCGCCGATGTGATGGCCAAGATGAACGACGGTCAAAATTCCGCCCACGGTTTGAACCTGCAAAAAAAATGAAGGGGCAGTTAAAACTGTCCCTCCATTCTTCCCAGGCTGATTACAGACCTTCTTATCTCCCAGTTTGTATCAGTATTTTTGAGGCTGTAATTTAGTGCCGTACAGGGATGGTAAAGCATACACTGTGCCAAGCAGTACTTCCCTGAAATCCCTCTGAAATTTCACGTACTGTTCCGATCAAATGGAGTAAATTGCGTGTTCCTCGCACCGTTTGCGCGAAGTTTTTCCGCGAGAAAAAAAGCCCGCGCATCAGGCACGGGCCGTTTGAAAATCCGGCACTACTTTTGCAGCGCGCCCTGTTCAATCCAGCGCTTGATCAGATCCGCCACCGGCTTGGAAACGCGGTTGCCCTTGGGGGGCATGCGTTCGTCATCACTGTCCGGCAGGAGAATGCGCGCCAACAACTCACTCTCACCCGCCTTTTTGGCCAGCACAACCTTCTCGCCATCCGCGCCCTTCTGCAGTTCCGCAAAACTGTCCAGCCGGAGTTTGGCCTTCTGCTTGTCCTTGCCGTGACATTCCACGCAAGTTCTCTTCAGGATGGGTAGAACGTCTTTATCAAACTTCGGCTCCTTGATCGCCATCAACCTTTCCGCCTCCGCCTTGGCCGCCTTGGCCGCCGCCTCCTTGGCGGAGGCCTCCGAGGAAGCCCTTTGCTTCTTCAGTCGCTCGACGGCGTTTGCGCTGCGCAGATCCTTGTCCACGCCCAAGTTGATCGCCAAATCCTTGTTGCCCGCCTTGACCATGGTCTCCTGAAACGCCTTGGCCTTGCCTTCAGTCACCTTGGTCTGCCACACATAAAGTGCCCTCAACAATTTCAGTCCCTTCAACTTGTCCAGCCCCGCATCCGTCACGCCGGTCTGGTACAGGTTCAAGTATTCCAAGGTGGCTATCTTACCCACCGAGTCCAGCGCCGCATCCGTCACCTTTGTCTTTTCCAGGTGCAGTTTTTTCAATTTCTTCAATCCCGCCAGAGGCTTCACCCAATCATCCGTCGCATCCGGATGCTGGAAGGCCACCTCCACCGCATTCTCCAATTCCCCCAGCAATTTTGCGTCAGATGCCTTGAAACCTTCACCCTTGTTGAACGTGTCCTTGGTGATGGTCACACTGTACTCCTTCGAATCCTTGGCAATGAAAAGTACGCGCGAGCCCAGCTTTTCCAGTGCCGCAATCGCGGACTTTTCATCGGCACGCGCCGCGCCAGCCATGGCCAGAAAGACAAGGCAAAGTGAAATGGATTTAAACGCTTTCATGATATTGTGGTTCCGCCCGGACTCTACCAACCCACCCGGATAATTCAAACGGTAAGTTCGCCCCTACCGCCGTCCCCGAGCTTTCAGGATGAAGTCCACCAACGGAGTCGGATCCTTGAGGCTGTGCGGATGATGCCCCACGCCCGGTTTGTGAATCACCCGGATTGAACCGCCAAGTTTCTTGTATCGCCGCTCCAGCACGGCGGTATTTTCGGCCACACGCACCACCATGTCTGCATCACCCACCACATGAATCAAAGGCACCCCCGCCTTGGCCAGCGGCTCCAACCCATCGATCGGGTTTCCCCGAAAGGCCAACGCCTCATCCTCGGTAAACCCATATGCCTTGAGACAAGCCTGCCACGCACCCGGACTGCCTTTGCCCTGCCCGCGCCCAGCCGGCCAGCTTTTGAAATCGCACACCGGCGCATCCCCATAAATGCAGGACACCTTCGCCGGATTGGCCTTCGCCCAATTGTAAACAATCAACCCACCCCGGCTCATGCCCTCCAACGCCGGGCGCCTGTCCATTCCATGCTTTTCCATTAAATGCCGATAAAATGCGTCCCAACGCATCACCGCCTTGGGGCTGCCAAACAAATTACCCACATCGCAGTAAGCCACGTGCCAACCGCGCTTCAGCAAAGCCACGTCCAACTGCGGCTGGTGCCCCCAAAACCGCGCCCGCCAAATCCAAGGTTTCCCCTCCGCGGCCACCTTCGGCTCCACCACCCGGCACCCCACCCCATCCAGCTTGAAATCCACCATCCGAAACCCGTGAAACCTCCCCTCCCGCCCCACAAACCCAGCCGAAGCCCAGACCGGCAAAATCAGAAACAAAAGCACTGAAAAACGTTTCATAAAACCAAATGAGAAACTGGTAGGAGCGGTGGGACTCGAACCCACAACCAACGGCTTAAAAGGCCGGTGCGCTACCATTGCGCCACACTCCCGCCAATGGGGCGCGCATACTGGCGCAGCGGATTGGCGCGCGCAAGCCATTTTGGGGTTCAGCGCGGACGATACTGGAGTTTGGCCCGGGGCAGCCAACGCTTGAGGTTTTCGATGCGCTGCGCGTCCATGGGATGGGTGCTCAGGAAGGCGGGGGGCTTGGCGCCGCCCTGCTGTTTTTTATACTCGGCAAAGCGTTCCCAGAAGGCAACGGCCTCCGCTGGATCATAGCCGGCACGCGCCATGTAAATGAGGCCTATGCGGTCTGCCTCGGTTTCCTGCAGACGACTGTGGGGCAGCACGCGGCCGAGGGTGGTGCCAATACCGTAGGCGGCAAAAAGGATTATGCGCGTCTCGTTGTCCAAGTCGGCCAAGCCGGTGAACAGGGCCACAGCGATGCCTTCCAAAAGAATCTGTTCGCTCATGCGTTCCGCGCCATGATGGGCCACGGCATGGGCCACCTCATGGGCGATGACCGTCGCCAATCCCGCGTCGTCCTGTGTGATGGGCAACATGCCGGTATGCACGCCTACCTTGCCGCCAGGGAGGCAGAAAGCATTGGGCTCAGGATTCTGGAACAGGACAAATTCCCACTCGGCCTTGGGAAGATCGGCGACGTCGGCAATACGCTGGCCGACACGCTGAACCATGGCGGTGGCGTTCTCGTCCTGGCTAACCGGCATTTGCTGGCGAATGGCCGCAAAGCCCTGCCGACCGAGGCGTTGTTCCTCGGCGGGGGAAATGATGTTGAGTTGCATGCGACCCGTGCCAGGGACAACGGCGCATGCGGACGCCATGGCCAAGACGGCCAGGATCAATGCCTGACGCAACCTCCCTGCGACGGAACGCATGGTGTGAATAAAACACAATTCCTCCAGCGCGGCAAGTGGATCACGCTGGGTGGCGGTGGTTTTGGGTGATGGCAACGGGCTTGCCACTAATCCCCATAGACCGGCCTGTGTGTGAATAATTTTGGATTCCCATCAGGCCGAATCCCTTTAATAAATGGCCACGGTCGTTCACGACCTTTTAAGGAGGATTGTACATGATAAAGAAGTTGCGTTTCGCATGTTCCTTGGCGTTTGCGTTTTTGGTTTCGCAAAATCTCTCGGCCCAAGGCCCTGTCTTGCCCAAGGCCAACAAGGGCCAACAAGGGCCCACCCGACCAAACATCATCATGATCGTTGCCGACGATCTGGGATATGGTGACTTGGGCAGTTATGGTCAAAAGTACATCAAGACGCCCTATCTCGACCGGCTGGCGGCCGAAGGCATGCGTTTCACCCATGCCTACGCGGGAGCGCCCATTGGTGGCGCGGCCCGGGCTTCACTGATGACCGGCCTACACACGGGGCACACATATATTCGCGGCAACAAGAACATTCCGTTGCGCGCGAAGGACATCACCATTGCCGAGGTGCTGCGGCAGGCGCGTTACAAGACAATCGCCTTGGGCAAGTGGGGTTTGGGACTAGAAAACACCACGGGCGAACCCTTCAAGAAGGGCTTTGAGCATTGGGCCGGATTCACCACACAGGAGCATGCGGATAATTATTATCCGCAATTTCTGTGGCGGTTTGAGCCTGGCTTCAAGGGCGTCAACGCCTTTCATGGTATGGTGCCGATTTATCGCAATCGCGAGGGCCGGCGCGTGGAGTATTCGCAGGATCTCATCACCAAGGCCGCGCTGAATTCCATCCGCATTTATCGACCGGCGTTTGACAACAAATACCAACCCTTTTTCCTCTACATCTCCTACACTACGCCGCACGCCAACAATGATCTCTTCAGCAAGACTGGCAACGGCATGGAAGTGCCCCACAACCGGCCATACAGCCAATACCGCTGGCCACTGCCGGAGCGGAACAAAGCGGCCATGATCACCCGGCTGGATGCTGACGTGGGCAAGATCGTGGACAAAATCGCACAGTACAAGATGGAGAAAGACACCATCATCATTTTCACCAGCGACAATGGCCCGCATGCGGAAGGTGGAGTGAACCCCACATATCTTGGTAGCGCCGGCCCGTTGCGCGGGATCAAGCGCAGCCTGTACGAGGGCGGCATTCGGGTTCCCCTGATCATCCGCTGGACCGGAAAGACCAAGGCGAACACCATCAGCGAACTGCCGGTGGGTGCATGGGATTTCATGCCCACTCTTGCCCAAATTGCCCGTTCACGCGCGCCGCGCGATCTGGATGGCGTCTCTTTCCTCGCGACACTGCAAGGACTGCCACAAACCCAAAAACATGAGTTCCTCTACTGGGAATTTCACGAGGGAGGCAGCAAGCAGGCGGCGCGGATGGGCGATTGGAAAGTTGTGCGACCCGCGTTGGGCGACCGGCTGGAGCTGTACAACCTGAAAACAGACATTGGGGAAACCAAAAATGTCGCCGCGCAACATCCGGATGTGATTATCAAGTTCGAGAACTTCCTCCGGACCGCGCGCACCCGCTCCACCCACTGGCCGTTGACCAAGGCGACCCCGCCGGGAGGCCGCTAGGGATTTTTCGGGGGGGGCGGAAAGCCTGAGGCCACACAGCGAAAGCCGGCGTGGGACAGGCCGGTATCCGGTGAGGTTTTCATCCGATGGCTGGGACGGAAAGCTCCGCAATAGAGGTCTGTACACATGAAGGAGCCCCCCCGTTGCACACGCTTCCACACACCGGGCTCATTGGGGTCGTGACTCGTCTTGGGGCCTGGCGGATTCTTGGCTGGGCTGTTTTTGTAATAGTCAGGCGTGTACCAGTCCGCACACCATTCCCAGACATTGCCGGACATGTCGAAAATTCCATAGCCGTTGGCGGGAAATGACCCCACCGGGGCCGTTAGCCGAAAACCATCATTGGCCGTGTTCTCGACAGGAAAGCGTCCCTGCCATGTATTGGCCATTTGCTTGCCCTTCGGCGTCAACTCGTTGCCCCAACAAAACTCATTGCCCGCCAAGCCACCCCGGGCGGCATATTCCCATTCCGCCTCAGTAGGCAGTCTTTTGCCCGCCCACTTGGCGTAGGCAAAGGCATCGTACCACGCCACATGGACAACGGGGTGCTTCTCGCGGCCGCGCAAAGTGGAACCCGGCCCTTCCGGATGCCGCCAACTGGCCCCCGGCACATAACGCCACCATTGAAGAAAGGCATTGTGCGCGCGCAATTGCTGAACGGGGATTGGTCGCGGCGGCGGTGTGAAAACGATCGCCCCCGCCTTCAGCTCGGAGGCCGGCACGCCGGGAAAATCCTTGGGATCCGGCTTGCGCTCAGCGATGGTCACGTATCCCGTGGCCTTGATAAAGCGGCCGAACTCCTCGTTTGTCACCTCGTGCGCGTCCATCCAGAACCCGTCCAAGGCCACCTTGTGAATCGGCTTCGCGTCTTCCTCCCCCTTGTTCGTACCCATCTGGAATTCCCCGGCGGGAATCCACACCATGCCCTTGGTGTCGAACGGCCGCTTGGCTTCCTGAGCCACAGCCATCCACAAACAGACTAATCCAAACAAGGCAATAAAAGTCCTTCGAGTTTGCATATCAGGAACCCCTCAAGGCTACGCCACCAACACGCATGCGCCAAGTCATTGTTTGCCAGTAGCGTTGCCGGAAGCCGTTGCGTTGTTGCCCTGCTGCGCCTTCATCTTGTCTGTCGCCTCCCGAATGCGCTTCACTTCCGCCACCGCGCCGAGCATCCACACATACATGAGTACCATCCCCAACAGGACAAATCCCGCCAACCACCAAGGCCAGCGGTAACTGCGTATCCGCGGTTGCTCTCCTTCTTCCGGCACCGGCCTTGCCTAGCAGAACCGCCCGTCGTTGGCAAAACCATTGGCGCATGGCACACTCCACGCCCATGCCGGAAACGCCACCACTCCAGCCGGGCACGCTGTATCTTGTTGCCACCCCCATCGGCAACTTGGAGGACATCACCCTGCGCGCCCTGCGCGTGCTGCGTGAATGCGATATCGTAGCCGCAGAGGACACTCGCCGTGCCCGGCAACTGCTGAAACTCTTTGAAATCAGCAAACCCACCCTCAGTTGCCATCAGTTCAACGAAGTCCGACGCAGCGCTGGAATACTTCGCCGCCTGGAAAATGGCGAAATCATTGCCTTAATCAGTGACGCTGGCACGCCCGGCATCAGTGATCCCGGCGAGCGCCTTGTCCGCGCCGTGCTAGCCGCAGGCCATCGAGTAGAGCCCGTTCCCGGTCCCTGCGCCGCCGTTGCCGCACTGGCCGCCGCGGGCCTGCCCACGGATCAGTTCTTTTTCGCCGGCTTCCCGCCCCACAAATCCGGCCAACGCCGCAACCGCCTCGTGGCCTTGGCGGCCGTGCCCGGGACTCTGGTGTTCTATGAATCCCCGCATCGTATCCTCAAATTTCTCAGCGAATTAAACGAGATTTGGCCCGCATGCCCGGTTGTGGTTGGCCGGGAAATCACCAAGAAATTTGAGGAATTTCTGCGCGGCACAGCAGGAGAAATTTTGGCACAAATGGAAAAAACCAAGACGCGTGGTGAATTCGTCGTTTTGGCCGGCGAACCCCGCGCCTGACCAATTTGCTTGTCATCCCCTGCCCGGCCCGGTCAAATCCCGCGCGTTCGATGAGTAAACGACTTTACGTGGGCAACATTTCCTACTCGGCGACGGCCGATGAACTTCGCACGCATTTTGCCAACGCCGGCGGCGTGGACGCTGTCGACCGCCTGACCGAAAGACGCACCGGCCGCAACCGCGGTTTTTGTTTCATCGAGATGGAATCGCCTCAAGCTGCGCAGAACGCTGTCGACCGGTTGAATGGAGTCGCATTTCAGGAGCGCAACCTACGCGTGACCCTGGCCCGACCCAACGACGAATAACCCGGGGCAATCCATCCTAGACAAATTTCCCCGGGTTCAAGATTCCCTTCGGATCCAGCGCCTTCTTCACCGCACGATGCACCGCGCGGGATTCTTGAGATACGGCCAAGGGCCACCACGGCTTCTTGGCAATGCCGACCCCGTGTTCCCCTGTGATCGAGCCCCCCAAATCCAGTACGCCCTTGAACAATTCATCCAGTGCCGCGTTGCACCGCTTCTGGAATCCCGGTTTGGATTCATCCAGCATCAGGTTGACATGAATATTTCCATCCCCAGCGTGACCGAAACACGCCACCGCCATTCCATGCCGCCGCTGCAGGCGCGACGCCAGCTGAAAAAGGGCCTCTACTTGGCCCCGGGGCACAACCACATCCTGATTAATTTTGGTCAGGCCCGTGTCCCGCAGCGAATACGAAAATTCCCGCCGAACCGCCCATACCTTTTCACACGCAACAGCACCCAAGGCGCGGCGCAAAAAAACCGGCTTGTTTCCCTTGGCCAACCGCTCCAGCCCGCGCAATTCCGAGCGCACGGATGACTCCTGCCCATCCATCTCCACAATCAAATGCGCTTTGCAGCCGCCAAACATTCGTGTCCCTGTTCGATCACGCGCCGCCGCCAGTGTAAATTCATCCGCCAATTCCACGGCACTCGGCAGAAACCCTTCCGCGAACAAGGCCCGGACCGTGCGCGCCGCGGCCTTCATGGTTTTAAATCCTACCGAGAGGCCAGCCCTGTAAGGCGGCAACGGCAACAACTTCAGGGTTGCCTCCGTCACCACCCCGAGCAATCCCTCTGATCCTGTGAATAGCCTCGCGAAATCGAAGCCCGTTGCATCCTTGTGTGTTCGTCCGCCAAATCGAACCATATCCCCCGAGGCAAGAACCACCTGCAGACCCAGGACATAGTCCCGCGTCACCCCATACTTCACACTTCGTGGTCCGCCTGCGTTGGTGGCAATGTTGCCACCGATGCTGCAATTGGAACGGCTCGCGGGATCGGGTGGATAGTAAAGCCCCACCGACTCCACCCGTTCCTGCAGCGTGGCGGTGATGACGCCCGGCTGCACCACGGCCACAAAATCGCGCCCACTGATTTCCTTGATGCGCCTCAATCTCGTCAAAGAAAGCGCAATACCACCCCGCAGGGGCACACATCCCCCCACATAGCCAAACCCCGCGCCACGTGCCGTCACGGGAATTTGATTTCGCGAAGCATGTTTTAATATTCGGGAAACAGCCGCCACACTTCGCGGCAACGCCACGGCCTCAGGCATTCCCGTCGCAAACCATTTGTCCCCCGCGTGCTCTTTGCGGGTGCGTTCGTCCAAGCGCAATTCCCCGGGGCCAAGCAACTGTTGCAGGCGTTTCAGTGCGCGGCTCATGCCTCTTCCTCCAAGAGAACACGCGCTTCGCCAGCCTGAGAGAATGGCACTTCAACGCGAACACCCGCGGGTTCCAGCGACAGACCTCCGCCCATCACAGTGCTAATTTCATTCTGAACAATAGCTGCGATTCCCGCCGCACGAAGACGGGAGCAAACCAACTGCGCCTCGGCCGCGTTGGCGGTTTTGAAGACGGCTACCGGCTCCATCATTTCTCAAGCCGGGACTTGGGTCGAAAGATGCGCGGGGGGGTGCGTTCGGATCGTTCGCCCTTCCAGAGAATACCGTACTCGTTGAGATTACTCACTAGGGTGGACATCCGCAGCGAGGTGTGGCTGAAATTCGTGACCATCTGCGCAAAGTCCGCCTTCATTTTTTTATCCTGAAACAGTCCCCCGGCAAGGCCTTCGCCTCTTTCAAACAAGGCGATCACCTTGCCGATGTTGCCGGTTGCCTGCTTCAAATTCATGCTAACCTCGCGCGCGTTGGTCACAATGTCTTTGATGCTCTCACTGTTGTCCACGACTGACTTCTCAACCTGTTCAGCAGTTTTGTCCAGCCGCGCCGTAAGTTGCTGTACATTACGAATCGTTTGCTCCACCACCACACGGTTTGTCGCCACCGTCTGTTCCACACTTGTGGCGGCCCGCTGCACGGAACCGGATGCCTTGGCCGCGTTTTCCATGACCTTGGCCAGTTGCGGCTGGGCGTCGGCAACGACTTTTTCCAACTGCCCAACGGTCTTGTCCATCGACTCGGTGGTCTTCTTTAAATCCGAAAACAAGGCGGCCACGTTCGGCGCATTGGTTGCCACCAGTGACTGGATTTGGCCGGCTGTAGCTTCCACACGCTCTGCCACAGAGATTCCACGCTGGGCAATGTTGGTCATTTGCTCGGTCACCAAAACCATTCGCTCGGAAAACATCTTCACTTCGCCGGACACGTCATGCACATTGGCAATCGTGGCGTTCAAGTTGGACAACGTGTTTCCGCTCAATAGATCCTGATCCACCCGATGCACCATGTTGGAAAAAGTGCCCACCAGCCCATCAAGCTTCATGACCATCCCATCCACGCGCTCCACCAGCCCTTCCGCTTTCTCCCCAATACGCTCCAAGCTCATGGATTCCCGTGCGACCACATGGCCGTCCATTTCCAGCTTTGACCCACGATTGTTCGTGGGTGACACCGAGACATACTGATCCCCCATCAAGCCCACCGAGGCCACCGCAAATTCGTCATTTTCGTGGACGCGATAACGGTCGAAAATTCTGAGGAAAATCCACACGTTGCCGTCATCCTGTAGTTCCACCTTATTGACATAGCCAATGCGAACCCCAGACATGACAACATTCGCATGATCCACCAAGTTGCCCGCCGACTGGGTTTCCATGACCACCGTGTAGGTTTCGGCCAAGCCCATGCGGGTCTCACTGAAACGAATGGCGAGTGCCGCCGCCAACGCCAGACAAACCACCATGAACAAGCCCACTTTCAATTCCAGCCGGCTGCTGCTCATGCGAATTCCACCTCCTTCAAGTCGGCCTCTCCCTTGATAAACCGGCTCACCACCGGGTCTCTCGACATGAAAACATTTTCCGCCGTGTCGTCGAGATAAATCCTTCCACCATGCAGATAGAGCACCCTTTCACCCAGACGTCGGGCCGTGCGCATGTCATGCGTCACCACCAGTGTCGTGGCGTGCAGTCGCTCATTCACACGCATCATCAACTGGTCAATGCTATCCGACACCATCGGGTCCAACCCGGTGGTCGGCTCGTCATAAAGGATAATCTCAGGCCGGTGCACAATGGCGCGGGCAAGGCCCACGCGCTTTTTCATGCCGCCTGAAAGTTCAGCTGGAAGCTTGGCTTCAATCCCCGGCAACTCCACCAGCTCCAGCACCTCGGCCACACGATCGCCAATGTCTCTGGCGGTCAAATCCTCGCGTCCCAGTGAAAAGGCAATGTTTTCGGCCACGGTCAGGGAATCAAACAATGCTGCTCCTTGGAACAGCATGCCAAACCGGCTGCGAATGGGCAAAAGCTCCCTTTCTGACAACGGCACCAAGTCCTGGTCATCCAAGCGCACCTCGCCGGCATCCGGTTTCATCAATGCAGCCAGATGCTTGACCAGCACACTTTTACCCACACCGCTGCGGCCAATGACCGCGACGGATTCCCCGGACTCCAGTGCAAAACTGATCCCATCCAGCACGGTTTGCGTGCCGAAGCGCTTGGTTAAATTGCGAACCTCAATCATCCCCACATTCCCAGTGACATAAAAAATTTTCGGAGGAACAGCGTCAGGAAAAAATTGGAGATAAGGATTGTGATGCAAGAGTGTACCACCGCCTGATTGGTGGCGCGTCCCACGCCTTCAGCGCCTTGACCGCAATTGAGTCCCCGATAACAGCCAATGACGGAAATAACCGCACCAAAAAAGACGGACTTGATCAATCCCGCCCATAGGTCAATGGGGTCGGTGAAGAACGCCATATGCTTGATTGAGTAGGCCCCATCCATACCCAGAAGTGTCGTACCCACCACATAAGCACACACAATGCCCACAGACACGGCGATCACCGTGAGCAGCGGCATGGCAATGACCGTCGCCAACACGCGCGGCACAACCAAATGATCCACCGGGTGTGTAGCCATGGTGCGCAGCGCGTCAATCTGCTCGGTCACGCGCATGGTGCCCAGTTCCGCGGTGATGGCCGCCCCGATGCGCCCGGCCACCATCAACCCCGCCAGCACGGGGCCCATCTCACCCGTCATGGCCACGCTGACCACCGCCAATGCGGAAGAACCCATGTCCACTTTTTCAAACTGAAAAAAAGTCTGCGCGCAAAGCACCATGCCCGCGAAGCCGCCCGTGATGAGAACCACCGACTGGGACTTGACCCCAATGAAATGAAGTTGCCGAACCACCTCGCGAAGATTCGGACGCACCGTGGCCAAGCTGCGCAGCACCTCTCCCCCCATCAAGGTGATGCGCCCCAAGCCCAGCACGAATTGTGTCAACACACCCGTGGCTTCGTTCATGATTTGAACAATCTACCTCCCCTTCCCGAAAATGCACGCCACACGGCGCTCTTTATTGACCAGAGACCGCTTTCTCGGCAGGCGTCTTTTGAGAGAAAGTCAATTTCTCCTCGTCCGCCGAGATATTGATGGGCTCACCATCATGCACGGTGCCGCGCAGAATTTCCTCGGCCAACGGATCCTCGAGATAACGCTCCACCGCACGACGCATCGGACGCGCGCCGTACTGCGGATCAAATCCCTTCTCCACGAGGAAATCACGTGCCTTGTCATCCAATTTCAGGTCGATCTCCTTCGCCTTGAGGCGATCAATGACCTTGCTCATCTCCAAGTCAAGGATCACCAGCAGATCATCACGCGACAGGGACCGGAACACAATCACGTCGTCCAACCGGTTCAGGAATTCAGGCCTGAACGCGCGCTTGGCTTCATCCATGATTTGCTCGCGCATCTTGCCGTAGTCGATCTCATCGGTCGATGTGGTGAAACCGATGGTGGCGCCGGGCTTGACTTTGTCCGCGCCAATGTTGGAGGTCATTAGGATGATCGTGTTGCGGAAATCCACCGTGCGCCCTTGGCTGTCCGTCAACTTACCCTCCTCCAAAATCTGCAGGAGCATGTTCATCACGTCCGGATGAGCCTTCTCCATCTCGTCAAACAGAACCACGGAGTAAGGCTTGCGACGAACCTGCTCGGTAAGCTGCCCCCCATCCTCAAAGCCAACATAACCCGGCGGTGAACCGACCAGCCGCGAACTGGCGAACTTCTCCATGTATTCGCTCATGTCGATTTGAATCAACGCCTTGGTGTCGCCAAACAATTCCGAGGCAATCGTCTTGGCCAAGAGCGTCTTGCCCACGCCCGTCGGTCCGAGCAGCGCAAAAGTGCCGATTGGCCGCGCTGGATCCTTCAGATCCGCCCGGCTGCGTCGGAGCGCCTTGCACAACGCCGTCACCGCCTCGTCCTGGCCAATGATCACCCGGGACAACTCGCTCTCCATGTCGAGCAGTTTCTTGATCTCGTCCTTTTCCATCCGCTTCAGCGGAATGCCGGTCCATTTCGCGACGACCTGTAAAATATCCTCTTCATCAATGACCACCGACTTCTCCTCGCTGGCGGCTTTCCATTCATTGATGCGCGTCTCCAAGGCCTCCTTCGCGTGCTTTTCTTCATCGCGCATGGATGCCGCACCCTCGAAATCCTGCTCCTTGATCGCCTCTTCCTTCTTCTTCTTGATCTCCTCGATCTTTTCCTCCAAGCCCTTGATGTCGGGCGGCCGCGTCATAGCCTTGATACGCCCGCGGCTGCCCGCTTCGTCCATCACGTCAATGGCCTTGTCCGGCAGGAAACGCTCGGTGATGTAACGCGAGGAAAGGCTCACTGCCGCCTCAAGGGCATCATCCGTAATCGTTGCCTTATGGTGATCCTCATATTTCGGCCGCAGCCCCTTCATGATTTCCACCGCCTCACTGGCATCTGGCTCCTCAACCTTCACCGTCTGGAATCGTCGCTCCAGTGCCGCGTCCTTCTCGATATACTTTCGGTACTCATTCAACGTGGTGGCACCAACACACTGCAACTCGCCCCGGCTCAGGGCTGGCTTGATGATGTTGCTGGCATCCATCGTGCCCTCGGCCGACCCCGCCCCCACGATCGTGTGCAACTCATCGATAAACAGGATGACGTTCTTCGCGCGTCGAATTTCATCCATCACCGCCTTGATGCGCTCTTCAAACTGGCCGCGGTATTTCGTACCCGCCACCATCAGCGCCAAGTCCAGTGTGATGACCTTTCGCTCCCTTAAAATTTCCGGCACGTTGCCCTTCGCAATTTCCTGCGCCAGACCCTCGACGATAGCCGTCTTGCCCACGCCCGCCTCACCAAGCAGCACGGGATTGTTCTTGGTGCGCCGGCACAAAATCTGAATCACCCGCTCAATCTCGTCCTGCCGACCAATCACCGGATCCATTTCGCCCTTCTTGGCAACCTCCGTCAGATCCCGTCCAAATGCCCTAAGTGCGGGTGTCTTTGTGCCCTTCTTGCCCTTGGGCGGATCCCCTTCATCGACCTCCTCCAAATCTTCCTCGCCGCCCACAAAGTTGGGGTCAAGTTCCCGCAAAATTTCCTGCCGGGTCTGCTCAATGTCGATATCCAGATTCTTCAACACCCGTGCCGCCACGCCCTCGCCCTCGCGCAGCAATCCAAGCAAAATATGCTCCGTACCAACGTAAGTGTGCGCCAATGCCTTGGCTTCCTTGGACGCGAGATTTAAAACCTTCTTGACGCGGGGCGTGTACGGAATGTTGCCCACCTGTTTTTGGTCGGGCCCCGTGCCCACTTGTTTTTCCACCTCCAGACGCACTGTTTCCAAGTCGAGCCCCATTTTCTGAAGCACGTTCACCGCCACACCCTGCCCCAGCTTGATCAAGCCCAGCAGCAAGTGCTCGGTACCCACAAAATTGTGGTTGAACCGGTCCGCCTCCTTGCGCGCCAGTGCCAGCACCTGCTGGGCCCGCGGCGTAAAGTTGCTCATCCCTTCGTCACTCATTTCCTTCCGAAATTTGCCTCCAAATCCACCATTTGTCCAGCATGCCGCATACCAACTTATGCCCAAACACAAAAAATCCCCTTATTTACTGGACGACCCATATGGGCCGTTATTCGGGCAATTGCAGCCCGCTGATGCTGCCCAGCCGTTCCCGCAGCAGGCTCGCCCGATGGACATCCCGTTCCTCCCCGGAAAGTTTTTCCCCCACCATGTGCTGCAGATGCGCCGGCTGGGTGATGAGGAACAATTCATCCAGTATCGATTTACCAACATCTGGCAACAATCCCATAACCACCCCCAAACGCATGAGCGAAAGCTGGTTCATGGCCTCCTTGCTGCTCACAATGTGCGCGTTGGCAAGGATGCCACAGGCGCGCCCAATGTGGTTGAACAATTCCGCCGGCTTGTTTTGCAAAAGCGTCTGGCGCGCATTCTCCTCGTGCTCGATGATCTGGAGAAGCACCTTGCTGATCCTTTCCACGATGTCCCCTTCCGACTCGCCCAGCGTCATTTGGTTTGAGACCTGAAAGATGTGACCCAGTGCCTCAGTTCCCTCGCCATACAAGCCACGCACGGCATGCCCCAGCTTGGTCACCGCCTGCACAATCTGGTTTACCTGTTCTTGCAAAACCAAGCCTGGCAGGTGCAGCATGGCACTCACCCGAATGCCCGTGCCCAGATTGGTTGGACACGCCGTCAGGTAGCCCAACTGGCCGTCAAAAGCATATTCAAGCTTTTTCTCCAAGCTCGTGTCCAGACGGTCGATTTTTTGCCAGACCTGCTTGAGTTGCAGTCCCGGCAACAACGCCTGCATGCGCAGGTGATCCTCCTCATTGATCATCACGCACATCGACTGGTCCTTGTTCATCACCAGCCCGCTGCCCGAATTCTTGGCCGCGTGTTCACGGCTGATGTGATGACGTTCCACTAGTACCTGTTTATCCAAAGCCTTCAGGTTGGCCATCGACTCACTGTAACATCCACGCATGGCCGAGAGCCCTGACACCGCCGGCTGAATTAAATCACAAGCCTCCACCCGTTCCGCCTTTTTCGCTCGGCCGGGAAAAGGCCGGCCCATCACGTTTCGCGCAAGGCGAACACGGCTCGACAAGACAACGTGGTCCCCCTTGGCTTCGCGCCCCGCAAATTCATCCGTGCCAACCAAAAATTCGTGCAGTTTCGTCATGCCGCCGATTCCTGTTCCAGTTCCTTGATCTCGTCCCGCAGTTGTGCCGCCAATTCGTAATTCTCCTCCTCCACGGCCCGCGCCAGTCGTTCCTGCAGTTTCTCCCGCTGCTGGGTGGCCCGTTTGGCCTGTTGCAGCACCTTGGGCACTTTGCCCACGTGCTCCGTCCCCTTGTGCATTTGCTTCACCATTCCCTCCAGCGGCCCCGCGAATGTTTGATAACATGCCGGACATCCAAGCCGGCCGCTTTTTTTAAAGTCTGCGTGCGCGAACCCGCACTCATCGCACACCAGTTCACCACCCCCGGCCGCTTCAATTTCTGAAGACGCTCCCAACCCGAGCAGCAAATCCGCCAACGCAAACCCCTGCGGATCCGTCACCCCCTTGTCCTTCGCGCAGTCCTCGCAGAGGTCAATCTTTTTCATCTGACCCTCCACAATCTCGGTCAGGTGAACCGTCGCCTCATTTTCACATCCTGTTTGGCAGCATTTCATGCAAATCCCCTCCCCTAAATTGCCTCACCTTCTGAGTTCGTCAAGTCGTGGTAGGCCTGAATCAACTTCTTGGTTACCGGCCCCGGTTTGCCACGTCCAATCTCCCGTCCATCAATCGACTTCACCGGCGCAATTTCCGCCGCGGTGCCCGTGATGAAACATTCGTCCGCACAGTAAAGGTCATACCGCGTCAAGTCTGTCTCGGCGACCTCCAACTCTTGCTCGCGTGCCAAGTCGATCACCACTCCGCGCGTAATCCCGCGCAGGGCACCGGCCGTCAATGGCGGCGTCAGCAATTTTCCTCCCGAAAGAATAAACACATTATCGCCAGTGCATTCCGCCACGTTGCCCGCGGGGTTGAGCATGATCGCCTCCGCGCAGCCGCCGATCTTCGCCTCAATTTTCGCGAGAATGTTGTTCAGGTAATTCAATGACTTGATCGCCGGGTTGATGGCATTGGCGTAGTTCCGCGTGGTGGGCACGGTGATCAACGGCATGCCCTGCTCATAAAGTGCCTTCGGATAGAGCTGAATCTTGTCCGCGATCACGATCACCGAGCCCTTCTTGCATCGGTCTGGGTCAAGCCCCAAGGTTCCCGTTCCTCGCGTCACCACCAGTCGAACGTAGCCGTCTTGAATGCCGTTCTTCCGGCAGGTCTGCACAACGGCCTTGGTGATGGCCGCACGTGACATCGGCATCTTCAGAAGGATCGCCTTGGCCGAGTAAAACAACCGATCGATGTGCTCCTTGAGCTTGAATACGCGGCCGTTGTAAGCCCGGATGCCCTCAAACACACCGTCGCCATACAACAGGCCATGATCGAACACCGAAATTTTTGCGTTCTTCTCGTCGTAAAATTTTCCGTCAATGAAGACCTTCATCGCAAGGGCCGCCGAAGCTAAGCGGAACAATCCCACCGCGCAACAAACTTCAATCCACAATCCTCCCGTCCGCCAGTCGCCGCACCCGTTCTGCAAACCCTGCCACCTTCTCGTCATGCGTCGCCGCACCCAATGCCAGCCTTATTCTCTGCCGGAAAAAGGCGGATACCTGTCAGTCATTAATGACAAGTAAGCCTGCACGCGAGCTTGCCATCGCAATGTACCCACCATGAAATGGTGCATGTTTGGTGGATACTTTCCGGTGAACATCACAATAAAGAACGCAGCAATTAGGATGAAAATCGCGGCAACATAGCGGGCAAACAAACAGATGCCATGAGGAACGCCAACATAAACGACGGCAAACAGCCGTGCGACACACAGCCAACGGTTGAATGATTCCGGACGCTCCAGACACACTTCAACCGCGTCCCCCTTGTTGCCAAGGCCCAATGCTGGATAGCCGTCCACTAGGTTCATCATGGCCGCATTGAAACGGATGCTCCATTGCAGGACACCTCGCTGAAAACGGTAAAGTATCCGTGGATGGCTTTTTGTGAACAGAATGGCGAACCATACAACGACCGTTGCCAGCAAACACCCGAATCCCAGAATGGCAAAGCAAATGACGTGTGGCACGGCAATAAACAATAAGCCCAGCAATGTCCGAAACAATAACTGGCCACGCGAATATTCGGCATGGCGGGCAATGTTCACCACGACCTTGCCCGGTGAGGATAATCGTTCGGGTTCCTGTTCCGTACGCGCCGTTCGTTCGGTGACATGCACCATGTGACCGTCACTCAGATGCACCACGACACCAGCACTCTCTGCCACGTGCTCGTCGTGTGTAGCCACAAGCAGGGTGAGGTTGCGTTCAGCTTGAAGATCGCGCAGAAGATCGATGATCTCCTTCTCGGTGCCAGTGTCCAAGTTGCCGGTTGGCTCGTCGGCCAGCACCAGCTTGGGGTTGTTAACAAGTGCACGTGCGATGGCAACGCGTTGTTGTTCGCCGCCGGAAAGTTCCGTAGGCCTGTGGTGCAGGCGATCCTTTAGTCCCACGGCTTCCAGTAATTCGCGCGCGCGCTGCTCGGCTTCGCCACTCGGCATCCGTTGCAGACGGGCGGGCAGAGTTACGTTCTCAAGTGCATCCAGCTCACTGATGAGGTGGTAGGCCTGAAAGACGAGGCCGATATGCTTGTTGCGAAATTCGGCGGCTTCGATCTCGTCCATTTGGGCAATGTTGCGGCCGCTAAACTGGATGGTGCCCTCGGTCGGCTGATCCAGTCCTGCCAGCAAATGCAGCAGGGTGGTCTTGCCGCTTCCGGAGGCACCGCAAAGCGCCACAAACCGGCCGCGTTCCAAATCAAAGTCTACCTCGCGCAAGACCGCCAGAGACTGCTGGCCCATTTGGTAGGTCTTGCACAGACCGCGGGCGGCGAGGAGGGGAGCGACGGAGTTACTCATAGCGCAGTGCCTCCACGGGCCGCAAACGGGCGGCGTTCCAGGCGGGTATCAACCCTGCCAGCACGCAAGCCAGCAGCGAACAGCCGCAGATGAACAGAATATCCTCCGGACGGGTGAGTGCTGGCAATTCATTGAAAAAGTAGATTTCCTTCTGAAAAACCTCCCCACCTTTCAGCCAGCCGATGAATTTAAGGAACTCGTTGCGGTATTTCAGGGCCAGCATTCCCAGCCCGTAGCCCAGCGTGACTCCCACGCCCCCAATCGCCAATCCTTGGCAAAGAAAAATACCAGCCACCTGTCCATTGGACGCACCCAACGCTTTTAAAAGCCCGATCTCGCGCGTCTTGTGAGTCACGAAAATGATGAGCGAACTCGTCACGCCAAAAGCCGCTACGATCATCACAAAGAACAACACGAAAAACATCATTTGCTTTTCCGTCTCCACAGCCGCCACTTGATGTCGGGTCGCGGGCTCATCCCGCCACGTCTTTACGATGTAGTTGGTTCCCAACGCCTGCCCCATCAGCCGTTGCGCCGTCAAAGCCTGGTCCGGATTTTCCAGTTTTACCTTTAATTGTGAAACGCGCCCCTCCATCTCCAGCAACTCCTGCGCCGCCTCCATCGAGCAAATCACGAACGAGTTGAACGGGTGAAACTCCACATCAAAAAAGCCGCGCACCTCAAAATCCGTCGGCAATATCCCCAAGCTCCCATTGGCGTCCCGCTCCGCCTTCATCGCCTTCAGTTGCCGCGTGGTGTAGACCGAAACCTTGTCCCCCACATCCATGGCGAAATGCCGGGGATTCGCCAAGTTCACACCCGCCACCGCAAACCATTCATCCAGAAACAAATCCCCAAACTCCATTTTCCCCGCCACCATCATGCGTGGAATCTCCGACACCTCCCCGATGGTGTTTGTATCCACCCCCACCAAGGGCACAAGATCCATGCGCAAATCCTGCAACGGCTCCCCCATCGCGCCGTTGGCGTCCACTGGCGACTGCCCCATCGCCACCGTCCGCTGCGCCATCACTCGCCCCACCACCACGGGCGAAACTCCCTTGACCTTAACCCCATCCACTTGGCGCACCCGTTTCCTCAGGCTCTCGTGATCCGCGATCATGGAGTAGCGACCTTCAACGGTGAGGTCCGAGTAAAACCCGAACAATTTTTCCTGAAGCAAATGATGAAAACCGGCCATCACACTGATGACCACAATGAGCACCGCCACCCCCAGCATCACGCCGATTACGGAGATCAGCGTGATGAAGGAAACCGACGTACGCTTGGAGATCAGGTAGCGCGCCGCCAGTCCCAGCTCAAATGGCAGCCAAGACATCGACGGGACGCTAGGCAGTCCCTGCTCCCGGCGCAAGCATTACCCATTCACGGTGTAAAACACGCCTTTCTGAAAAGCGGCAAACCTTCACCCCACACGGCCATCCACCAGAGCATCCACCACCCCGGGATCCGCCAACGTGCTCGTGTCCCCCAGATTCTCCATGTCGCCCTCCGCGATTTTTCGCAGAATGCGCCGCATGATCTTTCCACTGCGGGTCTTGGGCAGGCCCGGTGTAAACTGAATTTTCTCCGGCGACGCATGCGGCCCAATGGCCGCGCGCACCTGTTTCACAATCTCACCCTGCAATCCATCCGTAACCTCCTCGCCTGTCTTCAAGGTCACGTAGGCGTAGATGGCATTGCCCTTGATGTCATGCGGATAGCCAACCACCGCTGCCTCCGCCACCGCCGAATGTCCACCTATGGCACCC
This sequence comes from Verrucomicrobia bacterium UBA6614, assembly GCA_002433235.1. Classification (GTDB taxonomy): domain Bacteria; phylum Verrucomicrobiota; class Verrucomicrobiia; order Limisphaerales; family UBA1100; genus UBA6614. The sequence continues at coordinate 66,112 of DJHS01000133.1, forward strand.
TCGATTTCCGCCGTGCCAAGGTTGTGGCCGCTAACAATGATCACGTCGTCCACCCGGCCCGTGATCCAATAGTAGCCGTCCTCATCCCGGCGACAGCCGTCACCGCTGAAATACTTTCCGGGAAACCGGGCAAAGTAAGTGTCAAAGAACCGCTGGTGATCCCCGTACACCGTCCGCATCTGCCCTGGCCAAGGCTCCAGCAAGCACAGGTTACCACTGACCTCGTTGCCCTCAATCACGCTACCCTCGTCGTCCACCAGCGCAGGTTTCACTCCGAAGAACGGCAAGGTAGCGCTTCCCGGCTTGGTTGGCGTGGCTCCCGGCAATGGCGTGATCAGGATGCCACCCGTCTCCGTCTGCCACCACGTATCCACGATCGGACATTTGCCGCGGCCAATCACCTCGTGATACCAGGTCCATTCCGGCGATTTGATCGGCTCGCCCACCGTACCCAGCAAACGCAGGCTTGAGAGATCGTGTTGCCCCGGCCAATCGTCTCCTTCCTTCATCAACGCCCGCAACGCCGTCGGTGCCGTGTAAAAAATGTTCACCTTATGTTTTGCCACGATCTGCCAAAACCTCCCAAAGTCCGGGTAATTTGGAACACCCTCATACATCATGGTGATCGCGCGGTTTGCCATCGGTCCGTACACGATGTACGAGTGTCCCGTGATCCACCCGATATCCGCCGTGCACCAATACACATCACCCGGATGATAATCGAAAATGTAGTGATGCGTCGTCGCCGCGTAAGTCAGGTAGCCTCCCGTGGTGTGCAGCACCCCCTTGGGTTTGCCCGTGCTGCCGGAGGTGTACAAAATAAACAATGGATCCTCAGCGTCCATCGCCTCCGCCTCGCACTCAGATGCCGCCGCCGACAAGGCCTCGTGCCACCACACGTCGCGCCCCTCGGCCATCGACACCTCGGCTCCCGTCCGGCGCACCACCAGAATCTTCTCAATGGACGGCGTACTGGCCACCGCCAAGTCCGCATTGGCCTTCATCGGGATATCCTGCTTTGTCCCACGCACACCCGTGTCCTGAGTAACGATTGCCTTGCACTCGGAATCATTGATCCGCGTCACTAGGCTGTCTGCGGTGAATGCGCCAAACACAATCGAATGCACCGCGCCAATGCGCGCGCACGCCAGCATCGCAATTGTCAATTCCGGGATCATCTGCATGTAAATGCAAACCCGGTCCCCTTTCCCAATGCCCAACCCCTTGAGCGCGTTCGCCGCCCGTTGCACTTCGGCCTGCAACTCTGCATAGGTAAACGACCGGCTTTCGCCCGGGTCATTCCCCTCCCAGATCAAGGCCGTGTCCTCCCCATGCCCATCATCCACATGCCGATCCACACAATTGTAACACGCGTTCAGCTTGCCCCCGATAAACCACTTGATCTCGGCCTTGGAGTAGTCCCATTCCCGCAACTTGTCCCACTTCTCAAACCACCGAAGTCGCTCTGCGTGTTCCGTCCAAAATCCCTCCGGATCATTGATGGAGCGCTCGTATGTTTCGCGGTACTGCTCCAGCGAACCAATATGCGCTTGCTCCGAGGCCGCCGCCGAGGGGGGAAACAATTTGTCATTCATGGTCAATTGGGTTGCCCATCCTGCAAAAGCCGCCGCCGAAGTCAAGACGCCCCGATGGGCAGACTCCAAGTCATTCCCCTGAACTCCGTGACGCTTCCCGGTTGTTGCCGCCCCCACCTTTGCCTATAGTTCGCCCGTGCCGGGACATCCCCAGCCCATCACCGCCAGCACGCGCTACTGCGCCGTGTATGGCCATCCTGTGCGCCACTCCGCATCGCCCGCCATGCAAAATGCCGGCATTGCCGCCCTCGGGCTCGACTGGCGCTACACCGCCGCCGAGGTCCGTCCGGAACAACTGGCCGAGTCAATCCAAGGTGCCCGTGCCATGCATTACATCGGCCTAAACCTCACGGTGCCCCACAAGCTCTTGGCCGTGGACATGATGGATGTCCTCGACGAGACCGCTCGTGAATGGGGCGCCGTCAACACCGTCCGCTTTGAGGGCCGGGAAGCCGGAGGCGAATGGCAGCCCCTCCATGCCTTTGAAATGGCGCCTGCCGAACTGCGCAGCCACGGTTTCAATACCGACGCCGACGCCATCACCCAAAGTCTTCGCGAGGATCTGGCCATGGAAGTCCGCGGCGAAAGCATATTGCTGCTGGGGGCGGGCGGAGCGGGGCGCGTGGCCGCCCTCAAGCTCGCCTCTGTAGGCGTACGCTCCCTCTACCTTGTCAACCGAACCACCAGCAAAGCCGAGGCCATCGCCGGGGAAATCCGCGAACGCTTCCCCGCTGTCGAGGTCGCTGTTGGCCCGCCCACCGGCAACGTGGATCTCGTCATAAACGCCACCTCGCTCGGGCTCAAGAAAGACGATCCCCTGCCCATCGAGAACTTCCCCTTTTCCAATGCCCGTGCCGCCTTTGACATGGTGTATCAGCCTGCTGAGACCCCTTTTCTCGCCGCCTGCCGCGAAGCCGGCTGCCGCACCGCCAACGGGCTCGGCATGCTGCTTCATCAAGGCGCCACCGCCCTCGAGATTTGGTCCGGCCAAACCGCGCCCCTCGAGGCCATGCGCGAGGCGTTAAAGGAGGCCATTTATGCCTGACCCACTCTTCCTCGATCTTGTGGAGTTATTCCTCGCGTCCGTCTATTTCATCTTCGGGGCCATGATCGGCAGTTTCCTGAACGTCTGCATTCACCGCATGCCCCTGGAACAAAGCCTTTCCCATCCGCCCTCCCATTGCCCCAAGTGTGGCTACTCCATCCCCTGGTATTTTAACATTCCCATTCTGGCTTGGATCCGCCTGCGCGGCCGCTGCGGTAACTGCGCCGAGCCCATCAGCATCCGCTACCCCGCAGTGGAACTGCTCACCGGCATCGCCTTTGCCGCAGCTTGGCTTGCCTTCCGTCCCGATGCACTTCATGCCGCCATCCTTTGCCTCCTCCTAGCCGGCTTCATCGTGGCCACCTTTATCGATTTTGACTACCAGATCATTCCCGACGAAATTACCATTGGTGGCATGGGCGCCGGCTTGGCCTGTTCCCTCATCGCTCCGCAACTCCATGCCACCGATTCCCGCCTGACTGCCCTTGGCCAGAGCCTAATCGGACTCGCCGTGGGCTTTGGACTCGTCTATATCGTCGTACGCGCCGGCAAGGCTGCCTTTGGAAAACAAACCTTCGAGGTTGAAGATGAACGACTCACGTTCACCGAGGAGGCCTTGGTCTTTTCCGATGGTGCCATGCCTTACGAGGAAATTTTTTACCGGAAATCCGACACTATTACCCTGCAGGCCCGGCAAGTGGAACTGGTGGACCGCTGCTACTTCGATACCTCCGTCGCCCTCACCATGGAACAACTGACCATCGGCGCCCAATCCTTTAACCCGGAGGACATCAGGCACCTTGAGGTTGCCACCGACGAAGTCGTCATTCCTCGTGAGGCCATGGGCTTTGGCGACGTCAAGTTCATGGGTGCCATCGGAGCCTTTCTGGGCTGGTCCGCAACCGTCTTTTCCCTCATGGCCAGCGCCATCATCGGCTCCGTGGTGGGCATCACCATGATGCTGCTGAAGAAGGAGGAATGGGCCGGACGCCTGCCTTACGGACCCTACATTGCCTTGGCTGCCGTGATCTGGATTTTTGGCGGCGACCAACTTTGGGAGGCTTGGTGGAAATCGGTCAATCCCCCGCCACCGTAAAGTGACACCGCTTTATTCGCGCTCGATGCGCTCCAGCGAAACCAATTCCCCAACCGGAATAGAAAACTCGCCGACAGTCGGATCATCCAAATGCAATTGCCCCTCGTCGGGACGGCAGCCTTCAATGTGAAAAATGGAGCCATCCTCCAGATGGGCAACAAACTGGGCCTTGGCCGGAGGCTTGGGCGCGGGCTTCTCAATCTGGACCGCCAACACGTCGAGCAACCCATAAGCCCGCCGACCCAGAAGCACGGAATCCAGCCGCAGGCTGCCGTCCGTCACCGAGTGAAACTTGCCTTCCACAAATTCCCCAGTCTTTAAAAGGGCACCCTGCCGCTTGTCCGTCAATCGGCCAATGAATTTTTCCGGAATGGGTTGGAACACGATCCGCGACACATTGATAGTGCTGATGCGCCGTGGCTGGCTGCCCTCGGCAAAACGCACGGTGGAATCGTCCGCACTGACAATGCCCCGCACAATGCGCGAGCCACCCCACGTGAACACTCCCAGCGTTCGCGACAGATCTGCCTCCTCCACATTTGCCGGGAGTGGAGGCGGCTCCATGGTCGCGTGCAAATTGTCCGCGGGCACAACCGCCCGCGGCCGTCCCGGCTCCGTCCATTCCATCTTCAAAACAGGACCCCCAGCCCGGTTGACCATTTCCAATCGAACATCGTAGCGCCGCCCCTTTTCCAGCGACATCACCGGCGAGAATTCCTGGCGAACACTGTTGCGCATCTCGTTGACAACCAGCTGACCATCCAGCCACAACCGCACGCCTTCATCGCACACGATGTGCAATCGGTGCTGGCCATCGCGATTCGCACGCAGTTGGCCCATCCAGCGAACACTGTAGTTGTCGGCAGGAAATTCATTGGCCGGCCCCTTGTCCCACTGAAAGGACATTTGCGGATCCACCCGCGCCTTGACGTCACCGTAAAAAAATCGGTTGCGGTAGTAACATCCCAACAGACCCCGCGACGCCCCAATGTTCTCCGCTCCGGGCAGTCGCGGATACAGTTGCCGCCGGGGAATCGGTGACTTGGCAATGCCCGGGCCGCTCCATTCCAGTCGGACATGCGCGATGCCATAGTTGTCGTGAAAATCCAGTGTCAAGGGATACCGTTTACCCGCCTCCAATTGCATCTTGCCCTTGGTCACAAAACCGGAGTCCTCATCAAACTGACCCAGTTTCAACTCCTCGCCCACCGTCAACTCACCGCCATCATTGGCATTCAGGTAAAACGTGTACGTGCCCGACACCGGCGCCTCCACCTCACCCAGCCAACGGATGGAAAAATAATCCCGATTCACATCAAACATCGGCCGGTCCATGCCCCAGTTGAAATCCACCGTCTCGTCAATCCGGTAAACCACGCGGCCCTTCAGCGAAGGCCTACTGTAATAGGCTCCCAGCAATCCGGTGCCCTGCCCCGGCAGCGGTGCGCCGGCCTGCAATGCGCCGAGGTTTTCCGGCGGCTCAAAGCTCGCATATCCCACTTGCGCCAGAGGTATCCTGACCTTCTCCCCCTTTGCCCCGCTGACAATCAGGTGATTCTCATCGTCAATCCGCACCAGCCCCGTGAAGCTCTTCCCGTTGATCAGCCGCACGGTTCCCGCACGCAGACCAAGGCCACCCGCAAGCAGCACGCAAATCAAAACGATGCGATAAAACCTCATACGATCGCCTCCCCCAAGAATTCGGGGTGCAGAGCCATGAAGTTACATGAAACAGGACGGAATGCCATCCCAATTGAACAGCGCTATTTCTTCAGGGCGCCCTGCACCATGGCGGTGAGCGCCTTCTCGGCCCCTTCAACGACCGCGTTGGGGCCGGTCATTTTGATGAAAATCGCGCCTCGAGGGGCCATGATAATGACCCCGCGCATGGCGTAATCCTTGCGCGGAATCTTGGCTCCACCAAATGGAGGGCCGTCCAGATAGGTGCCGCGGGCGATGAGATGAGTCACTCCAACACCCCCGATTTTCTCCGACTTCACGTCGGATTTCACCTTGGGCGCAGGCGCAAACTGGCCGAGCCAACGTTTGACGTTGGCCTCCGCGCCTCCCGCGCCACCCGGCCCGAAATAGAAAAACACACAGGACGCAGGCTTGAGATCTTTTGGGCCGGGCACCTTGAACTGAGCGGCACGCATGCGGCTGGCTGGACGTTCGGAGGCCCACTGTGCGGGTGCCGTGAATTTGACACCAGCGACTTCAACCACCACCGGCTTGTCGGCGGCCACCAACGTGGTCGTACATGCGACGAAAAGAAAAAGAGGGAAAAGGGCTGCTTTCATGCCGAAGGCATAGCGTGGACACGCGCCCGCGTCAATCACGCGCCCGCGGCGGCTTCGTCGCCTGCAGCCAGCAATTCGGAATCGCCCTTGCTGCGAATCCACTCCGCAATGACTTTCGCATTCTGCGGGCGGCCGGCGTTGTCCTTGGACAGGCACGCCATCACCAACTCCTCCACGTAAGGTAGGATGGCATTTTCAACCTCAATCTCCGCCAATCGATCCCCCATGGCATGGGGTTGTACGTTGATGACCTGATAGGTCAGGTCGCCCGTGTAAAATGGCGGGCGACTGGTGAGTAGTTCATAGAGGGATGCCCCCAGTGCGTAAATGTCATCCGTGGCGCGCGGCACATCGCCCTGCAGTTGTTGCGGGCTCATGTATGTGGCCGTGCCACTGATCACATTGCGCATTGAGGAACGGCTAAGCGAATCCACCATGGATGCGGCAATGCCAAAATCGGCGAGCTTCAACTGCCCTCCGCCAGTGATCATCATGTTCGCCGGCTTGAGGTCCCGGTGAACGATCTTTTGGCCATGGGCATAGTCTAGGGCATCGCACAGTTGCAGGAAGTATTTTTCAATCTGCCCCCACGCAAAGACTTGGTTGTTCTGTTCCAGCCGCATGGACTCCAGCATTTTGCCATCCACAAATTCCATGCTGATGAACGGCTGTTCGTTTGGCATCTGCACAAGGTCGTGCGTGCGCACAATGTTGGGGTGGGACAGGCGACGGCTCTTGGCGGTTTCCCGCTTGAGCTCATTCAGTGCCACGAGATCGGCGGCCATTTCCTCGGGCAGAAGCTTCAAGGCGACATCCTCTTCCAAATCCGTATCTCGCGCGAGCCATACCACACCCATGCCGCCACGGCCCAATTGGCGAAGGAGGATAAAGCGCCCATTGCCCACCGACTGTCGCGGCGCGGCGGCGGCGGATGCCCCCCCGACAGGAGTTGCTGCAGGTGCCGCGGGCTGAGGGGTGCCTTCCATTGATGTTTCGTCGGTTGCCTTCCGAATGGTGTAGTAAACATCCACCTTCTTTGCCACGTCTCGATATTTAACGTCGTGCTCGTAAATCTCCTGATAACGTGCAAACGCGTCGTCGTTGCGTCCCATCTTCTCGTAGACGGCTGCCAAGTGATACAGCACCTCCTTGCGCAAGTCGTTAAAGCCATGGCGCTCATCTATGGCCGCCAGCAATGAACGTTCCGCCAAGTCGTACATCTCGCGCACGGCAAAAATCCGGCCGAGATAACACTGCGCGCGATGCTTGTAGAGAACGTTGCCTTGGGCCTTCTGGAACGCCAGCACGGCATCATCATAAAGCTCCGCCTCAAAGCAGGCTTCTCCCAACTCGAAACGGATATCCAAATCCGTCGGAAATTTTGCAGCGCGCTTACGGCAGTCCTTTAGTACGAAATCTTTTCGCTCCTTCTCCAGCGCCAATCGGCGGCCGTCATAATCCTCGGCGTTGCGGTCCAGCAATGACAATTCATGGTCAAACTTTGAAAGGTGACAATCGGTAATCAGTCGATCGATTGCCGAGTCTGCCGTCTGGCTGTTGGTGGACACATAATCGTAGTACTCCATCGCTCGATCGAAATTCTTTGCCTGAACATTCAGTTTGGCGATCTCCGTGGCCAGCCGCATGTTGGCCGTGTTCTGCTGAAACTCCTTTTCTTTCTCAATAATCATGTCCTGCAGTACATCCGCCGACTTATGGACCTGTTGCTCGCGCGCCACGCGATTGGCCTCGCCCTGATCACGCACCACTTCATTCACGCTGGCCTTGCCGGAACCAATCCTCTCATAGCTGCCTCGCTTGATGGTTGCGCGCGCGGAAAAGTCCTTGAAAATCTGCTGAAGTTTGAAGTCATCCGGATTCTTTTCCACCAAATCCTGAAGCGCCTTCTCCGCCTTCTCAAAATCGCCCAGTTGTTCCAGGACGCTGGCGAGTAGTTGGCAGATCTCCTTGTTATCGGGCGTGGCCGCCACCAAGATTTCGACACTTGGCATGGCCGTGCGCGGCATTTCCAGCGCGTTGGCCGAATCTGCCAACAAACGATGGGCCAATTGGCTTTCCGGATCATCCGTCAGCACTTCCTCCGCCTGAATCAGGGCCGTCTTGTAATCCTCCCGGCGCAGCGCCATCTGCCCCTTGGCCAACGCAGGTCCGCTCGATGCCGCCCCCACAATCTTCCCGAAGAATCCCGCGCCCGCACCTTTCTTTGCCTTCTGCGCTGCCCGCAGCATTTCCCGGCCTTCGACAAAGCCCGGCTCTGTTTTCAGGATGTCCTTGAGTAGAAGAATGGCATAGTCGAGATTGCCCTTGTCCACTGCGGCAGTTGCATGGCCATACTTGCCTTGCAGCCCCTCAGCGAGCTGGGTTTTGTCAATCTCGGTCATGGGTTTGATTAAAATGCACCGGCACGCCACCGCCAAGGCGAAAGCTCCGCGCCGCTTTCAAAATACGCTTGCCCACCCCACGCCCTTTGCGCAAGCTGATTTCTCACAGCGGTCATGGCGGAATTGGCAGACGCGCTACGTTGAGGTCGTAGTCCCGAAAGGGGTGGAGGTTCGAGTCCTCTTGACCGCACCATTCTTCAATGCAACAGCGGCAGCTCATGTGGCTGGCGGATGAGCTCCGCGTCTTTCTCCAAAAAATAGTCCAACCGCACATGCGCTTCCTCATTGTCAATGTCGCACGCCATCAGCCAAAAATCTGCGTAGTGATTACCCTCGGATTCCACCAGACCGGCATACAAGCCTGCCACCTCATCATCCACTCCCCGGAGAGCCTCCGCCAGCAACTGGAACTTTTCGCAACTCCGCCCCTCAATCAGCGACGCACAAATCAAGTGGTCGATCACCTGCTCCCTGCGGCCACGCCGAACCTCCTGCATCAATCCATGAATCCAAGGACTTGAGCAAGGTTGCCCCAGCGCCACCCCCCGTCGTTCCAACAGGCCCAGCAGCATCTCGAAATGCGAAAGCTCCTCCATCGCAATCCCGTTCAACTCTCGCGCCCGCGTCTGCAACTCCCGGTATTTCATCAGGCTCAATGCCGTCGTCGCCGCCTTTCGTTCCAAATGACAATGATCCACCAGCACCAGCTCCAGATGGTTCAACACCTTTGGCAGCCAGCTATCCGGGATTTTCTCGCGCCATAGCAGCACCCGAGGAAATTGGGAAGACCACCGTGAAAAGTCAAAGCCTCAACTCTCCAAGGCCCTTTGACTACCCCCTGTTCTTGCAGTAGTTTGCCCCAGCGAGAGCCAGCACCGGCCCATGAATTCCACTCGACGCACTTTCATCCATGGCATGGCCGGCAGCGCGGTCGCCACCCCTCTTCTGGCCCAGAACAAGCGCCGCGGCTACGACAAGCCCAACGTCGTCATCGTCCGCTTCGGCGGCGGATGCCGACGAATGGAAAGCATCGACCCACAGAAAACCTACGCCCCTTACCTGCGCAAAACGCTTGCTCCCCGCGGGGTCCTCTTTGAGAACATGCTCATCGACTCCCTCAAACCCCACCAGAAGGTCGACACCTCACATGGGCAGGGCACGATCTATATCCTGACCGGCAGCTACAACAAGCTAGGCAACGCCGGCGGCCAAGGGCTCGACCTTCGCTTTGTGCCCAATGCCCCGACCGTCTTTGAATACCTCCGCAAGGAATACGACATTGCCGACCACGAAACCCTCATTATCAACAGCGAAGACCGCAAACAGGAAGAATTTCTCACCTACAGCAACCACCTGAAGTATGGCATCAATTACCGCTGCCAAATCCTCAGCCTCTATCGCTTCAAGCGCTTTCTCTACCCACAGTTGCTCGACAGCAAAAAGCGCGATGGCAAACCACTGCCTCCCCAGCAGCTCAGAAAAATACGTAATGAATACAATAAGCTCGTCGCCATCGATCAACGCCAACCCCTGCCCGCCAACCCCAAGCTGGAGGGATTCTGGTCCCGCTGGCGCGATCACTATGGAGAAAGCGGCTTTAAAAACCCGCGCGGCGACCGGCTCCTCACCGAGCTCGCCGTCCGCGCCATTCGCGATCCCCAGTTGCGTCCGCGCCTGATGATGGTCAACTACACCGACTGCGACTATGTCCACTGGGGCATCCGCAGCCACTACTACAACGCCATCTCCATCATGGACCAAGGATTGCGCCGCCTTGTCTCCACCGCCGACACCACCGAAGGCTATCGCGACAACACCATTTTCGTCATCGTCCCCGATTGCGGACGCGACAACAATCCGCTTGCGGACGTCCCCTTCCAGCACCACTTCAACAGCCGGTCCTCGCACGAAATCTTCTGCCTCATATTCGGCAAGGGCGTTCCCAAGGGAAAAAGGATCTCCACCCCGGTGGACCAAGCGCAGATCGCCGCCACCATCGGCGGCCACATGGGCTTCACCACCAACCGAGCCGCCGACCCCCTTCAGCAGGCCTTTGCGTGAGCATTTCCCCTCAAGACCCCGCCGCCCTGCCCCGCTGGAAGCGCCTCATCATGGCACCCATCAAGCTCCTCTTGGGCATGGCCTTCACCAAGTCCATCCTTGGCGCCATGATTGCCATTGGCTGGACCCAGCGCCTCATGCAACGTAACGCTTTAGCGGTCTGGTGGAAGCGAAGTCTGATAAAGGAAAAAGGCACAACTTTCCCGGGCTTCCTCGACACACATCTGGAAACCCGCCCTCACCTCCACTGGCCCAACTGGTTCCTTCGCCAAAATTTTTTGGCCAACCTGCGCCGCGAAGGCCCCAGCCCCTGGCGTGTCTTCACCGGCCTCACCGAATCCCTCCGCCGCAATTTTTGGCTTGGCCTCCAAGGTATTTTTAACACCTCCGCCCTCATTCTTCCCTCGGGCACTCTCATGTGGTTTGGCTGGGACTACGGCTGGAATATGTCCTTTCACAAAGGCTACGAGCAATTCTATGTCGGCGTCACCATCTCCTCCGTCGGCTTTCTTGCCTTTGTAACAGCCATGTTTTACGTCCCTCTCGCCCAAGCCCGTCAAGCGGTCACCGGCCAATGGCGAACTTTTTATGATTTCCGCCTCGTCTGGCGCGTCGCCCGCGAGCAATGGGCAGCCTGCCTCGGTCTGGCCATTGCCTATGTGCTACTAGCCGTACCCTTGAACGTCCTCAAGACCGCCCCCATGTTTCTCTATGGCCATGGATTTACCGCTTTGGAAGAACTGGTCGCCAAGGATCCCAAGGGATTCATGAACTCATACTTCTTCTGGACTGCCGTTGTGGGGCTGCCCGCCTACATCCTAGTCCGGTGCCTGGCAGCCCGCATTTATGCTGCCGGCCTTTTGAGGGCCTTGCGCGAAAAGCAAGTAGACCCCGAAAAACTTTCCCCCGCCGAGCAATCCGCGTTGGACAGGCTGGAACTTCTCACCGACACCCCTCCCATCCTCCAATCTCGCTGGCGCCGGCTGGCCAAGTGGTTTGGCACCAAACTTGGCCGCGCCTTGGGCGGCTTTGCCATTTTTTGGCTTTGGGCCGCATTCCAGCTTCAGGTCTACTTTGCTGAATTCCTGAATTACCACGAAGCCGGCCGTGCCTGGCTCAACCATCCCCTCGTCCAGCTCCCTTGGTTCCAATATCTCCCCACGGGACTTCAACCCAGTGGCCAGGAACTCCCGGGCGCCATTGGATTCATTCTCTTATGCGCGGGAATTCGCGCCCTGATACACCTCTCCCGAAAATTGAAAAACGGTTGATCCCCCCAGAGTGCTACTATCAGCCTTGCGGCTGGTCACTCTTGGGTTTGGAAGAATGACGGGCTTTCAGAGAAGCGGGGCGCAAACCGCGACGATTCAACGCCGTGATCGGCCTGGCCGGTTTTGCTGAAGGCAGGAAAGGCTTGCGGAAAGCTTCCAGAAAATCATAACCGTCCTTGAAATCATCACGGCTGTCCTCATCCGTGCGGGCCAAGAGCTCATGTTCCACCATGTTGAAAACCATCTCGCCAAAATCCTCGCACCGCCACACGCCCCACTCCGTCAGCACCGTCAGGGTCATCGGCCCAAACTGATCCAAGGCATAAGCTCGCAGACCTCCCAGAAGCTCCTGCCCGCTCACATGGCGGAGCTTGCCTTCCGTCTCCTGCTTGAGGATTTGTTGCTGCGTGTAGTCGAGGCCCTCGCGCACAAAATGATACGCGTCGCGATCATAGCGCGGATCTTCCGCGAGGATCGCGTCGAGCACCTCGTCAAAACTCTGGCCTTGCATGTTATTCCTGTGCCACTTCCGGCTTCTGCCCAGCCGGCTGGTCTGGTGACGGCAACCGCGCCGTCCTCCAAGCCTTGATTCCCATCCCCAACAGGAGCAGGCACATAACAAGAGCCAGCGCAGCCTGTTCCTGCGTGGTGAGGGACTTCACGGGCCAACCTAGCAGAAAAGCTATTTGGCCGCAATATTTACCAATCTATTCGGCACAATAATGACTTTCTTTAGCTCTTTTCCCTCGAGAAACTGCTGAATTTTTCCGTTGGCCAAGGCAAGTTTTTCGATCTCCTCCCGGGAGGCATCCGGTGAAATTGTGATATGTCCACGCAATTTGCCGTTCACCTGCACGGGAAACTCAATGCTCTCCTCAACTAAAAACGCCTCGTCGTACTCCGGCCACTCCGCGTAGGCCAGCGTGCCACCGGGAACGTCGCCCAGCCGGCTTGCCAATTCCTCCGCCAAGTGCGGCGCGAAGGGATTCAGCAGCAGCAGAAAGGTCCGCAGTGTCTCGCGCGGCTTCGTCTCCCAGCCGGAGGCTTCGTTCACGAAAATCATCAGCGCGGAGATTGCCGTGTTGTAGCGCATTCCCTCTAGGTCTTCCGTCACTTTCTTGATGCACGCGTGCAGCGCCTTCTGCTGTTGGGCTGTCGGTTCCTCGTCATTGATGGACGCATCGATCTTGATCGAATCCAGCAGCGCCGCCCCTTTGCCTCCATCCGTCACCTGCGCCTGCTCCAGTTCCGTGAAACTCGCCTCGTCCACGAACAGCCGCCACACGCGCCCGAGGAACCGGTATACTCCCGCCACGCCTTCCATGTTCCACGGCTTCATCATCTCCAGCGGTCCCATGAACATCTCGTACAGCCGGAACGCGTCCGCGCCGTAATCCGCCAGCACCACGTCCGGGTTGATTACGTTGCCACGGCTCTTGCTCATCTTTTGTCCGTCCTCGCCCAGGATGATCCCCTGGTTCACCAGTTTGTAAAACGGCTCTGCCGTCGACACGTGCCCGAGGTCAAACAACACCTTGTGCCAAAATCGCGCGTACAACAAATGCAACACCGCATGCTCCGTCCCGCCCACGTAAAGGTCCACGCCATCGTCGTCCATCCAATAGCGCTCCGCATCCTTGCCCACAAACCGCTCCTCGTTCCGCGCGTCCAGGTACCGCAGGTAATACCAGCAACTCCCCGCCCATTGCGGCATGGTGTTCGTCTCGCGCGTGGCGCCGTTGGGCAGGTTCACCCAGTCCTGCGCGCGGGCCAGCGGTGGGTCGCCCTCCGTCGTGGGCTTGTAGTCATCCAGCTCCGGCGGCAGCACGGGCAGCTCGTTTTCCGGCAGCGCCTCATGATGCCCGTCGCGCCACACGATCGGGAACGGCTCCCCCCAGTACCGCTGCCGGCTGAACAACCAGTCGCGCAACTTGAAGTTGATCATCCGCTCTCCGCACCCCTTCTCCTCCAGCCAGTCGATGATCCGCGCCTTCGCCTCCGCCGTCGGCAGCCCACTCAGGAAACCCGAGTTCATGCTCTCCCCTTCCCCGACAAACCCCACCGACTCCACTCCCTCCGGCGCCTTCACCACCGCCCGCACCTCCAAGTCGAACTTCCGCGCAAACTCCAAGTCCCGCTCATCGTGCCCCGGCACCGCCATGATCGCCCCCGTCCCGTAACTCGCCAACACATAGTCCGCGATCCAGATCGGAATCTCCTCATCATTTACCGGGTTCACCGCGTGCGCCCCGATGAACACCCCCGCCTTCTCCTTCGCCAGTTCCGTCCGCTCCAAGTCACTCTTCCGCGCCGCCGCCGCCCGATACTCCTCCACCGCCGCGCGCTGTTCCTGGGTGGTGAGTTGGTCCACCAATTCATGCTCCGGCGACAACACCATGTACGTCGCCCCAAACAACGTATCCGGACGCGTCGTAAAAACCGTGATTCCACATTCCGCATTCCGCACCCCGAACTCCACCTCCGCCCCCTCGCTTCGCCCGATCCAGTTCCGCTGCATCTCCTTGAGCGAATCACTCCAGTCGATCGTCTCCAGGTCATCCAGCAACCGCTGCGCGTACGCCGTGATCCGCAGCATCCACTGCCGCATCGGCCGCCGCACCACCGGGTGCCCCCCCACCTCGCTCTTCCCGTCCACCACCTCCTCATTCGCCAGCACCGTCCCCAGCTCCGGACACCAGTTCACCGGCGCATCCGACACAAACGCCAGCCGCTTCCCGTCCCGAAACTCACGCCGCGCCGCCTCCGACTCCATCCCCTCCGGATACTTTAAAGTGTCAATCGACTCCGCCTTGTTTGACACCGGGTTGAACCACGAATTATACAACTGCAAGAAAATCCACTGGCTCCATTTAAAGTACCCCGGGTCCGTCGTGTCCACCTCCCGCCCCCAGTCATAACTAAACCCCAAGCTCTGGATCTGCCGCCGGAAATTGGCCACATTCTCCTCCGTCGTGACCCGCGGATGCTGCCCCGTCTTGATTGCATACTGCTCCGCCGGCAACCCGAACGCATCCCACCCCATCGGGTGCAGCACATGCCGCCCCCGCATCCGCATGAACCGCGCCGTGATATCTGTCGCCGTGTAACCCTCCGGGTGCCCCACATGCAGCCCTGCCCCCGATGGATACGGAAACATATCCAAAATATAATACTTCGCCAGCGCCTCCGGCCGCACCCCCGCATGCCGCACCCCGAACGGATGCCCCTCCGGCACCGCCTCCCCCGGGTTGAACGCCCGAAACGTCTCCCCCGAGACCCAGTGCTCCTGCCACTTCGCCTCGATCAAATGAAAAGGATATTGCCGCCTCAAATTTGCCATAAAGCGCGCGAGTGTGCGCAAATCAACAACTCAGGGCAATGTTGAACCAACAGCTACCCCCGGCATTTTCCCCAACGAACCTCCCCAGATGGTGCCAACTTCATCAAATGTGTTATTGCGATTGAACGCCATCTCCCAAGGGTAACCGTCGGGATCGGCAAAATATCCGCTATACCCGCCCCATTCGGCGGGCTGAGCAACTTTCAGGAGAGTGGCGCCGGCGGCAACGGCAAATTCCAACGCCTCGGCAACCTCTGCCTCGCTGCGGACATTGTGCGCCAAGGTAATGCCACCAAAACCCGTGCCGGTCTTGGGATGATCAGCAGCTATGTCCTCGGCCAACAGGTCCTTGGGTAAATGGCAAAGCGCGTGCCGACGGTGCGGAAGATGGCCCATTCGGCAGTGGCATCGGTGATGTTGGTGGGAAATCCGAGGCCATCGCGGTAAAAGGCGATCGCCCGCGCCATGTCTGCCACACCCAGCGTGATGATGCTGATGCGCGCCTCAAATGGGCCGCCGGAGCTCACAGTTTTGGAAAGGCCGCTTTCAAATCCACCTTGTCGCCCATCTCCTTTTGCTGCCTAAGCAGGCGGGCAAAGAGTTGCTTCACGCGCGCCGATTGCTTGGCGTCCACGGCGAGGTCCTTGTTTTCGAATGGATCCGCTTCGATGTTGTAGAGGCGCGCCTTGGAAATTTGCGGGTACACGATCAGTTTCCAGCCATCAACCGTGACACTGCGCTGCAGGCCAAGGTAAGCGCCGTGGATGGCGTCATAGGCGTGCCGATCAGTCTTGCCCTTCAGAACAGGCAACAGGCTTTTGAACTCCACCTTGTCCGCGGGCTTCACCCCGGCCAGCTCAAGCGTGGTGGGGTGCACGTCCTGAAGATACATCGGAGCATCATTTTTGGCTCCGGCCTTGATGCCCGGCCCCATGACAATGAACGGTACGCGCGTGCTGTGCTCGTACATGTTTTGTTTACCAAAGAGGCCGTGACGGCCCACTGCCAAGCCGTGGTCAGCACTAAAGAATATGTAGGTATTCTTGGACTGACCGCTCTTCTCCAGTGCATCAAGGATGCGCCCAATCTGCGTGTCCATGTGCTCAATGATCGCGTAGTACTCCTGCCGATGCACCTTCACGGCATGCTCCGTGCGCGGCATGGGCGCCAGATTCTCGTCGCGCAGGCGGTGTGGATTGCCGATCTGATCCTTGTAAGGATACATCGGCAGATAATTTTCCGGCAGATTGATGCGCTTGAGTGGATACTTGTCGATGTATTCCTTGGGCGCCTGCCGCGGATCATGCGGGGCGTTGAACGCCACGTACATGAAGAAGGGGCGCTTGTCCTTTTTGGCCATGCTCAGGTAATCGATGGCGTCGTCCGCCACGATATTGCTCCAGTGACGGCCGCCTTTCCAGAAGCCCTCGAACTTCGGATCAAACGGGCTCCACGGATCGGGCTTACCCGGCAGCGGACGATTGTAACCGGCCGGCGTTTGGTTCGGCATGCCCGGGCGGATATTGCGCGCCACCTCGAAAGCCTCGTCGGCCTTGGCGCGGATGTGCCATTTGCCGGTCATGAAAGTCTGGTACCCCTGCCGCTTCAACACTTGCGGCCAAAGCCCGTCGAATTCCTTTTTCCGCGCGGCGAGTTTTTCCCCGTTAGCCCGGCCACTAAACAGATTTGAAGCTTCCTGCGCCCGCCAAATGAACCGCCCAGTGATCAGCATGTGCCGACTGGCCACACACACCGCGCCGCTCCATGAGCCCATGTTGTAAGCGCGTGTGAACGAGGTGCCGCCCTTCACCAGGCGATCGAGATTGGGCGTATCAATGTCCGTGTAACCCAGTGCGCCGATGGTCTCGTAGCATTGGTCATCAGCAAAAATAAACAGGATGTTGGGCTTATCTTCCGCGCGGGAAAGGAACGGTACCGCCAGCACCAACGCCAGCCACAGCCGGCCCAAGGAGGAAAACGCAAATCGTTTCATGGATGCGCGATGCTCGCGCAAGAGCGCCCGCCGGGCAATGCTAATTGCGGGTGTCTTGCTTGAAAACCGCCTTGGGATCGTAGTCCGGATTCTTCTCCGTCGGCACCGGCGCCCGGGTTTCCTTGCGCCACTGGAGCATGGCCGCATGCAGTTCCTTCACCTTGGCAGGCTGCTTGGCGGCGAGGTTGGTTTTTTCGCCTATATCCTTTTTCAGGTTGTACAACTCAAGCGTGCCGTCCTCGAAATACTCGATCAATTTCCAGTCGCCCATGCGGATCGCCGCAGCCGGCGTGGTGCGGAACGCCCCGTGCCGCGCCGTGTAACCCTGCAGGTACGCCGGGAAATGCCAGAACAATGCCGGCCGATCCAATGAGGCGCTGGCGTCCTTAAGCACCGGCAGTAGGCTCACGCCATCCAGTTGCGCACCCTTGCTGCGCTTCACGCCGGCGGCCTCCATCAAAGTCGGATAAAAATCCACGCCAATCACCGGCTCACGACAGGTGCTGCTGGCTTGGGTCACGCCCGGCCACTTGATGACCAGCGGCTCGCGAATGCCGCCCTCGTACAGCATCCCTTTGCTGCCGCGCAACGGCGCGTTCGAGGTCACCCCGCCGTGCCCGCCGTTATCGGAAAAGAAAATCACGATCGTGTTGTCATCCAGTTTCAACCGCTTGAGGGTGGCCTGCACCGCGCCAATGCTGTCGTCCATGCTCTCAATCATCGCGGCGTACTTCGCATTCTTGTGGCCGCCGACGGTCTTTTTCTTTTCGTACTTCGCGGTCAAATCCGCCTTCGCCTGAATCGGCGTGTGCACGGTGTAGTGCGTGAGATACAGAAAGAACGGCTTGTCTTTGTTCGCCTCAATGAATTTGCATGCCTCCGCACCCAATCGGTCCGTGAGGTATTCGCCTTTCTTCGGGTTCACGAGATTTGGATATTTGTACGGGCTATGATAGCCGCCGCCGCTCGGACTGCCCCATTCACGCCCGGCGATATTCACGTCAAATCCTTGGGTGGTTGGGTCCTTACCCAAGTGCCATTTGCCCATCGTGGCCGTCACGTACCCGGCCTTTTGCAGCACCTCGGCAATCGTCTCAAACCGGCCGGCCAACTCGCGTGTGTTTTTGATGGGCACCAGCTTGCGATATTTAGACTGCCCACGATCGGAGTTTCCAACCGTAAACACCCCATGACGCGGCCCGTACAACCCGCTCATCAAACACGCCCGGCTCGGCGCACAATTCGGCGCGCAGGCATACGCGTCCATAAACACCATCCCCTCTTTCGCCAACCGATCCACATGCGGCGTCTCGTAATATTTCGACCCCATGAACGACACATCCGTCCACCCCAGATCATCGATGAAATAAAACACAATATTCGGCTTCGCCGCTTGTGCATTCAGAACGGCCGCCAGACAAACCATCAATGTAACAATCCGCATGCCTTGTTTTGCGGCGACCAAGAGCCGGGGTCAAGGTTCGGGCTTGATTTTATTCCACGTATTGCCCAGGCAAAATCAACTTGTCCCGGTGGGAATACCGTCAAGTAAGTCTTCGCCTAACTTAGCACCTCAGTGATATCGGCGGTGCTGTCAGCAAACTTCTTCGTCGGACGCGATAGTTGATTGGCGATGGTCACGAAGAGATTCGAAAGCGGAACATCGTCGCTGTAGTTTAGGTGGGCGCCATGCTGGAAGCCGAGGTTTTTGCCGCCGCTCAATATGATCGGGTAATTAATGGCCCGGTGGGTCTTGCTGGTGGCGCATCCGTAAAAGCACAGTGTATTGTCCAGCAGCGTACCGTTGCCATTCAGCAAATCCGCGTCCAATGTATCAAGCCGCAGTTTGGCCTTTTGCTTTTCCGGACCGTGACAACCCACGCAGTATTGGGTCAGAAACGGACGGATCTTTTTTTCAAACAGATTGACCTCCTGCCCGAATGCTTGAGGCAGAAATCCAACCAACATCAACCCAATATACACGTACCCGTTCATGGAACCAAACAAACGCGACTTCTACCGGAATGCTGTCATTCGATCAAGCCAGCGCCCTTCACACCGCCTCCAAGGTATTCACCTGACAATGCCTGAATTTTCCGTACACTGACGTGAAACGTGAATTGCAGGTCACTCACAACCAATCGACGCCAATTTCTGTTGCAGGCGGGTGGAGGCATGGGGGCGTTGGCTTTTTCGGCGATGGGCGCCAAACAAGGGATCGCTCCCGGCGCGCATTTTGCGCCGCGGGCGAAGCGGGTGCTTTGGCTTTTCATGCATGGCGGGCCAAGTCACATGGATTTGTGGGATCCCAAACCCGACCTCGCCAAGTATGCCGGCCAACCGTTGCCGGGGGGGTTTGGAGAGGTCATGACGCGCCGCAAAGTGGCAAAGAATCCGCTGCTCGGGCCGGTGAAACCGTTCCGCAACCATGGCCAGTCCGGCCTGCCGATCAGTGAGTTTCTCCCGCACATGGCACGCCATGCGGACAGCCTGTGCGTGCTGCGCAGTTGTCACGGCGACAGCGTAAATCATCCGCAGTCGGTTTATCAGATGAACACCGGCTCCATCCTGATGGGCAAACCATCCGTCGGCAGTTGGGTGGCATACGGGCTCGGCTCGGAAAATCAAAACATGCCCGCCTTCATCGTGCTACCCGATCCGCGCGGCGGTCTCAAGGGCGGCCCACCCGCTTGGGGCAGCGGATTTCTGCCGGCGACGTATCAAGGCACGACGTTCCGTCCCGGCGACAAACCCATTCTTAATCTCAATCCACCCGCCGACCGCCCACCCGATCGACAGGCTGCGTTGGCAAAGTTCATTCAACAAACCAATCGCGACCACGCCGCCCAGCGAGATCAGGATGACACCCTCGAAGCCCGCATTCGCGCCTACGAGCTGGCCTTTCGCATGCAGACGGCTGCGCCGGAGATTGTCGATCTCTCCGCCGAAACCACTGCCACTCGAAAGCTGTACGCACTCGATCAAAAGGACTGCGCGGAATTCGGCACCCGCTGCCTGCTCGCCCGCCGAATGCTCGAACGCGATGTGCGGTTTGTGCAGCTTTATTCCGGCGACACGCTCGGCTGGGATGCTCACAAAGGCGTGCTGCAAAACCACACCATCTGGTGCCGCCGCACCGATGCCCCCATCGCCGGCCTGTTTGATGACCTTAAGGCGCGCGGTTTGTGGGATGACACGCTCATCATTTGGGGTGGCGAATTCGGCCGCATGCCCATGAGTGAACAAGGCACCGGCCGCGACCACAATCCGTGGGGCTACAGTGTCGTGCTCGCGGGCGGCGCCGTGCGCGGCGGCCTCGCCTACGGTGCCACCGACCCCATCGGCCTGCGCGCCGAGCAAAACAAGATTCACGTCCACGACCTTCATGCCACCCTGCTCCACATCCTCGGCATCGATCACGAACGGTTGACCGTAAAACACCACGGCAAGGACGAGCGATTGACGGATGTGAGCGGGAATGTGGTGAAAGAGATTCTCGCATGAAGGTTATCCAAACACTGATTTTGCTGATGACCGCGTACTGGGCCACGGCCGATGATCATTGGTCCTGGCAGCCCCTCAAGCGCCCGGCCGAGCCGGATGATTCGCGCTACACCAATCCCATCGATGCTTTTATCACCGCAAAACTTCGACCCCACAATCTCTCCCTCGCACCGGAAGCCGACCGCCGCACGTTGATTCGCCGGCTCACTTTCAACCTCACCGGCCTGCCGCCCACGCCAGCGGAAGTGAAGGCGTTCCTCAAGGACACCGATCCGCGCGCCTACGAAAAACTCGTCGACCGTTTGCTCGCCTCGCCCGCGTACGGCGAGCACTGGGCGCAGCATTGGCTCGACCTCGCGCGCTTTGCGGAGACGGATGGCTTCGAGCACGACAAGATTCGCCCCAACGCCTGGCGCTACCGCGACTGGGTCATCAACGCCCTGAATGCCGACCTCCCGTACAACGCATTTGTGCAGCAGCAAATCGCCGGCGACCTCCTGCATCCCAAGGATCCGCAGGCCGCCATCGCCACCGGCTTTCTGCTCGCCGGGCAGGACATGCCGGACATCAATCTGCTCGCCGAGCGACGCCACATGATCCTTAACGAAATGACCGGCACCGTCGGCAGCGCCCTGCTCGGCGTCACGGTTGGTTGTGCGCGGTGCCACGATCACAAGTTCGACCCCGTCAGCCAGCGCGAATTTTACCAGATGCGCGCGTTTTTCGAGAGCGACCTGCAACTCAAGGAAATCAAATCCGGCGCCCTCACCATCCGCGCCATGCGCACCGGTAAATCCACAGCCACTCATATGATGGTGCGCGGCGATTTCCGCCGACCCGGCGACGCGGTCCAAGCCGACTTTCCGAAGACCTTGAACACGGCCCAAGGCCAGTCCACCGAGGGTTCGCGCACTGAACTTGCCCGTTGGCTCACCCACCCGAAAAACGCCACCGCGATGCGCCTGGCCGCCAATCGCCTGTGGCAGCAGCATTTTGGCCGCCCGCTCGCCACGCCCGAGGATTTCGGCACCCAAGGCCAGCCACCCACGCACCCCGCCCTGCTCGACTGGCTCGCCACCGAATTGCCCCGCCAAAAATGGAGCCTCAAGGCGATGCACAAGCTCATCGTCAGCAGCGCCACGTGGAAACAGTCCAGCCTCAACGCCGGCAACGATCCCAGCTGGAAACAAGGCCTCCAAACGGACCCCAAAAACCGCTTGTGGAGCCGGCAGGATCGCCGCCGCCTCACGGGCGAAATGTTGCGCGACACGCTCCTCTTCACGGGCGGTAACCTCCATCCCGAACGCGGCGGCCCCGGCGTTCGCCCGCCGTTGCCCAGGGAAATCACCAGCACCCTCCTGCGCAATCAATGGCCCGTGAGCGCCAAGGCCGAGGACCATCGACGGCGCAGCGTGTATCTTTTCGCGCGACGCAATTTGCGTTTCCCGTTCTTTGATCTATTCGATCGCCCCGCCGGCGCCGAGAGCTGCTCCCATCGCATGACCTCCACCACCGCCCCGCAATCGCTCGCGCTATTGAATTCCGATTTTGTCCGCCAATCCGCCCAACACTTTGCGGGGCGGGTGGCCAACGAAACCGCAGTGCCCGATGAACAGGTCCGCCACTGTTACCAATTGCTGTTCAATCGCCATCCCGCGGCTGAGGAGTTTGCCGCCGCCCGCGCCTTGGCCGGGTCCAAGGGGGAACACCTGACCGACCTCGCCCTCGGCCTGTTCAATTCCAACGAACTGCTCTACGTGGACTGACTAGGATTCGGATTGCATTAACAGCGTGTTTGGCCAACGATCGCCCGACCGGAGTCAACCCCGTAATCAAAATGAAATTAATCGCACTTATTCCTTTCGCTGCAGCAGCCTTGCTATTCGGCGCATGTGCCACCGACAATTACCCACTCAATACCTGCCTGGTTTCTGATGAGGGACTAACGAGCATGCAGGACGATCCCTATGTGTACGTTCACGAGGGAACGACGGTCAAATTCTGCTGTGAGGGCTGCTTGGATGAGTTCAAGGAAAATCCTGCAAAATTCCTGGCCAAGCTAAAATCCGCGGGCCAACCCGCTCAAAGCACGACGCCGCCACCTGTCCCCACTCCCGGGACAGAGAATGCCCCCCCGTCCATTCCGGCACCGGAGGAGAATTAACACACACTGCTAAATCAGAATTGAATAACGCGGGTCTCGACTCGCGTTTTTTATTTGCCGTAATCACCACCCGTATCGCTGCGCCTACAGGACTCGCGCCATTGTTCCAGAGCAAGCGTCATTTGCCTCACTATTTCCGGATGTTTCGCCGACAAGTCAGTCTTTTCAGTAGGGTCGACAACCAAGTCAAACAACTTCATGCGCGGCAACTTGTCGAGATTCCTGCCAGTGGCACGCCCATGAATCTTGAATCGATTTCCGATCAAGGCAACTTGGCCGCCAGACTGAAACCCAATGGGCTTCAATCGCTCCTTCATTTTGCCTTTAAACAAAGGCATCAGGCTCACACCATCAACCGGCCGGCCTTCAACAGGTTCGGCGCCTATAATCTCGAAGATGGTGGGAAGATAGTCGCTGGTGACCGCAGGAACAGCCGTAACGCCCGGCTTGATTTGTGCGGGCCATTCAATGAGTCCCGGCACGCGAATGCCTCCCTCCAACAGATCACGCTTGCGACCGCTCAGCGGACCGGCTGACCCTGGGGCTTGTCCGGTCTTGCCCTCGGGACCGTTGTCGCTACAGAAAGCCAACAGGGTATCACGCGCCACCCCCAAAGCGCGCAATTCCGTACGCAACCGGCCCACTTGTTCATCCAAAGCCGTAACGCAGCCGTAATAGTGCTGCGCATATTTTTCGTGTCCCGCATAAAGTCGCGTGTACTGCGGGCCGGCCACAACCGGAAGGTGCGGCGCATGAAACCACACAACGGCAAAAAATGGTTGATCCCCGTGGACGGCACGGCGAATGAACGGCAGGACACGATCCATAATCACGCGCGAATTGTCGCCCCGCAGATTTTCCCGAATGCGCTCGCCCTTCTCATTCCAGTATGCAGTACCGTAAGGTACTACATCCACGGCCACATCCCACCATGTGCGACGCGCCCCCGTCTTTGGCTTCAACATCGGATCCCACGTGGGCACCTTGGACTCGGTGGAAAAGCAGACATCAAAGCCATTGGCTTGGGGCGGCGAAAAATGCTTTGTGCCTCTCGGTCCACCACGGTTGGCATCAGGCTCCGTTTTGGTCAGTGTGCCAAGATGCCATTTCCCAAAGTGCCCGGTGGCATAACCCTCTTTTCTCAACAATTCGGCCAGAGTCAGCTCCTCCGGCTTCATGTGGCCGGTGTTGGCAAAATATATCCCGTAGCGAAAGGGGTGACGACCGGTCATGCAACTGCCACGCGTCGGGCTGCACACCGGCGCGGCGGCATAAAACCTCTCGAACCGCAGGCTGCTCTTTGCCATGGCGTCGAGGTGTGGCGTCCGGATGGTTCTACCTCCGTTAAAACCAACATCTCCCCAGCCAAGATCATCGCACATGACGAGGATGATGTTGGGCCGACTGGCCGCCTGAAGCGCGGCGGCCCCACAAAGGAATAGCAACAGCCTGACGATCACGGTTTCCAGCGGAACAGGCCCAGCTTATGGAATGGGACGCGTTCAATGTGGCCGTCAGCAAAACCCACGATGTATTCCTCCTTGCCAGCAGGCGGCGGAAATGGCCATTTAAAATTTCCATTCCAGCCCTGCCACAAGTCGAGGAACAAGACTGTCTTGGCCGGCTGCCGAATGTCCGCCAGCTTCACTCCTCCCAAGGCTGCATTAAAAGCATAGGAGCATGGCGGCCGATTGTCATTGGTCGCTACAGCAACATCAG
Organism: Verrucomicrobia bacterium UBA6614; assembly: GCA_002433235.1. Taxonomy (GTDB): domain Bacteria; phylum Verrucomicrobiota; class Verrucomicrobiia; order Limisphaerales; family UBA1100; genus UBA6614. The sequence continues at coordinate 90,602 of DJHS01000133.1, forward strand.
GTGCCACGAATACTTCCGTGTTGTTGCCCAACAAGGGCAACAATGTATCACTCCAATTGGCAGCCTCGGGCAGACGCCCGTTCTTGTCCGCGTGAATATGCACGGCCAAGGCGAGCTGCTTGACATTGTTCATGCTCTGCGCGCGTCTGGCTCCATTGCGCGCGCCTTCCAAGGCGGGCATTACCGAAAAGACTCCTGCCCCCAGCATGAATGCGCCCGCGCCCATCGCCACTTGCGCACCCCCTTGGCTGGAATGGACGGTGTAGAGAATGCCGTCGTCCTGTGTGCGAACGATGCCCAGATAGCCGCCCATCTGCTTACGGCCCGTGGCAAAGAAATCGTCCAACGTCTTCTTGAGGGGTGCCGGCAGGGCCTCCTCCTGTTGCGCCCGCTTTAGAATCTCATCCATCAACTCAAAATAAGCCAAGCCGAAGCGCGGGCTGACATAATGAATGGCGTTACCCTCCAGTTGCATTCCCTCGGAGAGAGCCTTGAACTCTTTCGTCCCCACCAATCCCTCCGAGCGGCCGGATTGGACCGCGAGAATTTCCCTCGCAATCAAGGGATTGCTGGCGAGGATGAGGTAACCCTGTGAATTGAACAGTGTCGGCCGGATATCCAGCGGCAGTTCCACGGGTACTTGAAAAATGTTTAAAGTCACGTTACTAACCTGCTCAACCTTCTTGGGCAATTCAGCAAGCACTCCAGCCAGAAGATTCGCATAAGTGTCATCCGCCGTCTTGATGGCCAAAACCAGACCGGGCTCAGGGAACTCCAACGGCTCACCGCCCGGAGCGGGCACGCGCACCTTTCGCTCTTCATTGAGCGTAATGGTCATCCCCATTTCGCCACCAAATTCCTTGAGCAGCGCATTGAAGGGCAGTTCCTCATTGATTTGCTCCAATTCGCGCTCGAATTCACGCGCCTCCGCAGGTGGGATATTCTTTTTCACGAAGTCCTCAATCACCCGCAACACCCCGGCAGGATCAAGGTCCCCGTGCGCGGCAAAAACCGTGGAGGTTGGCATCAACTTAAAGCCATCCTGCACATGGGGTCTCCGGCCGGTCAGGCTCCAGATCAAGCCCGGCTGTTCATCCGTTGGGTACCGGTGCAACATGGCCACACTGCGATGAAACCCCGGCCGCAGCGCAATGCTGCTGGCACCAAAGCCGCTGATTTCCTCCAAGCCCGATTCGCGCAGTCCGGACTGAATTACCTTCAAGGCAATTGCCGCATCACGCGCCTCGCGCTTGCTCATCATCGGCCCCATGGCCTTGACCAATCCATCAACCTGTTTAAGCCAGCCCGTTGCCTGAGCCAGAACCTGCTCCGTGCTCAGGTAAACAAACAACTCGCCACCCAAGTCCAGATATTTGGTCACCTCATAAAAACTGTTCCCCTCGGCGGATCGCTTGATCTCCAGCTTTGCGGGAGGCGGATTATCCGGCTCCACTTCCTGCGCCGCGGGGAGATTCAACATCCCCATTATCAGAATGAATTCCATTAATCCAAAGGTTGCCATACTTCATTTCTCCTTTTCAGATTCCGGGTCCCAAAGCAGCGTTTCCGCTTCAAAAACATCCACTGTCCTAGCCGAGCCATCCGCGGTGACGATCGCTACATTGTGATGAGGGAATCTATCCAGCAACTGCTCCAAGTCGCCCTTGCCGTTCCAGCCCAGATTGCACTCAAAAATCAACACCGTCTCTGGCGGCACTTCATCCAGACTCTTGCCAATGACCGCCGCATTGATGGCGTATGAACTGGCCTTTACATCATCCTGCACGACATCATTTGGAGAAATAAACACGTCTGGCCCGCCTACATCCTGAAGAATCGCATCACACCATTTCTCCGGAAACTTGTCCCCATTATCAATGGCATGGACAATAACGCCCTTGGCTAGTTGAGACGCGTTGTTCAGGCTCTTGACCTCCTCCGCTCTGGCCTTGGCCATGGCCACCGCAGGCAGCAGCACGCTGGCACCCACAGCCACGGGGATCACCGCCACAGCCATCACCATGCCGCTTTCTTGCGTAAAACCTGGGGTGTGCGACACCACCATATAGCCATCGGGCAATGCTCGGGCCACCGAAAGCTGCCCAGCCATGCCGATGGTGGAAATCTTCACCATGAAATCACTCATGAACTCTGGCATTTCCTCGCCAGCACCCACCTTGAACATTGTCTTTAAAAACTCTCCGTAATGGTGCCCAACCTTCTCGCTGAGAAATGTGAACTGGTTGCCATTGAGGTCCAGCCCCTTGGCAAGCTTCTTGAATTCCTCCGAATCCTTCAGCCCTTCCCCGCCCTCCTGCACCGCAATCATGCGCTTGGCCAGATCGAGGCTGGTGGCCAGCACCAGATAATCATCATTCTGGAAAATGGCCGGTTGTAGAAGCTTGGCAACGCCCTCTGGCACATCCGGCGGAAACGGCACTTCAATCACCGAGATTTTCACACCCTGCTCAGCCACCACCCGCAACTCCATGGCCTGCTGCTCCAGGAACGCAGCGAGCATGGGCAACAGCTTATCCGCCACGGTGGTGTCTTTCACCTTCATCACCAACGCAACACCTGGCCCCGGAATTTTCAGCACGTCCAATTCGGATCCCGCCTCATCCGGATCCTGCAGCGCAACAGGGCTGGCCTTGGGTTCCACCTCCGGTTCCGGGGCATCGTCCGGCCGAGGCTCATTGGGCCTTGGCAGCTCATTCGGAAATGGCAGCGGATCGCGTTCAAATTCCTCCATGTCCGGCCCCATCAGCATGGGCAAAGGAATGGGTACCTGATTTTTTTCGTCCAGCGTCAGAAGAAATCCATGCTGTCCGCCCAAGGATGTCAGCAATTTTTCCAATTCCACCATTTGGTTTGCCTGCGTCAACAGACCCGCCATTTCCGCAGCCACTTCCGGGGTCGTGTTTTGGGTCACGAAATCCTTCAACCAGTCCAAGCCCATCTTCACATCCATGTCTCCATGAACCGCAAGGGCCGTGTCCTTCGGCGCTAGCCTGAGCATGTCCGGCGCATGCGGTTCCGTGCCGAATAGGTTCCAGATCAATCCATCTCCCTTGGCCGGATCACGGTGATACACCACCACGTTTCGCTTGATGCCGCCCTCCAGCTCCACGGTGCTCAGCCCCATACCGTCAATAGCCCGCAAACCGCTGGCCAAAAACGCCTTCTTGATGCCGCCCAACACCAGATCGACCATAGCCTGCTCATCCTCGCCGATCCCCAAAAGCTCCGCCTCGTTCTCAATCAGGTTCTCCCCAAACTCAAAGGCCTTGTCCACCCACACCTGGAATTGTTCTGTATCCAGATACATGTAGAATGACCCTCCCGCATCCAGATATTTTGCTGTCTCCGCAAAGCTCGTGTTCTGCCCAGGCACAATCTTAAAAGGCGGCTTTTCTGCGGCCTTGGCCTCTGCGGGGGGCTTGGTCGCGACGTCTGGTTTCGGCTCGGACTCCTTTGGTTTCGTTGCTGCACCAGCATCCGGACTTGGGGTGTTACCCCCTGCGGAATCGGAGGACGAGGGCGTCTGTCCACATGCCACCGCAAAAACCAAGGCGACCGACAACAAAGAGGTAGGATGAGGAACTTTCATGAAACTGTTTTTGGTCAGAGAATCAAACGGCAAACCTCGCACACAACGCAAAACCTGCAGTATCACGCCCCACTATGGCCTCGCCCCGTCCCGGAAACAATGACAATCTACAGCCCCAAATCCGTGGTTTTCAGGGCGCCCATTTCAGGCCATCCAACTCCTTCGGTGCTAGAGGCCGACAACTCCCATCCACAAATCCCACTACCATTTTTGTCACGCCATGATCCGCCGCAAAGCGTTTCGCCTCCTCCAGTCCTCCGGATCCGTTCCAGCCAAGATCTGCCTCAAATAACAGAACTGTTTGTCCCGGCAAACCGTTCAGGGATTTGCCCGCCAAGGCGGCGTTCAACGCATAGTGACTATGGTTACCCTCCGCTTCCTGCAGGGCCGCCACGTCGGGAGATTGGGGAGAGATGAACACGCTTCCGCCTGTCTCCGCATCCCATATCGCCTCACACCAGTTGTCGGAGACCGGCAGTTCGCGCTTGTTCAAATCCACGTATGACAGAATACCCAACACCAACTGCCTGACATTCCCCAAGCTCCTCAATTCCGCCACGCCGGAAGATTTCCACAGCTTCACCGGCACGATCGAGGTTTCAGGTTTTTGGACCGTGGCTTCCGGCGGCATGCCGCCACCTGGCTTGGGTGGTTTCACGGACGGCCCCCGTTGATTCCCATCCCCCTCCTTTTGGCCACACGCTGCCACCAAGCAAACCACGAGCGGCAGAACCCGACACAAAGCTAACCAGTTGATTTTCATGACGGTAAACACAGCCAAAGGCTGCCCCCTTCGCAATGCCCCGTCAATCCCTCGATGCCTTGCAGTTTGAGTTCACTTGTCCTTTTCCGAGGGCTTGGGCGGCAGAACGGTAAGCCAGAGGCTGGCTGTGTTGGGAATGATGAAATCCGGAAAACCCTGTGGAACACCATTCGAAGTGCCCGCGCTGGTAAGCGCCGTGGTGACGGGTTTCACAATCACACCGTCCTCCGTAATCACAGAGATTTGGATTGGCCCGTTGTGCGGTCGGGCATCTCCAGCTGCGACCAATTTCAGAACAGCGTCACCCTTCTTTTCCATCATCACCGATTCCGCCGTCACCCCCCTGGGTAGACCGGACACGGCCACCTCGAGTTTGCCTTTGAATCCATCCAGAAAATTCACGGCCACCTTCACCTCGGCCGTGACCCCGGCGTTCACCACGAAATGAGGCGCGGCCACCGTGCCGCTGAAGGAGGGTTCCGGGCGACTGAGTTTCAAGCGATAAAAATATTCACCGCCACCCTTGTTTAAAAGGCTTCGCACTTTGACGCAATACCTCCCACCCACGGGCGCGGTCCAGTTCAGGAACGGATCCCGCTTCTTGTTGGAGTCATCGTTGGCGGCCAGTTCCCTGCCATTGGCATCTTCTATCGACAAGTGCGCATCCAGCAGGAAACCCAGTTCAAACGAGTCCAAGTCAAACCGACACCGATCCCCCTTGCCCGGGAAAAAGGCAAATCGATCCACGTCGCCCGGCTTATCAATTCGCGCGGAAATCGACATCGGCAAACCGAATTCATTGGCTGTCGCATTGGTGTCATTGGGCTCCCGCTCGATGGATTCCGCTCGTCTCGACACCGGCAAACGCAACGGGCCGTTAACCGCCTCAATGGGCAGAACCAACTCGCTCGCATCTGTTCGCTTCACTTTCACGACATCCTCACGCAGGTTCCATCCCACGAGACTGACCAGCGAATCCGTGCCGCCGGACACCGACGCCGGCCAAGCATGGCGCAGAAACGGTCCGTTGGTGATCGTAAGTCGGTAAACGTGGTTTTCGCCTCCGCTGAAACTTGAAGTGCTGTTGGCCGGGAACTTGAACGCGGCCACCTGCAATACGTACTCCCCATCGCGCTGACACCGCCAAACCAACCTCGGATCCAAAGAATGGGCGTCGTGATTAAAGGCCACTTTCACTCCCCGCATATCGCGCAGCATCATCAGCGCATCCATCGCCACACCGGCAGTGTATGCGTCCAGCTCCGCCACTAGCACCTGCCCCGCCTTAAGCCGCACACGATAGGCGTCCACATCTCCACCCTTCTGCAGTTTGCCATGCACCACTGCGGGAAGCTCCTCCAGCAACTGGGCATCCAGCATCTCGTTATTGGGCTCCTTCTCAAGGGCATCCGGCGCCTTGCCCACAAAAAACACCCTTGGAGACGTCGTGCCATTGGCGTCGTAAAACCGAACCAGATGCGGGCCAGGCACAACTTCCTCTGCCACCTTGACCTTGAATGCGCCGGTCTTGTTGGCGTCAGGCTCAATTGCGATGCCCTTGTCGTCCGCCCAGGCCTTGAGTGGCCATGTGTGCTTTCCGCCAATTTGAACCGTAGTCTCCGTGCCTCGCTGAGCGCCCATGGGGAAAAGCCAATCCACCTGTGGCGCGGCCTGAACGGAATTGACGACAAGAAGGGCCGCGATGACCACGCGCATTTTCAAGTGAAGAGTTCCTTGATACGCGAACCGCCATCCACCAGTTGCACTGGCCGGCCTGTGGCGGTGTGCAGCACCTGATGCGGATCAATGCCCATCTTGCGATAGAGCGACGCGGCGAAATCCTCCGGCGTGTAGACATTCTCGGCAGCGTAATAACCATTCGCATCCGTCGCGCCGACAATCTGGCCGCGCGGAATGCCCGCACCCGCCAGCAACACGCTCATTGCCCCCGGCCAATGGTCACGCCCCGCGTCCTTGTTCACCTTAGGCGTGCGGCCGAACTCGCCCAAGCAAACCACCATGGTGTCATCCAGCATGCCTCGCTGGTCGAGGTCGTTGATGAGCGCCGCCAGTCCCTGATCCCACTTGCTCATGAAGCTCCCCTTGAGCGTCTTGAAAATCGTACGGTGATGATCCCAACCACCGTAGTAAACCGTGACAAAGGATACCCCCACCTCCACCAACCGACGCGCCAGCAGCATGCGCTGGCCAAGATCCGTCCGGCCATAGCTGTCGCGCACTTTCTTGTCTTCCTTGGCAATGTCGAACGCCTGTTGCGCGGCCGTCGAGGTAACCAAATCCACACCCTGCGCGTTGAAGCGGTCAAAACTCACTGCGGGATCCTTGGCCACTTTGTCGGTAATGCGCAGCAGATTGTCCAGTTCACGCCGCAACTGACGGCGGTTCTCCGCGCGTGCTTCACCGATTCCCTTGGGTAACACCACGTCCCGCACCTTGAAGCTGGAACTGTTCGGATCCGCCTTGATGATAAAAGGCGCATGCTCGGCCCCAAGAAAGTTTGGCCCACCCGAGCGGCTCATCCGACCCAGCGACATGTAAGGTGGGAGCCCCTTGATCACGCCTCGATCATAACTGACCATCGAGCCAAACGACGGATGAAACGTCACGAACGCCCCGCAGTTCACCGGCACCGGTGTCGGCCGGCCGGTCATCATGTAATGGTTGCCGCCGCCGTGGTTGGGATCCTTGTGCCAGATTGACCGGACGATGGTGACCTTGTCCATAACCTTCGCCAAGTGTGGCACCTTGTCGCAAAACCGAACGCCCGGCACGCTGGTCTTGATAGCCCCAAATTCGCCTCGAATTTCTTCGGGCGCATCCGGTTTCGGATCAAAGGTCTCGTAATGCGACGGCCCGCCATCGAGCCAAACCAGAATGCAATTCACCCGACGGCCCCCATTCGCCGCCTCCCGCGCACGCAACAAATCCACCAAGCCCAACCCCAGCGAACCGCCAAGACCAACCTGCAGGAAATCCCGCCGGCCCATGCCATCGCAGTTGTATTTGGGTAAACTCATCCGCGCAAAATCTAACTCAATTTGCTCCAGCTGAAAAGCCGCTGATGGTCAGACGCCTGGTTTCAGGAAAGGATTCAACAACCGCCCGTCACCATTCCGGATGGCTGGCCTTTATCTCACAGGCGAGATTGGGAAGATACATAGGCGCACTACCCATCATCACGGCATCCGCGCCGGCCTCATAAAAATCCGCCATGTCCTCCGCCTGTGATGCACCTCCCACGGCAAAGATGGACAACTCAAGGTTTCGTTCATTCACCATCGCCCGTGCCTCGCGCACATATTCTACCGACGGCCGATGAATGATGCGCCCCAGAACACCCGCCTTGACAAAATCATCCCCAAACGCCGGCCGACCATCGCGGTGTAACACAGGCCGGGCAATTCCATTCACCAAGGCCACCCCGCTGGCCGCCCCGTTCACCGCACCCAGAAAATCCCTCATGCAGCCGGTGTCCGGAAACGCCGCCACCTTAAGCAACAATGGCACCTCCCCGATAGCACCGCGGATGGTTCTGGCCACCTCCCCACTCAAGGCGGGGTCCAGGTATACCTGCCCTTCCGCGGAACAAACATTGGGACACGAGAAATTTGCCTCGATGACATCCGCGCCCGCCTCCACCGCCCAGGCGGCGCACTGCGAAAAATCGTCAGCAAACTGCGCCTGACTCCAACCCGGCTCGGGACTGGCCACCACGGAAACCACCAACATCTTCCGCCCGCTCAGGTGTTCCTTGCAATGGGCCACATCCTCGCGCCAAAACTCCGGCGGCATTGAGGGCATGCCGAAGCAAACCGCGGAACTGGCATCTGCCGGATTTCCCGAAATCTGGTCCGTGACATAGACCGGCCCTTCACCCTCGTCCGCCTCCACGAAAACCCAGTTAGGCGGCGGGTAGCATTCCCGTTTGCGGGATCGAACGGTCTTGTACGTCAAAATGTCAAATCCGCGCTCTGCATAAGCCCGCACCCACTTGCTGTTCAGCAACAGCCCCGCCGCGATGCCAAACCGGCTCCCCACCGGCTGGCCGAGCAGCCATTTCAGAGACACTTTGGGAGGTTCCGGCGTGGATACAAACCGCGGGCCGCGCTCAAAATTCTCGGCATACGTCGCCGTCAAGTCATAGGCAGGTTGCGCGGCTGTGGACATGCGGTTGGTGTAACGTGGCAGCGCAGTGCCGTCGAGCTGGAAGGGCCCGAAACTCACGGCGCCACGAAGCGATAGGCACCGCCATGCGCTTGGGCAATGGCGCGAAGGGTCAACTCGCCGGAGCGGTCATGAAAGGCCAGCGTGTTGATCCGCGTAGCCTTGTCGAGGTTGTCACGATTCAACTGTTTCAAAACCGCGCCCGACGACGTGAACCGGCCGTCGCTCAACAACCAGACTGTGTCCGGTTTCAATTCAAACGCCCATTCCAGCGCCTGGCGCGGATCCGTGCCCCCTCCTGAAATGCGGGCCTGCATCCATCGCTTGGCCCATGTCACATTTTGTGGCGTGGCCGGAAGCAGCCCGCTGACCGGCATCACCTCGGCACTGTGGTCGAAAAAATAAATCAGGAATTCAGAACCCGTCGGCAACCGTTCCAGTGTGCGGCTGAGTTCCCGCTTGGCTGCCAGCAACCGCCGCACAGCCATACTGCCTGACTTGTCGATCACGAAGATAAATCGCCGCCCTTTCCCACGAGTTCCAAAAAAACTCACCTCACCCTCCGGCGGTGGCTCCCTTAAAAGCTCCAGGTTTCGTCGGGCCACAAGATTCCCCTGCCGAGCCGCGGCCGTCCACCAGTATTGCGCGTGAGCCGCACTCTTCGCCACCCGTTTGCCCTCGAAATAAATCAACCCAAGATCCACCTGCGCATGGACATTCCCGAGTGCAGCCTGTTGATGAAGCGCCTGCAGGTTGACCAACTCCAATTCCTTGGCCCCGGCCTGGGCGGCCTCCTCTCGTTCCCGCTTTTCACGCACCTTGCGGGCCGCCTCCTCTTCAAGGTTTTCGGAAAAATCATTGGCCTCCACCTTGGGGACGGGAGGCGGAGCCGGTTTCGCGGGAGAATCAGCCGCCACTTTAATCGGGGCGGCATCCGGCTGAATTGAAACAGGTTCGCTCGGGGAATTATGCTGGGCTGCATGCCTCGAACAACCGACGAGAAGAAGCAGCCCCAGCAAGGTCTGCCATGCCTTCATGACACAACATAGCCCATGATGGGCCCGGCCGCAAACCGGCCGGGCAACCCGCATCCGTCAACCGTTCCCCCAAGTCTCAGCCACGCGAACCAGCGTGCGGACGGCAATGCCGCTGGCGCCCCGGGGCGCATGTGGGAGCGGTTTCTCATGCCAAGCCGTGCCGGCAATATCAAGATGGGCCCACGGCGTTTCCTCGACGAATTGCTCCAGAAACTTGGCAGCTGTGATTGTCCCAGCATTGCGGCTGCCGGATATGTTGCGCAGATCAGACTGCTCACCTCGCATCGGGACCAGATATTCCTCTTCCATTGGAAGCGGCCAAAACCCTTCGCCAATCGTCGCGCCGGCGTCACGAATACGGTCCGCCAAGGCGTCATCATTGGACATCAAGGCAACATTCAGGTTGCCAAGGGCCACGCTCACTGCACCCGTGAGGGTCGCGGCATCCACAAGATGTGTCGCGCCGACATTGCGGACAGCATAGGTCAGCGCATCGGCCAGCACCAGCCGCCCCTCGGCATCGGTGTTTAAAATCTCAACGGTCTTGCCATTCATGGCACGGACGATGTCGCCGGGCCGCGTGGCGCGGCTGCCCGGCATGTTTTCCGCCAACGCCAACACACAACTGACCCGTGTAGCCGGCTGCAGTCGTCCAATGGCCGTGATGGCGCCGATCATGGTGCCCGCGCCGCCCATGTCGTACTTCATCGTCTCCATGCTCTTGGGGGGCTTGAGTGAAAGGCCGCCCGTGTCAAAAGTAATTCCCTTGCCCACCAGACACAGGTGATCGTCGCCCGGATTGGCGGGCGTGTAGGAAAGCCGCACCAACCGCGGCGGCCGCGCGGAACCCTGTCCCACTGCCAGATGCGCGCCCGCGCCAAGATCCCGCAGGGCAACCTCATCCAGCACTTCAACTTCCAAGCCTGAAGCCCGGCCCTCGGTCTCGGCCCGCGCAGCCAGTTCCACGGGACCCAAATCATTCGCGGGCGTGTTCACCAGTTCTCGTGTGAGGTTCACTGCCCTGCCGGTGATTTCCCCAGCATCGGGGCTGCCATCGCTGCCCGTGCAGACAATCAATGCCTCGAGACCACTCCCAGCCTCCGTCCGGTGGGAATTGTTCTGGTAACTCCCGTAGTGTGCACCCTCAATCACGGGGCGGACCAAATCCTCGGCCACATGAATAGCAAGGCTCTTCGCCCCCCGTTTGACGGCCTCTCGCACAGCCTGCCCGGCAGCCTTAAAAGCCGCCCCGGCACTGAGCACGTCGCCCACGCCCAGCAGGTAATGACGACGAATGGACTCGCCGAGAGGAGCATGGAGAATGGTTAACTCAGTGGGTTTCCCGGAAGTTTCGCCGATCTCGGCCAACTCATCCAGTTGCGCACCGGCGAACCGAGCCAAGTCGTCGGGGAAATCCAGCGCGGTCGTGACCGGCCAAACAAGGACATCCGCCCGCAGGCTGTCGATGGAAGTGGTGTGAATGGTTGTCTTCATATCTAATCTTGTTCCGCTTTCAGGGCTGCAATGGCATCCATCAAATTGCCGGAAATTTGCCGATAAATCCCGCGGCGACGATCCGGATTAGCCTCATTGGCCTCGGCGCGCAACTCTTCAAACTCCATTAACTCGCCGAATTTAACGGACACCCCGCAAGGCCGTGGGATAAGGTGCCGACGGCCAAAGGCTTCAAATGTCCCGAATACTCGCACAGGCAGCACGGGGGATTTTGACTTGGCGATCAGCAAGCCAATGCCGCCGCGGGCGGGCTGCTGGGTTCCGTCTGGACTGCGGGTTCCCTCGGGAAACATCATGATTGCACGGCCTTTCCGAAGCCGCTCGAGAATGGTTCGCAATCCCTTGGCGCTGCCCCCATCGCGATCCACGGGGATGCTGTTCCACGAGCGCAGGATGGCACCACCAATGGGATTTTTAAACGCAGACTCACGCGCAAGATAATGGATGGTCCGCCGGGTGGAACAGCCAACCAACGGGGGGTCAATGTAACTAAGATGGTTGGCGGCCAAAATAACGCCCCCCGCGCGCGGAACGCGTTCCTCATTAAACACGCGCCGGCGATGATACAGGCTGGTGTAGATCCGGAAAAACCACCAGCCCATGAAATAGCCAATGCCGGCGCGCTCGGACGGAGCTTTCATTTCTGGTCGCCTACCTTGCGGCGAATAGACCAGCGCACAAAGCCAGGAAACAGGTTCTTGATGAACTGGACGTAACGCAGTGTCCAAGGTACGTAGAGAGTCTGGCGGCGGCGGGCCATTGCATTCATGATGGCACCAGCACATTCATCAACATCAACGCCGCTGTCGCTGTGGCTGCGTTTGCGCTTACCCATGGGTTGCGCATCCGGGCCCAATGCATGGCGTCGCAACTCGGTGCCCCGAATCCAGTGCGGATAAATCTTCAGGAGATTCACTCCGGTGCCATCCAGCTCGTAGCGGAGGGCATCAATGAATCCCTCCAGCGCATGTTTGCTGGCCCCATATCCCGTGTGCAACGGCACACCCACCTTGGCTTGAATGGACGAAATGACCACCACCTGGCCGCGGCTTTGCTTGAGTGCGCTCAAGGCGGCATGAGTGCAATAGACGGCGCCAAGGTAATTGACCTCCAGCAGGCGACGGTAAAGGGAAAGATCCTCCACCTCCTCAAAGCGTGCCCACATACTCTGGCCGGCGTTCGCAATGAGATGATCCAGTCCGCCCCGTTCGCCAACCACCTGCTGTATGAATGCCCGGCAATCTTCCTCCTTTGTGACATCGCCCGCGAATGTGAAAACATCCCCACCGCACTCGCGCGCCGCGCTGTCCAAGCGATCCGCATCCCGGGCCATCAAGGCAAGGCGAGCACCTTGCTGGGCGAAATTGCGCGCCAACTGGAGCCCCAAGCCACTGGAGCCGCCGGTGATGGCAATGGTTTGGCCGGCGAAACTCATTGGCTGGAATCCACCAATTGACGAATGGCGTCTTCCCCCAGCCCCCAAGCATTCAGCGGATCCTTGGGCGGGATGATCTTTCCAGGGTTCATGATGCCATGCGGATCAAGGCCATCCTTGAGTGCCTGCACGGCCCGAATCCCGGTGGCCGAAATGTCCGCCTCCACCCACGGCAGATGCTCGGTGCCAACGGCGTGGTGATGCGACAAGGTGCCGCCGTTCTCCAGGAACGCGTCCTCGGCAGCCTTTTTCACATAAAGGTACTGCTCAATCTCCCGGCTCGGACGCTGGCGACAGCCAAATGTAAAGTAAAGGCTGGCTCCGGTATGGTAGCTGTGGCTGACATGGCAACCGCACCAAGGCGCGACGCCAGTGTCACGAATGGCCTGATTCACAGCAGCCATTCCATTCTCGTGCAGCTTCAACAAATTGCTCCATGTGGTGGCTGTCTCACTGACATCCGCCATGATGTTTCGATCCATCACGTAATCACGAAGGTGCGGAAAATCAAACTTGGCCCGGGCAAAGGATCGACCCGGTTCCGCGCCCAAACACACGCCTCCACGCCGGCGATAGATGGCGGACACCTCACGACGGCGCATGTGGAAGCTGTCGTAATCCCCCTCAAACTTAACCACCATCAGGCAGCAGCTTTTAAAGTCAATGCCCTTGATGTTGCCGATGTACCACTTGACCGCTTTTCCAATGGCCTCCTTGAAACCGCTCTTTGGCGCCTTAAAGGCAAAGGAGAGCGCGGTCTTCTTGGGGTCGTTCAGTCGAGTGACCGTGGGCATACAGTCATGACGCTGGCACTCGTGAATGGCTTTCACACCGCTTTCAAAATCTGGAAACAGCCAGCCATACCAATCCTCGTGCGTCGGCTTGCGGTGAACCTGCACCGCCACCTCGGTAATAACCCCCAGAATGCCCTCACTGCCGATGCAAAGGTGCCGCACATCAATGCCATTGCTGCTCTTGGGTACCGTGCGAGTGGCGATTGTCCCCGTGGGAGTCACCATGCGCAGGCTGACGATCATGTCCTCGATTTTGCCGTAACGATCGCTCTGCATGCCGGCTGAGCGAGTGGCCGCCCAGCCTCCCAGTGTGCTGTGCAAGAAGGAATCTGGAAAATGACCAAGAGTAACGCCATGGCCAGCCAACTGGTCTTCAAGGTGCTGGCCATAAACCCCAGGCTGAACCCGGGCAATGAGGGAACGTTGATCCACTTCCAGCACCTCATGCATGCGACACATGTCGAGGCTGACCACCATCCGGCCACCCGAGTCACGTGGCTCCAAGCAACCGGCTATATTTGAGCCGCCGCCGAACGGGATCAGTACCACACCATGCTCATGGGCCGCCCGGACGAGGGTAACGACATCCTTCTCACTTTCCGGAAAAACCACAAAATCAGGCGCGTGCCGAACCTTGCCGTGGCGCAGCCGCCAGAGATCCCGAAAACTTTTCCCTGCCGCATGGATGAGCCGGGCTTTCTTATCCTCTACAATCTGGTCATCTTTCAAGGCTTCCTTGATGCCCTTTAAAAATTCTTCGTTGAGATTTTGTCGAGGCAACTCAACATCCTCGAAGGAAACGGGTTTGGTCCATTCAATTTCATCGACCTCCAGCTCACGCGCCAGATAGGGCCACAGTCCCGGCTTGTTGGAATCATCAAAGGTGACATCCTCGTAACCCCAACCCCACCATTTCATGTGTCGAATTTCAGTGGCCATGGTGAGTGCCATGTAGTTTCAGGATCCGTTCCGTCAGTGTATTAGTGACATCGGTGTAGATCAATCGCCCGGCTTCCTCCGACTCCGCAATGCGGCCGGGATGAATGGCCTCGCCAAAATGCACGGTAATGCGGCGCGGCTTGGGCACTTTGCCGAACTTTGGCAGGGAATCGAAAGTACCGTGTACATAGGCGGGCACGATAGGAATGTCCAACTCCGTGGCGATCATCGCCGGGCCTTTCTTGAGAGACGCAATCTCTCCATCAGTGGAACGGGTGCCTTCGGGATAAATAATGATGGCTCGCCCGCCGGGCCGCAGAAATTCGCGGCAGGCGGCCATGATCCGGGCTATGGTCTGTCGACTCGATTTGCGGTCCGCGGGAATGAGATTCATCAGGAGCGGCAGCGAGTTCTTGCGTTTCTTATTTTCAAAAAAGTAATCGCGCGCAGCCACCATTCCAAACTGGTTGAAATCCATTCCACTGGCGTACATGAGCGCGGCGCTATCCATGTGGCTGGAGTGGTTGCTGCAAACCATAAAGGGCGGCGAGGGAAGGCGCTCCCGGCCGTGGACCGTGAGTGGACACCAAAGGTTAAATAGTGCCGTGCCGAAAAGTTCAAACACGCCATGAAATAGCCGAGCCTTGCCGCGGGGCGGCTCGCGTAGGTACGCAAATTCCTCCTCGAGGCCTGCGTCCCGCAGCAGTTCTTGAAACGCTGACACGCGTTTACCTTCCGAACTTGGCATGCGCGAGGGCAAACTCGTTGCTGACAATGGCCCCGGCCAGTGAAATTTCCAGTGCAAGCGCGGAGGCACAAATGATCTCCGCCAGTTTGCGTGCGCTCTTGTCCCCGGTGCAGCCCAGCATCTCCAGATGGCTGCGTTGCTGCGCCAGACGCGTGGCGCCGCCCACCGTGCCTACGGTGATCGATGGCATGCTAAGCGTGGCAAACAGGCTGTCGCCGTGCTTCTCGTAGGTGGCAATGCCCACACAGTTCTCAGCCACGCAAGCCACATCCTGACCCAGTGCGAGATAGAGCGCGGCGAGCGCATTGGAGGTGTGCAGGTTCAAGCCCACCACACCGGCCATCTGCGAGCCCAGATGCTTGTCCGTGATGCAGCGGACAATGTCATCCACTCCCACGCGCAGTAGCTTGCGCAAGAGCCGGTCAGGGATTTTAAAACTGCAAATGACATGGTGGCCGCGCCCCTCCATGATCGTCTTGTGCGCGGGGTTTTTGTCGCAGCAGAAATTGCTCTCCACCAGATAACGGAAGGGACTGCGCGCCTTGTAATTGTCCATGATCCAGCGGCAGGCGGAATCCGTGGCCATGGTCACCATGTTTTGGCCGGCGGCCTCGGCGGTGTCATAGATGAACTCCATCAACACGCGGTTGTGTATAGGGTGCTTCTCAATGCGCAGGAGTTTGCCGTGCCGAGTG
The DNA here is from genome assembly GCA_002433235.1 of Verrucomicrobia bacterium UBA6614. Classification (GTDB taxonomy): domain Bacteria; phylum Verrucomicrobiota; class Verrucomicrobiia; order Limisphaerales; family UBA1100; genus UBA6614. The sequence continues at coordinate 106,323 of DJHS01000133.1, forward strand.
GTGCTCTCGGCGGCGGCGGTGATCTCCTTCACATGCGCATCGATCCAAGGCAGGAAATCATACGCCTCATCCAGTGTCTCGAAGATAAACACCGGGCTGCGCGACAAGGCCTGTTTGATGTGTCGGCTGGTGATGCCGCCTGACAAATAGGACAGGTAAAAACCCCGTGTCATCGAGAGTGACAGCGTCCCCTCCAGCGTGCAAAGCGGCACATAAAAGTCACCCTTCGCATAGCTGCCATCAATGCGCAGGGGGCCGGCGATGGACAACGGCAGTCCCACGTGCCCAATCTGATTTTCGCACAGCCCCTTGTAATTCTCGGGTTCCTCCAGCTTCAGGTCACCCAGATTGAACCCCGTTTGAGCCGCAAGCCAATCCACTCGGTGCTGCATGTCCTCGGCGGCATAGCCGCGCGGAGGCGTCACCTTGCCGGAAGCCTCCCCACCACTCCCCGCGCGTGCCACGGCGTCGGTTTCCTGTTTTGAGTTTGTTTCCAAAGCATTCATCAACGTCAGGTTGGGAGCCTAGTTTCAGGGCGAAAACAGTCCAGCACAATCCCCCCTTGCCCAAGTTATTCACACATAACGGGAATAACAGGTGAAAAACACCCAATTTATCCGAAAATCACCAAGATATCCGACGGATTCACTCGCCGAGCACATGGGCCGTCAACTTGCGGGTATGCCCCGCGTAACGATGTTCCCAGAGATAAATGCCCTGCCAAGTCCCCAAGGCAAGACGCCCGTTTGTGATGGGAATGCTGAGGTTGACCGCCGTCAATGCCGTCCGCACATGAGCGGGCATATCATCTTCACCCTCGTAATCATGCTCGAACATCGGGTCGCCATCCGGACAAACGCGGGCCATAAATCGCTCCAAGTCACGCCGAACGCCGGGGTCGGCATTTTCCTGAATCACCAGCGAGGCGCTGGTGTGATGTAAATGTAACGTAACCATTCCCGCGCCCAAATCCGCCTCAGCCACCACATCCGCCACGCGGTCCGTGATATCGTGAAACTCCCGCCCGCGCGTGGAGATCGAAAATACGCATTGGTGTTGTCTAAGCACAGCCGTTGTTTGCCCGTCGTCGGGGGAAAACGCAAGCCATCAAGGCCCGTTGCCGGGCAGGCAGGGGGGAGCTCACACCTGCCCAGCTTCAGGCCATCGGTAACTGGCCGCTTTTTCCGCCCCGCGTTAGCCAGGGATCCAACAGGGCTCAAAGCGCCACGCCGAAAAGTAGGTTCGAGAACTCAACGCGGGCAGTTCCTCAAAGCGAAATCCCAGCACACGCTCCCGCCCACCCCATTCAGGCAGGTAGTCCATGCCTACGATGGTGTAGACTCCGCCCACTTGGGGGACATGCGAAGTCCACTCCCAGATCGCTCCAGGGAACCGGTCGTCCAGGCAAATAACCTGTTGCCCACGATGCCACATGATCTCATCTCCCACCCCAACCTGCCACAAAGTGATGAATCCTGCTGGATTTGTTATCCACCTCCGGTGAAAAACGGGAGCACAAAAAAGGCGGTCCGCAGACCGCCTTGAAAACCCATGATGCGACGAACGACTATATGCCTTTATCAATCATCAGCTTCAGCAAATCGCCCACGCGGTTGCTGTAGCCCCACTCGTTGTCGTACCAGCTCACGAGCTTGAAGAAGCGGTTGTTCAATTCCATGCCGGCGCCCTGGTCGAAGATGCTTGAACTGGGGCAGTGGATGAAGTCCGTGCTCACCACGGCATCCTCGGTGTAGGCCAGCACACCCTTGAGCGGACCTTTGCTGGCGGCCTTCATGGCCTCGCTAATCTCAGCGTAGCTCGTTTCCTTTTCCGTGCGTACAGTGAGGTCCACGCAACTGCTGGTGGGGGTGGGCACGCGGAAGGCCATGCCGGTCAGCTTGCCGGCCACGGCGGGACACACTAGGCTGACCGCCTTGGCTGCGCCGGTGCTGGCGGGGATGATGTTCGTCGCCGCCGCACGGCCATCGCGCCAAGCCTTGCGGCTCGGGCCGTCCACGGTTTTTTGCGTGGCGGTGTAGGCGTGAATGGTGGTCATCAAGCCTTCCTCAATGCCGAAGCCGCTCTCGAGCAGCACGTGCACGACGGGCGCCAGGCAGTTGGTGGTGCAGCTGGCGTTGGAAACGATGTGATGATTGGCCGCGTCGTACTGGTTGTCGTTCACGCCCATGACGACGGTGAGGTCCTCGCCCTTCGCCGGGGCGCTGATGATGACCTTCTTGGCGCCGGCCTCAAGATGGCCCTTGGCTTTCTCGGCGTCGGTGAAGAGGCCGGTGGACTCGATGACGACGTCCACGCCGAGGTCGCCCCACGGCAAGCCGCTGGGTTCGCGGGCGCTGACGACCTTCATTTTGTCGCCGTTGACGATGAGTGTGTCTTCGCCTTCATGCGTCACCTCGCCGGGGAAGGTGCCCTGCGTGGAGTCGTATTTGACGAGGTAGGCGAGATTATCCGCGGGCACGATGTCGCCCACTGCCACCACATCGATGGCGCTGCCGACGAGCCCTTGTTCCACCATCGCGCGATAAGCCAACCGGCCAATGCGCCCGAAACCGTTGATTGCAACTTTGATAGCCATAGTTTTTCTGTATCTCCTGGAAAGCGGAGCGCGCATTATGGTCATGGCGGTTTCCGCGTCAATGGCAAAGAACGTGGCCCAATCTCCACGGGATTTCGCCAAGTGTGGCATTGACACACCGCCATCCGGCGCAAAAGCTACGCCCGCCATGCCGCTGTTGGAGATCAAGAACCTCCGCAAATCCTACCGCACACCTGATGGCGGATCACAAACAGTCTTAGATGTGCCCACCCTTTCCTTGGAGCCTAGCCAACAGGTTGCCCTGCGGGGTTCCAGCGGGACGGGCAAGACCACTCTTTTAAATTGCATCGCTGGCATCCTGACCCCCGACAACGGGAGCATACTTCTCAATGATCGGGATATGGCCGCGTTGAACGAAAGCGAACGCGACCAGGTCCGCGCCGAAAACACAGGATTTATCTTCCAGACATTCAATCTCCTGCAGGGCTACACCTGTCTTGAGAATGTCCTGCTCGGCATGAATTTCGGTCGCGGCCCCGACAAGGACCTTGCTGAGAAACTCCTTCGGCGTGTCGGCTTGGAAGACCGGCTTCGCTACCGGCCTTCGCAGCTATCCGTGGGGCAACAGCAACGCGTGGCCGTCGCTCGTGCCCTAGCCAATCAGCCCAAACTTGTCCTAGCCGACGAACCCACTGGCAACCTTGACCCTCGGAACGCTCAGGAAGTGCTAAAGCTCATTCGGGAAATCTGCGGGGAAAATGAAGCCGCCCTTCTTCTGGTCAGCCACGACCAATCGGTCCTTGATCAGTTCGATGACAGCCTCAATTTGGCCGACTTGAATCGCGCCGTGCAAAGGGAGGCCGCATGACGCTCTGGTTGATTGTCCGCAAAAGCCTCCGGCAGCATGCGCTGTCCACGGTCATCACCAGTCTGAGCATTGCCCTAGCCGCCGGCCTGCTCATGTCCATCATTGCCGTAAAGGATCAGTCCATGCACGCCTTCACGAATGTCACCGGCGGATTTCATGCCGTCATGGGCTCGCGCGGGTCCAAGCTCAGCCTGGTCTTGTTTTCCGTTTTTCACATGGACAAGGCACCCGGCACGCTCCCTTGGAAGGACTTTGAGGATATCCAGGAAAACAAGCGCATCAAGACCGCCGTTCCCATTGTGGTCGGCGATAACTTCAAGGGGTTTCGCATTGTCGGCACGACCACGGATTTTTTCCGGGTTGAATACGATGAGGGTCGCGCCCACGAAATCCCAAGCCCAGGACGATTGTTTAACCCCAATTCCCAGGAGGCTGTCATTGGCAGTCACGCCGCCCGGAGGCTGGGCTTGGGGATTGGAGACAAGTTTCAGCCCTATCATGGCTTGGACTACAATCCTGCCGAAAAACACGATACGGATTACGTCGTCGTCGGCATCCTCTCACCCTCCAACACTCCCGCCGACCAAGTCATCTGGATTCCGTTAAAAGGCCTGCAGAACATGCCCGGCCATGACAGCGCAAAGAACACGGACGTCAGCGCGATCCTTTTGGAATTCACCTCGCTGACCTTGGGCGCGCAGTTCTCCGATCAGGTTAACAAAAGCACACAAACCAAGACTGTGGCCATGATTGCCCCGGAGGTCACCTCGTTCTTTCAAAGGTTTGAGTGGCTGCGGATCGTGTTAAGCGTCATGGCCGGCTTGGTAGCGCTGGTGGCCGCCGGCGGTATTCTTGCCAGCCTGCACAACACCATGAACGAACGCCGCCGGGAAATTGCCATCCTGCGAGCACTCGGTGCGCGCCGCGGCACAGTGTTCGGGGCCATTATTCTGGAGAGCACGGCCATCGCGGCCATTGGAGTACTGATCGGCTTCTTGTTTTACGCAGGATTCATGACCACCGCGGCGCATTACATCGCCGAAATGGCCGGCGTGGTTATCAATCCCCTACAGCCCCACCCTGTTCTTGCTGCCGCGCCTCTGTCCATCATTGCACTTGGCGCGCTGGCGGGTATATTGCCTGCCTTGAAGGCATACCGCACGGACGTGGCGGAAAACCTCATCCCACAATCCTAGACCAAATGAAACAAACACTCATCACCTTGGCCGCCGCCCTCGGCTTGACCCTTGGATGCGGACACGAGCACAGTCACGATGGACACAATCACGGCAGCCACGGCCATAACCACGGCTCTGGCGGCCATCATCATGAACCACCGAACGGCGGGGTATTGGTTGTGTTCGGAGATGAGGCCTGCTCCCTTGAGTTTGTCCGGGACAAAGAGAACCCCAGCCGGCTGACCATCTTAGCCCATGAGTTTCACCCCACACACGCCTACATCAAGCTGCCCATGGACAAGGTGGAAGTTGTTGCCACGGTGAACGGAGAGGAGAAGTCCCTCACCTTCATGCCCGTCGTGGATGAAACAATCGGCAACAATGCCACCCATTCCTCGGAATATTCCTGCTCAGCCGATTGGCTCAAGGACACGGAAGAGTTCGAGGCCAGAATTGTCCATCTCGACTATCCCGGGGGATCTTCAGACAATAAGTCTTTCAAATTTTCCCAGTCAAAATAGACTGACGGAGGATGAAAGTCGGAGACAGACAGATTCAGGCGTTGGCTCTTGGCTTACTCATGGCCGCCTGCGGAAACCAAACATCGTCGAGCCATTCATCCACCGGGGACGCCAATACCTCCACCATTCAGGGAACGCCCATCACGGATTTAAAAACCCGCCGGCCCGTCACCGAGGAAGCCAAGCAATACAACCAAGTCGACCTCAACAATTTGCCCGGTCACCAGATATTCTTTCAAGACGAGGATGCTGGCCGCCCAGCGATCGGCTACAACTTCTATGAGAATGGGTCGTGGGTCAGCATCATTGGCACAACCGGCAACTTCACGGTCAGTGACAAGACACTCGTGATGATTGACCAAGGCGGCTTGGAGATACCGCTGACGTTCAAGGACAATTCCATCTCGGTCGCGGATGAAGTCGTGCGCTCCGCCGGCGGCATCGTTTTCAACCTGACCGTCAAGCAAATCACCGATGCTATTGACCCCGCTGATCTCGCGGAATTATTTCCACAACAGCACGAGGAGGAGGATTTGCCGGAGGAGATCGATGGCTACAAGGTCGTAAGTTTTGGCAAACTCTCGGCCTTCAAGTTCAAGGTACCGGATGATCCCATCACCGAGCCCGATGCCAAGGCCCTACTGGACTCCAACGAAATACCCGAAGAGGTCTCGTCATACGACAATCTAGACGTGGCCATCCGAGGCTATATGTTCCCGCTCCGCGTCAAGAACGGCCTTGTCACCGAATTTCTTATCTACCGGACCAACACCGGCGTTTGCTGCTTTGGCCAGCCCCCGCGCATCAACGAATGGGTCACGGTCAAGATGACCAACGAAGGTGTCAAGCCACCACCCGATATCGCCATTTACTTTTTCGGCAAATTCAAGGTTGGCCCCGTTCTCGAAAACGATTATGTCGTCAGCATCTACGCCATGGACTGCGAAAAAATTGACGCCTCACTTTAAAATATCATGAAGGCAAACCCGCTCACACACCTGTTGCTCGCCACTCTCCTGCTTCCCCCCGCCTGTGCCGCGCCGCCCTCGCCCAAGCCCGGCGGCCCCGCCAAGATCGACGGCTACGATGTAGTTGCCTTCACCAGTCTTTCCAACTTCAAGTACGAGGTGCCCGACGACCCCATTTCGGACCCCAAGGCCAAGGCCATCCTGGAGAAAAATCAAATCCCGAAAACGGTCACGGAGCTAAACAACAAGAAAATTGCCATCACCGGATTCATGCTGCCGTTGCGGGTTGAGAACGGAAAGATCACCGAGTTTCTGGTAATGCGCGACCAGTCGGCCTGCTGTTTCGGAGCCGTCCCCAAAATCAATGAATGGATCAGCGTCCGCATGCCCAAGGGCAAAGGCGTGAAGCCAATGATGGATGTCAAAGTCACCTTCTTTGGTGTCCTAAAAGTCGGTGAAGTTCTGGAAAACGGCTACCTCGTGGGCATCTACGAAATGGATGGGCACAAAATCTCCGGGCCCAACGGCGGGCTTTAATTCGGCCCCAGCCGAACCACCCGCAGATCATCGAACCGAATCGGCGTACCCGCGTAAGGCGCCCCCCAGGCAGTCGCCCTACCCGGCAACGGAGGGCTGTCATCCTTCCATAACAGCAATGGTCGAACCGGCCCCTTGCCCTCCTCCGCCCAGACGCGCCCCTCCAAAATCAACGTATTTCCATTTCTCCAGGATTTTAACTGAACCCGTGCCCATTGATCCGGCTTCCATACAAACGGAACTTCCCTCACCAATGCATCCGCCTTGAACAACTCCAGCTTTCTCTTTGCCGGGCTAACCATCAACCGATATCCGCTCACCCCGTTCAATCCCACACCAAAAGCCGGAAAAGCCCGACGCCCCTTGCGCCGGCCCAGTATTCGTGCCTCAACCATCACCTTATCCTGCTTGGCTGGCCCAAACATCACCGCATGCATGGCGACTGGCTGCGCTCCCAATTCCAAAAATCTTTCCCGCCCCTCCATGCCAACCTTAAAACTGCCTCCCAAAACCAAAATCCCCCCGGGCATTTTCCCGACCGGCACATCGGAAAAATTCTCCGTAAAAAGCACCATCGGCCGTCCAACCACAACCATCGCCGCCAGAAACAGGACTGTCGCCGTTAAACGCATGCCAAATTCTACCCAAACCCCATCGATCCGTCGACTCCACCTTGCCATGACAGCATACTTGTGATTTGATATGCACATGAGCAGTCATCTCGACTCGTTGCGCAATTATACCACCATCGTTGCCGATACCGGCGATTTTGAATCCATCCGCGAATACACCCCGCAGGACGCCACCACCAACCCGAGCCTTATTTTGAAGGCCGCGCAAATGGATGAGTACAGCGAGCTGGTTAACAAGGTCACCAGCGAAGCGGCAAACATGGACGAGGCGCTGGACAAGCTGGCGGTGTTTTTCGGGTTGGAGATTCTGAAGATCGTCCCCGGACGCGTGAGCACGGAAGTGGATGCGCGGTTGAGCTTCGACACTGCCGCCACGCTCGAGAAGGCGCGGAGCCTCATCGCGCGCTACGAAAAGAACGGCGTCGATCGTGAGCGCATCCTCATCAAGATTGCCGCCACGTGGGCGGGCATCCGCGCCGCCGAGGAATTGGAAAAGGAAGGCATCCACTGCAACCTCACGCTCCTCTTCGCCTTCGCCCAAGCCGTGGCGTGCGCCGAGGCGCGGGTGCAGCTTATCAGCCCCTTCGTCGGCCGCATCATGGACTGGCACAAGGCCAAGACCGGCCAGGAATACGCGCCCGCCGACGATCCCGGCGTGCAATCCGTCACGCGCATTTATAATTACTACAAAAAATTCGACTACGCCACCGAGGTGATGGGCGCCAGCTTCCGCAATGCCGGTGAAATCACCGAGCTGGCCGGATGCGACCTGCTCACCATCAGCCCCGGTTTGCTCAATGAACTGCAGGAGACGCCGGGTGATTTGCCGCGCAAGCTTTCGGACGAATCCGCCGACGCCAGCACGGATGAAAAAGTGAACCTCAACGAATCCACCTTCCGCTGGGAACTCAACGAGGACGCCTGCGCCACTGAAAAACTCGCCGAAGGCATCCGCCGCTTCGCCGCCGACACCGTGAAGTTGGAGGGGTTTCTCCAGCCGAAACTCTAGCTAATCCTTCTTCGGCAACGGCACTTGGCGCGTGCCTCGGAGGTAGGCGACAAGGTCGCGCAGTTCGCGTTCCTTAAACGCCAGCACGAGGCCTTCGGGCATCATGGAAAAATTCTGCGGCTCGATGGCTTCCACATCCGTTTTGGCAACCGTTACCGAGCCGGTCACCGTTGCCAGCGTCACGGACTGCCCTTCGCTCTGGCGAATCACGCCCACGAGCACGCGCTTGTCTTTCAGGCGCACGATGGTCGTTCGGTAATCATTCGGAATGTCCGCATTCGGATCGATGATGTTTTGCAGCAGGTAATCGAGGTTGTTGCGATTGGAACCGGTGATGTCCGGGCCGATCTCGCCGCCTTCGCCGTAAAGTTTGTGACATTGGGCGCAGGTGCGTTGGTAAAGCGCGCGACCTTTCGAAAGATTATCCGGCACACTGATCCGCGTAGAGAGCAGTTTCTTGTATTTCGCAATCTCCGCCAGCTTTGCCTCGGGCGTGGACCGACTCACGCCCCACACCTTGTCGAGCTGCGCGTTGATGTCCTTCTGCCCCAATGCCCGCAACTGCCGCACGGTATCGGCCGGCAACGTGTTGGCCTTCACTTGTCCAGCGTTCACCGCCGCCATCAACGCCTTGGCGTAGCTCACGCGCGAGGCCAGCGTGGTGAGCGCATCGCGCCGGCCGGCGGTGTCCAGCTTCGCGTAAATCTTCAGGATCGCCGGCGCCGTCTTGGCATCCTCCACCGTGCCCAGCCCGCGCAGGGCATCCCTTCGCATGGCCGGTTCATTGAGCAATGCTTGCAATACGCCGGGCAGTTGCTGGTCGCGCGCATCCACCAACGACGCCAGCGCCTTGCGGCGATCGGCCGGTTTGGCCTTGGTATCCTGCAACACCTTGCGCAACGCCGCCAACGCATCCTTGCTGCCGAAGGTCAACGAAAGCTGCTGAGCCAGTTGCCGTATCTCAGCCTTCGGGCTCTTGGCCAGCTTGGGCGCCACCTCAGCCCAGCCTTTGGGTGGCTTCACGTTGCGCTGGCCTTTGAGTGCGTCGGCTATGCCCTTAAGAATATCCAATTGAAACGCCGGATCATCCACGTCCTTCAATACCCCCACCAACGCCCCCAACGCCTCGGCATCCTGCGCGCGGGTTTGAGTTGGCTGAAGCAGCGCCACGCCCAATGCAATTAATAACAGCCACTTCATGTTAAATTTCGGGTTCTCCACGCGCCCCGTGCCACAGGCGCTTTATTTCCACAGCGTTTTCTTCATGGTGAATTCGGTAAATCACCCGATAATTTCCAGCCACAATCTGACGGTATTCGCCTTCTGGTTCCTCGGGGAGTACGGGGCCTGATTCGGGATATTTTTGCAATTGATCAATGCGATGTTCGATTTGGTCGCCCACATTCAATGCCGCTTCAGGATTGTCAGCCGCGATAAACAAAAGGATGTCCTGAAAATCTTCCCGAGCCGCCAGAGTCCATTTTATTTGGAAATCCACTGGCGCCATTCCTGTTTCACCTGCTCGTGGGGAACCACCTCACCCCGCGCGGATTGCTCTTCCGCCTCACGCAATGCCCCCATCAAGTGCAGTCGCTCCACCACTTCTTGGTAGGTCGACTCATCCGGCATTTTCGCCACCGCCTCCAAAACTTGTTCCTTGCCGCTCATGGACTCAGCATAATTAAAAAAAACGTTTCCGCAAGCCTGCTCAGTCCTTCGTCGCCATGCGGCGGGTGATGAATTGGCGGACTTTCGGGATTTTGCAGGCGGCGAGGAGTTGCACGCCGGTTTTGGGATCCGCGGCCACGACGGGTTCGGTGGCGTACCAGTACATGAGCGGGAGATTGGGGTCATCCACATCCTCGCCGTGCGCGAGCAATGCCTTGAGCAAGGGCGCACGCAGCTTCACCGGCACGCGTTGCGCGGCGCAGGCGAGGTAAAGGCGCACGAGGGGCGATTTGTCGTTCTTGGCCAGCTTGGTGAGCAACTTTACACCGTGCTCGGTGAGGCGGATGTCGTTCATAAGCAGCTGGATGGCCCACGCGCGCACGTGTTCGTCGCGGTCCTTAAACAGCTTCATCAAGCCCTCCGCTTCAATGCCTTCGGTGACGTATAGCGCCCACAAGGCGCGCAGGCGCTTGGGTACACTCTTGTTTTCGGCGAGTTGTTTCTTGAGCAGCGGATCGACCTCGTGAAAGCGGTTTGATCGATGCCGGCGCCAAGCGGCATGGTTCTCTTCCGGGTCAGGCGAGAATGGGTTCCAGATTTTGTGTGCGTAGTCCAGCCGCTCGTGCAGCACCCGCCGCGCGTGGCGCACGAACCAGTCGTTGTCGTGCAATTGCAGCTTCGCCAATTCGACATTGTCCAGCTTGTTGATGTCGCCGTTCCACGGCTTGGGCTTACCGTAGGTGATCTTGTAAATACGGCCGGTGTGTTTGCGCGTATTGCGGGTGTGATGGCATTCGCCGGTGTCCGAAAAGTCGCTAACAAACACGCCACCATCCGGTCCGTAGGCGAGGCTGACGCCAACGAACCACGGATCGGCCGCGCGCATCACGTCCGGCGCGTGCGTGGCAGTGTAGCCGCTGCCTTTGCGCTTGAGCACGTCCATGTTCACGCGGCGGCCGTGGATGTTGTTCATGAAAACGGCCCCGCGATATTTGGCCGGCCAATTGTCACCGAGGTAAACCATCGTGCCGCAGTGCGCGTGCCCGCCGCCGGCTTTGTCCTCCTCCGGCGTGCCGATGCCGGCGCGGATGGTTTTGGTGTTTGTAAAATGCAAATGATCGGCGATGGTCTTGATGCGCTCGTAGGCAAACCGCCCCGTGGGCCGATTGCGGCTGGGGTCGTAATACGCGCCTTGGATCACGTGAAAGAGATGCGGGTTCACGCAATTGCACACGAAGGCCTGGCCGTAATCGTTCCAGTCAATGCCCCACGGATTCGTCGTGCCGTCGGCAAAAATTTCCCACTCGTGCCGCACCGGATGATATCGCCACACACCGCCATCAATTCGGCGACGCTT
>DJHS01000086.1:0-5170 GCA_002433235.1 Verrucomicrobia bacterium UBA6614
TTGGCGGACTCCAGACAGGCCATCATGACTTGCTGGGTTTGCAGGGTGATCTCGCCCCACTTGGGATCGGGCGTGCCACTGAGGACGAGGTCGCCGAAAGTGCGGAAGAGGTTGGTCTCCTGCGCGGTAGGATGTGCGTTGGCGTGTTCCTTCACGGACACGATGCGCTCGCGTTGTTCCATGTTGAAATCGCACACGAGCTGGTTGCTCTCGGTGTTGCTCACCGTGTACTTCACTTCGGAGCCAAAGAACGGCACGACGAAATCATCGAGGCGCACCGTGCCTTCCGTGCCGCATACGTGGGCCCATTGCTGGTTGGCGGTGATGAAGGAGCAGTAGTAGCTGGCGGTGGCACCATTCTCGTAAAAGAATTCGCCGGAAAATTCCACGGGCACCTGATCCGGGCTGTCGCCGCGGGCGGCGCCACGAATCATGCGCCCACTCACGGCCTGCGGCATGGCGTAGTCCATCGCCCACAGGTTGAAGCGAATGTTATACCAACCGAGATCACCGAGGCAGCCGAGCGGTTCCAGATCGCTGTGCATGCGGATGTTGCCGGAAACAAAATCATCGCCGCCGTTGAAACTGAATGCCGAATGAATGCGCCGAATCTCGCCGATGCTGCCGTCAGTCAATGTCTTGCGCAGGGCATCGAGCCGCGTACTGTGCATGAACATCACGCCGTCCATGAACTGCACACCCGCCTCGTTGCAGGCGGCGAGTTGCGCCTCGGTTTCGGCTACGTCGATGCCGCAGGGCTTCTCGCACATCACGTGCTTGCCGGCCTGCGCGGCTTTGATCACCCATTCCGCGCGCACACCGGTGGGCAACGGAATGTACACCGCATCAATGTCATCGCGCGCGAGCAAGGCATCATACCCCTCCACCGCCTCGGGCTTGCTTGGGAACGGCACATGCGCCGAACACTCATCAATCCACGCCTCCGCCTTGGACGCATCGCGACTGGCGACGGCAACAATCTCACCATTGCCGGATAACGCCACCGACTGCCAATTCTTTATCCCAATCCAAGCGGCGCTCAGAAATCCCCAACGACATTTTTTCTCGCTCATAATAAAAGTAAATCGGCGGCGACTCTCCCCGCGGCACGTGGCTTTGGCAAGGATTTTGGCTAGGAATGCATCACCTGCCCGCCGTCGATGTTGATCGTTTGGCCGGTGATATTGTGGGCGTGCGGCGAGGCGAGGTAGGCAGCCATGGCACCGAATTCGGCGGGTTGCTGCCAGCGGCTGAGCGGTGCAATGGTTTTAATCTTGGCCGCGGCCCAGTCTTCGTAGCTTTGACGTTCGCCCTCGGGCAATTGATTCTGGCCGGCGGCCCACACGGATTCGTTGAGCGGTGTTTTGACCATGCCGGGCGAAAGGCAATTGGCGCGCACATTAAACGGCGCCAGGTCCTTGGCCATCACCTGCATGAAATTGATCACGGCCGCCTTGGCCGCGCTGTAGGGCGGATCGGTGGGCGAACCGATTTGAGCCGCCACCGATGTGAGAAACAGCAACGTCCCCTCGCCGGTCTCGCGCAGCCCGGGCGCAAAGGCGTGGGCGGTGTGGACCATGCCCATGATATTGACCTCCAACACGCGCGGCCAGTCGGCCGGTTCGAGGTTCCAAAAGGGAAACCCAAACTTGCCCGATCCAATGCCGGCCGCGCACACCACATGCCGCACACCGCCGAGCTTTTCTTCAAACTCCGTCGCCGCCGATTGCACACTCTTGTAATCGGCAATGTCGCCCACCACATATTCCACCTGCAAATCCGCCGGCCATTTGCTGCAGCGCAGGCTGCGATCGAACACCCCCACGCGTGCGCCCTCCGCGGCAAACGCCGCCGCAATGGCACGCCCAATGCCGCTGCCCCCGCCGAGCACCACCACGCCTTGACCGTTGAGTTGGAGATCCATGCGCGGAGTGTTATCCAGCCGGTTGCAGGCTGCAATGTTCGATGAAGTGGGTGCGGATGGATTCCAGTACAGCAGCCTTGTACGCCGGGCCTTCGGGCAGGTTGCCCCAAACCGGCTGGGGCCAGCAGGCGTCATCCGGCGTGCGGCCAATGATGTGCAGGTGCAACTGCGGCACGAGATTGCCGAGGGCGCCGAAGTTGACTTTTGGATATTTGCGTTTGGACTTTAGGTATGACGAAATGGCGCGGCAATCGGCCATGATTTGGGTCAATTGATCTTGGGGCAGATCGAGCAGGTCCACGGCATCGGTTTCCGGCACGAGAATAAACCAGGTCACCGACGCGTTGCGATGCAACAGCAGGTGGCCACTTGGCAGCCGGCCGAGCACGTGGCAGTCGGCCAGTAATTGGGGATGCAGTTTAAACACGCCACGGTTGTAGCTTGCACGCTCGCACTTGCCAAGTGGAGGGCTGGCAGGGAGGATGGCGGCGTGATGAATCGGCGGACATTTCTGGCGGGCACAGGGCCGCGACGGCCAACAACACCAAGTTCGGCGTCTACTCGCACGGGCATTTGAAGATTTAACATGATTCGCAAACTCATTCTCCTCCTGCTGGCGCCATTGTGGTTGGCTGCTGAAGACTGGCCGCAATTCCGCGGACCGCATCACGACGGTATTTCCCGCGAGAAAAACTGGCTGACAGACTGGCCTGAAGAAGGCCCGAAACGATTGTGGGAGGCGCAGGTCGGCATCGGGTTTTCGTCCGTGGCCGTGGCTAATGGGTACGTCTACACGCTTGGCCATGCCAAGGGCAAAGATGTGTTGCATTGCATCGATGCCGGCACGGGCCGTGCATTGTGGAAACACGAATGGGCGTCCGATCTCGGCGCCAAGTTTTATATTGGCGGCCCCGGCAGCACGCCCACGGTGCATGAAGGCCGCATTTATGTGGCCGGCAAATGGGGCGAGGTACTTTGTCTGGCCGCAAAGGGTGGCCAAGTGGATGTGGTTTGGACACGCCATCTGGCCAAGGAGGAAAAAGTGCGCGTTCCCACTTGGGGATTCAATGGCTCGCCACTCGTGTCGGGTGATCGGCTGCTGCTCAATGCCGGCGCGGCTGGGGTAGCGTTGGATTTGAAAACCGGCAAGACACTTTGGAAATCCGCCGATGGCGAGGCGGGTTATGCCACGCCGTTGCCGATGCAGCTGGGCGGCCAGCCGCACGTGGTGGTGAGTAGCGGGCGCGCCTATTCCGCCGTACGCGTGTCCGATGGCAGAGAGGCCTGGAGCCTGCGGTGGTTCACCCGCTACGGCGTTAACGCGGCCGACGCGATTGTGGACGGCGATCAGGTGTTTGTCGGTAGTGGTTATCGCAAGGGCTGTGGCCTGTATAAAATCGGCGATGAGTTGACGGAGGTTTGGAAAAATAAAAATCTCTCCACGCAAATGAATGCCGCAGTGAAGCTCGGCGATTATTTGTACGGCTTTGATGGGGACAGCGGCGGGCCGGGCAAGCTGCGTTGTGTGAGCTGGAAGACCGGCGAGGCGGCTTGGGAACAGGCGACGGGATTTGGCGCATTGACCGCGGCGGACGGACGGTTGCTCGTGCTTACCGGTTCCGGCGCGTTGATAACGGCACCAGCCACACCCAAGGGTTTTGCGCCCACCGGCCGCGCGCGGGTGTTGGACAAGGATTGCTGGACCGCGCCGGTGCTGGCCAATGGCCGGCTCTATTGCCGCAATTCCAGAGGCCATTTGGTTTGCTTGGATTTGCGGCGCGACTGATCTTCACTTCAACAATCACCATTCGATATTCATAACCCATCAATCAGATTGAAGAAGAATTGAATATTGCTGAATGTTGATTGGTGAATTCAGAAGGAAACTATCGCCGTTGATTTTGGTTTGTCTCACATCATGGCGCAGGCAATACTCGGCGCGTTCCTTAAATGAGCACTTTTGAGCACACTTTTGACGATTTGTTCAATCCTTGTTTGGAGGCATTCAGAGAGCTGGGTGGATCTGCTACAAACGCAGAAATCGAGGAGAATGTCATTCAAATCCTCAACCTTTCAAATGAAGAAGTAAGCGATATTCATCGCGATACAACCACCAAACTTCACTACCGATTGAGATGGGCTCGGAACTACTTGAAAAGATATGGATTGCTCGAAAACTCTTCGAGGGGAGTATGGGCTTTAACAGAAAAGGGGCGGAAAATCGAGAAGGTTGATCAGAAAGAAGTCGTGCGAACGATAACAGCTCTAGACAGTAAAAGCCGTAAAAATGGGCGAGCCTTAGAAGGCGATAAAACCATTGAAGACGAGGATGACGCCGAATGGCAAGACAAGCTATTGACTGTGGTTAAGAAAATTGATCCCGAAGCCTTTGAAAGACTAAGTCAACGGTTGTTGAGAGAACTCGGATTCAATAATGTAGAAGTCACAGGAAAAACTGGGGATGGAGGAATTGATGGTAGTGGCATTTTAAAAATTGGATCGATTATCACATTTCGGGTCGTCTTCCAGTGCAAAAGGTATAAGGAAAGCGTCTCAAGTTCAGTTGTACGTGATTTTAGGGGTGCGGTCCAAGGTCGTGCAGACAAGGACCTTTTGATTAGCACAGGAAGTTTTACACGAAGCGCGCGCGCAGAAGCCCAACGAGATGGGGCGCTAGCAATCGATTTGATGGATGGATACGAGCTTGCTCAAAAACTAAAAGAGCTCGGTTTAGGTACGTCTGTAGAAATGGTCGAAAATGTTTCCATTAATGAAGAGTGGTTTAAGAATATTTGACATGCAAACTTCACGCCGTCGTTTCCTGAAAACTTCTGCCGCCGCCACGGCGGCTTCGTTTGCCGCTATGCCGTTGCTGGCAGCGCCCGGCAAAAAATATCGCACCGCGATCATCGGCGCGGGCTGGTGGGGCATGAACATCTTGCGCGACGCCATCGCGCACGGCCAATGCAAGGTGGTGGGCATTTGCGACGTGAACGAACAGACGCGCGAAGTGAGCGCGGAGGAGGTCACTGACCTCAACGGCGATCAGCCGCGCAAGTACAATGACTTTCGCGAAATGCTCGGCAAGGAGAAGCCGGAGATCGTGATCATCGCCACACCGGATCATTGGCACGCGCTGCCGGCGATAGCGGCGATTGAAGCGGGCGCCCATGTGTTTCTCGAGAAACCCACCGCACACACCGTGTTGGAAAGCCGGGCGATCCTCAACGCGGCACGCGCGGCTAA
>DJHS01000086.1:5558-13203 GCA_002433235.1 Verrucomicrobia bacterium UBA6614
ATGAAATTTCTGCGCAGCGGCAAAGTGGGCAAGGTCGGTCAAGTACGATTGTTCGTGACCGGCGGCGGCGGCAAGGAGGAGCCCACGCCGAACAGTCCTGTGCCCGTGGGTATGGACTGGGATCTCTGGTGCGGTCCGGCGCCCAAGCGGCCCTTCAACCGCCGGCTGCATCCGGGCGGTTGGCGTCATTTTCTCGACTATGCCAATGGCACGCTCGGCGACTGGGGCGTGCATTGGCTGGACCAGATCACGTGGTGGAGTGAGGAGAAATATCCCAAGCGCGTTTTCTCCAGCGGCGGCCGACCGGTGCGCGGTGCGGCGGTGAACAACGCCGAAGCCATGACCAGCGACACGCCCGATTCGCAGGTGGCGATTTATGATTACGAGGAATTCACCGTCACGTGGGAGCATCGCCGCTTTGCGATGAACAACAGTGAGCATCACCGCTACGGCGCATATTTTTACGGCACCGAGGGTATCCTGCACATCGGTTGGCGCGATGGCTGGACCTTTTATCCAGCCAAGAAAAACGGCCAGAAAGCCCACGGCGATCCGCGTTTTGACAACGAAAAGGACGGGCACAATCTGCCGCCGCTCTGGGCGGATTTCATGAAGGCCATCGCCGATAATAACCACACGCCGGCGGCCGACATTGAACCGGCGCACCGTTCCTCCGTGTTGCCGATGCTCGGCATGATTTCCTATCGGCTCGGTCGCAGTCTCGAATGGGATGGCGGCAAGGAACAAATCCTCAACGACCGCGAAGCGAATCAACTACTCCGGCGCGACTACCGCAAGCCATGGGTGTATCCGAAAGTTTAAAATGAAAAAACTCCTCCCCCTCTTCACGGCGCTTCTGGCCTGGCCGGCGTTTGGCGCGGAATATATGCTGGAAAAATTCTGGGCCTCCATGCCCACCGGCGAAAAACAAATCGGCAGCATGCACGGCGACATTGCCGTGAGTTCCAAGAACGAAGTGTACGTCAGTGTGCAGGGCGGCCCCAAGGCCGGGGTGCAGGTGTACGACAACAAGGGCGATTACCTTCGCAACGTCCCCAATGCGCCGAACGATTTTCATGGATTCGTGATCCGCAAGACCGAAAGCGGCGAGCACCTCTACGGCCCGCGTCTTGGCGGCCAAAACATCCTGAAGCTCACGCTCGACGGCAAGGTGGTGTTGGACATCAAGCCCGCCACCGTGCCAGCCAAGTTTAAGCGCAACGGCCGCATGCGCCTGACCGGTATGGATGTCGCTCCTAACGGCGATCTCTTCGTGGTTGACGGCTACTCCACCGATTACATCCATCACTTCGACAAGGCCGGCAAATATATCAAGAGCATCGGCGGCCGCGAATTGCTCGGCTCCCAAACGCTGCACAAAATCTGCATCGATACCCGCTATGATCCCCCGCGCATCCTCGGGGCCGACCGCGAGAAGCTGCGCCTCATCCACATCGGGCTCGATGGCAAATTCCACGGCGTGTACGCCAAGGACGTCCTGCGCCCCGCTGCAGTGGCCGTGCATGGTGACCTCGCCGTGGCCGGCGAAATCAAGGGCCGTGCCACCTTATACGACAAAGCCGGCAAAGTCGTCGCCCGCCTCGGGCACAACACCGCTCCCGGCGAAACCGCCACCAACCGGCTGCCCCCGGCCAAATGGCGCCCCGGCTTTTTCTCCGCCCCGCACGGTGTGGCCTTCAATAACGTCGGCGATCTTTTCGTGGCCGAGTACACTGTGTTCGGCCGCATCCATCGGTTTAACTTGAAAAAATAATATGCTTCCCGGAATCAAACTATTCGATCTCACCGACCGCGTGGCCATCATTACCGGCGGCTCCAAGGGCCTCGGCGAGGCCATGGGCGCCGGGCTGGCCAGTGCCGGCGCCAACCTCATGCTCGTCAGCCGAAACGCCGAAGAGGCGCAGGCGACGGCCGCGCAAATTGCCGCTGATTACGACTGTAAAGCCATCGGGTTTGCCGCCGACGTTTCCCGGCCGGCCGATATGGAGGCCATGGCCACCAAGTGTCTCGAGGAATTTGGCCGCATCGATATCCTGATCAACAGCGCCGGCATCAACATCCGCGGGTCGATCGATGAAGTGAGCTACGAGGAATTCGCCGAGGTGCAGCGCATCAATGTGGACGGCACCTGGCTCGCCTGCCGCGCCGTGCTGCCGCACATGAAGGAAAAGCAGTACGGCCGCATCATCAACCTCGCCAGCGCGCTGGGCCTCGTGGCGATCGCCAATCGCACCCCCTATTGCAGCAGCAAAGGCGGCGCGGTGATGCTCACCCGCTCGCTCGCCATGGAGCTGGCCGAGGACGGCATCACCGTCAATGGCATTTGCCCCGGCCCGTTCCTCACCCCGATGAACGAACCCATCGCGGAAACCGAGGAAGGCAAAAAATTCATTGTCGGCGCCACCGCCCTGAAACGCTGGGGTGACCTCAAGGAAATCCAAGGCGCCGCCATCTACCTCGCCAGTGACGCCGCCAGCTACACCACCGGCACCATGCTCAGCGTCGACGGCGGTTGGACCGCGCAGTAATCACAGAAATGCCGCCTTTTGCTTTGACTTCATGGTGGTGAATCCGCTTTGGTTGTCCGCCCCGGATTCACGAAGAGGCTGGGTTGAATTTTAAACTAAAATAAAGGAATTGCATGTCTGATGATATTGGATCTGAGGTGTTTGATGAAATGATGCCTGTTGGTGTTGGTCAGCAGGTGCCGGATTTCAAGATGGAGACGTTTGAGCCAAGCGATGGCTCGTTCGGGGAGGTGAATCTTGCCGACCTGAAAAAGGAGGGCAAGTGGACGATTCTCGTTTTTTATCCCGCTGATTTCACGTTTGTTTGCCCCACTGAATTGGCTGACTTGGCCGCTCAGGATGCCAAGCTAACAAGTTTGGGTGCAAAGGTGATTGGAGTCTCCACGGATACAAAATTCAGTCACTTGGCTTGGTGTCGCGAGGAGAAACTGATGGAGGATGTGAAGTACACACTCGCAGCTGATACCACGGGGGTGGTCTCGAGCATGTTCGGCGTGTACGACGATGCCACGGGATTGTCTCTTCGTGGTACATTTGTCATCAGCCCCGAGGGCAAATTGGTGAGTGCCACCGTGAATTTTTACAATGTGGGCCGGAACATGGAGGAACTCGCGCGAATCATGGAGGCCAATGTTCACTGTGCCGCGAATCCAGCCGAGGCTTGCCCCGCCAAATGGACTCCAGGCGAAAAGACTCTGACACCCAATGAGAGCATGGTGGGCAACGTTTACGAGGCTCTCAATGGCTGAAATTAGTTGGATTATCGAGCGGCGCTTTGTTTGGCGCCGCTTTTTTTGTCATGTGGAGTCCCAGGGTTGAGCGGCCATTTACGCTTTGGCGGCATATTCGCCGCGAGAGGCGGCGTATTCGTGAGGCGGAGAATCCCGTGGTGGTTTACAGCCATCCAAAGACCGCCTCGCGCGCGATTGAGGCGGCGATTGCAGGATTGCCGAGCGTTCAGCCGTTTCACGCCCATGTGTTACAGGAGCGGCACTTTTTGAAAGGTGACTTTCGAGGGATTCCACCCAATGAACGCGGCATCACGCCAGATGGCCAACCGGTGCAGTGGGCAATTCGAAGGGAAATAGTCGAATCGGGGCGGCCCTTAAGGTTGGTATCCTTGGTGCGCGATCCGGTTGCAGTCTGTGTCTCGTGGTTTTTCTTCGGTCTGCAGCGATGGCTGGCTTGTGAGCAAAAGCCGGACCCCGCCAAATTGGACTTTGAGGAACTATTGGATCATTTTCACAACAGGTTTTCTCATGATGGAATGATACATTGGTTTGACGATGAATGGAATAAAACCACTGGATTGAATATTTACAGCAAACTATTTGACAAATCTCGTGGATGGCAGATCTATGAACGGGGAAATATCAAGGCTGTTATCTTGTCAGCGCATCTCGAGGATGAAATCAAGGCTAACGCGTTGAGCGAATTTTTAGACGAAAAAATTGATGAAGTCCCAAGAGTCAACGAAAGCGGGGCACAAGGTGCGCCGGAAGTGTACGGGAAGTTGCAACGATCCGTTAGAGACAATCAAGAGTTGGTAGACCGGCTTTTGAATGCCCGTTTTACAAGACACTTTTTTGAAGAGAGCCAAATTGACAGTTTTCGCCACCGCTGGAACGATCCGGACTAGTTCAAGTAACTGGTGATTCGCTCCACCGATTCTTCCACTGTCAACGACTCGGTGGGAATCTCAATCTCGGGAGAAAGCGGAGCTTCATAGGGGGAAGAGATTCCGGTAAACTCCCCTATTTCACCAGCACGAGCCCTCGCATAAAGCCCCTTGGTGTCACGTTGCTCGCAAATCTCCAAGGGCGTGCTCACGTACACTTCGGTGAATTTTCCCTCAGACACCCGATTTCGCACATTGTCGCGGTCGGCACGAAAGGGCGAAATAAACGCCACAATCACCAGCAATCCAGCATCGGCCATTATTCGCGCGACTTCACCAATGCGACGGATGTTTTCCGTACGGTCATCATTTGAAAATCCCAAATCCTGACAAAGACCGATTCTAACAATATCGCCGTCGAGAACATAGACGTTTTTGCCTTCATTGAACAGATGCCGCTCCAATGCCATTGCGATTGTGCTTTTGCCGGCACCACTTAAGCCCGTCAACCAAATGATCTGACCAGAATGACCAAACCTTTCCTCGCGATCCTCCTTGCGGACTTTGCTTGAAACTTGGGTCAACTCGTTCATGCGCCACGCACAAATTGCGCGAAGCGAGCGGGAAGGTCAACATACAGTCACTCAGATGGCGAAATCGGTATACTCAGGCCGGTAATGCTCCAAGGGAGGCAGAAGCATGCCCGCCGCAACAGTTAAATTCGTACCCTGTTCCACCAATATGAAGGATCCCGTGAGACGGTTGGTGGCATATCCGTCAAAAACCAAAGGTTGAGCCGTGCGAATGTGAACTTCACCAATGTCATTCATCCGCAACTCCAAGGGTTCCGGTTCTGGGTCAAAAGTTTGAATGTCAACCCGGTTCTCAAGTGCGGTGACCATCGCTTGCACAGTTCGTGTTCCGTGCTTAAGGAAGAATTTTTTTCCAGAGGTAAGCGGCCGCTGATTCATCCAACACACGCGCGCGGCAAGGTCTGCACTATGGCCGGGCAGCGGATCGAGGCCAACGATCGTGTCGCCGCGGCTAATGTCGAGGTCGTCCTCCAAACGCAGCGTGACCGATTGCGGGCAGAACGCTTCCTCCAGCGGGCCGTCGTAGGTCCAGATTTCTTTGACCCGACTTTTCTGTCCGCTAGGCAGCACAAGAATTTTCTGGCCGACCTTCACAATGCCGCCGGCTATTTGGCCGGATAACCCGCGGAAATCGTGCAGCGATTGATCGGTCGGATTGTTCGGACGATTGACCCACTGCACAGGAAAACGAAAGCCGTTCAAGTTCCAGTCGCTGGCGATGTGCACGGACTCAATGTGGCCGAGCAGCGTCGGGCCTTCGTACCACGGCGTCTTGTCCGAGAAAGTCACCACGTTGTCGCCTTCCAGCGCACTGATCGGGATGAACTTCACATCCTTAAACAAATCGAGCTTCGGCAAAAACGCCTCGATGCCATCGCGGATTTCGCGGAAACGTTCTTCGCTCCAGTCGACGAGATCCATTTTGTTCACCGCAAACACAATGTGCGGAATACCGAGCAGCGCGGAAATGTAACTGTGCCGGCGCGTCTGCTCGATGACACCGTTTCGCGCATCGACCAGCACGATGGAAAGATTCGCCGTGCTCGCACCGGTGACCATGTTGCGCGTGTACTCCACGTGCCCCGGCGTGTCGGCCACGATAAATTTCCGCCGCGGCGTGGCAACGTACCGATAGGCCACATCGATCGTGATGCCCTGCTCGCGCTCGGCCCGCAGCCCGTCAGTGAGGTTGGCGAGATTCACCTGCCCACCGCCGGTGATATCCGCCGACCGCTCCAGTGCCTCCATCTGATCCTCCATGATGGACTTGGAATCATACAGCAACCGCCCGATCAACGTGCTCTTGCCGTCGTCAACCGATCCACACGTGTTGAACCGCAGCAGCTCGATGGTTTGTGCAGCGTCGGTCATTCTAAAAATACCCCGCTTTCTTCCGGTCCTCCATTGCGGCTTCACTCGCCTTGTCGTCGGCGCGACTGCCGCGCTCAGTCACGCGCGCAGCGGCGACCTCGGCAATGATATCATCGATGTTTTCGGCCGGACTCTCAATCATGCCCGTGGAAATCATGTCGGCAATCGTGCGTACACGACAGACCATCGTCCGGTGTTCCTCCTGCTCCGTCGGCCGCGCGCCGTCATAGGGATCCGCCTTGCCGTTGGCCTCATGCGCCGGCGGCACCGGCAGCCATTGACCGGCGCGGCGAAAGCATTCGCGCTGATGACTGAAGTAGATGTTTGGCACCTCCAGCTGCTCTTTTTTGATGTACTCCCACACGTCCATCTCCGTCCAGTTGGAGAGCGGAAACACGCGCATATTTTCGCCGGCATTCAACCGCGCGTTGTACAGGTTCCAAATTTCCGGCCGCTGATTCTTCGGATCCCACTGGCCGAACGCATCGCGGAAACTGAAAAAGCGCTCCTTCGCCCGCGCCTTTTCCTCATCGCGCCGCGCCCCGCCGATGCAGCAGTCGAATTGAAATTCCTCAATCGCACCGAGCAACACGGGGATCTGCAGTTGATTGCGGCTCACCTGTCCCGGCGTCGGTGTCGCGAGCCCTTTTTCAAACGCCTCATCCACCGTGCGCACAATCAACTTCGCGCCCAGTTCCTCCGCGCGCCGATCGCGAAACTCGATCAACTCGGGAAATTCATGCCCCGTCTCCACATTGAGAAACGGCATTGGAATATCCGACGGCCGAAACGCCTTCTCGGCCAGCCGCAGGATGCAGATGGAATCTTTGCCGCCGGAAAACAAAATCGCCGGCCGCTCAAATTCCGCCGCCACCTCGCGCAGGACGTGGATGGCCTCCGTCTCGAGATACGCCAAATGATCCAGATGATAACTGCTCATTTCGCCTCCACTGCCTTTCCGCCCCAGGCCGCGTGCAGCCCGCACTCGCGCTTTTCATCCGCCTTGGCCGGATCAAAATAATCCCACTCATTCGGCAGATCATGCTCGGCGAGATACTCCTCCATCTGTTCGTCACTCCAGTGAAACACCGGGCTGACCTTGAGCGAATTAAAATTGTTGTCCGGACTCACGATGTCCAGCTCCGCGCGATTCGGATTCTGCACCTTGCGCAGCGCCGTGAGCCACACCTTCGGCGCCAGCTCGCGCATGCCGCGCTGGAACGGCTCCAGTTTCATCACCGTACTGAACGCCTTGATCGCCTCCTCATTTTCCTCCGTCGGTTCCGGCATGCCGCCATGCGCCGCGTCGTAATGCGCCGCCGTCAACTTCGGCACAAACGCCTGAATGTTCAGCCCCAGCTTCGCCTTCAACTCCTCCGCGTGCCGGTAGGTCGCCTCGCGGTTGTAGCCGTGATCCACCCACAACACCGGGATGTCCGGCTGCACCTGCGTCACCAAATGCAAAATCACCGCCTCGTACGGCCGAAAATTCGTCGACACAATCGCCCGCCCCT
>DJHS01000070.1:0-4545 GCA_002433235.1 Verrucomicrobia bacterium UBA6614
AATTCACCGGGCAACCAAGTGCGGATGTCGTCGGGCAGTTTGACGTCTGAGATCACTGCCCCCCGAGCATCCAACCAAGCCAGTTTAACCGGCCAAGGATAATAAAAGGGCGCCACGCCCTCATTGATGCCGCGGATCGCAACAGTGCCGGCTTTGCCCACCACGATCTGTTTTGAAAAACGAACTTCCGTGAGCCGGAACTGATAACCCATCCGACGCACCAATTCGTCACTGCGCGCCTCCAGTTTGCGGGCCACATTCGCATCAAGCGCCGGACCGTAGGGGCCGATCCATGAGAAATGCGAGCGCTGGACCATTTCCTGCGTGTGAGCCCATTGCGGGCCAAGCCATTTACCGGCGGCATGGGGGACCATCTCCCCGCCCACTACGTTGTGCTTCCAACTCGCCGTATGGCCGCCCCGGCGCATGCGGGCCAGAAACGACCAGTCCTTCCCGTTATCGGTGTCCTCGGGAAACATGTCGTCGTGAAATCCGATCTTCCGATAGCGGGCCAGCACCCCATCGGCATATCGGGACATCAGTTGCTTGTCGGGAAAAGCTCGTTGGTAGGCGCGGAGGACCCGGTGTTGCGTGGCCTCGGAGGCGAACCATTTAGCATGCGGGTACGTATGCCACTCGCCCCAAAATCCGAGCAGCCCCAATTGGATGAAAGCCACCCGCGGATGGCGATTGTAGCGTTTGCCAAACGCGGCGATGAAACGCTCCATAGCCAGAACCATTTGCGGATGATTATAGTCCGGGCTTTTCCCGCCACCGTGGTCGCGATACGGGCTTTCCTTGACGCCCTTGTTGCGCAACCAATCCGGCAAACCGGACGGTTTGCTTGGGTAATCCACATACACTCGCAGCACCACATGCTTGCCCATGGCCCGGGGGTGAACCCACTTTTTCTCCCATGCCTCAAAAGCGTATTTGCCCTCGATCGGTTCCAGGTCCTTCCATGAAACGTACTGGAACACCATGGAATAGGGCCGATGAATTTCTCCGGCATTGGTGTACAGGCAATATCCCTTGAGCGGATTATCGAGCGGCCCCAACGCGACAGGTGGCCGATACACGGTCAATGGAGCTGCCTCAGCCGCGAACCAAACAGAATTCAGGATCAGGCCCGCGAGCATGATCCGGCAACAGAAATGCTTCATGAGACAGACAGGATTGAAGGCCCGGTTGTCATCCTCAGGGCCAGCTGGTTACGCCATCACCTCTTCCAGTGGACCCTGCAAGTTGAGGTGTTTCAAGTTCGCGTCGGGTTGGCCGAAGGTATCGCCGGTGTTCATCCCGGCCGCCTGCATCAGAGACAGGTACAGATTACCCACGGTGCGGTGGCCTTTGGATCCGTATTTCGGGTATTCCAAGTATCGGCCCATGTTCAGTTTTCGGTCCATGCCGCCCAACAGAATAAACGGCCAATCATGACCGCCGCAATGGTGGTCGCCCGAGGAGCACGACGTGTAAATGATCAGGGTGTTATCGAGCATCGTCCCGTTGCCTTCCGGGATGCCGGCAAACTTCTCGGCCATGTCGGCGATCTGCTTGAGATGCAGTTTTTCCACCTCCATGCGCGCCTGATGGCCGGTCCAGCCATTGGATGCTTTGTTTTCCTGCAGGTGACCAAGGGCGTGCACGGTGTTCGTGAGCTTCAGCTCGGAGTACTTCACCCCGAGGGTATCCGGGCGTAGGGTGATCACGTTCGTCAGGCCGGCAATCAAGGCGGCCGCCGCAATCTCAAAGTGCGATTCAATCCGTGCGGAGGGAGCCACGGAATCATAACGGTCCGTCAGCTTCGGCGCATGTTTCCGAACCTGCTCGGTAAGCGCTGCTTTTTTCTCTTCAATTTTCCTCAGCGCATCGAATGATTCCAAGTACCGCGCAAACCGTTCCTTGTCGTCTCCCGACAACTGTTTCTCCACACGCCGGGCATCGTCCTTCAGGAAATCCATGAGATTGCCGTTCAGAGCCATCTTCTTTTCCAACTGCTCCGGGCTTTCGACAGCCGCGCCGAAGAGTTCGAAAAATGCTTTTCGGGGTGACCCCTGATAGGCGACCGGCTTGGCAGCGGCATACGCGGACAGGTTCGGGTAACAATAGGTGTCTTCCGGCTTCCAACCGGCGGATTCCAGCAACTGGCCATTCATCGCCATGCCATACATGGGATACGGGCCGGTTGAAAGATGCTGTCCGAGCAGGCAGTCCAGTGTGGGCGCGATGGCGACTTTCTCGGAGTCGTGCAGCGACAGGGTGCCGAACCCCTTCGTGTGATTTCCGCGGAAGCCCACCCCGGACAGGCTCTGGATGATCGTCATGCGATCCTTGAATTTTTCCAAGGCGGCCAATTTTTCCGGCAGCTTATGTTTCGCCAGCGGCACGTCCACAAAGCCCCCCTCCCGGCGTGATCGGTTGCCCAGCTTTTGGCCGGATTTTTCATCCACGAAATGGTTGGTCAATCCGTCTGGCACCAGATTGAATTTATCGATGCCGGAAGATTTCACCACGAAGACAAATCGCTTGGGAAAGGCTCCCGCTTTGCCGGCCGCGTGAACCCGGAGTGATTGCAGGAATGGCGCCATGGCCAGCGAGCAACCGCCCAGTGACAGGTCCCGGAGAAATTGTCGTCGTTTGTAGGTCATAAAAATTTGGCTAACGTCTGTACAAAAATGAATCCGAACTCAGCAGGGACACCACCAGCGCTTTAAAGCTGCCGCCATTATCCAAATAGGCTTTCTCGGCTTCAATCAAGGTTTTTGAATCACTCAACATCTCATTGCGCCCCATGAAGTATCGAAACAGATGGCGGATAAACGACTGGCGCGCGCGGTCTGAGCGCCCCAATCGATGCATCATCTCCACCGCGTTTTTCACCTGACCATCCACCTTGGGGTCTCCCGAAAAGGCAATCGCACCCGAGGTGTTGATCTTGCGGGTGGTCAGTTTGCCTTCCTTGAGCTTGCGCTCAAATTGACCGTCACGGCGCATATAAATTTTTCCATCCTCATCGAAATAACTGACCTCCCGAAACCGGCCCCAATCATCGAACATCTCAAACGGCTCGCCAAGCGGATTCATCTTGCGGTGACATTTCCAGCAACGCTCGGCGCGCAGCGGCTCCATCCGTTCCCGGAGCGTTTTATGGGGATCGATCGGCACGGCGGCTTCCACATCCGGCGGCACATCGCCGAGCACCCCCGCCAACAGGCGTTTGTACACCCAGATGCCGCGGTGAATCGGATCGTTATCTTCATTCAACGAATACGCCGCCAGCCAGGCCGGATGCGTCAGCAAACCCGCCCGCTGATCCTTGGGCATCTCCAACGGCTGCTCAATCGGCCATGCCCATTTCTGCTCCGAGTGACTGCCGTTGCTCGGCAAATTGTAAGGGCCGATGTAGAGCAAATCCGCAATCCCACGGCCCCGTGGAGACCATGGAAAATTGGGATGCCGGTTCATCCCCTTGTCCTGCGCTCCCTTGTAGAGTGAGGCGATCAGTTCCGCATTGCGCCGCGCACTTTCCAATGACCGCTTCGCTTTCTCCGGCATGTTCTCGTAATTGAAGTCGCGCTTGATCTGTTCCCGCTTTTTTTCAACCTGCGCCTCGACATAGCCCGCGCCCAGCACCTCTGCGATGCGCTTCTCGTAATGCTCGCGGGCGTATTCGTTATCGCCCGGGTGCGCAATGAAATATTGGTTCGTCGTCAGCAACTCGGCGATGACATCCTTGTCCTTTTTCAACACATGCTCAATTAACATACGCGCGTCATGGATCAGCATGTCCGTGTTCCATTGCTCAATATCCTCCGCATGCCGCCGGTCGTTGTCCTTAAACACCATCCCCGCACGATGAAAGCCAAAGTACTCGTCAAAAAACCGCTGGATCCGCGGCAGATCTTTTCGCGTCCACTGGCCCGTGGTGAGTTGTTCCTCCAGCAATTTTGAAACCAACCGAGCCACGTCCTCCCGGGTTTTCAGCTGCCCTTTTTCCACTACCACCCGAATGAATTGATTGCGGTCGGGCCCCTGATCGGTCATGGCATAAGCCACCGCGTGCGCCAGTTCGTCCGGCGACAAAAGCCGGCGCCCGTGTTCGTCCACTTCACCCAGCCCAAACTCCATCCGGTAGATCGATTCCGGGCTTAGGAACATTGCTTTGACCGTCGTTTTGAAGCCGTCCAGCTTGCCACCGATTTCGATGTTCTGCTTGAGGAAGCCCAGGTACTTCGCCTGCTCTTTCGGGGATGGATACCGCCCGATGACAAGCATATGCTCCACCCGCACCAGTTCCGTCAGTTCCGCTTCCGTTAACTTCTTCTTCGCATCCGTCAGGGCTTTGAACTCGCCACGCTTCTCCCGCCCCACCAAATATGAATCCGCCACAATCATCATCATCTGCACCGTGCTCTGATCCGCCACAGACATCGCAGCGTAGTCTCGAATCCCACGCTCAGGCGTCACGTAACTGTAAGGACTCTTCGCATTGCCAAAACCTTTGTGCGAAAAAATTTCCGAGTTAAACCGCCAGAGCCGTGCGGG
>DJHS01000005.1:0-4015 GCA_002433235.1 Verrucomicrobia bacterium UBA6614
GCAATTGCGGGAATGATTGCGGGCATTGGGGTAACCTTGCTCTACGTGTTTCAGCACAAAGGCATCATGTTTATTCCGGGCACATCTTTCCTGGGCGGCATGGAGGAAAACTGGTTTCTAGGCATCACCCCCAACGCATTTGGCGCTGTTGGTGCAGCGGTCAATTTCGTTGTGGCATTCGTTGTCTCCAGCAACACCAAGGAGCCGCCCGAGGAGGCCGTGGAATTGGTCGAGCGCATTCGCACCCCAGGCGACTAAACTTTTTCACGCCCGAATACTTCCACGATGGATTCTCGCAGGGCCCGCACCATGCGTCGGAGTTGCGCGTCCGTGCTGCAATAAGGCGGCAACAGTGGAACAACGTTGCCAATGGGCCGAGTTAGCACACCTCGTCGGGTCATCGCTTCGCACACGCGAATCCCTGCTTGTGATTTTAGTGGAAACGCACGGCGAGATTTCCAGTCGGCCACCAACTCCACGCCCACCATCAAGCCTTCGCGCCGAACATCACCCACCGCAGCGAGTGGCCACAAGGAGTTCAGTTCCCGACCCAATACTTTCTCCATTTCCTTGCGGCGTTTTTTCGCCTTTGGCTGATTTAATAACTCCCAACTCGCCAACGCCGCTGCTGCTCCGAGTTGATTGCCTGTGTAGCTGTGCCCGTGGAAGAATGTTTTGAACTCTTCGTATTCACCGAGAAAAGCCTCAAACACCGGTTGAGTTGTCAATGTGGTTCCCATCGGTAAATAACCGCCGGTTAATCCCTTGGCGAGGCACAGGAAATCCGGGGTCACTTTTTCTTTGCGACCGGCAAACAATTCTCCCGCGCGACCAAACCCGGTCATCACTTCATCGGCGATCAGTAGCGCGCCACTTTCGCGCACCGACTTCGCCACGCGCCGTAGCCATCCCTCTGGATGCATCACCATTCCAGCCGCTCCCTGAACCCGCGGTTCCACCACCATGGCGGCATATTTCCGGCGCCTTAATTGCGCCTCCACTTTGCCCACGCATTCCCAATTGCATTTGCGCGTGGTCCGGGCATCAGCCCTCTCCGGCTTGGCTCGGTTAAACGGACATCGATAACATGTCGGCGACATCGCTTTGTCCGTCTTGAAGAGCAACCCGCCGTAGGTTTTATGAAACAAATCAATGTGCCCGAGACTGGTGGCTCCGATGGTGTCCCCATGATACGCGCCATCCAGTGACAAGAATCGCGGTGACCGCGCGTGTCCCGTGCGTCGCGCAAATTCGTAGGCCATCTTGAGTGCCACCTCCAATGCCGTGGAGCCATCATCCGAATAGAAAACCTTTCGCAAAGGTCTTCCCGCGGCTTTCACCAGTTTCTCTGCCAACAAGGAAGCCGGTTCGTTTGCCAAACCCAAGGCCGAGGTGTGCGCAACCTTGCTCAACTGGCTTTCGATCGCGCGATTAAGCCTCGGATGATTATGTCCATGCAAATTGGTCCAGATGGACGCATTTCCATCGAGGTACTTGTTGCCGTTGGCATCCTCCAGCACGGCCCCTTTGCCGCGCACCAGCACAATTGGTTCACGCCGATCCCAGTCCCGCATCTGCGTGAACGGATGCCAGACATACTGGCGGTCCAGCCGCGCCAGCTTATGCATCGCCCAGTGCCTCCAGCAATTGGTCGATGTCCTCCGGCGCATGCGCCGCGCTCACTGTCAGTCTCAGTCGGGCCGCGCCGCGCGCCACTGTTGGATAACGAATTGCCGGAACCCACACTCCCGATTCCAGCAAGTGCCTCGACAATTCCACTGCCAACGCCTCGTCCTCCACAATTAGCGGCAGGATTGCGCTGCGCACAGGCGGCAGTTTCCATCCGCGCCCGATCAAGCCGTTCTTGAGTCTGTCCACCAAACTCCACAAGGCAGTCCGACGCTTTTCCCCTTCGGCCGACTGCGCCAGTTCCACGCCCGCTCTTGCCGCTGCAGCCTGCGCTGGGACTGGTGCGGTGGAGAACATGAACGGTCGCGCTCGGTTCACCAGCAAATCCACCAGTGTCCGCGTTCCGCAAACATACCCTCCCGCTGCTCCCAGCGCTTTCCCGAGCGTTCCCATCTGCACCTCCACCAAGTCGGCCACAGCAAACTCTTCCACCATCCCTCGCCGCTGCTCACCGTAAAGTCCCGTCGCGTGCGCCTCGTCCACCATCAACCACGCCCCATGTCGCTCCTTCAATTCCACCAGGTTCAGCAGCGGCGCAATGTCGCCGTCCATTGAGAACACGCTCTCCGTAACTACCAAAACCTGTCCGTCGCGCCGGCCTGACTGCTCAAGAATTCGCTCCAGATGGTCGAGGTCATTGTGTTTAAAAACTCGCAACCGCGCCCCCGACGCCCGCGCCGCATCCACCAGGCACGCATGCGCCAGCTTGTCGATTACCACCGTGTCCCCCTTGCCCACGAGCGCCGGGATCACCCCCGCCGTCGCGTACCCCGTCGCGAACGACAACGCCGCCTCCGTTCCTTTAAACTCCGCCAGCACCGCCTCCAACTCGTGATGCACCGCCAGCGATCCGCTGATCAAACGCGCTGCCCCCGACCCCGTGCCAAACTCATCCACCGCCTTTTGCGCCGCCTCCCGCAACGTCGCATGCACCGCCAGCCCCAAGTAATCGTTTGAGGAAAAATTCAGCACCTCCCGCCCATCCATCACTACCCGCGGTCCCTGCCCCGAGTCCACCCGCCGCAATTCACGCCACAGTCCGTCGTCCGCGACCGAGCCCAGCTCCTGTTTTAAGTATTTCTCAAACGAACTCACGCCATTCGTGCTGCCGGCATCTTGCCGGCAGAATCAACATCCCACCTGCCGGCAAGATGCCGGCAGCACGACCCACTCCCCGCCGACCATCACCCCAACCGGCATCTCTGCACAATTCATAATCTCTCCAAACACATCACCGCCCGCCAACGGCAGCGCCACCAAGTCCGCGAACGCCCCCGCCGAAATCTCCCCCACGGCTCCTTGCCATCCCAATGCTGCCGCGCCGTTCACCGTTGCCATCTTCACGACATCCTCCGGAGCAATCCCCGTATGCCGCCTGCAAAACTCCCGCATCTCCGCGAACATATCCAGTTCCGCCCCGCCATCGGGCATTGTTGCCAAGCTGTCCGTCCCGAGGCACACGTTCACCCCCGCCGACCGCAGCGCTTCAAAGCGAAACTCCGAATGCCCGAAATACTCGTGGCTCCGCGGACAATGCACGACGCTCACTTCGCTTTCGGCCAACAGCCGCACGTCCTCATCATCCAGATAATTCCCGTGAACGGCCAGTGTGCGCTTGCTCAGCGCCCCGTGTTCAGCCGCCAGTTTCACGGGCGAACGCCCGCCGCAGTCGGCCATGTCGCGCTCCACCGCCGCCAGCCGTTGATACAGCGCGCCGCTCCCTTCCCGAAACATCGCGTCTTCATCCGACGATTCGGCCAAGTGCATCGCCAGCGGCCAGTCGTTTTCCTCGGCCGTACGAACGCATTCGCGCAGCGCGTCCGGCCGCACCGTGTATGTCGCGTGCGGTGACAGGCCCACTGCGCCCAGCGGCGGCACGTTGCCCTTTAAAAAATCCGCTGCCTCTGCCAGCGCCTGCCCCGCGTCCGTGGCGGGGCGCACGACGATCACTTCCAGGAACAACAACAGTCGCAGCCGCACCTCCGCCAACAGGTCCGGCAACAGGTCCGACCGCGTCTCGATGTTCCCCAGCGTTGTCGTCCCGTGCTTTAAACACTGCGCCGCGCCTTCCCGCCACGAGGCACGCCACGTCCCGTCATCCATCTCATTCTTAAGGCGCATGATCGACGTGATCCAGCCATTGAATGAATCCGGCGGCGGGATGCGCCCGGCGAGGCTCGTGTAGTCGAGGTGCGAGTGCGCGTTGATAAGGCCGGGCACCAGCGCCACCTCGCCGAGATCGATCGCGTCGCCGCGCAGGTCGCGCCACCGGCCGGCCTCGGCAACGCGGTCGCCCGCGATCCGCACCGCTCCATCCTCGATGGGC
>DJHS01000118.1:0-174 GCA_002433235.1 Verrucomicrobia bacterium UBA6614
GCCTTATCTTTATGATGGGCCCGTCACGCGAAAGGATTTGGCCGAGTACATGCATGAAGTGAGCCGCACCGATTATTATGTGGGCCAACTACGCAAGGAATTGAAGAAGCAGGGCATCGAAAAAGATACTTACATCATTTACATGACCGACAACGGCCGGCCGTTCCCGCGTTG
>DJHS01000118.1:512-15269 GCA_002433235.1 Verrucomicrobia bacterium UBA6614
AAAACGCGCCTGTACGATAGTGGTATCCGCACGCCCTTCCTCATCGCGCGCCCCGGCACCATTGCGCCCTCAGAGACGCACTCGCTCATCAGCAGCATCGACATTAGTGCAACGATTTTGGAACTGGCTGGTGCCAAGAAAGACAAACGCATCCAAGGTGTCAGCTTCGCGCCGATTCTCGAGAACCCCAAGGTCACCGTTCGTGATTACGTTTTTGCCGAGCACAACTGGCATGTTTATCAGGCGCACGAACGGATGGTGCGCTGGAAGAATTGGGTGCTCATCCGCAACGCCTTTCCCGAGCGCCAAAACCTTTGCATGGAAGGCGACCCCAGCCACCCCGCCGGCGCGGAACTCTGGAAAATGCACGCCGCCGGCAAGTTGAACAAAGACCAGCTCGATATTTTTCTGAAGCCGCGCCCCGCGCTGGAGTTGTTTGACGTCAGCAAAGATCCCCACCAACTTCGCAGCCTCGCCGATTACCGCCAACACGCCGCCGTGTTGACCAAGCTAGTTGGCCTTCTCGATCGTTGGGCCGATGAGACCGGCGACACCGTCCCCAAAAACCCAACGCCCGACCGCCAAACCCCGCAGGGCAAACGCTTCAAAGGCTGGAAACACGCCACCCAACCCGGCACCGAACGCGGCGCCACGAAGATCAATCACCCGGGGCCGGTGCGGGATTGATTTCCCACCACAGAGGCACAGAGGGCACAGAGAGAAAACCAAGTTGGGGATTGGTCGTCGGGGTGGTGTTGGGTCGTTTGCTTTGGTCATTGCTTCGCGTTGCGTTTGGCTTAGGCTTCGTGGCGTGCGTGTTGTTTTATTTTGTTTATGCTTGGGATTGATTGCGGGTTGCCAAACCGCTGGGCAGCGCATCAGTGCGATTTATGGGGGGGCGGCGGCGATGGCTGTGTTGGCCGCTCCGGAGAAGGCTGAGGCTTGGCGTACGACGGCGCCGTTTGCCTTGAAGGGCGAGAAAGAAGGGCAGGCCAAGTTGCAGGATTATCTGGTGTTGCGTGGACCAGTGGCGGTGGACACCGAGGTGGCGGATGAGATGGCTGCCATTTTGCGTCGTGACATTTATGAGTGGGACGTGGCGAAGGGATGCGAGCCTATTCCCGGGGTGGCGGTACGGTTTGTTCGGGGCACGGATGAGGTTCTGGTTTTTTTCTGCTTCGAGTGCGATATCCTGCTGACCTATTTCAACGGGCAAAGGGTGGGAGGCGAGGATTTTGACCGGGCACACCGTGTCTTAGCAAACTTGGCACGGAGGATTTTTCCGGATGATCC
Source organism: Verrucomicrobia bacterium UBA6614 (assembly GCA_002433235.1). Classification (GTDB taxonomy): domain Bacteria; phylum Verrucomicrobiota; class Verrucomicrobiia; order Limisphaerales; family UBA1100; genus UBA6614. Next base: position 1,806 of record DJHS01000118.1, read on the forward strand.
GGAGATTAAGAAGCTATGATGAAGAGCTGGGTCATGGGGGTATTGATAGCGGGTGCTTGTCTGGCGGATGGGCCGCGTTTGCCCCGCCCGGATGAGGTGGACAAGCCGGAGAACATCAAGTTCATCGTGTTGGACAAGAACAAGCTGCCGGGGATCGTGTTGGACAACACGGAGGCAAAATTGGTTGGAACGTGGAAGCACAGTGTTCATACCCCTCCATTCGTGGGCGCAAGCTACATCCACGATATGAAGGAAATGAAAGGAGAGAAAAGCGCCACCTTCACACCCGAGTTGCCGCATACAGGGGTTTATGAGGTACGAGTGTCGCACAATTCCAACATTCGCCGCGCCAACGGTGTGCCCATCATCGTGCGGCATGCGGAAGGGGAGACACTGGTCAAGATCAACGAGGGCGAACCTGCACCTATCGATCGTTTGTTTCGTTCCTTGGGACGGTTTGCCTTTCGTAAGGGTCGCAGTGGCTCGGTGACCATTGGCACCAAGGGCACGGAAGGGAAATACGTAATCGTTGACGCCGTGCAGTTTATCCCGGTGAAAAGGTGATGAACCCCAGCCTTGGGGTATTCAACCCAAGTTGATCACTGGGTGCGCCGGATTTCGGTGATTTGCGTGGGTTTTTAGCGCGGGTGAACTGGATTTGCCGGCAATGACGACTTTGTTGCCATGAGCCTGCGCCTGTCCCTCCAGTGTCTGGCCATTCCTCAGCTCGATCCTGTCCGCAAGCGTTGCGCTGGCGGCGAACAGGCAAAGCAGACAGGTTGCCAATTGTGACCCAGACATGATGGCCACCCTTAGCACAGGTTGGATGTGTAAAAAAGATCAAAGGTGGCCTGCCTTGGCTAGTTTGCCTCCAGACAGTACAGGTGTTTAAAGCCGCGAATGAACATGCGGCCGTTACTGATGGCGGGGGTGGAGTGGGTTGGCTCGTCCAGTTGACTGCGGCCAAGGATTTCAAATTTAGGGCTGGCTTTCACCACGGAGAACTCGCCCGTACGTGAGCTGCAATAGATTTTGCCATCGATACAGACGGGAGAACTGGAAACGTCACCACGGCCGACTCGCTCATTCCAAATTTCCCTGCCGGTCTTGGCGTCGGCGCAAATCACGATGCCGTTGTCCAGCCACAGGTAAAGGTGGTTGCCGAAGGCAATGGGCGTGGGGACGTAGGGCAGTGATCGTTGGCGTTTCCAGGCGATGTGAGTTTCGCTCACGTTACCGGTGCCGCCGACCTTGACTGCGAGCATAAGCTTGCCTTTGCCGCCACCGCCGCAGCTTCCGTATATTATGCCATTCCAGTGCACGGGCATGGCTACGGTGCGCAGGTCGAATTGCCCGGGGGTGCTCCAGAGCACCTTGCCTTTTCGAGGGTCGATGCCCATCAGGCCATCGTCGAGACAGGAATTGATAAGCACGGGCTTGCCGTTGACCTCCACGATGATGGGGGTGGCGTAGGTCATGATCTCGATCTTGCGGCGGATTCGCCAGCGTTCACGGCCGGTGGCCTTGTCGAGCGCCACAATGTAGCCGGGGCCAGTGTCGTGTTCGTTCAAAAGAATGACGAGGTCTTCGAAAAGGATGGGGGAAACGGCCGTTCCATGGCCGTGTTTGCTCTTGGAGGGTTCCAGTTGAGTGCGCCACTTTTCCCTGCCGGTTTTCAGGTCGTGGGCGATGAGGAAGTACTCGTCGTTGTCGCCCCATGCCGCGTAAACAAGCCTGCCATCGGTGCAGGGGGTGGCGGAGGCATAGCTGTTAAGGGCGTGCTTGGGATGGGTGTTGCCGCCGATGGCATGCTTCCACCGTTGGCGGCCAGTGGCCGTGTCAAATGCCTGCAGGGTGCGCTGTTCCCCGGCTTTGGCGGCAGCGGTGACAAGCACGGTGTCTTCCCAAACTATCGGCGAGGAATGGCCAATGCCGGTGAGATCGATTTTCCAGGCGTAATCCTTGTTTGTCCATTTTACGGGGAAGCCCTTGGAGTCGCTAATGCCGCGCCCGCCCGGGCCGCGAAATTGTGCCCAGTTCTCTGCCTGCACCAGTGCCGCGGATAATAAGAGAATCGTCAGGATCGGTTTCATATCAAGATGGGGTGTTCAGTTGCGGTTCATTGGGCCATGGCTCGCGCAGGTTGGCACGCAAAATCAATTTTTCAGCAATGGCCGGACAAGTTTCACCCAGCGCTCATAGCCCTTTTCATTCAAGTGTAACATGTCCTCGTCGAACAAGCTGGCGTCGGGCTGTTCACCCTTCATGAGCACCTCGAACGCCGCGCCCACGAAAATTATCCGCGCATCTTTTTCGGCCTCGGATTTCAGCAGGGCGTTTAGGGCTTTCTCGGCTTCGATTATGGACACGCGCTTGGGGCTGGGTTTCACCGGCAGCACCATCAGGCGGCACTTGGGGGTGCGCTTTAAAATGCGATCTCGAAATTCCCGGAAATCCTCCAGCACCTGCATCGGCGGTTTTTTGTTCCAGACGTCGTTGCTTCCATTGAACACGACCACGATGGAAGGCTCGTATTTGAGCACGGTTTGTTCCAGATAGTGATTGCTGTCTGAGAAGTGTGCTCCGCCAAAGCCCCGATTGAGAGGCTTGAGCTTGGGAAACCATTTGTTCAAATCCCACAAGCGAATGCTGGAGCTGCCCGTGAACACGATGCCGCCCTTGGGTGGCGGGCTGGCCTTGTCATGGTCGGCAAACTTGGCGATGGCCTTGGCGAAGCGGCCGGGATCAGGGTCAGCCACCTCGGCGGTGCAGACCCTAACCGCTGCGAGAAAACAAATGGCAAAGCGCATGGAGGCATGGTTAACTGCGTGCGTCCAAATGCAAGGCTGTTTCATGAGAGGGATTTGTCTGTCGTTTTTCCTGGTGGCCACCATGGCTGGCTCGTCGGCGCCGTGGAAGCTGCACATCATTGACAACACTTCGCGTGGTGCCGATGGCGTGCGCTTGCAGGACGTGAATGGTGATGGCCGGCCTGACATCGCCACCGGCTGGGAAGAAGGCGGCGTGGTCCGTATCTATCTTCATCCCGGTCCCGGGAAAGTCAGGCAACCCTGGCCACTTGCCGAAGTGGGAAAGGTGAAGTCTCCGGAGGATGCGGTTTTTGCCGATCTTGATAAGGATGGGTTCTATGACGTGGTGAGTAGCTGCGAAGGAAAGACTCGCACTCTCTATTTCCATTGGGCTCCTATTTCCAAAGCCAATACTGCAGCATGGCAAACTCAAGCTGTACCTGTTACCGCCGGCAAACAGTCGTGGATGTTTGCGCTGCCCTTGCAGATTGATGGGGGAGGCATGGATTTAGTGCTCGGCTCTAAGGGAGGTGGGGCGGCTATCGGCTGGCTGAAATCGCCCAAGAACTCGCGTGATGTTAAGGCATGGAATTATTACCCTTGGTATCAGGCGGGCTGGATAATGTCCTTAATCCGTCACGATGTGGATAAGGATGGCGACATGGATGTATTGGCTTCTGATCGCAGGAGTAAAACACCCGGCATTCTGTGGCTGGAAAACCCCGGGACCAAGGCCATGCAGGCCAACCCCTCGTTGCGGTGGACTGTCCACCGGATTGGAGCCAGTGACAAGGAGGTCATGTTCATGACCATTGGTGAAGATAACATCATTCATGCGGCGGTGAGGCCAAATAGGATTCATGTTCTCCGGGCAAACACCGACCCACGAAAACCATGGCGTGAGCAAATTATCACCTATCCCACAGACAATTACGGGACCGCCAAGGCCGCCCGCGCGGCAGACATTGATGGCGACGGCCGGATGGAGATTGCTGTTACTTGCGAGGCGGCCAATGGGGCGAAAAGTGGGGTGTTTTTCCTCAAGAAAATTGATGGCAAATGGATTGACCACGATATTGGGGGCCCTAAGGGCATCAAGTATGACCGTATCGAACTGGTGGACTTGGACCAAGACGGAGACCTCGACTTGCTTACTTGCGAAGAACGTGATTTCAACGCCGTGCTTTGGTACGAGAATCCTGCAAAATAACAGGGCGCAAAGAAAAGACGCTAAGGGTTGCACCAACGCGGACAATTTGCCAACCTTGGTCCATGAAACACCTCCTCATAGTCCTCTCTTCCATTTCCCTCGTTGTGTCAGCGGCCGAAAAGCCGATCCTTTGCCGTGGCCACTTCCATTCGGAAGCCGATGCTGTTGAACAGCTTGCGCGAATGGCGGCCACACACTCCAGCTTGGCCGAATGGCAGGCCCGGGCAAAAGCCGTGCGCCAACAGATCCTGACAGGAGCCAAGTTAAACCCGCTGCCCCAGCGCACTCCCCTCAATGCCATCATCAAGAGCAAGCGCGTTTACAAGGGCTACTCGGTGGAGTCCGCTGCCTTCGAGGCAAGGCCGGGTTTTTACGTTTATGGCAACCTGTATCGTCCGCTTGGCCGCAAGGGCAAGCGCCCCGGCATCCTGTGCCCGCATGGCCATGCTCGCGGCCCCGCGGGCGGGCGGCTGCGGCCCGACCAGCAAAACCGCTGCGCTACCCTTGCGCGTATGGGGGCGGTGGTTTTTTCCTACGACATGATTGGCTTTGGCGATTCAGAGTACTTGGGCTGGAAACATAGCCATCCACAGGCGCTCACTTTGCAGACTTGGAGCAGCGTTCGCGCGGTGGATTTTCTGGAGTCACTGCCCGAAGTGGATTCCAAGCGTATTGGCGTGACTGGTTGTTCCGGTGGAGGCACTCAAACCTTTCTGCTGGCCGCCATTGATGATCGTGTGGCCGTGAGTGTGCCAGTGGTGATGGTGTCCGCTCATTTTTTCGGCGGCTGTCATTGTGAAAGCGGCATGCCCATCCACAAGACCAGTAAGCTGGAAACCAACAATGCCGAGATCGCTGCCCTCGCCGCGCCGCGCCCCATGAAACTCATTTCCGTGGGGGGCGACTGGACGAAGAACACGCCCAAGGTCGAGTTTCCCTACGCACAATCCGTCTACGAATACTTTGGTGCCAAAACCAAGGTGGAAAACACCCATTTCCCGAAAGAGAAACACGGCTACGAATACATCAAGCGACAGGCAATGTATCCCTTCATGGTCAATCACCTTGAGCTGGACGCAACCGGCATCCTCAACCGGACGACCGGAGAATATGACGAAACTGGCAACACGATTGAAAAGGTTGAAACCATGCGCACTTTTAAAAATCTGGCGGAAATGCCAGCCCAAGCGCTAAAGCCGGGGGCGATGGTTTCCTTTAAATAGGAGGCACATCCAAGATCTAAGTTAGCCAATGAGGTTCCAACTTGGTTATCCATCTCCTGTGATCACTGTGCCTCTGTAGTTATTGTGGCAGGCGACCGTAACGCTGCGCTCAACTTGAACAGGAACATAATGTAGAAGACGGATGAGCTGACTCCTGACGGAGTCAACGCACGGTGAAATCTGTGCGCATCAGGCGCCAGTGGCCGGGGAAGGTGCAGATGAGGTTTTTCTCGCCTTTTTCCTGGGCGAGGTAGACGAATTCCTTGGTCTCCATGGGCGTAATGAGGGTGCTGTGGGCCAGCACCTTGGCGGCCATGCCGCGGTTGTAGCGGGGCACGTAGGAGTTCTGTTTGGCTTCCAGGCTCGCGGCGGTTTTGTCGCAGAAATTGCCGATGGTTTCGGTGTCGGCCTTGTTGATGACCAGCGCGTTGTGCTGGGTGCCGCCGGTGGAGGCGTTGCTCTGGATGCGGAAGATGATGCTGTCGCCCTGCTTGATTTGCTCTAGCTTTTTCTGATTGGCGGCATCGAAGATGAACTGCATCTGATCGTTGATGGTGGTGGTGATGGTGATCGATTTGGCGCGCACGGATGCGTGAATGGGCTTGTCCTTCAGACCGACAATCATCACGGGGAGATCCAGCGCCACCTGCGCGTCCGCCACGCAGCAGGATTTTTTGTAGCCGGGAAAGGCGGTGAAAGGTTTCTCCAAATGCAGAGCGGTCATGAAGATGTTGAGCTCGACTGGCTTGAGGTCCGCGCTCTTGAGTTGGCCGTACACGTGGATGGTCATGGCCGGTGCGAGGTGGGGGAGTTCGATGAACAGGGTTTTCCGGTCATCAAGCAGGTGAGCCGACTTCACGGTCAACACATCGTGCCCTTCCTGATCGGGGGATTTGACCGAGAACTCCGGTGAACCGTAGGCGTTGGAATATTTGTAATTCCACTGTTGCACGAACAGGTTGGCCACGTCCTGGGCGGAGGCCTCATCGAGGGGCTCGGCGTAGGTGAGCTTGACGCCGTTCTGGTAGGTGCGAAACGCGACGGGATAGTACGCGGGCTGGCCGGTGTAACGAATGCGCTGCAGGCAGCCGTCGGAAACGGCGTACGTGCCCCAGCCGTCATGGCCGACCACATAAACCTGGCCGTCCACCGGGCTCGCTTCGCCGTAGCGCAGGCCGCTGATGAAGTTGCCTTCCATCGGGATCACCGCGCCCTGAAAGCGTTTGGCACCGGCCGGTTTGTCGCGCAGAACAAGCAGGCTCGAGCAGGCGCCGTAGGAAAGGCACAGCATCTTGTCGCCCAACGGACCGAACTTCGTGGAACGCACCGTGGCGAAACCGCCGGTGGAATTATCGATACCGCGCGGGATGTAAACCAGTGCCGGATCCAGCAGTTTGCGGATTTGCTCCAGCGACTGGTGTTCACGGGAATCGGGCCGGTAAACATCGTCGCCGTCATGATGCTCGAAGATCGCCGAAGCCGGTGTCCAGCCGCCTTCCTGCGGAGCGGACCAGACGCGGTCCCCGTGCGTTACGCCGATGCCCATGGCCGTGCGGGTGGCGGGCGACAGGTGGGTCACGGTATTGTTGTACAATTTTTTGACGCCGCCAGCGGTGACGTAATAGAACGCGCCCTGACTGTCGCGCGGGGCGCCGGCATGCACGTTCCGGTGCATGGGGACAAAGGCCTGATTGACGCGCTCGACGAAATCGAATTCCGCGTCGCCATTCAGATCGTGCAGGGCGATCAACTCGGCCTTGTCGCCCGCGTATAAAACGCCGTCATGATAGGTGAGACCGAAGGGCGAGTTAAGGCCGGAGATCATGCGCTTCCATTTCACCTGCTTCAGATCATGATCGATGCCCGTGACTTTCCAGATATCGCCAAACATGGTCGCCACATACGCCTCGCCCTTGGGATTGAAGGCGATGCCGGACAGGACCATGGGCGATCGGTACGGGTTGACGATGGGCACGGGCAGGGTGTCGATGACGTAGGGGGTCTTGAATTTTTTTGGAACGGCCAGTTGCCCGTGGCCCACGAACACCCGGTTCCACTGGGGCGCGGGGCTGCCTTGGGTCTTGGCTGGCAACGACGGTGCGACGGCGTCGAGGGCTTTGGCGTGGCCGGCCATCGCGCGCTTGATCTTCGGCAATTGATTCGCGCTGCCGCGCCAGTAGCTCAGGCTAAACCCGCGCGGGCTTTGGCTCGCTCCAATTTGCAGTTTGCCGGAACGATCGGCTTGCGCGTGGCGGATGCCGACGAGCAGGGCGGCATCCTGATCTTTCCAGCTCAGAAACGTTGTCGTGCCGGATTGTTCCAGAGTGGCATCGGTCAAGGCGCCCAGTTGGTACGTCAGTTCGCCATGCCCTTTGGGTGCGTAAAAATGTTGTGACAGCCAAGCCTCTGTTCCTTGGCCGTGAACCTGATGAAACTCGAGCAGATGCGATTGCTCGACCGTGTAACTAAACACGGCGCTGGTTTCGTACCGGTAATGGCCGTTGAAGTGCAGCTTCTGTTCGCCCCAACCGTTCTTCGCCAGCGTGAACCGCGATTGGCCGACGACCTTCGCCGACCGCGCGGTCGACATGCGGTAATCGTCATAATCAACCGCAGCCTCGGCGAAGAGCTGCCGCGGCACGGCCTGCTTCGCATCGTACACCAGCATCAGTCCGGCGGCCCGGTCGAGATACAGTCCGTAGGACAGCCCGTGGCCATCGATGTATTGGATAACGTTGCCTTGCTCCATGGCATCGCGAACGCCCGTGCGCATGCCGTTCTTGTGATAGGTGCCCGAGTGCCCGTGAATGTTGGCGTCCAGCCCGGGATGAGCCGGGACGATCGCTTTCCGCCGATCGAGGTTTTCCAAATAAAAGCGGCCTTGCCGGGCGTAGAAATGATGAAGCTTCGGCTGATACTCGGTGTAATTCCGGTAAAGGCTGTTTTCCTTGCCCTGATAAATGTTCAGGTAAGGATACTCAACCGGCGGTTGGGGGATTCGCTGCCGCCTTTGATCATGTGGGTATCCGCGAGCATCGCGAGGCGTTTTGCTTTATCGGCGGCGGGCATGAGCACCATTTGATAATCATCCGCAGCGGTGGTCGCAGCGAACACCTTCGCCGGGCGGCCACGATGCGGATCGCCCTCACGCAGGTGCGTGTCTTTCGGAATCTGATAGGCTCGAAAGAAATCGACATCGACCCCGGCGGCGGGAATGCGGTCCTCCAGACGCAGCGCCCATAAAATTCCCTGCAAGGCCAGCCGGCGGGCGTTGGGGTTCTTGAATGTATCCGCGCCGCAAGTGCTGGAGTAGACCGTGCGTCGCGGTTTCTCGGAGAGGATGACGGTTGGCTGCACGTGGGGCAGATGTTTTTTGTGATCAAAAATCTTGAGCGCCCGGCCGTGCACCAGCGGCGTGAAGTCGTACTGCTCCTTGCCCGGTTCGTTCAGGAGAATGTAAAGGTGCCGCGGATCCTGATAAGGTTTCACGCCCCGCAGAATCGGGTGGTCGGCTTGCTTGGGGTTGGGGGAGATGGCGGTCAGCATCCCGTCCTTGGGGCTGCCGCCATGGTGACCGCCAAACTTGTGCTTCCACATGCGACACAGCTGCGGACCTTTATGCGTCCAACCCTGTGCTCGCAGGAAGTCCGCGTTCGGGGCCTCTTTACTGAAGTTAAAGCCGTGGTTGGCGGTGCGGAACCCAACCAGCGGTTTGCCGCTGTCCAGGTATTTTTGGAACTGCGTCGCCGTTTTTTTGGTGAGGTATTTGGATCGGGTAAACACGACGAGCAAATCCGCGTGCTCCAACAGATCAAAGCCGGTGAGACCCTCTTCCACTCGGCTGTCAATGTGGCCCTCGCGATCCAGCGAGTAGCTGATCGAAACCGTGAATCCGTGCCGTTTGTTCAGCATCTCCGCCAGCATGGGCATGCTGTAAAACGCCCCGTACTCGGCCTCGGCAGCAAAGAAATGCACGTAAGGTTGCCGCCCCGCCTTGCCGCGGAGAAATGAAAAGTCTGTGCGCGTTTCCAAAGTGTCAAAAAACGCCCCGCGATCCCGGGCGGCGCCGTGGTCGCAAAGGATTAGAAAAGCCAACAAGAGAAGGAGACGTGGCTGGATCATGCGGATTCGGTTTTGATTGACGGTAACTGCTTAGGTTCCTGTGAGTCGTGTGTGGTCAATTTGAAAGCGCCCGCACTTCCTTAACCGTCAACGCCCGCTCAAACACCGCCGCTTCGTCCAGCCGGCCTTCCCAGTTGGATTGGTTGTCGTGCCGGCCGCCGAGGAACAGGGTTTGCACAGGGATCGGCGAAGTAACTTCGGCTTCAATTTGCAACTGGCCGTCGAGGTACACGCGGGCGGTGTCAGCGTCGCGGACGAGGGTGGCGTGGCGCCAAGTCCAGCGGGGGGCGATGGTTTTGCCGGTGAAGGTCTTTTCTCCGGACCGGAAGATGAGCTGGCCCTTGGCGTTGAGGCCGAGGGATTCGCCGGAGTTGAGCGCGTGATTGCGGCCGCGGCTGAACATCCAGCCGAGCACTTCTCGGGAGTCATTGGGCATGCCGTTCCAAAACCAGAGGGAAACGCTGTAGCTTGTGCCTAGCTTGGGCAGTCGGGCCTGCATGCGTTGACCGACGAAATGGGCGGCGCGGTTCACTTGGCCGGGCGTGAATTTCTCTGAATGCGGCCCAGCGAGTTGGTAGGCCACCTGAATTTCGTAGATGCCATCGTGCCGGTTCATTTCGTCCTCGGCACGCGGCCCGGCGAATTCATCAAAGCGCCACCAAGCGGCGGGCTTGAGTTTGGTTATGGCCTCAGCGGCGGGGCCACGGTTGACAGCGGGTTTGCGCCGAGGTTCGCCGGCGACTTTCTCGAGCAATTGAATGCACGCCTCGGCGATACGCGGCTCGGCGCTGGGCACGAGGCCGGCGGTGCGGGCGGCCCAGGTGTTGTAGCCGCCGAGGACGTGTTGTTCGGGCGGCGGGATGTAGCCTTCGGAACCATTGGCGAGGTCGAAGGTGATGGTGGTGCCGAGCGGGCTGACGGCCTTTTGCTTGAGGCCGGTGAGGGCGTAGACTTCGTTGGGAATGCCGGTGAGGCCAATGTCGCCGATGCGGATGGCCTGCAGGCAGAGCGTGGCCTCGGGCCGTTCGTGCAGGAAAATCTGTTCGCGCGCATAAATTTCCGGCTGCGTTTTCGGCAGGCCGTCTGTCTTAGCGACAATGCCGCGTGCCCACTCGAGCAGTTGCGCATTGGGCGCGCGAAACTTGAGCGGCAGATCAGTCTGCGCCATCGACAGCGTGGCGTCGCGGTCGTACTTGATTTCTTTGTACGCGGCCAACGCCTTCTTCACCAGCGCATCGGTGTAGTCGCTGATGGTCGGGTTATCGGCCGGGCGCCTTGTGTAATCGCACCGCCAAATGTCGCCGCTGCAACCATGCCCGAGCGCACTGACGAAGGGCGGATGCAGCGTCTCGTTGTTCGGCGGCGTGAGCGCCAGCTCCATGCGGTCATTGAACATCCCAAAATAATCGGCGTTGAGCCCCTTGATGCCGCCGCTGAAATAGTGCATCGAAAAATTGCTGAGCACCGCAATCGGCCGGCCCTTGAGTGATTGGAAACTGACCAGCGAAAAATCCGGATCCTCCGGCCCGCTCTCGCCGGTGACGTCGTCCCAGTTGCCGCCCGCATGCATCGTCGCGCGCACGGTGGGGTTGCCGAAGGGATCATTACGCACGCGGTCGGGCCGGATCACCCACCGGCGCAGAGCGGTGAATTCATTGGCATCAAACACCGCCGCCCCCACCTGCGCCGGCTCGAGATTTTTCTGCGCCTTGGCCACCGCCTCGATAATCTTGCGCTTGAGCAGCATCGGGTATCGCGGATCCGGACTCGTCCCCAGCGCCCCCATGCACGACGGCGCCGAATGCGTATGCGTGGCGCAGATGAATTGTTTTGAGGTGCGAATGCCTGTGTTTTTGTTCACCACCACCTTCACGCCGTCCAAAAAATCCCGCGGCAACATGCAGCTATCCACCACCACAATCGCCAGCTGCGTCTTCCCGTCATCCAACACAATCGCCCGCGCCGTAATCCGCGAGCCGACTTCATTTAGTGACCGCGATACCATCCCGCCATTCACCAGTACCGGCAATTTATCCGGCGTCGCATCCGCCGTGTGCGCCCCGGCCCGCAAAGCGGCTTGAGTGGAGCTTGGAATGATGGCGAGTAATAAAACCGCAAGAAGCAAATGAAGCATTTTCATGGCGTGCGAAAATCCAAACCCGCCACCGCGGTTTGTGCAACTGCAAAGCACGGGCCTTGCCTTGGGATGGCGATGGGGTTTTCATCGGGCATGCAATTTGTCCGTTTGATTGGGGTGCTGTGCCTGCTGGCTGTTGCGGGCCGGGCGGCGGAGCGATTGAATGTGGTCTTTTTCCTCGTTGATGACATGGGGTGGACGGATCTGGGGTGTTTCGGGAGTGATTTTTATGAGACGCCGAATGTGGATCGGCTGGCGCGGGAGGGGATGAAGTTTACCGACGCGTATGCGGCGAGTTGTGTTTGTTCGCCGACGCGGGTGAGCATTTTGACGGGCAAATATCCCGGGCGGCTGCACATTACGCATGCGATTCCGATTCAGGGCGCGGAACGGATCAAGGAACCGCTGCCGTTGATTGAGGCGATTTACAAAAAGAATCTGCCGCTGGAGGAGTTCACGATTGCCGAGGCGCTGAAGGCGGGCGGATACGCGACGGCGACGATGGGCAAGTGGCACGTGTGTTGGGGCCGCGAGTTTTATCCGCAACATCAGGGCTTCGACCTAAACGTGGGCGGGAACAATATGGGCAATCCGGGTAATTATTTTTTTCCGTACAACGGCCGCTGGCGTATGACGCGCAAGCATCCGTACACAAACTGGAACACGCTGCCGGATGGAAAGCCGGGCGAGTACCTCACGGACCGGCTGACGGATGAGGCGGAAAAATTCATCGAGCAAAACAAGGCGCGGCCGTTCTTTTTGTATCTCTCGTATTACTCGGTGCACACGCCGTTGCAGGCGCCGAAGGAGCGCGTGGCCAAGTATCAAAAGAAACCGAAGGGCGAGCGGCACAACAACTCGACGTATGCGGCGATGGTCGAGAGCGTGGATCTCTCCGTGGGCCGCGTGATGGCGCGGTTGGAGAAACACGGTCTCACGAAAAATACGGTGGTCATTTTTACGTCGGACAATGGCGGGCACGGGCGGATCACTTCGCACCGGCCGTTGCGCGGCAACAAGGGCAACTTTTATGAAGGCGGCATTCGCGTGCCGTTGATTGTGAAATGGCCCGGCGCGGTGAAGCCGGGCTCGACCTGTCACGTGCCGGTGATCAGCACGGATTATTATCCCACGCTGCTGGCGATGACCGGTCAACCCGCGCGGCACCAGCAGCACGTGGACGGCCGCAATCTCGTGCCGCTCCTTAAGCAATCCGGTACCGTGAAGCGCGGGGCGCTTTACTGGCATTATCCCAACTACATCGGCGCGGGCCATCCGGGCGGCGCGCGGCCATGCAGTGTGATCCGCGCGGGCGACTGGAAATTAATCGAGTCGTTTGAAACCAACCGGTTGGAGCTGTTCAACCTTAAGAAGGATCTCGGCGAACAAAATGATCTCGCCGCAAAAATGCCGGAGAAGGCCAAGGCGCTGCAGCGGCAACTGGCGGCTTGGCGCGCATCGGCCAAGGTGCAAATGCCCCGGCGTAATCCGGATTACAATGCGGGCGAATGATCCACCGGCTCTTCATCATGGTGGGTGTGCTGCTGACCCATCTCGCGGTGGCGGCGGAGCGGCCGAATGTGCTGATGATTTCGGTCGATGACATGAACGACTGGACGAGCGTGTTGGGCGGTTACGCGGGCAAAGTGCACACGCCCAATCTCGAGCGGCTCGCTAAGCGCGGCGTGAATTTCACTAACGCCCACACGGCGTCGCCGGTGTGTTGCCCGAGCCGGACGGCGCTGCTGCTGGGCCGGCGGCCGTCGTCCACCGGCATTTACAACAACGGCCAATGGTGGCGGCCGCATTTGCCCAAGGCGGTTTCGTTGCCGATGTGTTTCCGCCAAAACGGTTATCGCGCGTTCGGCGCGGGCAAGGTGTTTCATCATACAGCGGGGTTTAATCCGCCCGATCAATGGGATGACTTTCAACGTTTGATGTTTCGTGATGACCCGTGGTTTC
>DJHS01000085.1:0-3855 GCA_002433235.1 Verrucomicrobia bacterium UBA6614
ATAGGCGCCGATCATGTCACTGCCTGGCAGGAGTACCTGCGTGCCGGCGGCGGTTTTAAGGACGAGCGGCGTGCAAAAAGAAAATTTCTTTTTAGCATTCACGCTGCGGTTCACCTTCCATGCTTGTTTGCCGTCCTTGGTGTTGAGGGCGATGACGAACGGATCACGGGCGCCATCGCAGCTGAAAATAAGTTTGCCATCAACGAGCGCCGGGGTGCCGCCATTGCCGTGGACGGGGGGGTATTTGATGGTGTCATTTTTCCAGGCCAACTTGCCGTCCAGAGTAAGCGCGGCCGTGCCCATGTGGCCGAAATGGACATAAACTTGTTTGCCATCCACGATTGGTGTGGGGCTTGCTTGGCTGTTTTTGCGGTGCATGCGCGGAGCTTTTTCGATTCCGAAAATCGGTGTGTTCCAAAGGAGCTTGCCGTCAGCGGCGTTCAGGCACAGGGCGTTGAGAGAAAGACCTTCGCCATTTTCAATGGCGCTGGTGAGGTAGATTTTGCCGCCGACAATCACTGGCGAACTCCAGCCGCTGCCGGGGACGGGGGCTTTCCATTTCAGGTGAGGGCTGTCGGCGCTGATGTCGACCGGCAGTTTGGCGTCCGCATGCCCTTGGGCGCCGGGCCCGCGGAATTGCGGCCAATCTCCGGCCTGCAAAGTGGTGGCGAGGGCGAGGGCACCGGTCGCGAAAGCATTCTTCATGGGCGGAGTGTGGGCGGGCGGGCAGGGAGCGTCAAGTCGGGCGCCGCCAAAAAAGATTGTTTTTGTGGGCGGTTTTTCACAACCTGCGCGGCCTATGGCCGTTCTTGAGATCAAGCCCGCCGACCAGTGCCGGTACGACATGATTGCGCTGGGGGAAATCATGCTGCGCCTCGATCCCGGCGATGGTCGCGTGCGCACGGCCCGGAATTTTGACGTGTGGGAAGGCGGCGGGGAATACAACGTGGCGCGCGGCTTGCGACGTTGTTTCGGGCTGAAGACGAGCGTGGTGACGGCGTTTGCCGATAATGAGGTTGGCCGGTTGGTGGAGGATTTCATCATGCAGGGTGGGGTGGATGTGGATTATATTCAGTGGCGCGACTATGACGGCATTGGGCGCACGGTGCGTAATGGCTTGAATTTTACCGAGCGCGGGTTTGGCATTCGCGGGGCCAAGGGAGTGCCGGACCGTGGCAACACGGCCGCCAGCCAAATCAAGCAGGGCGACATCGACTGGGAAAAGATTTTCGGCGAGGAAGGCGTGCGCTGGTTTCATACCGGCGGCATTTATGCCGCGCTCAGCGACAGCACCCCGGAGGTGGTGATCGAAGCCGTGCAGGTGGCCAAGAAACACGGTACAATCGTTTCATATGATTTGAATTATCGTCAGAGCCTTTGGGACAGCATCGGTGGCCAAGCCAAGGCGCAGGAGGTGAACCGGGAGATTGCCAAGTACGTTGATGTGATGATTGGGAACGAAGAGGATTTCACAGCATGCCTGGGTTTTGAAGTGGAAGGTGTGGATGAAAACATTTCCAACATAGAGATCGATGCTTTCAAAAATATGATCAATACCGCCGTGACTGCGTTTCCGAATTTCAAGGTGACGGCCACCACGCTGCGTGCGGTTAAGAGTGCCGCGGTCAATGACTGGGGCGCCATTTGCTGGGCGGGCGGTGAGTTTTACGAAGCCACCAATCGTCAGGAGCTGGAAATATTCGATCGCGTAGGCGGCGGCGATAGTTTTGCCAGTGGATTAATCTACGGTTTTATTTCCACGGGCGATCCGCAGCAGGCGGTGGAGTATGGCGCGGCGCACGGCGCCTTGGCCATGACCACGCCGGGCGATACCTCGATGGCCACCAAGGCGGAGGTGGAACGGCTGATGGGCGGCGGCGGGGCGCGGGTGCAGCGCTAGAGCGCCACACGCTCGCCGGCTTCAATCGAGCGCTTGGCGGCTTCGCACAACTCTATGGAGGTTACTCCGTCCCGCGCGTTAACGATGCTGGGTGCGGTGCCGGTTTGAATGGATTCCACGAAATGGGCCACTTGGGCCGTATAGCCGTCGCCGGCATCCAGCTTGAGAGTTTCCGGCTCCTTGTCCGGTACAAACAGCTTCAGCGCGTCATCGTCTCGGGCGAGGTCGTAATCGACGGTGGCGTTTTCGAAATTCACGGTGTAGGCCATGTTAAAGCCAAACCCTTTCGCCATCGCCCAGCTTCCTTCAGCGGAAACCGCCGCGCCGCCTTCCACGGTGTATTGGGCCAGCACGTGATCGATCTCGCCGCTCACTTTGGGGTGGCCCTGCGCGTAAACATGTGTGGGGCGGCCGAAGCAGAACGCGGCAAAATCGGCATCGTGAATATGCAAGTCCAGCAGGCCACCGCCGGATTTTTCGCCATCGAGAAAACTGTTTTGTCCCCAAGCCGGGGCTTCCGCCACGCGACGAAAGCGAGCGCTGAGCGGCGGGCCAAATCGGCCGTCATCGATGGCGTCCTTCACCCATTTCCATTCCGGCCAAAACCGCAGGCACATGGCGGGCATAAAAAAACCTTTGGCGGCTTGGGCCGCTTCAGCGATCTCTTGCGCCTGTTGGCTGGTGCGAGCCATGGGTTTTTCGCAAAGCACATGCTTGCCGCTGGCGAGCGCGGCGAGGGCTTGTTCGTAATGCAGGAACGTCGGCGTAGTAATATCGATCAGGTCGATGCTGTCATCGGCCAGCAAGTCATCCAGGTTGCGGTAGGCAGCAACGCCGGTCATGCCCAGCTTCACGGGCTCGTCGCTGCCCACGTTGCCGTGCACATCGGAGAAATCGCCGTCCAGATTGCGCCCGCTGGGATTGCAAAGGGCGCCAATTTCAATGCCGTCCACGGCTAGGTAAGCGCGCAGATGGGCTACAGCCATGAAGCCCGTGCCGACTATGCCAACTCTAATCATCGTTTGATTTTCTTTTCTTGGGCCACCGCCGCAATCCGTGTTGAAACCAGAGGCGCCACACCATCCAGATCGCTTCCCAGACAATGTTGCCGGACATCTTGGACTGGCCTTCGGCGCGTTCGGAAAAAACGATCGGCACCTCAGCCACGCGCAGGCCCTGCCGCCAAATCTTGTGGGTCAGCTCAATTTGAAAGCTGTAACCGTTGGAGCGCACATGGTCGAGATCGACCGCTTCCAGTGCGGTCCGGCGAAAGCATTTATAGCCGCCGGTGGGATCGCTGATTGGCATGCCGGTGATCCACTGTACATATTTTGCCGCCCCGAGGCTGAGGATGAGCCGGGTGAGCGGCCAATTGATCACGCGGATGCCGCCCTTGTACCGCGTCCCGAGCACGAGGTCAGCGCCCTCTGCAGCTTTCAGAAAGCGCGGGATATCCTCGGGGTCATGCGAAAAATCGCCGTCCATCTCGAAGACGAACTCGTACTCCCGTTCCAGCGCCCAAGCAAAGCCTGCGCAATAGGCCCGGCCGAGGCCGTTCTTTTCCTGACGGTGCAGCACGTGCACATAGGGGTGTTGTTCGGCAAGCTCATCGGCCAGAACGCCGGTGCCGTCAGGCGAATTGTCGTCCACCACCAGCATGTCCACCGATAATTTGCCGAGCGCCTCCACAATGCCGGGCAGATTGTCCAGTTCGTTGTAGGTGGGCACGATGATCAGAGCGTTGTGCGCGGTATCCGACAAGTTGGAGCAGGGTATCGCGCGAGGCGGACGGTTCAAGGCTAGGTTGGTAACAGCGACTGCAACGGGCATTCGTCGCAGTGGGGATTCTTTGGCCGGCAATAGCGGTTGCCGATCACCACCAACTGCGCGTGATAATCCTGCCAGTAATCGGTTCGGGCCGCGCCGGTGCGCTGGCCGAGAGCAGCTTGGCAGAG
>DJHS01000004.1:0-3100 GCA_002433235.1 Verrucomicrobia bacterium UBA6614
AAGGGCAAGGCGTATTGGGAGCAACGGCTGAAGACCACCGGCGGCTTTGACCATCAACTCGCCAAGGCCATGCTCAACCGCATCGAGACCGAGGGCGAGATCAAGTCGACGGTCGATTATCCGGTGTCCCTCTGGAAATTCGATCGCGATCTGGCGATGGTGTTTCTTGGCGGCGAAGTGGTCGTCGACTATTCCGTGCGCCTGAACCGCGAGCTGGACTGGAGCCGCCTGTGGATCACCGCCTGGGCCAACGCCATGCCTGGCTACATCCCCTCACGCCGCGTGTTGACTGAGGGCGGTTACGAGACTGACTTCTCTCAAGTCTACTACGCGCAACCCGGCCGGTACGATCCGAAGGTGGAAGATCTCCTCGTGCAGACGGTCACCGCGCTGGCAGGCAAGAATTTCGCCGCTACACCGAATCAGGCAGAGGCGCCCTTCAACCGCATGCCCAGCAGTGAGCCGGCCATTTTCCAATCGCTCGCTGCGCGGGTGAAAACGCCCAGCCTGCCCGAGACTGAGCGGGCTATCATTGACCGCATCCGGCAGCTCATTCCCAAGGCGCAACCGGCGCTGGGCAAGTTTCTCAAAGACGACGCGCAGAACACCGACTGGCACAACTTCGCCGGTGATCATGTGCCTCGGCGATTCTTCCGCCAGCAAACCAAGGGCCACACCCTCCGCTGGGCTATGCCCGCCGCCGGCGGTGCCAAGGGGCAAATGGTCTACGCCTTCCTCGGCGGTGTCGGCTACATCAATCAGCCGAAGACCGACGGCTTCCAGCTGGCGATTGACGATCTGGCGCCAGTGACCTTCGACATCACGCGCGAGGCCGCCCACTGGAAATCCGCTGACGGCAAAGTTGAGATACTGTACCTTCCCACCTGGACCTCCGGCCTCGATTCCTCCGGCTACTATTTCCTCATCACGCCCAAGCCCGCGAAGAATGTCACCATCACCTCCATGGGCACCGGCTCCCTCCGCTGGTTCGCCATCGACAAGGAACAATCCCTCTCTACCCGCCTCCGCCAGCTGGCGAGAGCCTTAAACCGCTAGGTCAAAAGCTCCAGTAACGATCGGGCGGCGGCTTCAGAAAATCGCGGATCATTGATGGCGCAGTCAAATTCTTCCACGGGGATGTCTTCGCGTAAATTCACCTTTAAGGCATCGAACAGCGCCTCATCCGCCGCGCTGTCATGGAAAGGTCCGTCCGGCTGGCTGATCACGCTAATACCTTCCAAAGGCAACAACACTTTTACCGGGCCGGTGGAAAGGTTGATTTTCTCTGCAAGAATTTTCCCGAGCCCGAGGCATTCATCGGCTGAAGTGCGCATCAGAGTAACCTGCGGGTTGTGATGATAAAAAGTGCGGCCGACGTATTGCGCAGGCACGGATTCCGGTTCGCCGAAGTTCACCATGTCCAGGCAACCCGGCGCGATCACCGCAGGCACGCCCGCGCGGGCCGCAGCCTCCAAGCGCGTGGGGCCCGCACTTAGGATTCCCCCCACGTATTCATCGGCCCATTCCGTGGTGGTCAGATCGAGCACCCCGACAATGAGACCGGCCTCAATTAGCGACTCCATCGTACGACCGCCCGTGCCCGTGGCGTGAAACACGAGCACCTCATACCCGGCCGATTCAAGGATGCCTTTGGCATGATTCACACAATCGGTGGTGTTGCCAAACATGCTGGCGGCAATCACCGGTTTATCTGCGGCAACGGGTTCAGCCATCTCCACCATGCCGCAAATCGCCCCGGCGGCATTGGCGAGAATGGGGCGCGAAATGCGGTTCAAACCGGCGACATCCACGATGCTCGGCATCATCGTTACGTCCTTCACTCCCATGTACACCGGCGCGCTCTCACTGGCGGCCAGCGTGGAAACCATCAGCTTGGGAAAACCCACCGGCAACGCGCGCATGACCGCCGTGCCAATCGCCGTGCCTCCACCGCCGCCCAGGGAAACAATGCCGTCGATCTTTTTCTCCGCCACCAACTTGGCACAAAACACCGCAGCTGACTCCGCCATGGCAGCAACCGCTTCACCGCGATCGGTAAAGGTCCGGTCACCGACCAATTCCGATCGCGCCACATCCGGCTTCACCGTTGGCTTGCCTTGCGTCCCGGTATCGATCAACAGCGCCTGATGCCCGCGCTGGCGGATGAGCTCAGCCACAAAGGCGTGCTCTTCGCCTTTGGTGTCGAGCGTCCCCAGAATGGCAATCGTCTTCATTTTCCCGGCAACGAAATCTCACAAAACTGGCGCACCTGCTCCGTGAGTGCTGTTTCCACCGGCAACCGTTCCATGGAACTGGCGCCGTAAAAGCCATCCACACCGGGGCAGTGCTCGATGATATAGCGCGCATCGTCCGGCTCCGCAATCGGCCCGCCATGGCAAATCACCAGCACATCATCCCGCACTCCCTTGGCGGCTTCGGTGATGGCGGCAACTTCACGCGAGGCATCCGCCAGCGTCATGGCGGTCTCAGCGCCAATGGTGCCCTTGGTGGTGAGGCCCATGTGAGCCACGATGATATCCGCACCGGCGCGCGTCATGCGCTCGGCTTCGTCGGTGTTAAACACGTAAGGAGTAGTCAGCAAATCCAGATCACGCGCGGCGGACACCAGATCCACCTCCAGTCCGTAACCCATCCCAGTCTCCTCGAGATTGGTGCGCATCTTGCCATCGAATAACCCGACCGTCGGAAAGTTCTGAATCCCGGCAAAACCCATATCCTTCAACTGCCGCAAAAAGTAATCGCGCAACATGAAAGGATCCGTGCCATTCACTCCGGCCAACACCGGCGTGTGCTCCACGGCAGTGAGCACCTCATGAGCCATCTCGACGACAATTTCATTGGCGTTGCCGTAGGCCATCAGGCCACTGAGAGAGCCCCGGCCGGCCATCCGATAGCGGCCGGAGTTGTAAATCACGATTAGATCAATGCCGCCGGCTTCCTCGCATTTGGCGGAAATCCCCGTGCCGGCACCGCCGCCGATAATCGGTTGACCGGCCGCCACTTTGGCCCGCAATCGTTTTAAAATGCTTTCACGCGAATTGTCCGTGCTGCTCATGCGCGAAAGGGATACCGACGATCC
>DJHS01000123.1:0-33333 GCA_002433235.1 Verrucomicrobia bacterium UBA6614
GATGGGAACTGCTGAACGAGGATTATGGCGAAGGCATCGTCCCCGCTGTCGTCGACCAGAACACCGGCATGTGGGCGCTGCACGTCAAGCTCGGCGACACGCTCGACTACCCCGCCGAGAGCGGCGGCACCATCAAGTTGAAAATCGTCGGCATGCTCGCCTTCTCCATGATGCAGGGCGACGTGATCGTGTCCGAGGAAGCGCTCGTCCGCCACTTCCCGAGCAATAGCGGCTACCGCGCCTTCCTTCTCGACCGCCCCACCGACGGCAACGCCACCGCCACTCTCGCCATGCTCAACGACGGCCTTGCGAACCACGGACTCGACCCCATCTCCGCCGCCGAACGCCTCGCCAACTTCAGCCAAGTGCAGAACACTTACATCACCATCTTCCAGGCGCTCGGCGGGTTGTCATTGCTGCTGGGCAGCCTCGGCCTCGGGGTGGTCGTGCTGCGCAACGTGCTGGAGCGCCGTGGCGAATTGGCCGTCATGCAGGCCGTCGGCTTCCGCAAGGCCGCGCTGCGCTGGCTGGTCTGCACCGAGCACGGGCTGCTGCTGCTGCTCGGCCTGGCTGTCGGCGTCGGTGCCGCGCTGCTGGCCGTGTGGCCCTCCTTAAACACCCCCGGCGCGCAGATGCCCTGGGCCTCGCTGGGCTGGATGCTTGCCGCCGTCCTCGCCAGCGGCCTCCTCTGGACCTGGCTCGCCGCCACCGCCGCCCTCCGCGGCCACCTCCTCCCCGCCCTACGTAGCGAGTGAGTGGGCTTGCGTTTCACCAATCGTTCTCCTAGCTTGGAAGGAACAAGTAACCCCTCTGCTTGGATGAGTGTAATCACCTCCGAGTCGAGACGGCTTGGATACGTTATGAAAACTCTTCAAAGACTGCTCTTCACCTTAACCGGCTGGTTCCTCAGCGTGACAGCTTTTGCTGCGGGCCATTCACTGGCGAATGTCATGCCGGCCGGCGTAATTGCCTTCGCTGAAACGGATGGGCTCGGCGCCAAGGTTCACCAATTTCAAAAATCAAAATTGTTCGAGCTCATTCTTCAGAGCCCACAATACCAAGAATTCGAAAAGGGGCCCGATTATGCCCAATTTATGGCGGGCAGAAAAATCGCGGAAACGTTTCTTGGAATGGATTTGTGGACGACCGCAGAAAAACTCTTGAGCGGACAGGTAGCACTTGGGCTGTATCCTCAACCAAACAAGAACGATCCGCAGGCAGTTGCGATTCTGCGCACAAAGGACGCTGAAACCCTGGAAAAACTGCGCGGCCGATTGGCGCCGTTTGTCTTGCTTGCGGGTGACACCGTGAAAAAGGAGGAGCTGGCTAATGGAGCGGAGCTGTACACGCTGGAAGATGGCGTTCTGCTTGCCGCGAAAGCGAATTGGCTGGCGGCTGCACAGAGCCGACCGCTGCTTGATCAAGCCATGAAGATGTTGACCGGCGAACCGGGGAAGTCTGTTTCCCAAGATGCTGGTTATCTAAAATTTCGTGAACAAATGGGACGTCACGACTTGGGGCAAGCCTATATCGACTTGAGACCGTTCAGGAAACAAGCGGGTCCACGGTTGGGCATTCAAAAAAAGGAGAAAGATGGAGGCGCGTCCTTTTTCCTCCATGGCATCCTCGAGTTGGCGGCACACAGTTCCTACGCCGGCCTGACACTGAACATGGGTGAGGCCGGAATGGCCATCAAGGCCGGTGTCGAGGGTGGACCGGAATCCCTGCCCGAAAAGTTCCAGTGGTTTTTTTCCGACCCCAACAGCCCCGGCACTGGCAACCTTCCGGAAGTACCCGGCCTGCTTGGCGGCATAGCCATTCACCGGAACATTGGTGCGTGGTACCGTCAAAGGGAGCAGCTTCTTGCGGAACAACTGCTGCCGGAGTTTGACAAATTTGAAGGTGAGATCGGCAACCTGTTCGGTGGGCAGGATTTTGGCGAAGATGTGCTGCCTGCGATTGGCTCAAACATGACATTGGTCACCGCCCGCCAAACCTTTGAGCATTTAGATGGAGAGCCAGGCGTCAAAATCCCCGGATTTGCGCTCATTGTTGATCTGGAAAAACCTCAGGAAGGAGCAGATCTGTTCCAACTCTTGTTCCAGACCATCATTACGATTACAAACTTTGAGGGGAAAGACAAGATGCGCGCACCATGGATTCTCTCCGCGCAGGCATACAAAAAACACAGCATCACCTTCGCCAAGTACACACGCAAGCCTCAGGGAGCCAACCTGCCCGTCTCAGCAAATTTCCAGCCAGCAGCCGTGTTGGTTGGCAACAAGTTTGTCATAAGCAGCACGGTGCAACTGGCCAAGGCGCTGACCGACGCACTGGAACGCCCCACGCCAAAGGCCCACACCAATCGCAACTTCAATCTCGAACTGCGGCCCGCCGATTGGGTGCCGGTGCTTCACGACAACCGCAAGCAGGTGATTGCCCAAGCCATCCAGAAAGGTCAAACCATCGAACAGGCCAGGTGGGGCGCGAACGCAGCGGAACAAATTCTCAAATCCATTGGACTGCTTCGTTTGAGCACCTCCGTGGGTCGGGAAAATTTCACCATGAAACTGGAGGCCCGCCGGCAATGAGCAAGCCCACCGGCTTGCTCTCGCCCCGCGGCGAAACCGGCTGGACCAGCCGGGACGCAACCCATCTCCTGTGGCGCACTCAGTTTGGCGCCTCGGCGCATGAAATCAAACGCGCCACCACGGAAGGCTTGGCCAAGACCGTAAATCGGCTCCTGAAAGACCAGCCGGAGACTGAAGAGTTTCGCACCGTCGAACCCCTGTTGCGGTCTGCTGCATTGGATTCCGGCAACATCGATAACCTCAAGGCATGGTGGCTGCACCGCATGCACTACACCGCCAACCCCCTTCGGGAGCGTCTTGCACTTTTCTGGCACAACCATTTTGCCACCTCCAACGACAAGGTGAACGACGTCGCCGCCATGGCCGCCCAGAACGACCTGCTGCGCCGCGAGTCCCTTGGCAGTTTCCGCCGGCTGCTTCACGGAATGGCCAAAGATCCGGCCATGCTCATTTGGCTGGATGGAAACGCAAATCGAAAACGCCACGCCAACGAAAATTTTGCGCGCGAAGTGATGGAACTCTTCAGCCTTGGCGAGGGAAACTATTCCGAGACCGACATCAAGCAGGCAGCACGGGCTTTCACTGGCTGGCACGTTCGCAAGGGCCAATTCTGGTTCAACCGTGCCCAGCACGATTTCACGGACAAAACCCTTTTTGGCGTCACGCGCAATCTGGATGGCAGCGACGTGGTCGAACTCTGTCTCGCGCATAAGTCCTGCCCGCGCTTCCTTGCCTTCAAGCTGCTTCGCGCCTTTGTGTTGGAGCAGCCAACGGCCGCCCAAGTGGGCGCATTGGCGGCGCGCATCCGCGAGCACAATTTCGAGATGACCCCCATCATGCGGAAGCTGCTTACTTCAAAACTTTTTTACAGCCCAACCAACCGCCATGCCCTGATCAAAAGTCCCCTGCAACTCGTGCTGGGGGCCTTCCGCGCCTTGGGCGGGCGCCCGGACCTTTCCAAGGTCGCCCCTCTCCTGGCCCAACTGGGGCAAGACATCATGGCTCCCCCCACCGTCAAGGGCTGGGAAGGCGGCCGTCTCTGGATCACATCCGCCACGCTTCTGCAACGCAACAACTTCGCCGCAGCACTTTTAAGCAATCAGCTGGGGCGTATCGATACCTCTCGCGGTGTTGTGGATCAGTTTGCCGAGCTGCTCTTGGCCCGAGATCTGCCGGCCTCACGCAAACGCCTCGCAGGCTATTTAAAGGAAGCTGAAGGGGACCCGGAAGAACGACTCCGTGGCGTGCTACACCTCATCACCACGATGCCCGAATATCAATTAACCTGAAATCATGACAACCAGACGATCTTTTATCAGGCAAATGGGCGCTGCGAGCGTTGTGGCTGTGGGTGCGCAACCGCCCGCGCTGTTTGCCCGCGCAGCCGAAGTCGCCCCTCCCGTCGATCCCGATGGACGCATCCTAGTTCTCGTCCAACTGGCCGGCGGCAATGATGGACTCAACACCGTTGCACCCTTTGACAACGACGCGTACCGGCGCCTGCGCCCCAGCTTGGCCCTGAACCGGAACGCCGTGCACAAGCTCAATGATCAACTGGGATTGCATCCCGGCATGGCAGGCTTCAAGGAATTGTTTGATGATGGAGCACTGGGGATTGTCCAAGGCGTGGGTTACCCAAATCCCAACCGTTCGCACTTCCGCTCGACAGACATCTGGCACACTGCCCGGCCAGACAATGAGGACAAGCGCGACGGCTGGTTGGGCCGCGCTTTCAACGTCACTGCCGCGCGGCGCGGCGGACGCACACCGGCGATTGCCTTGGGCACAGGCCGCCTGCCTCTGGCGTTGGTGTCCACACGAGTGACCATCCCCACGGTTCAGAGCCTCAAAGATTACCAGTTGCAGTTGGGCCAAGACTCCAGCACCAACCAGCGTAAGCGCGCCAAGCTCATCCGCGAACTGGCAGAAACCCCGACACCCGCGGAATCTGAACTGGCCTTCCTGCGACGCACGGCGGTGACGGCGCTGGATACGGCCGAAAGGCTCAAGACCGTCACCGACAATTACCGGCCCGCCACATCCTATCCGCTGAACGGCCTGGGTCAGCGATTGAAGACCGTAGCCCAGTTGATTCAGGCAGGTCTCGAGGCCCAAGTGTACTATGTTTCCCTCGGCGGTTTTGACACCCATGCAGACCAGGAAGCTGCCCACACCGCACTTGTCACGGAAGTGTCTTCAGCACTGCACGCTTTCCACAGAGACCTCAAGGCGCACGGCTTGGGCAGGCGAGTGTTGGCGGCAACATTTTCCGAGTTTGGCCGCCGCGTAAAAGAAAACGGCAGCCTCGGCACCGACCACGGGGCCGCCAGCCAGATGTTCCTCATCGGCGACGCCATCAGGGGTGGTCTCCACGGCGCGCACCCCAATCTGGACAAGCTTGACCAAGGCGACCTAATCCACCATACGGATTTTCGCCGAGTTTACGCCACCCTGCTCGAAAAATGGCTCGGCTGGCCCGCCAAACCAGCCTTGGTCGGGAATTTTGAGCCCCTCGACGTCATTTGATGGCAGCCAAAAAGTTTGACTTGGCCACTCAATCCATTATCAAGTGCGTCCGCACCCACCAACGGATGCCCGAAACCTGTTCCAAAATGGATCGCCATGCCAATTAAAACCCTGATGTCATTCATGATATTCAGCGCCGAGGTGCTGAATCCTAGGCAAAAAATCGGGGCAGCTTGGCCCAGCGGCCCCACCCTGACCCGGCGCATGGCCAGTTTTCTCCCCACCAATCCCTCCGGATACGTGGTGGAATTGGGCGCGGGAACGGGAGCCATCACAGACTCGCTTCTCAAGCATGGCATCAACCCCAAGCGCTTGTTCGCCGTTGAAATGTCCGAGAAAATGTCGGGCCATCTCAGGAAAAGATTCCCGAAAATAAACGTGCTCACCGGCGATGCCGCCCACCTGCGAGAGTTGCTACCCCGCAAAGTGAATCCAGACCACATCAGCTACATCGTTTCCAGCCTCCCCTTCAAGGTCATGAACGACGGACTTGTGCGCCGGATCGCCAACGAAGTTCGCGAGACGTTGCCCGAGCATGGCCGGCTGATTCAGTACACCTACGACATTCGCCCCCGGCGCAACCGCTGGATGGACGGCATTCTTGAGCGTGTTGATGGCTCCCTTGTTTGGACGCATATTCCACCCGCCGTCGTGGATGTCTTTCGCCCGATCAAGAGCGCGTGACGGTTTCGTAACGTCTGCAAAACTTTTTTGCATTTGCCGGTTGCATTTTCCCCCCCAATGCCGCAAAAAAACCCCGCCGACATCGTCGGCGGGGTTAACCAACCTGTTCTAACCTCCTTTGCTCAACTCCGTCGGGGTTGAGCTGTCTAAAAAGGTAGACGCCGTTTTCCCCTCTGGAGTTCCAAACTTTTTTCAGCCGGAAACATTTCTTAAGAAAACCATCCGCCTCCAGGGAACGACCGTGGGAACAATACGGCCGGGGATTCAATCCCGGGAGACGAATGGCATTGCTGGCTAGTAGTTTCCTTGGCGGCTTTTGTCGATTTCGTTACCCACGCCGTATCCCACGGCGGCACCCACCCCAGCGCCGATCAGCGTGCCTTTGGTGTTGTCGCCCATGGCCTGTCCGGCCAGAGCACCGATCAACCCCCCGGCAAGCGCGCCGTTTGAGGCATTCGACATTCCCGCGCAGCCCGAACCCAGCCCGGCCGCGATTGTTAGTATAACCAGAATCTTTTTCATGAGATGATGTGTCTAAATGTTTTAGGCGCATTGATACGCACACGTACAAAATAGTATGTACGCGTAATTTGTCAACACTCGGACTAAACTTTTTTGAAAAAATTTTCAGGCTTCGTGAAGAGTTTCCTGACAACTTTTCTTTCCGTGACATTGCGCATTGAGCCAAGGGGCGTACATTGAGGGGAGCACATGAAAGTCATGGGATGGATATTTGGAATGGCCTGTCTCTCGGCCAGCTTGTGGGCCAGCTATCTCCTATTCTATCAACCCAACAGCGGATGCGCGACCGCAGCCAAGCAAATCCAGCAGCGCCTGCTGGATTCGCGCGACGCCATGCGCACCCTGCGCTCCCTCCCCCGCAATGACATGACAATTCCCGCCAACAAGATGACGCCTTATATCGGCAACCAACTGCCGATGTGCCCGGATGGCGGGCGATTTGTCATTCATGTCAGTGCCCCTGCTGAGTCACACGAAGGCGGCACCCGAACGCGATTCCATGTCAACTGCACCGAACACCAGTTTCACAAGTGGTAAGATCCCGGTTGTATAATCTTTTACGTTCATTGTAGTAGTCGCACGCGCACTAAAACGCTTACTCTTGAATCGGTGGCGATGCCGAGATAGGCCGGCCGCCGCCACAGTGCGTTGGGTCGACCGTCGGGAGTCTGCGGACTTCCGGCGGTCATTTTTCACGAGCCAAACAGGGCCGCCATTTGCTACACTGCGCCCAAGCACAACATGAAAACAACCTGCGCATTCATTCTCACGGCGCTGTTTCTCAGCGCAAACCCTGCCTCCGCGGCAAACGGCCTCTGGACAGATCCCAAGGACCCAACCCTTCCTCTGGATTTCAAGGTTCAGGGTGAATACATCGGCGAGCAATCCTGCGGCTGCACCATTGGCGCGCAAGTGATTGCCCTAGGCGGCGGAGCATTCCAGGCCGTCCTGTACCCGCTCGGCCTGCCGGGAGGCGAATGGGACAAGACTGACCGCACCCTGCTCGCGGGCAAACTGGTGGACGGGAAGGCGGTATTTGAAACGGCCACAGGCAAGCGGCGTTACCTGGGCAACAAGCCGTCGGAATTCAGCGCCACCAAACAGTTCCCCCCCAAGGGACACAAGACAGGCACGGCAACCATTGAAAACGGCAAGATGACTGGTATTTATGGCAAAAAGAAATTCGTGCTGGAGCGTATCGTCCGCAAGGCGGACACGCTGGGAACCAAGCCTCCCAAGGGTGCGGTGGTGTTGTTTGATGGCTCAAACAAGGACGAATGGCTGGGCGGCCGTCTTGATGCCAAGACCAAGCTACTGAACACCGACGGCCGGGACATCAAGACCAAGCGCAGCTTTGGCAACTACCACATGCACGTGGAATTCCTACTCCCCTTCAAACCCGCAGCGCGCGGCCAAGGCCGGGGCAACAGCGGCTTTTACCAGGTGGACCACTACGAGGTGCAGATTCTCGATTCCTTCGGGCTTGAGGGTGAACACAACGAGTGCGGCGGCATCTATAGCAAACGCAAGAGCGACGTGAATGCCTGTCTCCCACCGTTACAATGGCAGGCGTATGACGTGGACTTCACCTTGGCCGAAACCAAGGATGGCAAAAAGGTAAAGAACGCGCGGGTGACTGTGCGCCTCAACGGCGTGGTGATTCACGACAACGTGGAAATCCCCGGCAAGACCGGTGGATCACGCGGCGGTGCTGAAGGCACACCCGGCCCCATCAAACTCCAAGGCCACGGCAATCCGCTCCAGTTTCGCAATGTCTGGATCGTGGAAAAGAAGTAGCCTACGCTAGGCATTCATCCAGCGCGGCGTAAAGTTCGCTCATGGACTCGACGGTTTCGTCTCCCATGTTGGAGAGCCGGAAGGTTTTGCCTTTTATCTTTCCATACCCTCCATCGATGAGGATACCCCGTTGCTTCATATCCGCCTGAAGTTGAGGCACATCAACCACGCGGCCGCCATCCTTTGCGCCATTGTTGATACAAGTCAGCGTCGCGGACTCGTATTTTGGCTCCGGGAAAAGGGTGAACCCCTGTCTCACCGCCCAGTCGCGAGTCATTTGTGAAAGTTGAGCATGCCGCGCATAACGGTTGTCCAGCCCCTCGTCCATGAACACGTCCAACTGCGAGGATAAGCCGTGGATCAATCCAATGGCCGGCGTGCTGGGAGTCATGTTCTTCTCCGCATTCTTTTGAAACTCGACGAGGTCAAAATAGTACCCCCTGTCCGGCATTCGGGCCGCCTTCTCCAGCGCTCTTTCAGAACAGGCAAACACCGTCAATCCCGGCGGCATCGCGAACGCCTTTTGCGTCCCCGCAAGCATCACGTCAATGCCCAAGGCATCAAACTCTAACGGCATGGCGCTCATTGAACTGACTGTGTCCACGATGAACATCACCTCCGGATATTTATCCTTCAGCGCCGCGATTTCCGCGAGTGGACTCATCGTCCCGGTGGAAGTCTCATTGTGAACCAATGTCAGGGCATCATATTCACCACTGGCCAAGCACGCATCGACCGTCCCGGGAAAGATCGGCGACCCCCATTCTGCCTGCAGCGATTCCGCCACCAATCCGCTCCGCCGGGCCACATCCAGCCACTTGTCCGAGAATGCCCCGTTCATGCAGCACAACAACTTGCGGCTGCAAAGATTTCGTATGGCTCCTTCCATCACACCCCATGCCGAGGAGGTGGACAGATAAACCAGCCGATCCGTACCCAGCAAAATCTGCAACTGCGGCTGCACCTTGGCGTACAAGTCCTTAAAATCCTGGCTCCGATGACCTATCATCGGCGCGCACATTGCACGAAATGTCTTTTCGCTGACCTGAACCGGCCCAGGAATGTGAAGTTTCATCTTCCTTGTGTTGTGTTGGCCCCGCCAAGGGCGCCCGGCATTGGTGCCATCAAGCCCACCCTTGAGCAAGGCGGAGGAAAGTGCCGTGTCGGCGGCGACATGTAAAGGATTGTGACGCCTTCAGGCTGCTTGGGGAAACATCTCGAGAGGCTGAACCGTCAGCGTTCGCCGCTGTTCCTCAGCCAGCATCGCTCGCAAGGCATTGCGCAAACGCCCGCGAGCCCGGTGCGCCCGGACCCGAACACTGACACTGCTCCAGCCCGTGAGCCGACTGATATCATCCACGCTCCAGCCCTCGATGCTCTGCAAGGTAATCACCTTCCGGTCATCCTCCGAAAGCTGCGCCAACAGGTAGCCCAACAGTTCGCAGGCCTCCGCCTTTTCCACATCCCTCTCACTATTCTCTGACCGCAACCAATCCAAGGGCGCGTCCCCCAAGTCATCAAATCCCGTTTCCCTGATGCGCCTCGTAGCGCGGCGAATATGATCCAGCGCCACGTTCACAGCAATTCGTGAAATCCAGTGCTGGAACGGAGCGCTTGCCCGATACTGTTCCAAGCCCTTCCACGCCTTCAGAAAAGTATCCTGGGCCAAATCCTCCACGCGATGGCGATCTCGTTCGTACCTTGAAAGAATCGCGAATACCTGCTGCTGGTGCCGCTCCACCAGTAGCGCAAAGACCTCGTTGTCTCCCGCACGGACACGCGCCACCAAATCGGCATCGGTCAAAGGCTCAGAGCTGCCAGTAGATTCCTCATGAGCATGGGCAATAAGTTGCATTGCGATTCCCTTCGCTTGGTAACCTTGTGGACTCCGGCGGAGTCTTGTTGGGCATATTAGAACGGAGTTCTGTTAAGATTTTGTGTTGCGGACGGGGAAAATTTGTAAAGATTTGTAAAGCGCGATGATGAGCCAAACGACGCCGACAACACCCACCCACGTTTTGATGGTGGATGATGACCCGAAACTTTGCGGGTTGGTGAAAGACTATCTGGAGCCACTGGGTTATGCCATCGAGGCCACCCACACGGGCCCTGATGGCGTCGAGGCGGCCCGGAAAGGGTGCTTTGACGCAGTGATCCTTGACGTAATGCTTCCGGGCATGGATGGCTTCGAGGTGTTGCGTGAGATACGCCGCGAATCAGCCGACCTCCCCGTGCTCATGCTGACCGGCCGCGGCGAAGAAGCTGACCGTGTCATGGGACTAGAGCTCGGCGCAGACGATTACCTTCCCAAGACCTTCTCCACCCGCGAACTCCTTGCCCGCCTGCGTGCAGTCACCCGCCGATCTTCACGCCAACCCGCGCACGACAATGAAGGCGAACTCATCAACGGTGATCTCCGCCTTCGCGCCGAAGCCCGTGCCGCCTCCATTGGTGACAAGCCCCTGCGCCTCACCGCACTGGAGTTTGACCTACTCGTCAGCCTGCTGCATAACGCCGGCCGTGTACGTAGCCGAGAGCAACTCCTGAACGATGTCGCCGGGCGCAACTATGATGTGTTTGACCGCTCAATCGATGTCCACATGAGCTCCCTCCGCCGCAAGCTCGGCGACAACCCACGCGAACCACGCTTCATCCGGACCATCCGTGGCGTCGGCTACATGATGCAAAAACACTGATGGACATCCGCAGCTCACTCTTCACCAAGATCATCGCGTGGTTCATCCTAAACCTTGTGCTCCTCGCCATTGCCTTGGGCATCATCTTCAAGTACCGCATCGGCCCGGCCTCCCCCTTCGTTGGCCCCTCCGAGACACGCATTCGCAATGTCGCCCGCCACGTCTCCGACCGTCTTCTTGAACTGCCCTCCAGCGAATGGGAAACAGAACTGGGCCGCTTCTCAGCCAACTATGATGTTACCTTTCACCTCTGCACCGCGGAAGGACAAGCGTTGGCCGGCCCAAACCCGACACTCCCCGAGCCCGTCCTTCAGGCACTGCGACCGGCCGAACGCAATCAGCCCAGTTCACTGTTTCGCCAGTTTGTCCAGCGCACCTATGCCGACCTCAATGCCACCGAAACCCAGTTGACCCACATCGAATCGGCCTGGACCCGTCGCAGCCGAGCCGTTCGCGAGATCGGCAATGACCCCGCGTTGCGACAAATGAACCATGAGGAGCGTCAGGCAGAGACCACCAAGAGACGCGACAATCTCACCGCTTCCTTTCACAAGTCAATCGAGTCTATTTTAAGGCCAGAGCAAAAGCCGGCCTACGCCCGAATCAACGCCCGCCTCAGTTCGCGCCCGGGCAATCGGCTCCCCTTTCATCGCTTGGGTTTCGGGCTTCCGCGAATGAACGACCAACAACTCGCCCGCCATTTCAATCAAGCCGATGCCAATAAGGACGGCACACTGGATCCGCGTGAAATGCGCCGGTTCATCCTGAATGCTCCGCGGCCACTCCCCCGCCCTTCCCAAGGGCACCCTCCAGAACGCGGCCCGCGCACCTTCATGCTAACCACCAAGTCACCCGAGCGCTATTGGGCAGGCGTCGACATCCCCCTCCGCATCCAAGCCGATCACACCGGCGCCCCCCCCGAGGATGCCACCGGACTGCGCCCCGTGCGTCGCCGTGACGAAACCCACTACTTGGCCACCCTCTTGATTGAAAGCGACACCCTGGGTGGCAAGAGCCTCTTTTCCGACCCACTGCCATGGATCCCCATATTCCTTGGAGCCATCAGCCTCTCCGCGCTTTTCTGGCTGCCTATGGTGCGCAACATCACCCGGCCCATTGCCGAGGTCACCGCTGCCACAGAGCAAATTGCCGAGGGCCGTTTCGAGACCCGCGTCGGCACCAATCGGGCCGATGAAATCGGACGTGTCGGCCAGGCGGTCGATCACATGGCGGATCGCCTCGCCGGATTCGTGAAGGGCCAAAAACGATTCCTAGGGGATATCTCCCACGAACTTTGCAGCCCCATTGCCCGCATTCAGGCTGCCCTTGCCAACCTTGAGCAACGCTCCGATGACACCCAGAAAAAATACGTTCAGGACCTGCGTGAAGAAGTGGAACACATGAGCGAACTTGTTGACGAACTCCTCATGTTCAGCCGGGCCGGAATGAAACCCGCCGAGATCAAGCTACAACCCGTGTCCCTTGAGGAAACCGCGCGACGCGTCATTGACCGTGAAGGCGCAGCCGCGGTCAGCCTGCAGGTCGACATCCCTGAAAACCTGAAGGTCATTGCCGATCCCACCCTTCTCGCTCGAGCCCTTGGCAATCTGCTGCGCAACGCCGTCCGTTACGCCGGCGAGGCCGGCCCCATAGAATTGACCGCAAAAAAGGAACTCAATCAAATCAAGCTGGCCCTTGCCGACCACGGCCCTGGCATATCTACCGATGCGCTGCCCCACATTTTTGATCCCTTCTTCCGCCCCGAACAAGACCGCAGCCGAGACACCGGGGGCGCGGGCCTAGGCCTGTCCATTGTAAAGAGCTGCATCGAGGCTTGTGGCGGAAAAGTAGCCTGTGCCAACCGCGATTCCGGCGGTCTGGAATTCACGCTCACCTTGAAAAGCGCGTGAAATTCCCACACCAACGCGCGCGGACTGCGCACGGTTTTCCCGCTTCGGCCACCACTCCCCGCCAAACCCCTTAAAAACCATCAATTAAAAGCCATTTATAAATTGGCACGGCGATTGCTTTATCCTTTCCAGCAGGCAATTTAACAGCCTCTTGAAAACAAAATAGGATTTTTGGAGAGGAGAAGAAGGTCTGTGACATGCCTCGATTGGAGGGCGGCGTTCCGGCTAAGGGAGCGCCGCCCTTCTTCTTTGTTCATCGCGTTTAACACTTTTTAAAGATGAATGAATAAAGAAAGCTGCCTAGCTTTGCATCCTTACTTCTTGGGATGCGCCTTCAGCCAATTGGTAATCGCCGTGTCGGCGGTTTTCTTTTCCTCCGCCTCCAGCAGCTTGGCCACCTCGTTTTGGTTGTTGCCGGCGCTGGCATTTCCACGGGCCTTGGCAATGCCATGCCATCGATAAGCGGCAGCATTGTCCTGCTTGACCCCTTGGCCAGTGAAATACATTCCGGCCAACAATGCGGGCGCCTCGGAGTTGCCCTGCTCGGCGGCTTTCTCAAACCATTCGGCCGCACCCGCCAGATTCTTGGGCAGGTCTTTCCCCAAGTACAGCATCAGTCCAAGACGAAACTTGGCCATGTCATCGCCGCGCGCTGCAGCATCCTTGAGCAGGACAATCTTGTTCTTGATTAAATTTCGCGCCCTGGGATGGGCCTCCGCCAATTGACCCGCCGGCAGGCTGTTGGCGGCTTCATTCATCCCCGCCTGCGCCAAACCGCCGCCGGGGCTCGAGGCGGCATGCAGCAGACGCAGCCCCTCGACAGGATCCCGCCCCACACCATCACCGGCCATGTATAGGTGGCCCAACAATGCAGCCGCACCGACATGCCCCTGCTTTGCGGACAATTCCAGCCACTTGGCGGCCTCGGATCGGTTGCGCGGCACCAAGTCATCCCCAACAAAAAAGCGAAGGCCCAATGCATATTGCGTGGCCGAATCCCCCTCGTCGGCCTGATCACGCAGAGCTTTCATTTGATCTTCAAAAAGTTTCTTGGCGGCCTGTCCGGCCTCCTCCACTTGAACCGAGGTTAGCATGGACGCCAGCCGCGCGCGGTCCTTCAGGATCATGCTCCGCTCAATGCCTTCGCTGCGTGCCACCGCAAGCGCCACAAGTTCGTAGGCCTTCACCGTGTTTGTTTCCACGCCACTGCCCAGCTCGTGTTTCAGTCCGAGAACCCAACTCGCCTTGGCGTTGCCTTTGTCAATCAATTGCTGCAACTCCGCTACGGCCAACGCGGGGTAATCCGGCTCGGCGGGTGCCGATGCCACCGGCGCGGCGTTGGTCTCAGCTGGAGCGGTGGGGGCAACCGCAACATTGTTAGTCTCAGCGACCACAGGCGCGGCGTTTGTCGGGGTTGCTGGAGTGGCAGGCGCGGGAATAGTCGTGGGCGATGGGGGTGGAGCCGTATACCCACCCCGCGACGGAGGTCTGCGCTGGTCGCATCCAGAAACAATTGCCAAGGAAATGAGTGCTAGTGAAAGTGTAACAAGCATCCAGCGAGTCATGGGCTCTTTGTAAAGGCGCGCCATGGCGCTGGCAAATGGAAACTTGCGCGCGAACAAAGTCGCATTAGACTCCCCCCACGCGCCGCGTGGGGGCATGAAACACACCTTGGCAACAATCGGCGGATTCGCACTGGCTTGGCTAGCCGCCGCCGACTCCGTGGTGCTGCGTGACGGCCAAACCCTGCACGGCAAACTCGCCCTTACCAAGGACGGTGCCATCCAAGTCACCGACGCCAATGGTACAAGAATCTTGGATGCCGGCAAATGGAAGCGGGTCATCCGCGACACCGCCACAAGGCCGCCCGGCCTTTCGGGTGTGGAATTCAAATTCTACGGAGGAAACTGGCCCAAGCTTCCAAATTTTGCAGATCTTCCAGCCGACCGCAGCGGAGTGATGTCCACCACCAAGCTCGACCTCACCCCGCTGGGTATCGTGGGCACGGCTCAAAGGCTTTTTGATCTCCGGGCCGGCCAAGTCATGAGCCACGACGCCTCGCCGCGCATGCAGAGCCGCCCCTTCACCATCACGGCTGAAGTTACCGCCACCGCACCCGATGGCGTCATCCTCGCACAAGGAGGCCGCGTCGCGGGCTATGCGATTTATCTCGAGGAAGGCCGGCTCATATTTGCCACGCGCATCAACCACAAGCTCACCACCGCGGTCTCCGCCCAGAACTTTCCCCTGAACCAGCCCGTCACCATCACTGCCCAGTTGCGACGCGATGCCATCATGGAACTAACCGTCAACGGACAGCCCGTCGCCCAAGGCGCGGGCGCCTCACTGCTTCCCAGCCAACCCCGCGATGGCCTAAGTGTGGGAAAGGATGTTGATGTGCGCGTGGGCCCTTACAAGAACGAGAACCCGTTTCAGGGCACCATCAAGCGCATCAGGCTACAGCTTGAAGGCGGCGGCGTGGTTTACACAGGTCGCCTTCACACCGCTGCGGGCCGCCATGAATTCAACCTCAATACAAGCTATGCCGCGCGGCTGAAAATTGATGGCCGCGCTTACATCGACAAACTTGACCCCAAAGCTCCAAACCAACAACGGGCTGCGTTACAACTCCCCGCCGGCCCACATTTCTTCCAGCTCGAGTTCGCACAGCTTGACCCCACCCAAGGCGGCAGCCAAGCCAACGACTTTTCACTCACATGGAGCGGCCCAAGCATCGCCGACCCAACCCTCACGGCCGCACCACCCGCGGATACGCAAACCTGGGTACGGGACGACACTGCAACGCCCGGCCCCGGGTTGCTCACATGGAACGGCTCCTTCCTCCCGCACACCGTGAAAACCATCGACGCCGACAAAGTGTTTTACAACAACACCAGCATCAGTCGCGCAAATGTCAGCATCGTTTTGTTGCAAAAATTGACCGTCCCCAAGGCTCGCACGCTCAACGGCAGCCCTCCCGGAGTGCTGCTCCAAAGCGGGGACTTCGTGGAAGGCAAAGTTACCGCGATGAACAAGGACACCATCACGGTTGAATCCATCCTCATTGGCCGGAAAACCTATATGCGCCTCATCGAAGCCGTTGCCCTGGTCTTCAACCGTCCCTCGCGTCCCATGCCCGGCACACGATTCTCCATGCGCGACGGTTCGCGTTTCGTTTCCACCCGGCACGAGTTCCGGGAGGGAAACATCCACTTGATCCAGCCCCCTTTTCGCGGGCGTGTTCTTCCCTTCAATGAGATTTCAGAAATCACCACCGGCACCCTGTCCAACCTACTGCAGGAAGCCTCCGCGCACTGGGACGCCCACACAATCGCAGGGCAAAAATTCCTCGCCCGCCGCGAAACCATCAATGCCGGCATCATCCGCCAACACAATGACCTGATCCAAACCCACGTGAACGCCGCCAAGCGTGCCGCCCAAGCCACTGGCGAACTCCCCGCCCTTGCCAAGTTTGAAACCGAGGCCAAGAACGCCGAACAAACCCTGCGCACCAAGCGAGACGCCCTGCGCGGCCAGGTTTCCCAACTCCAAAACACCTACAATCAGACCAAGAACGCCCTGACAACGGCCCGGAACAACCTGGACACCGAGTGCGAACGAGCCAATAGCGCACTGCAACAACACAATGCTGCGCTGACATCACAAGCCCAAGCCACGCTGACATCACACGCTCTCGCTCTACAAAACGACCTGACCGCCACTTGGTCACAGAACATCAGCAAAAACGAACTCGACCACTCAAGGACAACCGAAGTCCGCGCCACCACCGCCCGCGACATCGCACGCAAGACCCTCGCCCATAGCCAAAACATTCTCCACCCAGCCCGCAGTGAATCCTCCAAGGCACAAGGAAGTGAATCAAACAGCCTAGCCAACAAACGAGCCAAACTGCAGGAACTGGACAACAAGCATCGCGCTTTTCTCGCCAGTCAAGAGCAGACCGGCCTCGCCCTCATGGGTGCCGCCTCATCCGGCCAACGCATCCTGCAGATCAGGATCAGTCGTACCCGCGCCATGGACGAGTTGGCCCAGCTAAAAATCAGCTTGGAACAAGCGGAGCAGAAAATAAAAACCGCCGAGCAAGCCGCGATGGCCGCTGCCACATCCGTACAAAAGATCGTCAACAGCACGCACGCCGCGAGGAACGAACACACAGCTGCATCAACCGCACTGGCTCAGGCTCAAAAGACATCGGATGAGGCAAGCCTCATTGTCGACTTGATAGGTGGAGGAGAATTGGATCGACAGATCACGCAATCAACCACACGCCAACAAGCTATGGAGAAAGCCGCAAAAGCCGCGGACACTAGCCTAAACGATGCGCGAGCCGTATTGGACAAAACCACAAAGGCAGTCGATTCCGCAAAGTCCAAGGCGGACGCAAAGCGGAAGGCCAAAGGGGCTGCTCTCCAAAAACTGGAAACCAAGCTATCCGCGCAACAAGCGGCACTACAAAGCCTAGCCGAGACCTCCGAAAGCGTGACCCATGCAAATATCCTGAAAACATCGTCCAACCGTGAGATCAAGACCGCCAAAGAACGACTCGACCGAGCCACAAAAACCGAGTCGCTGGCAAACACCGCGCTGCAGTCAGCTGTCAACGCACACAATACAGCGCGCAAAGCCCAGTCCGTATCAAGCAGGGAACTCAGCGCCGCCAGTTCCAAACACACAAGCACAAAAAATACATCCGCCGCTGCATTCAGGGCTTACCAAACCAGCTTCGCCAGACATCAGCCTGCCGCCGACAAGTCCGCCGAGGCAAATGCCGCGCTCGCCAAATTGCGCAGGGAAATCTCCGTCGCCAAGAGAGCCGTTGACGATGCCACCCGCCGGATTGCCGGAGCCCAAAATGAGCTCAAAAAGGCCGACCATGCCGCCAACACCAATCAGGACACGGATCAAGCAAATGCCCTGCGCCAACGTGTTGCCGATGCCAAGTCTCTCCTTACCCGACTCACCGGCACCACTCTTCGGTTGGCCAACAACAGATTGAAAGCCGCCAACTCCGCCTACTCGAAGGCGCTCTCCACCAAGGCCTCAGCCGAGCGCACGCTAACGGAACAGTCCAAGCAACTTGCCACTGCCAGGATGAACCTGCGCACGGCACAAACCGATTTCCAAGCCGCCAAGGCCGGGCTGCAAAGGGCGCTAACCCGATTTGAGCAGGCCGCAATCGGGGAACAACTGGCACAGACAGGCTACAACCAAGCCACGCACAATCACAACGTGTCCAAGCAGGAACTTGCCAACGCGAAAGACGGGCACTTGAAATTGACCACACAAAGCAAACAGGCCACGAACGCTGCCGGCCTTGCCTCCACCAAGCGTTCCGGTGCCGAGAGGTTGCTCGCAACCGCGACCCAGCAATCCTCCTCCGCGTTGCTTGAGTTCCGCAAAGCAGAAAAGGATTTTCAGGATGCGGAGGCCATTCACCAAGCGGCCCTGATGGAGATGAACGCCGCCCAGAGAGTTCTCAAGAAAGCAGAGGATAAAACCAAAACAAACCACGCCAAGGCGGCCACAGAACGACGGACACTGGAACTCTTGACCCAGGCAAAACAGAACAACCTCACCTTGCCACAGGCCGAAATGGCGGCGGGCAAGGCGATGGAAAATTTGAAACAAGCCCATGCGACCGAGACAGAGAAAAAGACCCAGCGGGATCTGGCCATTGAAAACCAATCCAAGCTTGAAATGGCTTCTGCTACTGCCACCCTATCGTTTGAAGAAGCCAAAGCGAACCATGCTACGCTCACCGCCCAGCAAAAGTCGCTCGAGGAACTGGCAAGGAACCTAGATGCCCTCATAACCGCCACCACGGGTAGCCGCGACGCCGCGCGCAATCAAGCCAACTCCCACAAGGCCAACTGGACACGAGCGCACCAGACAACCGCGGCTGCCACGATTGGCCTTCGCGAGGCCGACATTCAGACCCAAGCGGCCAGACTGGCCACCCGCCGCATTTTCCAAACCCGGGACGCCCACGCCCTGCACACGGATCTATGGCTGAAGGAATTTAGGCGGCTCGATGCGGAATTTGCGCGGGTTCAATCAAGAAAAGTTTCGCCGGCGATTCATCTGGCCGGCGCTCACAAAAACGCCACGACCCAGACAAAGGCCGTCCAATTTTCCACGGTCAACAACCTGAATAAAGCCAACGCCGCCACGGTTACCGTTGATCTCGCTTTCCGCAATGCCGTCAAAACCAACTGGGAAAAGGACGTCGCCGAGTTGGAGGCGCAGCGACTGGAGTCCGTAGCGTGGGGGAAATTGTCGACAGCCCAACTCACGCTCGACCAAGTGATGGATGAGTACAAGGTGGTTTACGATGATTACATCAAGAAGAAACGTGCCGCGGACGCGATCCGCGGCAAAATCGCGAGCGCCCTGCGCGAGCGCGACATCGCCAAGCAACGGCTGGACGCCTTGAAGCCCGCGCATCGCGCCATTGTTTCCCCTTGATCGACGACTACTCGTCCTCGTCCCGGCCAAAACCATACATGGGGAGCAGACGGTAGTACACTTCTAGGCTGAGGACGGCCAAGCCTGTGGCGAGTACGCGGCCCCCAGTGTTCACATGCTGCCCCTTGGGTTCCCAACTGCCCTTGTTCGCGCCGGTGGCTTGCTGCAATGCCACGTAGACTTCCTTAAGATTATCGTTCCACTCCTTCCAGATCGGCCCCTGGTGCTGATAGAGCGAAAGTGTGGCGTAATAGTCGTAGTAGAAATCAACCCGATTGGCCTTGAGCATGTTCGCCTTCAGGTAAGCAGCGCTTTCCTTCATATTCGGCGCGGTGGGGGGCGACAAGTCCAGTTGCCGTAAAAACATACCCGTGGCCGTCATGGCTGGTGGCCCGTTGCCCTTGCCCGTATAGCCATAGCGGCCGCCCACCTTTCCGCCGGCGACGGAGTCAATGAACTTGCGGGTCAACACAAAGGCCTGCTCAGGCACTTCAAGATCCGCCATCCGCGCCGAATGCATGGCCATGTACTGCCAGCCCGTCACCGAAAGGTCGCCCTTCTCTCCCGGGTTGTACCGCCAACCACCACCCTCCTTGTGTTGCGCCTTCAGGATGAACTCGATGGAGCGCAGGGCGGGATCCTTGAGCTTGGGATCCTTGGTCAACCCGTAGGCCTCACACAGGGCAATGGCCGCAATGCCGTGGCAGTACATGCGCCCACCGGTGTTTCCGCGCAAATCACCATCCGGCTTCTGCTGTTTCAGCAGCCAATCCAGCGCTTTGCTTTGGGCTTGCGCGTGGCGGGTGTTGTCGTTGTGCTTGATGCCCCAGCCGTAATAGCAAAGAAGCGCCAAGCCAGCGCCAGCGGTGTTGTACCTGGAATTGCTGTTGAACTTGCCCATCTCCCACCGGCCGTCCGGTTCCTGATTGGCCGTAAACCAGTCCAGCCCCAGTCGTATGGCCCGCTCGGTAGCCTCGGAGCCGCCCAGTTGCTCAATGACCTCCTGCGAGGGTTTGCCTCGCAGTTTCTTGACGAACTGGCCCAGATTTTTGACGTCCGGGTTGTCCTTGGGCAACTCCAGCTTGATGCCGCCGGAAAGGCGGTCGATGGTATCCTCACCGGGCAGGTTCATGGACAACATCGGCTGGTCGATCACGCCCTCCAGCTTGGGTGACTTGATGTTGGCTTCCAGCCCATCCACGGGATTGATGGTATCGCCGCCCGTGTCCGTGGTCGGCGCCGGCTGGCCGCTGGCGGCAATGGATTTCGCGTTGGATTGCACGTCTGCCTGCTGATTGCCCGCGGCACCGGTTTGGCCCTGCGAGGTCCGCACCCTCTGGAGGTCGCCCTCGTTGCGCTTGAAGTCACCCTCGCTCGGGTCCGCCGGGTTCACCTCCAGCTCCAAGCCCTTGGCGAGTGAGTCCACCGGGTTTTCCCCCGGTAGATTGTTCGACAGCGAATCCCGGCTGATATCGCTCTTCACCGGACGCGGCAAGTCATTGGCCTCCAGTCCCTCCAAGGGATCCACCGTGTCCGTCGTCAACGCCGGCTTGCTGCTGGCCGCGGCAGATTCCGATTTGGACACTACGTCCACCTTCCGGTTCTCACCGGGATCCACTTCCGCCTTTTCGGTCCGGACCTTCTGGAGCGTTTCCTCGTTGACTTTGAAGTCATCCTTCGCCGGATCCACCGGTTCAACCGGCTCCGCGCTGGCCACCTCGCCCACCTCCAGTTCGGCCACCTCCAAACCCGGCAATTCCATGGGCGCCAGTTCCTGCAGCACCGCTGAATCACGCGCTGGCGCGTTCACCGTTTCCGGGGTAGACTGGCCCTTAGATTCATTGGCCTTGGACGGCCTGAAATTGCTCACCAGAGACTGATCGGTCGTACGTTGCGGAACGGGCACGGGAGCCGTAGCTGCCTCGGCCGGATTAAACTCCACCTCACGAAATTCCTGAACGTTTTTGTTCACGATCAGCTGCGTGGTCCGTGACACTTCGGCCAGTTCCTGCTCCGACTCCATGGCCAGTTCTTCCTCCGCCAAATTGTCCACCGACACCGCCACCTCGGGCGCCTTGGGCTCGCGACCGCCCAAAGCCTGCGTGATCAGCCAATAGGACAGCAGAAGAAGCAACAACAAGTGTACCATCGCCGATCCCGCAAGGCATTTGTGATAAAGGTTGGTGATGTCACGCCATTTCTCCAGCAGGTAAATCAGCGCAATCAACGACGCGATGGCCAGAAGAATCCACCAGATGATATTGCTCATCAACTGCTTGAACTGCGCCAATTCCGACAAATCCGTATAGCCGATCACCTCGCGCGTGGTGGACTGGTACAAGCGGTATTTCGGCTTGGCCGCGGCCAACTCTTCACCACCCTCCAAGTCACCATCCGCGCTGAACAACAGATCAAAGCCCTCCATCCGCACCGCCGGATCCGTCGCGTTACCGCGCTTGATGTAAACATCCACTTTCTGCGGCGCCTGCATCTTGCCTTTCACCACGCGGGACAAATAGAGGTTGAAACCCACTTTGCCCTTATGGCCACGATCCGAGGCGAGAAACACGTGACTGCCCCTGCCGGTCAGAGCTGTTTCGATGTCATCCGCGCTTGAATTAAGCACACTCACGGGCTTCGCCTCAGTAAATTCCGGTATCGGCGGCAGCGCCGAAGCCACGGGTGGCTGAGTCGCATTGTCCTCGCCGGAAACAGGCGCAGCCAGTTTGCGACGGGCCACATGGATATCCTGCGCCTTGCCGCCCGTCTTGCGGTTGGAGGAAAAGAAAAGCCGTGCATCATCCGCAGAAGCCGCCGGGCCAGTCTCGTCATTTGCCGAGTTGATCTCTCCGCCAAGCCGCTCCACGCCCATCCACTCCCCATCTGCAAACCGGGCCACATACAAATCGTATCCCCCCGCCCCGCCATCACGATCCGAGCTGAAATAAAGATAACGGCCATCCTGTGAGAATGCCGCCCCCCGCTCATTGGCCTCGGTGTTCAGCGCCACCATCGGCTTCGGACGGCTCCACAGGCGACCATCCCAAGTTGAAAGATACAAGTCCGCCCCAGTCTCCGACACCTCATCTTTCGCGTCAGAATCCTTGGCCCAACGCGTCAAAACCATCATGGCCCCATCCGCTGAGAATGTCGCCTCCACACGCTCGGAAAATACGTGAAATCCCACCGTTGCGTTGGCATCCGTCACTCCGCCAAACACCCTTTGGCGCGGATCCTCCCACAGCACCATTCGCTCTTTCTTCGCCTTCGCATCCACCCGCAACCCCTCATCATCCGTAAAGTAGGCCCAGACATCCTCATGCAATCGATCCTTCAGAATCGCGCCCAGCGCCACCACCACCGCCAACGCGATTACCGGGAGTATCCAGCGTGTCCACGAGCGCTTCCGGACAGGGGTCTCATTCTCCTCCACCCGCACCTGTTTATTCTCCTTACTCATTTCAGGCATTCTCCCCAACTTCCTGTCTTTCCTCCGTGGGTTGCGCCGAATTCGGCTTGGGATCACGAATTGCGTACCACGTGCTTCCCACCAACACCATCAATGCCCCCGCAAGTGCCAGAATCATCTGGATGTTGTCCGCCATCCACGCGCCCGTGGGCATCTTTGAGTAGTCATACCGCCTTTCAACGCGCCGGCTCATGGCTCCATATAGTGCATCGCTGTTCTTGTCCCGGGCAGAATTGAACATCAGGTTGAAGCCGGCCATACGCAACGCGGGCGCGGTTTCATCAGAAGCCGAGTTGATTTCCGGGCCAAGGTTTTCCGCTTCACCCGGTAACAGGCGCCCTCCCAAATCCGCCCCACCCGGTCGCTTAAAACGCGCGCGGTAAATATCCATCCCCCCCTGTCCTTCCGAACGGCTCGACGCAAAGTAAATGAAATCCCCATGCTCCGTCACCACGGGATCCAAATCTTCCCCGCTCGAGGAGAGTCCCGGAATATGCTGCGCGTGGCGGAACAACGGCGTCGACGGCAGTTGGCCACCGGTCTTCAGGCCCTCCGCTTCGCTCATTGGCCCCGCCGGATCCGGCTCAAAACCCAGCCCATAAAGCGGCGTGTAACGATAATGCGCCTCCAGCGAAAGCGCCGCCAAAGCCGTGGCCACCACCGTGCCCATGGCCCCGCCGTGTGCGCCGGACGCCGCCCAGGAACCATCCTCCGCCTGTGCAGCCACCAGCTTTTCCCGCATGGCATCCAGCCAGCGTCGCCATGCCGGCCCCTGCTGCTGATAGGACGCCAAGGTGCCATAGTAGGAGTAGTAAAGATCCGCAACCGACAATCCCTGCTGGTCCACAATCTCCGAAGCTTCCGCCGCCAGCTCGCTGTTATTGGACAGGCCCAGAAGCTGACTACAGAAGAAGCCCACCGCATTCATCGCCGGCGACTTGCCCTTGGGCGGCACGTTCTCTCCATGCGCGTAGCCAAAGGATCCTCCGTGCTT
The DNA here is from genome assembly GCA_002433235.1 of Verrucomicrobia bacterium UBA6614. Lineage (GTDB taxonomy): Bacteria > Verrucomicrobiota > Verrucomicrobiia > Limisphaerales > UBA1100 > UBA6614. The sequence goes on from DJHS01000123.1 coordinate 23,676, forward strand.
ACCCCCGCTCATGATTTTTAAAAACTTGCGGGCACCCTCGATGGTCTCCGGCTTTACCTTCAATCCCGACATTTCCGCGCTGGCCAAGACCATGATAATCCAGCCCGACACTGACAGGTCGCCCTTCTGAGAATCAAACCCGCCGTCCGAGTACGCCTTGTAACGCCAGCCTCCTGTCGTTTTGTTCTGTGAAGCCTCAATAAAGTCCACTGCCGATTGCGCGCGCGGCCGCAGTTTCTGGTCTTTCGTCACACCGTACGCCTCTACCAGCGCCAGCCCGGCGATGCCATGGTCATACATATCCCCTTTCGGGCTGACGCCGCGCAAGTCACCGTCCGCCTTGCCCTGCTGTTCCACCAGCCAATCAATCCCCTTTCGCACAGTTTCCTGATAGGTGCAGTTCAAATCATGCCGTTCACCTCTTCCGTAAAACACCAGCAGCGCCGCCCCGGTCGCCGCCATATCGTGGTTGCCAGCTCCCTTGTGCTCGCTCAGGTCCCATCGCCCGTCCTCGGACTGAGTGCTCGCCAGAAACGCCAACGCCTTGTCCACCGCCGACTCCGTGGCCGGCGTGCCACCTAGCTTGCCCATCACGTTAGTGCTGGCCAGTGCCCCCTCGCGCAACGAATAAAGCATGCTCAGGCGCCGCTCCACCATCAGATCATACGGGCGCTCCTGTGCCAGGTCCGCGGAATACAAGTCGTGATCCACTTTCAGTTCCTCAACCTGCCTGATGGAAAGCTGCTCCTCGGCCCCATCCACCCTTTTGCGTGGCCGGTTGCTGGAGAAAAACAATTCAAAATGATCCGGCGAAATCGCCGGACCCAGCTCATCAAACGGCGTATTCACCCGGCTCGTCAATGGCAGCGGCCACGCATATTCCGCTCCATCCCACTTGGCCACCCAGATGTCATAACCGCCCAGCCCTCCCGGCCGGTTACTGGAGAAATAAAGAAACGTTCCGTCACCACTGAGACTGGGGGATGACTCCTGAAAATTGCTGTTCAACGCCCGCATAGGCCGGGGCTTGCCCCAGGCACTGCCATCCCACCGGCGCAGGAACAAGTCCTCCGTTCCGTCCTTGCCCAGGCGAGCATAAACCATCCTCGTGCCGTCCGAGGAGATGGCCGGCTCGGAAACCACATCCTCCGGCAACAAGCCCGCCTTCACTGGCTGCGCTTTTTCCCAGAGGACAAACCCCACCTCCACATCATGCGCCACCTGCTCGAAGGAGACCACGTCCGTGTACTTGTACCAACGGTGCGGCTTTAGGTGCGCCACCATCCAAATGGCTGACCCCACCAGTACCACTGCCGCCAGCCAGCCATAGGCCCGGAATCGCTGCGTGCGATCCATGCCCAGCAACTTGCGCTCTTCCAGCTTCGTGTCCTGACCCAGTTCGCTCATTTCCCGCCTACTTCAAGGTTTTCACCATGATATGCGATTCCTTAACTCCAACGAATTTGCAGATCGAAAGCACGTTGGCCACATAAAGGTGCTTGGTCTCCTTGTCTGCCCGCACCATCACCTTCAGCTCAGGCCGTTTTTGCACCGCGGTCTGCATGGTCTTCTCCACTTCCTCCTCGCTCACCGGCTCGCCCATGATTACGTAGGCACCTGACTTGCGAATATTCACCTTTACCACGTCGCCCGCCTTGTTGGAAATCGCCTGGTTGCGCTGATCCACCGGCAGTTCCACCCGCCGGTCATCCTCCTTCTGTTTGAACGTGGTCGTGACTAGGAAAAAAATCACCAGGATAAACATCACGTCCAAGAGCGAGGTCATGTTGATGTCTTCCTCCTCTTCAGCCATCCGCGCACGAATACTCATGATTTGCCACCTTTCTTCGCGCTTTTCTTGGTCGATTCCTCAGGTTCATCCTGCTCGGCCGATTCGACGGGTTCCAGCAAGCCTTCATCGCCGCCTTCGCACGAGAACACAAATTCCGCGCCAGCCTCGTCAATGTCATCAATCAGCCGATCCACCCGGGTCGAGAGAAAGTGATAAAACAAGAGCACGGGAATGGCGATCGTAAGCCCCGCCGCCGTGGTCACCAACGCCTCATAAATACCGCGCGCCAGCTCCGTCGTGCTGGCATCCACCGAGGTCACCTGAAATGCCTTGATCATGCCATACACCGTCCCCAGCAGGCCCAGCAACGGCGCCACTGTAGCAATGTACCGTAACGGTCTCAGGCTGCGTTTCATCTTGTCCGCCTCACGCGAACCCACATCATCAATCGCCTTTTCCACGGCCTCGCGGCCCAGCTTGATGCGCCGAATGCCCGCCTTGAAAATATGCCCCACAGTGCCCCCCGCATTGTCGCAATACGAAAGCGCCTCGCGGCCCGTCGAATCCTTCCCCCAAGCCTTGCTCAGGCCCGGCAGAAAACTCGACGGCATCACCCGGTCACGGCTCAGCGAGATGAGGCGCTCCAGCCCCAGCGCCAACGCCAGAATCGAGGCCAACCCCAAGGGATACATGACCGGGCCACCCTTCTGGATAAGCGACAACACGGTTTCCTGCTCCACGCCTGTCTTTGCGTCCACCTCCGCCCCAAGTGCGCTGGTGGCGCAAACGGCCAGCAGCATCACCGCCATGGTCCCGGCACATTGATAATGATTGTTCTTCAATCGATTGCTCCTTTCTTTGGAAACCTGTCCGGCTACCGGTTCAACCGCAGCTCATCCAGGTATCTTGTCGCGACCTTTGCCGCATTGGTTTTGGGAAAACGTTTGATTACATCCTTCAGCCGCTCCTCCGCCTCCTCATTCTTCCGTTGCGCAATGAAAATTCGCCCCATCTCCAGCACCGCCTTGGCCCGCATGTCCGGGTAACCCTGCGCATTGATCTCCACGCTCAGAAACTCCGCCATGGCCTTGTCGTAATCCGTCAGGTTAAACCAACATTCCCCAATCTGGTACCGCGCCTGGACCATCCACTTGTCCTGCCGCACCGGGTTGTTGCCCTCGCGCGGAAGCAGTTGGTTGTATTCCCCAATCGCCTGTTTGTATTTCATCTGCTTCTCCAGCGCCCGCGCCATGCCGTAGCGAGCGTTCCGAGTCCACTGGCTTTCCCGATATTGTTCGAGGAATTTCCGGTAACTCTCCTGCGCCTCCTTGTGCTGCCCCGTCAGATTTTGGGTTTCCCCCAATCGCAACAGGATGGATTCAGCCAAGCCCGCGGGCACCCCCTTCGCCTTGTAAGCCGTCAGGAAATGCTCCCTCGCCGGCACGGATTCCGTGAGGGCCAGTCGCGACTCCGCCGCCTGAAATAGGATTGAAGGCATCAACTTGGATTCCACGGCGCGAGGAATCAGAGCCTCGAACATCTTCGCGCTGGACTCGTAATCACGCTTCTTGAAATGCGCGCTCGCGAGCTGATATTCCAGTTCGAACTTCAACTCCGGCTTCTTCACCGTTTTCATGGTTTCAGTCAACTTGGCGATCACCGCATCCTGCGCCCCCACATCCAAGTTCAATTCCGCCAGCTCCGACTGCACCTTGGTCGCCAGTTCGCTTTCCGGATACTGCTTAAGCAACAGTTCGTAACGCTCCGTCGCCTCCTTGTTGCGTTTCATCGAACGCTCGCACCACGCCCATTCATACGCTGCCTTGTCGGCAAACTGCGCCTTGGCGTGGTTCTCCACCACCTGCTTGAAAAAACCCGCGGCCGTTCCCCAGTTCTTGACCCGCGCGTACGAAAGTCCAGTGTAGTACAGAATCAAGTCCCGCCGCGGGTGTTCGCGGTACTGGTTGGCCACGTTTTGCAGATGCTTGGCTGAGTTCTCGTAGTCCTTCGCCTCAACCAGCGCGATCCCCTGTTGTAGGGCTGCGCTGGCCGCTAGCGAACTGCCGTCCTTGGCCTTGCGCCCGCCGCTGTTTGCCGCCGCAATGCCAAAATGATTAGCCGACTCCTTAAACCGGTTCTCCTTGAAATCAATCCAGCCCAGATAATAGTGTACCCGGCCCAGTTCAGTACCTGAGGCCGGGAAGAACTTGCTGTTCTTGTTATTACGCTCATTTACAAAACGCTCCAACACACCCCGCGCGCGCTTCAACTCATCCGCATCATACAACAGCTTGCCCTGTTCCGAAAGCCCCAGCGCCAAGTGCGGCGTCTCCGAGCCATAGTTGCCCACGAGATGTTGCAACTGCTCCACCGCCTCCGCTCCCCGGCCCAAGCGCGCCAAGGCCACGCCCTGCTGAACCAGTGCCGCGTCCAGATTTGGCCCCTTCAGCAACTTGGGTTTCTGGTTTGGGTTTTTCTTCTCCTCAAAATGGGTGGCGATGAATGCCTCAAATGGCTTGATGGCCTCCGCCCATTGGCCCAGCCGAAAGTAATTTTCGCCCACCACAAACGACAGCTGCGCAAATAACTGCCCGTCCGGGTTGCGCGCCAGCAGCGGAACCGCGCGCTTGTTGGATTCCGCCCACTGCTGTTTGTGGTGATGCACCTGGGCAATCCTGAACTCCGCCGCCAATCGCTGGTCATGGGTCTTTTCTGTCGTCAGGAAAGTCGTATAGGCCGTCACCGATTCATCCAGCCGGTTGAGCAGGAACAGGTTTTCCGCGTGTAAAAAACGGACATCCCCAATCAGCGGGCTCTTGGCCCTTTCACGAATAAACCGATCCGTGGTCTGGAAACTGGGATTGAATTGCTTGAGTTTGTGCTGGCAAATCGCCTGCTGGCTCATCACTTCATCCATCTGCCCGTAATCCCCGCGCCGCTGCTGTATGCGCACCAGCAGCTTCAAGGCGCCTGTCCAGTCAGGATTGGACTGCAGCATCAGGGCGTTGGCGTACTCAAAATCAATGTCCGCCACAATCGATGTCCGTGGCTGGCCCGGCTTGGGCTGAAACCCTTTCTTGTACCATTCCTTATCAATTGCCGACCGCAACGCATTGGCCGCCTCAGCAAACTTGCCGTTGCGCGAATACAACCGACCTCGCCAGAGATAAGCCCGCCCGGCGACCTCATCATTGCCCTGCCCCAAGCCATTGAACCGCTGGTCCGCCTTTCCCGTCTCATTCTGCTCCATCAAGCACCGCGCCACCTTAATCTGTGCCTCACGCACACGCGGATCCTCATTGGCCGGTTTCTTGTTGTCCTTCAAAAAAATCTCATAGTCCGCCTGCGCCTCCTCCCATTTCTTCTGATTGAACTTCACCGTTCCCAACCGGTACTGGCAATCGACCGCATCCTCACCCCGCAATCCCGCCAGTGCCGACTGCAGCGATTTCTCCCCCAAATCCAGTTTGCCATTCGCCACGTGACATTCCCCCAACAAGTAGTCCAAGCGAGTTTCCCACGCCGCCGATTTCTCGGTGGAAGCCGTCACTCGCGCCTTGGTCAATGCCGCAATAGCCTCCGGATATTTCTCCAGCTTGTACTGTGCAAACCCTTCCTGATATCCAGCCCTAATAGCCTGTGGCGCCGTCGGCTGGACCGTTGCCACCTTGCGCGCCCACAAAACCGTCTTGTCCCAGTCTTTCTTGGCAAAGAACAAGTCCGCCACCGCCGCGGTCGCGCCCGTCCGATGCACACCCGCCTTGAGGTTACTTGCGGCCGCAATCAACCGGGCCTGCGCCTCGTCCCGTTTATTTGTGAACAGAAGACACTGCGCGTGCAACAAAGTCAGCCGACCCCGTTCAATCTTTGAATCCAACTTCTTCTCATCCAACAACCGCTTGAACTCACCCACCGCCCGGTCGTATTGCTTCAGCTTGAACTGGCTCAACCCCAGACCATATCGCGCCAGATGCGCCTTTTCGTGCGCTGCGTACGCCGCCAGAAATTTCTGATAATTCCCCGCCGCAATTGGATACAGCATTCGATTGTAGGCGGCATTCGCGGCAAAATAGAGTTCCAATGCGGGATCAGCCTTGGGTTGCGCGAATAGGGAAGGAGCCAGCGTGCCAGCCAGTAGAAGAACCACCGCCGATAGAGAAGTTCTCATGCGCGGAAGTATTGAACACCCTCGACTCATGTCAAGCCCACGCACCGATGAATAAGCCCTCTTTCTCATCGTCAGTTTCCAGAGGTGGGTGCCCACCGGATATCACAGAAAATAAGCGGGAAAATGAAATGGCTCGGAACATATATCCTTGGTGCTGCCAGTGTTTGCCGCCTGATGGGCGCAGATCCTGCCGATGTGACTTTTTTCGAGGAGAAAATCCGGCCGATATTGGCGGAGAAATGTTATAAGTGCCACTCGGATCGCGCGCAGAAGTTGAAGGGGGATCTCAAGCTCGATTCGCGCGCGGCGATTTTGAAGGGCGGCGAGGAAGGGCCCTCGGTCACGGTGGGCAAGCCGAACGAGAGTCTTTTGATAAAAGCCATTCGCCACGAGATTCCCGACTTGGAAATGCCGCCCAAGGAAAAGCTGCCGGCGGCGGTGATCAAGGATTTCGAGCAATGGGTCGCGCGCGGCGCGGTGTTTCCCGAGGGCGCGAAGAAGGTCGATGTCGCGTGGTGGGATCGCGTGAATGACAAAAGGCTGTTGCCGAAGGGAAAATCCATCGCCGAGGTGGTGGATCATTATGTGGATGCCAAGCTCGCTGCCAACAAGGTGAAACCCGTCGATGCCGCGGACGATTACGAGTTCATCCGCCGCACCACGCTCGATCTCGCCGGTCGCATCCCCACCGTGCCGGAGCTGGAAAAATTCGTCGCCGACAAGGCCAAAGACAAACGCGCGAAACTGGTCGACCACCTGATGGCCTCCGAATCCTTCCTGCGCCACCAAGCCATCGAGTTCAACTGGCTGCTGATGGACAAGCAGGACAGCAAAATGGCCAACTACCTCACCACAGCCCTGAAGGAGGGGCGGTCTTGGGACAAGATTTTCCGCGAGGTGATTTTGCCGAATCAAGCGGATGAAAAGCAGCGGGATGCGGCGGTGTTCATCAAGGAGCGCGTGAAGGATACGGACGTGCTCACGGTGGAGGTGAGCGTGAAGTTTTTCGGCATCAATGTTTCGTGCGCGCGCTGTCACGATCATCCCGAGGTGCCGTCTTGGAAGCAGGATCACTATTATGGAATGAAGTCCTTTTTTAATCGGACGTTTGACAACGGCGATTTCTTTGGCGAGCGCGAGTACGGGCAGGTGAGTTTCACGACGACGAAAGGGGAATCGAAAAAGGCGAAGTTGATGTTTTTGTCCGGCAGCGAGTTGAAGGAGCCGGAAGCCAAGGATCCGGACAAGAAGGCGAAGGATGCGGAGAAAAAGCGGAACGAGAAATTTAAGAAGGACAAAAAGCCGTTGCCGGTGCCGAAGTTCAGCCGTCGCGCGCAGCTCGTGGACGCAGGGCTGAAGCCGGGCGATGACGGCTTCTTCGCGCGGTCGATCGTGAACCGCTTGTGGCACCAGATGTTTGGGCACGGCTTGGTGATGCCGCTGGATCAACTGCACGGGGCGAATAGCCCGAGCCATCCCGAGCTGCTCCAGTGGCTCGCGCGCGATCTCATTGAGCACGACTACGACCTACGCCGCACGATCCGCGGCTTGGCGCAAAGCAAGGCGTATGCCCGCGCCAGTCGCTGGGGCGATTCGCAGCGCCCGTCACCCTCGTACTTCGCCGTCGCTATGCCGCGGGCGATGACACCCCACCAATATGGCGCCTCGCTTGCCATCGCGGTGCAGGATCCGGGCGATATCGCCAAGCAACCGACCGCTGAGCAAGCCAAGCGCATCGCCGGCTGGGAAAAGCACGGGCACGGTTGGGCGAGCCAATTCGAGCGTCCGCGCGAGCTGTTTCAAATCAGCGTTGACGAGGCGCTGTACCTCAGCAACAACGACCGCATTCGCCGCGAACTGCTCGCCGAAAGCGGCAAGCTCGTCGGTAATCTCCTCAAGCTCAAGGACCGCCGCGAACGCATCGAGGCCGCCTGGCTCGCCGCGCTCTCCCGCAAACCCGCCAAGGACGAACTCAATGCCGTCGAAGACTACCTCACCGCCCGCGACGACCGGCTCGCCGAAGCATGGAAACAAATCGTCTGGTCCCTCCTCACCAGCGCGGAAATGCGGTTTAATCATTGACCGGCTGGCTTGCTTTTTTCGTTCGTCGTCGCTAGAGTTTCACCATGAGCTACGAGGATTACATCGAGGTGCGTCGTGAAGTGCGCAGCGGCAAACCCTGCTTCAAGGGTACGCGCATCACGGTTTATGATGTGTTGGAGTACCTCGCCGGCGGCATGGCGGAAGCAGAATTGTTGGAGGAGTTTCCCGCACTGACACCGGAGCACATTCGCGCGGCGCTGGCGTTTGCCGCGGCGCGTGAGCGGCGGCTGGCATCGGGGCTGGCGTGAAACTGCTCCTCGATGAAAACCTTAGCCATCGCTTGACGGCGCGGTTGTCTGCGGCATTTCCAAGAACCCAGCATGTGGATGACTTGAACATGCGCGGCCAGCCGGACACCCTGATCTGGGATCGAGCTGCGCGGGATGGGTTCGTAATCGTCTCGAAGGATGATGACTTTCGCCAACTCAGCCAATTCCGCGGGGCGCCACCGAAAGTCGTTTGGCTGGTGGTGGGCAATGCGGGCACGGGAGAAATCGCAAAAATGATTCTCGATCAGCAAAAGGCGATCGAACAATTTGCATCGCACCCCGAGGACGCACTCTTGACTTTGCGATTAGACTAAATGAATCCACCGGCCCATGCGTCCAAACAACGAGTATTTGAATCATGAAAGAGGGAAACAACTTTTGCGGGTCGGCCGAGCATGATGTCAGCCGGCGGGCGTTTCTCGGCACGATGGGTGCGGCGGGGCTGGTGGGCACTTCCGGCGCGGTGCATGCGCTCAGCGAAAAGGGGCTGACCGGTGCGCTTAAAAACAGCAAAAAACGGGTGATTTTGCTGTGGCTCGCGGGCGGCTCCAGCCAGCTGGAAACGTGGGATCCCAAGCCCGGCGCAGTGACCGGCGGACCCTTCGCCGACATCGGCACCGACATCCCCGGCGTGCGCATCAGCGAGCTCATGCCGCAAATGGCCAAGCGCATGAAACACTCGTGCATCGTCCGTTCGCTCAACACTCGCGACGGCGGCCATGGCGGCGGTGCGCAGATGATGATGCGCGGGCGCAAGGATGAGCCGAATCTCAAGTATCCGGATCTCGGCGCGGTGGTCGCGCGGGAGTTGGGCCAAATGGACAGTCAGGTTCCAGATTACGTCAATTTTTATACCAGCACGGAGGGCCGCAATTCCGCGCGTGTATCACCGGGCTTTCTCGGGGCGCGGTATGGCGCGATTCATTTGCACGACGGCGAAAAGCTCACGCTGCCGAACATCAAGAAGCTGGACAGCATTACGCAGGGCGACCACGAGGCGCGGGCGCAGTTGCGGCGGTTCCTGAGCGACCGCTTCGAGCAGGGGCGCGAGCTGCCGGTGGTGAAAAGCCACGCCGCCGCTTACGCGCGCGTGCACGGGTTGATGAGCAGCGAGAAGCTTTTCGACCTGTCGAGCGAGCCGAAAAAGATTCGCGAAATGTACGGGCCCACACAGTTTGGCGAGCAGGTGTTGATGGCGCGGCGCATGGTGGAGGCTGGCGTGCCGTTCGTACGTGTGAGCCGCGCGTGGTGGGACAGCCACGGGCAGAATTTCGAGACGCACCTCGAGTTGGTGCCGGAGTTGGACCGCGTGCTTGCCGCGCTCAT
>DJHS01000123.1:33717-33869 GCA_002433235.1 Verrucomicrobia bacterium UBA6614
CGCACGCCGCGCATCAACGGCAGCCTCGGTCGTGACCACTTTGCCACTGCGTGGAGTGCCTCGCTGCACGGTTGCGGCGTGAAGGGTGGTGCGGTTTACGGCAAGACCGATGCCAAGGGCGAGAAGGTCACCGAGGGCGAGATTGGCGCGGG
>DJHS01000123.1:34257-35231 GCA_002433235.1 Verrucomicrobia bacterium UBA6614
GGCGCACGGCCCATCCCGCTGGTCAACCCCGGTATCAAGCCCATCAAGGAAGTGTTGGCGTAACCTCAACCATTCACGACATGGCGGACGACAAGAGCACCAATTTTAAGGTCAAGAAAGACTTCGGGCGCAGCGATATCTGCTTCAGCATGGCGCGCGAGCCCGGCACAGGCAAATGCTACGTGGGCAGTAGCGACGGTGGCGTGTATCACATGGATCTTGCCAGTGACAAGCCCGAGCCCAAGCGCTGCGAAGGCGAAGGTCATAGTAGTTATGTGACGGGGACGACGTTGACGGCGAAGCACATCGTCACCGGTGCGTGGGACCGTCATCTTGCATGGTGGGATCGCGAGAGCGGCAAGCTTGTCCGCCGCCAAAAGGCGCACGACAAATGGTTGCGCGGCGTGGAGGTGTCACCCGACGGCAAACTCATTGCGAGCGTCGCCGACGACATGGTTTGCCGCCTGTGGAATGCCGAAACCGGCAAGCTCGTCCGCGAGCTGCGCGGGCACAAGAAACAGACGCCGCACAATTATCCGAGCATGCTTTTCTGCGCGGTGTTCAGCCCGGATGGAAACCGGCTCGCCACCGCCGACAAGCCCGGGCAAATCGTGATATGGGACGTGAAGACCGGCAAACAACTGCAGACTTGCGAGTCACCCGGCATGTACACGTGGGACCCCAAGCAGCGTCGCCATTCCATCGGCGGCATTCGCAGCCTGCGCTTTTCGCCCGACGGCAAAGTGCTCACCGCCGGCGGCATTGGCCAGATTGGCAACATTGACCATCTCGGCGCCAAATCGCGGCTGGAGTTTTTCGAACTGGGCAAAGACGAAAAAGGAAAGTCGCTCAAGGTCATTGAGGCGGGCGACAAGTTCAAAGGGCTCGTCGAGCATATGGAATATCATCCGGAGAAGAAGTGGCTCCTTGCTGGTGGCGGCGACCACAACGGCTGGTTACTCTTCATCGACCCC
>DJHS01000125.1:0-3970 GCA_002433235.1 Verrucomicrobia bacterium UBA6614
TCCAAGGCGGTGATGTCTGACAAGCCGAAAGTCGACCTCGCCATTGATCCCGATGCTCTGGGCAAACGTCCCGATGGCCCCCCGCCGATGCCCAACGATGTGCTTGCGCTTGACCCCTATGTGCGTACCGACCGCACAAGCGTCAGCACTGCTATGGCTGTCAGTCCGTGGTCCCCACTCATCGCAATAGGTGGGCAACGCCAAGTCCTCCTTTACAATACTGACACTTTGCAAATTGCTGGCATCATTCCTTACCCCGCCGGTTACCCGCACAGCCTGGAGTTTTCTGGAAATGGTAAATTGCTAATCATCGGCGGTGGTCGCGGTGCCAACGCCGGCCATTCTACAGTGTGGGACATCACGAAGGGTGAACAGGTTCTGCAGGTGGGCGACGATCTTGACGCCGTGTTGGCCAGCGACATTTCGCCTGACCAACGCTTCATTGCTCACGGTGGTCCAGACCGTTTCCTACGTATTTTCTCCACAGAGACTGGAGAGCTTGTCCACAAAATTAAGAAACACACCGATTGGGTTACCGCTGTTCGCTTTAGCCCGGATGGCAAGTATGTTGCGAGCGGTGATCGTAATGGTGGCCTTCACGTGTGGGAAACCGAACCCGGTGGCCGCGCCTACTCTGCCGCCCATGGCAACCGCGTCGTCGGTTTTGAATGGGCCAGCACGAATGTTGTCGTCAGCGCCAGCATGGACGGTAGCGCCAAGATGTTTAATATCGATCAGGCTAGCCAGCTCAAGAGCTGGAGCGTGCATAGCGGTGGAGCTATGTCACTCTCTCGTGCAGTGACCGGCAACTTTGTTACTGCCGGCCGCAACCGCCGTGCCACTCTCTGGGACGCCAATGGTAACAAGGTCCGCGACTTTGTCTTCCCCGGTGATCTCCCTGCGCAAGCCGTCCCCAGCCATGACGCCAAGCTCGTCATCGGCAGTGACTGGAATGGGGACGTGTTCGTCTGGAACGCCGCCGACGCCAAGCTCATTCGGCGCCTCACGTTGAACCCCGCCCCTATGGCCGAGAAATTTGCCGACGCCGCCAAGGTTTTGGCCAAGAAACAAGCCGCCGCCAAGGTCGCGGCTGATGCACTTGCCGCCAACCTTAACGGAACCAAGGCTGCGCAAGCCAAAGTCGCCGCCATGGACAAGGCCGTGGCTGACACAACTGCAGCGAAGGCCGCCGCTGACAAGGCACTAGCCGCCGCCAATGCCGTTCTCAAAACTGCGACGGATGCTTTTGCCGCCGCCGATAAAGCCGCCAAGGCCGATGCAGAAAACGCGGACAAAAAGAAAGCTACCGAATCCGCCAAAGCCGCGCTGGACAAGGCCCTCGCTGCGCAAAAGGCCGCGACCACCAAATCCACCGTCGCCAACAAGGCCGCCGCCGATGCCGCCACGGCGGCCAAAGGCAAGCCCGCCCTCACCAAGCAGATTACTGACTGGACCGCCGCCGCGCCCGCTGCGCGTACCAAATCCACCACCGCCAACAACGAATTGGCGGCTGCTCAAAAGGAAGCCAAGTCACTCGAAATCGGCAAGGTATACAGTGACTGGTACAACGCGCGGAAAAGTATCGGCGATAAGAAAGCGGCGCATGCCGAGGTGGAAGCGGCTGCCAAGGCTGCTACTGAAGCCGTTGCCAGTGCCAAGACTGCTCTGGAGGACGCCAAGAAAACGGATCTCAATGCGGTCAAGACCCAGCGCGCTGAGGCCATCAAGACGGCTAGAGCCAATTTAGCGGCCGCCGAGAAAGCCCTCGCTGCCGCCAAGGCAGAGGTGGCCAAGGAACAGCCCAAGATTAATGCGGCCGGGAAGGCCGTGACTGCTGCGGAAGCCGCCCACAAGACAGCAGTGGCCAACGTGGATTCCGCCAAGGCTGCTGCCACCAAGGCCGTGGCCAACGCCAAGGACGCCCGCGCGAAGGCCACCACCATTAAGGCTGCCCACGACAAGGCGGCGGCCGCCAAGCGCGCGCCCATCCAGGCGATCCTTGCTGCGATTGAAAAAGCCAAGGCCCAAAGTGCCGCTGCCAAAACGAATAGCGACAAGGCCCTCGCGGCCATCAACGCAGAGGTGTCCACGGCCAGCACGATCTTTTCCAGTGCCGACAAGACCGCCAAAACGGCGGAAGCCGCCGCCGCCGCGGCCAAGGCGGCAATGGACAAATACACGGCGGATTTGGCCAAGCAAAAGACCGACCTTGCCGCCCGTCAAAAGGCGCAGGCTGCCGCCAAAACCGCGCTCGATGGATTGGTCGCTGCCAAGCAAAAACCGGCCGAGGCCAAGCTCGCCGAAATGTCCAAGGCCGCGGCTGCGGCACCTGTGGCCAAGGCCGCAGCGGACAAGGCATTGGCCGGCGTGAATGCCGAGGTGAAGGCCGCCCTCATGGCCTTCCTTGCCGCCGAGATGGCCGCGCAGGCGGCAGAGACGGCTGCCGCCAAGGATGCCAAGCTCAAGGCGGATGCCGCCGCCAAGCGCAAGGCCGCCGATACGGCAAAAGCCACTCTTGATGCCCTTTCCGCCGGCAAACAAAAAACCGCCCGCGCCGCTGTTGCCAAGGCTGATGCCATTGCCGCCGCCGCACCCGTCAACAAGGCCAACGCCGAGAAGGCGCTCGCTGCCGTGAAGGCTGAAGTTGCCAAGGCGGATGCCGCTCACAAGGCTGCTATCAAGGCTGTTACAGACACACAGGCGGCCATCACTGCCAACACCGAAAATTTGACCAAGGCTACTGCGGATCACAAAACCAAGGCCGGTACTGCCACTACCCAGCGTGCCGCGGCCAACGCGTCCAAGACTGCTCTGGACAACGTCATTGCGCAAAAGCAAAAGCCGGCCCAGGCCGCTCAGGCGGCCGCCGCGGCAACGACCACGGAGTTGACTGCCGCAGCCACTGCGGGAGCGGCTGTGATGGCGCAGGTCAACGCAGAGATTACCGAGGCGGCGAAGGCCATGACGGCGGCTGATGCCGCGGCGAAGAACGCCGAGACGGCGGCAACGGCTGCCACCGCAAACATCATCAAGATGAGCGAGGCTGCAACCGCCGCTGTTACCATGGTTGAGAATGCCAAAAAGGGAATGACGGCCGCGCAGGCCGCGATGGCCAAAAAGGCCGCTGAATTGCAGGCACCGGCTGAGTCGAATGTTGCCACCATGAAAACGGCGTTGACCACGGCCACCACCGCGCACGCGAATGTGGAGAAGGATCACACCTCGCGCATGGAGCAGCTCACGGCGACAATCGCCGAGCAGGGCAAACTCGCCGCGACCAAGACCGCCGAGGCCACCAAGCTCGCCGATGAATTGGCCAAGGAGGAAGCGCGGATCAATGAGCTGAAGTCCACTTACGAAAAGCTAAAGACCGCAGCGAAAGGTGAGCCGACCAAGACAGCTTCAGCAAAGTAATTTCACCCTCGATAAAATGAAAAGCCCCGGATTGATCCGGGGCTTTTTTGGTGAACGAAATCACTTTTGCCACGGCGCGATGGACTCATCTTCCCAAATGGCTTTCACCTTTTGGCGTTGTCGGACGACAGCTGCCTTCCGGCCTTTCACCAGCACCTCGGCGGGCATGGGCCGCGTGTTATAGGTGCCGGCCATCACGAACCCGTAAGCACCGGCGCTGAGCATAGCCACGAGCTCGCCCTCTTCCACCTTGGGGATCAGGCGATCCTTGCAGAAGGTGTCACCGGTTTCGCAGATGCCACCCACCACGTCCGTGGGCAGGGCGCGTCGACGCGATTGCTTCACGGGGATGATCTCGTGATAGCTCTCGTAAAATGCCGGCCGGATGAGGTCGTTCATGGCGGCGTCCACGATGGCGAAATATTTTTTGCCCGTGCGTTTCACGTATTCCACGCGCGTGACGAGGATGCCGGCGTTGCCGGAAATGAATCGGCCCGGCTCCAGCAGCACCTTGAGCCCCAGCGGCTGCAGCAGCGGCACGAGGGTGTCGGCATAT
>DJHS01000125.1:4355-4946 GCA_002433235.1 Verrucomicrobia bacterium UBA6614
GCCGCTGGCGAGGGCGTTTTCGTACATGATACCCAGTCCACCGCCGATGCTGAGGAACTCAATGCCGTGATTTTCCTTTAGCTTGGCAGCCAGCGGCGCCACTTTCCGTACGGCGGCGGCAAAGGGTTTCACCTGTGTGAGCTGCGAACCGATGTGCATTTGCAGGCCACGCAAATGGATGTGTTTGAGCTTGGCCGCCCGCGCGTACACGGCCAAGATTTTTTCAAACGCGATGCCAAACTTGTTTTCGTAGGTGCCGGTGGTGATTTTCTTGTGCGTCTTGGCGTCCACGTTCGGGTTTACGCGGATGGCCACGGGCGCCTTCTTTTTCAGCTTGCCGGCGATGCGATTAATGCGCTCCAGCTCCGGCTCGCTCTCCACGTTGAAACAGTAAATGCCCTTGCGCAGGGCAAAGGCGATCTCCTCTTCGGATTTGCCCACACCGGCAAACACGCATTTGTGCGGGCTGCCTCCGGCGGCGATGACGCGCTGGATTTCGCCGCCGCTCACGGTGTCAAAGCCGCTGCCCAGATCCGCCAGCGTTCGCATCACGCCAAGGTTGGAGTTGGACTTCATCGCAAAACACACCAG
>DJHS01000125.1:5277-27951 GCA_002433235.1 Verrucomicrobia bacterium UBA6614
CGGTCAAGAGGGGCAAGTGCGTCATTCAACTTGGTGAAGTGGTCGGTGAGCGTTTTGGATGAGTACACGTACAACGGTGTGCCATGTTTTTTCGCGAGGGATTCCACGGAAACCCCCTCACAATACAGCTTGCCGCGCACGTATCGAAAATCATGCATGGCCGAGGGTTATGCCAAAAGACTTGTCTGCATCCAATGCGAAAACAGGGTGAAAACGGAACCGCCCCGGATGTTAAACAACCGGGGCGGTGGAGAACCGGGCGGGATTACTGTCCCGTTCCGTTTAAAAGTATTTCCTTGCGCCGGTAATATTCGGCCGCGGAGATTTTGTCTTTCTTGTACAGGTCGATCAGTTCCTTGAGCTTGGATTCTCGATTCTGGTGGGCCTGTTCAGCCTTGAGGGCTTGTTGTTGCCGGGCGATGTCAGCCACCTTGCGGAGCGACATTCGTTGCTTGATGGAGCGCTCCAGTGTTTCCTTGTCCGGTCGGATTGTAATTGGCGGTGTAAATATCTCCGTGGGCATGATCTTGGCCACGAGGTTGTCCGTGGGCACTCCCCCTTGGTAATAGGTCATGGGCAGAGCATTGTTCAGAACCGGGAGGTCCAGCAGTTCCGTCACCATGCCTGCCTCGGCTTGTTCGGCCTGCCGTTTGGCCACGCGAATGGCGTTGTCCCGAAAATTTGGATTTTCCGATTCCAAACTGCGAATCACCGCCGCGATGGCCAGCTCCTCGGCGGCGTCGCGTTCGCGGATGATCTTGGCGATCAGTCTTTCCTCCACCAGTGTCCGGGCTTTCTCGTTGTTGATCTGGTCTTGTTTCTGCCGGGCTATGGCCGCGAGTGCGGAGATCTTCTGCTGGCGTGACTTGGCGGCGTCAAGAAGCCCGTCCAAGGCTCGCCGCTTGGCCTCGTATCTCTGTTTCACCACGTCAAAGGCCAAGTGTCGAGCCTGAATGCGATCCTTGGCTTGTCGTACAGCATCCTGCCTTGCCTCCAGCGGGCTGGGCGTTGCCTGCGGCTTGCGATCCGCCCCGTTGATAAGCGGCCCACACAGAAGCCACCCGGCCAACACAAGCGCGCTGAATAGTCGAACAGACATCCTTCCCTCCTTGGATTCAAGGTAGGCAAGGCTCGTCCTGCTGGCAACCGGAATCAGGCTGGTGTGAACAAGTTTTGCCACGCACCGCGGAACGGTAGTCGCCACACGGTGCGCCAGATAATGCCCCGAACCTCGCTGCGCGTGGCCTTGATGCGCGGCTCGGATTGCAGTGGATTTGCGTCCGCCAGCTTGTCGAGGGTCTTGGTTCCCAGCAGGATTGGCCACGCGCAGGCCAGTCGCAGCCGATAGTGGTTGAAGGGAATAGAGTTGGTGTATCGCCAGCCGGCCTCCAAGTGTGCGCGCGCGGTGCGCATCCACTTGTTGAAGACTGGCCGAAGGGCGGCCATGTTCTCGGGCTTCAGCAAATCTTCCGGTTCCAGCCCTGCGCCATCGAGATCCTGCGCGGGCAGGTAGCAACGGCCTTCGCGAAGATCCCGTGGGAGATCGCGGAGCACATTTACAAGCTGCAAGCCGCGGCCAAAATTCGCGGCGTCCGCCAGGAAGGCATCGTCATCCATCTGAACATCCGGGAAACAATACTTGCGTGTCAAACGCGTCCAGAATTCCCCCACGCAACCGGCCACATGGTAGGTGTAGTCATCGAGCTCACGGGGCGTCTGTAGGGCACCCAGTTTTTGGCCATCGCCAAACCGGCGCAGATCCAATTCCTGTCCTCGGGTGATGGTCTCAAGCAGCAACTGTACCTGCCCACGATCTTCCGGCGTCAGGGAATCGAGCAATTCCAGCGTCTCGTGACTGCGCATCAGCAGCCGGTGTTCCGCCGGATTGCCCTGATGCTCCATGAGATCATTGAATTCCACCGGCAACGCGTCCGCGTAGCGAATGCGCTCGCGGAATTGCCGCAATTTTTCGACGCGATCCTTCCACGGCACCAGTCCCGTGTCGGCCACCGTGTCGGAAGTTCGGGCCAGCAGGTAAGCCAGGCCAATTTGCGGGCGCACGGTGTGCGGCAGCACGCGGAGAGTCAGATAAAAGGATCGCGACACATCCCGCAGGATGGGCCCGAGCAATTCGTTAGCGGCCACCGCCATGTTAGTGGCGGAGGAACTTGTGCCAATGCGCCAGACGCCGCTTGACCTCGGCTGTGCCCGGCGCACCAATTGCCGTGCGCCGGTCCAGCGCCGTCTTCAGGTCGAACACCTGTAGCGCCTCGCGTGTAAGACGCTTGTCCGCCTTTTTCAATTCCGCGGCCGTCAACTTGTCCAGCCGCTTCCTCTTCTTTTCCGCCAGTGCTACCACTGCGCCCACCACGTGATGCGCGTCGCGGAAAGGTGTGCCCTGTTCCACCAGCCAGTCCACCAAGTCCGTGGCCAACAGGTTGGGATCGTCCGCAGCCTTGGCGCAGGCTGCTTCGTTTACCGCCGTGTCACGCAGCATGGCAGCCAGAATGCGGGTGGTATTGCGGGCCGTGTCACAACTGTCAAACAGCCGTTCCTTGTCTTCCTGAAGGTCGCTGTTGTAGGTCAGCGGCAATCCCTTCAGGGTGGTCAGGAGGGCCACCAGATTGCCTGCCACGCGCCCGGATTTACCGCGGACCAGCTCGCAGATATCCGGATTCTTCTTCTGTGGCATCAACGATGAGCCGGTGGTGTAGGCGTCGCCGATTTCAATGAAGCCGAATTCTGCGCTGGACCACAGAACCAAGTCTTCGCACAAGCGCGACTGGTGGGCAGCCAACAGCGCCGTCACCGCGCAAAACTCGATGATGTAATCCCGATCCGCCACTGCGTCCATGGAGTTTTGCGTGACCATGGGCTGGTCGTGCGCATCCACGAAACCCAATTCGCGCGCCACAAATTCACGATCCAACGGCAGGGTTGTGCCGGCAATGGCTCCACTGCCCAGTGGACAGACATTCACCCGCACGAGGCAATCGAGCAATCGCTCATAATCCCGCTCGAACATCTCCACATAGGCCAACAAATGGTGCGCGAGATAAACTGGCTGCGCCCGCTGCAGGTGCGTGTAACCCGGGATAACCACTTCTAGATTGTTTTCCGCCAATTCAATGAGCGCCAGTTGCAGATTGTGAATCTCATTGGCCAGCTCGCAAATTTCGTCTCGCAGCCACATGCGCGTGTCCACCGCCACTTGGTCATTGCGGGAACGTCCCGTGTGGAGCTTGGCGCCGGCTGCCGTTTTCCGGGTCAGCGCGGCCTCGATGTTCATGTGCACATCCTCCAGCTCGCGCCGCCACTTGAACTTACCCGCCTCAATCTCCCGCCCGATGGCTTCCAGCCCTTTCTCGATCGCCGCCAGCTCTTTCTTCTTCAACAGCCCCACATGGTGCAGCATGCGCGCGTGGGCGATGGAGCCGGCGATGTCGTAGGGAGCCAACCGGTAATCAAAGCCCACCGAGGCTGTGAAAACGTTGGCCTCACGAGCTGCTGCTTTCGCAAAACGCCCGCTGCGCGCCACGATTTTCTTGGTAGATTTGGCCATGAGAGGAGCCGACTTTGCCGCCAAGACGCTTGAAAGTCACGCTGGGAATCTGACTGGGAAGTAAAAAGTAAAAAGTCGAATGAAAAAGGCACAGGGCAAAATTCAAAACAGCCTGTGTTGCCGGATGTGCTTTTGAATTTTGAACTGTGGATTTTTGTTTTTGACCTTCGACTTTTTGAATTCCATTCGCCTTCAGAATGCCTTAAAATGTGCCCAGTGAGCGACGGGACTGCATTTTGTCCGGGGCCGGTTTCGCGGCGGTCTTTTTTGGAGGCCGGCGGGGCCGCTTGTGGGCTGGGCTTGGCGGGATTGCTGGAGGCGCAGGCGAAGAGTGCGGCGCCGGGGGTGTCCGGCAAGGATACATCGGTCATTTTCGTCTGGTTGCCGGGTGGGCCGCCGCACATGGAAATGTACGACATGAAGCCCGAGGCGCCGAGCGAGTATCGCGGCGAATTCATGCCGATCAAAACGAATGTGCCGGGCATGGAGGTGTGTGAGCTGTTTCCGCGGCATGCGAAGATTGCCGACAAGTACAATATCATTCGTTCGATTCATCATGGCTTTGCCGATCATGGCGGCGGGCATAAGCGATTTTTAACGGGCCGCAAGCCGGCCACGCCGACCGGCACGATCAATAACACGCCGTGCGTCGGTTCGATGGCGTCGGCGGTGCTGGACGATCGGCGCGACACGAAGGGCTTGCCGAATTATGTGGTGATGGGAAACGGACGCGTGAACAGCGTAGATACGTTTGCCTTCGGTAGTGCTTATCTGGGCAGCCACACACATCCGTTTCGGATTTCCAAGGACCCGAGTTTGCCGAATTTCAAGGTGGACAGTGTGGCGCTGGATCGTGCGATGACCGATCGGCTCGGTGACCGCAACATGCTGCTCAAGGGCTTCGATAATTTGCGCCGCGATGTGGATGGCAGCGGGCTGCTGGGCAGCATGGATGTGTTCAACCGCAAGGCGATGGAGATGATGACCAGCCCCGCCGTGCGCGAGGCGTTTGACATCACGAAGGAAAAGGACGCTGTGCGCGAGCGGTTCGCGATGCATCCGTGGGGTCAGCAGGCCATTCTCGCCCGCCGCCTTGTGGAGCGCGGTGTGCCGTGGGTGACAGTGGTGATGGAAAATCCTTACGGCGTCGGCGGCATCCCGTGGCTCAAGGAAGGCGTGTACAACTGGGACAGCCACGCGGTGAACTGCCATATTTTCAAGGATGCCAAGGTGCGCTTTCCGCTGTACGACCAAGTGATCACCGCGATGATTGAGGATTTGTACGCGCGCGGCCTAGACAAGCGCGTGTTACTGGTGGTGACCGGCGAATTCGGCCGCACCCCGCGCCTCACCGTGCGCCCCGGCAGCCGAACCAAGGTCGATCAACCCGGCCGGGACCACTGGCCGCGGGCGATGAGCCTGCTCGTTTCCGGCGGCGGCATGCGCACGGGGCAAGTCATCGGCGCCACCAACGCCAAGGGCGAAGAGCCGACCGAGCGCGCCATGACGCCCAACGACCTTTGGGCAACGGTGTACGAGCATCTCGGCGTGGATTACACCCACGAGTTCCCCGACCACGCCGGTCGCCCGATGCCGATGCTGCCCTTCGGCGAGCCGATCCCGGAATTGGCGCCGGTGACTTAGGGTGTTTCGCCAGACATTTCCATCGCCCTACGTTCATGCCTGAGCACCTGTCTACAGGCTCAAATCAAGACTTGGGTTAACGCTGTTCCGAGCACCGGTCAAATTTGCTGGTTCGCATTTTTCGGATATTATTTCATCATCACATTATAGAGAGCAGATCCTATAAATTCCAAAAAAAGACAAAATAACCCTAAATTTTGAGTGAAATTTAGGAAAAACAGTGAAAATCCAGTCCCTTGTCACCGCTCGCCAACTACTTGGCAACGTCCGCCAACCACTTGGCAACGCCCGCCAGCTACTTGGTGTCGCCCGCCAACTACTTGGTGTCGCTCGCCAACTACTAGGTGGCGTTCGCCAACTACTTGGCATCAGGAGCCAAGTCTATTGTACAGAGTGAAAAGGGGCGTTTCGGGTGGGAATTGGAGCAGGATTGAGGGGATGGGTGAGGTTACCGGATTCCCTTCAGCGTCCCTGAGTGTTGCAGGGCGTTGTTGGCGGCGAGGGCGAAGGCATGGGCATTGTGCAGGGCGCCGAGGCGGCCGGCGCTGCTGAAGGTTTCGCCACGATCTCCGGCCAAGTCGCTGGACAGGCCTTTGGCAAAGCCCTTGAGAGGGTCTTCATCGGGCAGGACCTGAGCCGCGCCACGGGCATAGGCGGCGGCATTGGATAGGGCCTGCCGGGAAATGGCAGTGGTGTCGGACGCGGCCCGGGTGGGGGGATGGACGGGGCGTGGGGTGGCCTGCTGGGCCGGTTCACGCCGGAGATGCGCAGGTCTCAGGTCCGTCGACAGGCCATTGGCGCTGCCGGGAGGTATTTTCCCAATATTGTCCATTGCCAAGGAGCATGGGGGTGGCTCGTTGGATCCCGTGGGGGAGGGAGCTTATAGCAGAAAACAGGCTGGGGAGCAATCCGCGAATGGCACGAGGCTACTCAAGGAGCTGCAGGGAGGGGCTGTCCAGCAGGCGTTCGGTGCCGGATAATGCGAAATTCAGGGCATTTTGGAGATCATTGACCTCGCTGAAGGCCGCCATGGGGTCGGCATGGGCGGTGGCCATGGACTGGTGGATACCATCGGCCAGACCGATCAGGGGGTTGTTGGGCTCGTTTTGCCGCAGCATGGCGGCGGTGGTGCCGGCGCGCTGGGAAACTTGGGCCACCACCGCGGCGGATTGAGGAGCAGACGGGGGGCGTGGCGCAGTGGGGGCTGGAGGAGCATAGGCAGACGCTGCCTGACGGGCCTTGGCGGCTTTTGCAGCCGCAAAGGCGTCCTGCGCGCGCAATATCGCCGAATCCGGCGACAGGCGTGGCGTTGCCATGCCGTTGGCAGAGATGTCCATAGGTCGGGTGGGATGAATACCCGTAGGTGCTCCTCAGCGTGTGGCGGGAGCCTACCTGAACCCGGGTTTGGAGGCAAGAAAATTGTGAATAACTTGTGAATATGCTTGGCCAAGCGGGGCAGGATGCCTCCGTGGGCTTAGTTCCACACGATTCGATCCAGAATTTTCTGGTTGGGAATAAGTGTGTCTATCAGGAGGTCGTGGTTGCGCTTGAGGTGGTCCTGAATCTCGTGCAGCAGGTTGTTGATTTGGGCGATCAATTCCGTGAGCAGGCGGCGGCGGTTGCCCAAGGCTTGGCTGGAGAGTTGGCGCTTGAGCAAGGCTTCATCCAGTTCGGAGATGTAGCTTTGCATGCACTTTTCGCGTTGATTGCGGGCATTGGCCACGCGGGTGAGTTGTTCGCTCATTTGGCCGGCACTGGCGACGATGTCGGCGGGTTGCTGGCCGAGGATGTGTTTTTCCTGCTCGCGCAACATCACGAGTAGACCTGAATATTGGAGCATTTCTCCGCGAAGAGCATCGATGAGTTCATCCAAATGGGGATTTTCGTCTGGGGCTAGGTTTCTTGAGTTTGGGCCAATGTACATCATTTCTTCAAAAAAGCGGGCATCTGTGCGGTTTATTGGATGAACCTCCCTGTTCAAGGATTACACAGCACATGGCATGCCGAGGGAGGGAGCACTTGTTCACAATGCGCGTAGCGCAGTGTGTTGGGAGATAAGGGCGGGTTTGGGCCGGAGAGGCTATTTCAGTGGAATGAACTGGACCCAAGAAGGGCCTTGGAGGGTGTCAATGGGGTCGCCTTGGGGAGTGAGTGTGCCGGTGGTTGGGTTGCGCTTGTAGATGTGCAGGTCGTGGGAGCGCTGGCCGGCGGCGATGAGCCAGCGGTTGTTGGGGGAGAGATTGAAGGAACGCGGGATTTCCCCGGTGGGGAATTGGCCGATGGAGGTCAACTTGCCGTCAGCGTCTGTCTTGAAGCCGGCAATGGAGTTGTGGCCGCGGTTGGAGGCATAGACATGGCGGCCGTTGCGGGTGATCTCAATGTCGGCGCAGGAATTTTTGTCGCCGTCAAAATCGGCGGGCAGGGTGCTGGTGGTCTGGATGGGGGCCACGGTGCCGGCGTCTGGATCGTAGGTGTAGGTGGTGACGCTGTCGCCTTTTTCGTCGTCGAAATAAACCACGGGCAGGGTTGGATGAAAGGCGAGGTGACGCGGCTCCAGTCCCTCGGCGGGATTGACCTTGAGCGGGGTGTTGGGGGTGAGCTTGCCGGTGACGGCGTTGAATTTAAACTGGTAGACAGCGTTGGGGCATGTGTGAGGGACGAGGGCATGCTGGTTGGCGGCATCCACGAGAATGGCATGGGCGCACCGGTGGGTGGCAATTTCGCTAAGGGCACCCGTTTGAACGGCGCCGGTGGGGGCAATCCGGTGAGTGCCCACCTTGCCGCCACTATAGCTGGCCCAGAGCAGCGTGTGGCCGGTGTGATCCATTGCGATGTAGGCAGCGTTGGCGCCGATGGAGGTGGTGGCAATGTGCTTCAAGGTGCCATTGGCGTGGTCGATGTCATAGGCGGCCACGCTTTCCTCGCTGCGGATGGCGACGTAGAGCCGGTTGCCGTCCGGACTGTGGCATTGGCCGCCGGGAGAGCCGGGCAATTCCAGTTGGGCTTTCTCGGTCAGGGCACCATTTTTGAGATCGAATTCATAGAGAACCACCTTGTTGTCGCGGCCCGCGGAGACGCTGACAAGGGCCTTGGCGGGGCCGGCATTTTGGAGTCCGAGGCAGCCGGGGAGAAGGGCGGCGGCAAAGGCAACGAGAGTCGTGGTGAAAATTTTTTTCATCTCGGTATGAGGAAAGAATGGAGGGGCTGGCGGTGTTTGACAAGCGGGGAAAAGGGTCGACAAAAGTTGGCGAGGAGGCTAATCAAGGCGCCGAACCACGGGCAAGGGTGCCATGCGGCTTGGGGAACTGGGATGTGTGGCGGGCCTGAAGTCTGTGCGGCTGCGGCCGCCAACCATTTCATGAGGAAAGAAAGACGATGAGCGAACAGGGTGCGATGGCGAACATGCTCTGCCCACATTGCGGGGGCAACGTGGAATTCCCCCCGGAGATGACCGGCCAGCCGACGAACTGCCCACACGCGACTTGTCAGCAGCAGATTATTCTTCAGGCGATCGTGCCGGAGGGCATCCCAGCCCAGCCGGCACCGATGGAAACACAGCCGCTGGACCCAATGATGCATCCTCCCATGCAGGCGGCTCCGGAGATGCCCGCCGCACCGGGCATGCCGCTTGCGCCGGCGCCGGAAATTGCCGCGCCTCCCATGGGCATTCCCGCTGTCCCGGAGGCATCCGCTGTACCGGAAATGCCTCAGCCCATCCCTGCCATTCCCGCGGGCGAAATACCCGTGCCGGAGGCACCTCCCGCCGCGCCGATGGGTGAGATGCCCATTCCGGAAGTGCCGCAGGTGACCGCGCCCGCGCCCATGGAAGCCACCTTGGCGGAGCCGCCCGCGCAGGGCGGGCCGTCCCTGCCGCCATTGCCGGGAGGGCAGGCACCGGAAGAGGTGCCTATCATCAAGCCCAATGCTCCACTACCGCCACCCGCCGCGGAGGAGTCCGCGCCGGAACCGGAGCCTGCCGTTGAGGAATCCCGGCAGGGAGCCATGCAGGATTTGGTTGAGAAATACGACGCGGATGATGACGGCCAGCTTTCGGTTGAGGAACTCTCAAAGGTGCAGCCGGAGGATCAGGAAAAGGTCGACGAGGTGTTGGTGGACTACCCAGCGTTGAAGGCGCAACTGGATGCATTGCTGGACCGGCGGCAGTCGCGCGTGGCGGCGGAGACCGAGGCAGAGGCAAAGCGTCGCGAGGCAGAGGAGGCATTGGCCAGCCTCGAGATGCGCCGCAAGGAGGAAATTCAGACCACGGACCAGGCTCTGGCCAAGGCGCGCGCGGAGTTGCAGCGTTTAAACAAGGAAATTGCCGACTTGGAAACCTCCGAGCAGACACGCAAGGAGAAGGACGGGGCGGAGTTGAAGGCGCGACAGGAGAATCGCACACGGGAGGAGGATCGTTTTAACAACCAGATTCGCACCAAGGAGGCTGAGCGGTTGGATGTCGAGGACAAGTCCAAGCTGCTGGAGGAGGACTTGACGCAGCTTCATTCGCGCGAGGAATCGCGGCGCAAGAATTACGAGGATGAAATCAAGTCTTTAAAGCAGCGCCATGAGGAGGAGGAGCGACGTTATAAGGAAGAAGTGAAGGTCCGCGAGGAGACTTTGGCCCAAGCCAAAAACGTAGCCAAGAAACTGAGTTCGGAAGAGGAAAACTTGATTGGGGACTATACCCAGTTCCGGAGCCGGCAGGAGGAGGATGAGCGTGACCGCAATCTGAACCAGGCCAAGGAAGATGCGCGCTACGAAAAGGCGGTCACCTCGCGCCAGCGTGCGATTGAGCGGTTCGAGCAGGAATCCAAGGTGCTGGAAGAGGAACTGGCGGAGATTCGCGAAAAGGACCGCATTCGCAAACGTCTGGCCGCGGAGGAAGCCCGGCGCAAACAGCAGGCGGAGATTGAGGAGCGCGAAATTGATGTTTTAAAAGCGGAGCAAGAGGCTGAGAGGATTGACGAGGCCAAGTTGGAAGTGGCCGAGGAAATCAAGGCTGCTGAGCCTGAGGTGGAGGAAACCGTGCCCGGGCCGGGAGTCACCAAGAAACCCAAGCTCGTCAAGCCGCCCATTCCCCCGCTCAAGCGCAAGGCCGACAAGGAACCGGAGTCAGCTCAAGACGAGGCACCGGAACCGCCCGGCCTGCCGCCCCTGTCAACGCCACCCGTCAAGCCGGATGCTCCCGAACCCCCGGCCATCCCGGTGAAGTTGGTCGACGATGACGAGGACGATGGCCCTGTACTGCCGCCCTTGCCCAAGCCCGGCGAAGCCAAAGCGGATTTGCCGGAACTGCCCGCCATGGCGCCTCCCTCTCCCGTGGGCGGAGATGCGCCCAGCTTGCCCGGTCCTCCCAAGCCCCCTGGGGTACCCGGCCTGCCCAAGCCCCCATTGCCACCCCTGCCCGGTGCCAGTGATACGGGGCCGACATTGCCAGATTTGCCCAAACCTCCCGGCGATGCCCCCAGCTTGCCTGAACCTTCCGGTTTGCCCGACCCGCCGGGTCCCCCGGATTTGCCGGAACCTGACTTGGCAAAGCCCATCCCGCCCAGTTTGCCCAAACCCCCCGGACTACCCAAGCCCCCCGGGGGGGGCGATCTTCCTGCCCCACCCAGTTTGGTCAAGCCTCCCGGTTTGCCTCCCTTGCCTGGCGGCGACCCGACGCCGGAGGAGGATCTTCCGATTAGCGAGGAAGGCATTGAGGCGGAGAAGAAGGTTATTGAAGCCCGGCTGCAACGTGCTGCCGACCAACGCGCCGCCATGCTGCGGGAACAGGGGGACACCGATCTTCCTGCCGCGCTACCCCTGCCGAAATCTCCCGGCGATGATGCCCCGGGGCCGCCTTCGTTACCAAGCCTGCCCAAGCCTCCCGGCGGTGGATTGCCGGACTTGCCAAAGCCCCCGGGCGGTGGTGCCCCCGGTGCTCCCGACTTGCCTCCTCCCCCCGGTGGTGGCGTTCCGGATTTGTCTTCACCTCCCGGTGGCAACCTTCCGCCCCTGCCCAAGGCTCCCGGCGGCGAGGTTTCCGGTCTGCCGGATTTGCCCGCGCCTCCGGCTCCTCCGGGCGATTTGCCCCCGTTGCCGACGCCTCCAGCAGGTGGTCCGGGGGGTCCGCCTCCGCCCCTGCCCAAGCCGCCTAGCGGTGGCAATCTTCCGCCGCTTCCAGCGCCACCGGGCCAGTTGGAGGACGAAGCTCGCCAGCAGACGCTGGACGACGAGAAGAGCACCAGTTGATTACGGCGCAGGCTGTTCTTCCAAACCGGGCGAGGCCTTAAAGATGTTTAAAGCCTTGCCGGTGCGCGTGTCCCAGATGCGGATCCTCCCATCGTGCCCACCCGCCGCCAGACGGTGGCTCGGCGCATGCAGCGCTAGACACAGCAACCAGTCTGTATCCGACGTGAACTCCCACAGTAGTTTGCGGCTGGAAGCCTCATGCGACCGCGCGCGTCCATCGGCCGAAACGCTGAAGATCGCATTTCCTCCCCGCACGAGTTTAAACAATTCCCGCCCCATCCCGCTCATCTCCCCCACTTTCCGGGCCCCAAACCGTTTCCCGTCAATATCCGCTAGTCCCGATTCCCAAGCATGGATTTTTCCGCCTTGGCCCGCGCTGAAAACTTGTTTCCCGTCCGACCGAAATGCCACCCCGAAAACGTCCGTGTCATGACCGCCATACGTACTGATAGGGTTGCCGGAATGAATTTCAAAAATTTTCGCTGTCCGGTCGCGGCTCGCCGAGGCCAAGAGTCGGCCATCCGGGCTGAACGCCAATGCCGTTACCCAGCCCGCGTGATTGTCCATGCGCCGGCGCACGGACCAGTCTTCGGTGTTGTATACCGCGATTCCATGGTCTGCATCCCCCACCGCCAGCAGCGTGCTGTTGGCGTCATGCCGCACATCCAGCACCACGTCGCCCGCTTGGTGGGCCAGGGCCAGCAGGGTGCCTGTTGTCGGATCGAACACCCTCGCTTCCCCCAGCTCTCCCGGGATGCCTCCACCTGCTACCAGCGTTTTGCCATCCGGCCGCCAAGAAAGCGCGTATGTTCTCTGGGCCATTCCCCCCAGGCGGCGTCGCAGTTTTCCGTTCGCGCTCCAGAGGGTCACCTCCCGTAGACCGCTGGTTGCCAGTTCTGTGCCGTTTGGGTTCCAAGCCAGTGCCGTAATGGGGAGTGGCCGGGGGTAAGCCCCGGGCGCTGCCGGGTGTGTGCGCGTGGGAATGATTTGTGCCAAGGGCAGTCGCGGGTTCTCTCCATCAAACCGTGCTCCCTGAGCAATCCAATCCCGGAACAATCTCGTTTCCTCGGCGTTCAGGGGCGCTGACTTTTGGGGCATTCGAGCATCTTCATCCGCGGTTAAAAGCAGCTTGAACAGGAGGCTGTCCGCGGGCTTTGCGGGCAGAACCCGGGCGGGTTCATCTTCCAGCGCGCGCATCAACTCCGCGTAACTGTCCACCCGGTAATCGCCCTTGGCTTCCCTCGTTCCGTGGCAGGATTGGCACTTGGCCCGGAGCAACGGCGCGATGTCCCGCCGAAAACTCACTGGTTTCGCCAAGGCCGCCCAGGCCAATATCCAAGACAGGAGAACGAACCGCATCAGTGTTGAAACAGGAACTCGTTAAGGTTTAAAACGATCCAGCAAAGATCCGCCAGTGCCTCTTCACGACGGGTGGCGGACTTCAGGTGACGGCGCGCCGCCAATTGTTCCGCGTCCGTGGGTTCGCGGGAAAGTGCCGCCATGTATAGTTCCACAACGATGGCCTCATCTTTTGCACCCGCCTTGGCCATTTGCTGCAGCCGGTTGGCGGGGTTGTCCAGTCGGCCATTCAGGAACCTGCCGTTCAACAGCTCCAGAGCCTGCCCCAGCCGTGGTTCCACCGGCCGTTCACAGGCGCAGGCGCCGGACCGGGCGGGTTGCCCGAAGGCCTTTAAGAAGGAATTGTTCAGTTGTGGGCTGGGCAACGCTGTCGCCGGCGTGCCAGCCGGCAAACCCTTAAAGGCTTCCGGCAAGCCGGTTACTTGCGCGACTGCGCCCAGCAGTTGCTCGGCCGTGAGCAGGTGCGGCCGGTAATGTGAAAACAGGTGCTCATCATCCTGGTTGAATACGTTTGTCCGCGCCGAGGACTGGTACGTGCGGCTGTTTAAAATGAGCCGCAGCAGCCGCCGTCGGTCGAAGCCACCCTTGGCGAAGTCTTCCGCCAGTGCGTCCAGCAGTGCTGCGTTGGAAGGAGGATTGGAGTCACGAAAGTCATCGATGGGTTCCACAATGCCGCGGCCCATCACCGCCGCCCAGAGCCGGTTGGCTTCCACCTTGGCAAACCATTGGTTGTCGCGTGCCGTGAGCCACCGGGCGAACACATGGCGCCGGTCTTCGCCGGGTGGCGTCTCAACGAATCCTTTGCCCGGCAGCCAAGGTTGCATGATTTGCCCGGTACGGGGTTGTGTGACTTCTCCTTGGCGCGCCACCGTGATGAACAGTTCACCCGCGCGCGGGCCCGGCTGACGTTCCACGCGGTTGAAGACTGCGCCAAGGCCGTAGTAGTGATCTTGTGTCCAACGTTCGAAGGGATGGTTGTGACATTTCGCACAGGCCAGTCGGCTGCCGAGGAAAATCTGGGCGGTGGTTTCCAGTGCATCGCCCATGTCCGCCGCGGCGCGGTAATAGTTGGTGGGCGGGTTGTGAAGCGTGCTGCCGGAGGCGGTGATGAGGTCTTGCACAAAGGTGTCGTAGGGTTTGTTTTGGCGAAAGGCCCGGATGAGCCATTGGTTGAGCTTGTGCGCACCGCCAGATGTCAGACGTTCAGGCGTCAGCCGGAGCAGGTCGCCCCATTTCTGCGCCCAGAAAGGGGCGAACTCGGGACTGGCCAGCAGGACGTTGATCAACCGCGCGCGTTTGTCCGCGCGCGCATCCTTTAAAAACAACCGGGTCTCGTTCACGGTGGGCAGTCGGCCAATGACATCAAGGTGTACACGCCGCACAAATTCGCCGTCCGTACAGGGACCAGAGGGGAGAAATTGCATTTCGCGGAGTTTGGCTTGCACATGGGTATCGATGAAATTGGCCGGTGGCGGTGCATTCCATTTGAAGCCGGGCACCGGCTTGACGAACGTGAAGGAGCGTGCGCTTACATGCTCCAGAAAACGGGCCATGATGGCGGCTTGACCTCGCTTGAGGCCGGTGACCCGCCCATCGGGAGTGACCTTAGCGATGGTTTCGTCTGACGTGGTAAACTTGGCCAAGCGGGTGACATCACGCACCTGTCCGTCCGAGAACCGCGCTTTCACGCGCAGTTGCGCCGTGGGATTGGGCCAGTGCAGGACGTGGGCTTCTGCTGATTCCAACTCGATGCCCACGCAGGCGGGGCTGCCCTTTGGATCCATCCGGCCGCCTTCCGCAATCCATTGCCGAAGGAGGCTGTATTCTCGGCTGTTGCGCGGGAGCTTCAGTCCTCCCCGGTGAGACAAGTCATTTGACGGCTTGCGCAGCAACAGGCTGAGGTCGGGGTCAAACACGTCCACCCGGCGTCCGGCCAGGCCACGCGTCAGGGCCGCGAAATCCTCTCCGGCATCAAAGGCGAACAATGAAAGGGCAAACCCACCCTTGCCGCTGGGTGAGCCATGGCATGTTCCGGCGTTGCACCCCTGCCGGGTGAGAATGGGCAAAACCTCATGTCGAAAGGAGATGGGAGCCGCCTTTAAAAGCGTGACGCCAATCATCCACATGATGAAAGCTCTGCGGAGCATAAGACCCAACGAGGATAATTTTTCGCGATGGCTTGTAAAGCTTTGGGAGTACCCAAGGATAGGTGGTTTCCAGAAAAAGTGATTTTTGTGAGGGGATGGATGACGAGTGTGTCATCAAGCGCGGAAGTGCTTGGTGATCAGGGATTTTCGGGAGAGATCATGGGAATTTTTTTCATTTTTTTGAAAGAATTCAGGGTTGAAATGCGAAGTATATAGTAAGGGAAAGTAGCACGTTTTTGATGGCCTCCAAGAAACCGGCAAAAAAAGCGAAAAAAGGGCCGAAAACCGTCAAAGGGATGGCGGTTTCGCCGTCGGCAGGGGTGTTGAAATTGCGTCAGGTGTTGAGGGGAGCAAATCATTCGGGGTATCTGGTTCAATTGGCATTGGGTTATGAACTGGTGCATGACGCGGTAACGATCACTGAGCCGGAGCACAACCGGTTGGTGTACGTCAATCCTGCTTGGGAGGAGCTTTATGGTTATGCTGCGTCCGAGGTTTTGGGCCGGACGGTGACATTCATGAATCTGAAGGGAATTTCGGAAAAGCTTCTGGAGAATATTGCGGCCAAGACCAATCGGGATGGCTGGGAGGGCAGCTTGCTGAACCGGAACAAGGCGGGGGACGTTTTTTCAATTCGTCTCCGGACAATGCCTTTAAAAAATGAGAGCGGTGAGATCATCGGGCTTTTGGGTGTCAGTTATCAAACCGAAGGCGAGGCCGTGGAGGTGGGCAAGAGCCGCCACTTGAGCCTCAGACTGCCCAGCACCAACGGTCACGCCCGCAAGCCGCGCCAAGACTGGAAAGCTTCGTTGGCGGAGTTGACGCCGCGTGAGCTTGAGGTGTTTACCCTCTTGGGCAAGGGGCTGGACACCAAGCAGATCGGTGAGTTGCTGGAGATGAGCTTGTTCACTGTGCAAACACATCGCAACCACTTGAAGGCCAAGTTGAAACTTGGGAGCGTAACCGAGTTGAACTATGTCTCCTACCAGTGGGCCAGCCGGCGGAATCGGAACGGGCACCGTTGACGCACCGGGCGTCCGGTGGTATGAATAAGGCAGGGATCGCGACGATCCAAGGGTAGTCATGTCGGCACACACTCACCATTCGCTTTCGCAGCATCAAGACTGGTCGCGGCGCGTGGCATTGCAGGCGGGTTCCATTGGTCTGCTGGGGCTGGGGATGAATCACTTGGATCCCCTGCGTGCCGCCGCACACAACGCGGATCGAACCAAGGCAGCCAAGAATGTCATCTATATTTTTCTTTCCGGCGGACTCGGGCAGCACGACAGCTTTGATCTGAAGCCCAATGCGCCCAAGGAAGTGCGTGGGGAATTCAACCCTATTCCCACCAAGACGCCGGGCATCCACATTTGCGAGCATCTGCCGGGGTTGGCCAAGCGAAGCGAAGACTGGGCGTTGGTGCGGTCATTGACCCATCCGTACATCGAGCATTCCGAGGGGCACCACGTGATGTTGACGGGTCGTACACCCAAGCCGTTGGGCTTCAACGCCAGCAAGCCGCGGCCCAGTGATTTTCCCTCCATCGCGGCCGTGGCCAACGACCGGCTGCAGCCGCGCAACAACCTGCCGCCGGCCATTGTGTTGCCGGACAAGATTGTGCATCGGACGGGCCGGACTATTCCGGGACAGTTTGCTGGCCAAATGGGCGAGCTGCGCGACCCGTGGTTCCTGGAGGCGTCGCCGTATCATCCGGAGCATTACGGGGCCTATCCGGATTATCTCTTTCACCACGCTAAGGGTGGGATGGAGGACAAGAAGCTGAAGTTTCAGGCCCCCAATCTTTCCCTGCCGCATGGGTTGGCCAAGGGACGATTCGTGAACCGGATGGACTTGTTCAAACACTTGAACAAGCAGCGCGCGTTTTTGGAGAAGGCTGCGGAGGTGGAGCAGTTTGATCGCTACCGGCAAATGGCGGTGTCGCTTTTGTCGGACGAGAAAACCCAGAAGGCGTTCGATGTGTTGAACGCGGATGAGAAACGTCAGGAAGCCTACGGCAAGAATTCCTTTGGCTGGTCACTTTTGATGTCGGCCATGCTTGTGGAGGCGGGCGTGAGCCTTGTGCAGGTCAACCTTGGCAACAACGAGTGCTGGGACACCCATGGCAACGCCTTTCCGCATCTCAAGGATTACCTGTTCCCGCCCACGGACAAGGCCGTTTCGGCACTGCTGGATGACTTGAAGGCACGCGGATTGCTGGAAGATACACTCATTGTCATGGCCGGTGAATTTGGCCGGACGCCAAAAATTTCCCTGTTGCCCAAGCACTACAAGAAACCCGGTCGTGATCACTGGGGCGCGGTGCAGACGGTCTTCTTCGCCGGCGGCGGAGTAAAGGGCGGCAATGTGATCGGCTCTTCCGACAAGCTGGGTGGATATCCCGCCAGTGATCCGCAGACTCCGGAGAACATGGCGGCGACCATCTACCAAACATTGGGCATTCCCTCGACAACCATGTGGCGTGATGTGCAGGATCGGCCGCACAAGGTTTACCACGGCGAGTCGATTGCCGGCCTGATGGGCTGAGGATTGCGAATGCGGCGAACCTGCGGCGGGTTTTTTCATTGTCGGGATTTTTCATTCGCGCAATAAATCCGCGTGCCCGAACCCGAAAAGCTCGAGAAGTATTTGGCTTGCGATATGCCCGAGCGCATGTGGGTGCAGAAGAAACTCATGATGCTGCTCGCTCGTGACGCGGTCATTCCTCCCTTCTCCGCCGCGGCCATCAAACTCAACCAGCTCACACGCAAGGAAGACGTGACCATGGAGGAGTTGACGGATGTGATCGAGATGGACCCGGGCTTGGCGTCGGACTGCATCAAGGTGGCGAGTTCCGTTGGTTTTGCGGCGCGCCGCATCTCCAGCATCCAGCAGGCTCTCATGTTGATTGGCATGAAGCAGATCCAGCGCATCGCCTTTGCCATGGGGGTGATGAAAAAGTTTGAGCACCTGAAATCGGCCGTGGATTGGGACAAGTTTTGGCTGCACAGCGTGCTGGTGGCGCGATTGACGGAAAAGGTGGCTGAAGCCTATCGCCCCAGCACGGGATCCGAATACTTGGCAGGCCTGCTGCATGATTGTGGTAAGCTGTTGTTGGAACATTATTTTTCGGATGAATTTGACGCGATTGTTATCCGCGCCACGGAACGCGCCTGCGGGCATGTGCTGGTGGAGAAGGAATTCATCGGCGTTACTCACGCGCAGATTGGCGCGGCCATTTGCGATTGTCTTGCGGCGCACATCGAGGTCATCCGTGCGGTGTGGCATCATCATGATCCCTTCACTCCCAGCCTTGATGGGCGGCCGGACAACAGTAAGTTTCTCGCTGCCTGCGTCTCGGTGGGTGATGCGCTGGCCAATTTTTCCCAAGTCAACATCTTCGGCGCGCGGATCATGGATGAGAATGTTCCGTTCGATCAGTTGCCCGAGTGGCAGTTTCTCAGCCAGTACCAGATGTCCTACGGGCTGGAACTGGACCTTGAGGCCGAAGTAGCCGCCGCCGAGGAGGATTTAAAGGCCTTCAGCGGTTGATTGCGGCTGGCCATTCAAATTGTTTTCCACCACCCTCGCGTCATGGGCGAGACGCTCGACACGCTGCACAAGGTGCAGTCCATCAACAAGGATCGTGGACAGTATGGCGTTTTTGCCGAGATAGGCGCGGGGCAGGAGGTGGCGCGCTGGTTTTTTCACGCGGGCGGCGCTTCGGGCACGGTGGCCAAGACGATGAGTGCCTACGATATGGCGGTGAGCGACGCCATCTACGGCGATGCACCGCGCTATGTGAGCTTGGCCCGGCTGGAGCAGATGCTCGAGCACGAGTTTGGCCTGCTGCGGGAAAGGCTTGCGGAGGAGCAGGGGAGTACCACGCGCTTTTTTGCCTATGCCAACACGGTGGCGGCCACCAGTTTTTCACGGCACGGCGAGGGGCTGGGCTGGATGGGAGTGCGTTTCCAGACGCGGCCGGAAGGACCGCCGAATGACATCGTGGCGCATGTCCGGCTGCTGGATCGCACGAATCTTCAGCAACAGGAAACGGTGGGCCTGCTGGGGGTGAATCTCATCTGGGGTGCCATGAATCTTTGGGCGGAACCGGAGGAGTTGGTGCGCTCCCTGGTGGACAACATTGCACCGGGGCGCGTGGAGGTGGGCATGGTGCGGTTCACAGGGCCGGATTTTGAAGCGGTGGACAACCGGTTGGTCAGTTTGCAACTGGTTCAGGGAGGACTGGCGGAAGCCGCGCTGTTTGATGACCAAGGGGAAGTGGCACACCCGACGGAGGCGCTGTATAGGCGGCCCATCCTCGTGGAGCGCGGGAGTTTTCGGCCCATCACGCGCACAACTCTTCGGATGTTGGAACTAGCCATGAAGGAATTTGATGCCGACCCCGCCGTGGCGGCGCGCGTGGAAGAGGGGCATGAGGTTCAAGTGTTGCTGGAGATGACTCTTAAAAACCTGACGGACAACGGAGGGATTGATCACGCGGATTTTCTTGAGCGTGTGGATTTGCTGGGTGCGGCGGAGCGTGAGATGGGGCGGGATGCCAAGATCGTGGTTTCAAATTACATCGAGTTTCACCGATTGGCGGGCTATCTTTTCCGTCACACGCGCGCCCCAGTGGGAGTGGTACTGGGGGTGCCCACCGTGCGCGAAATTTTTGAGGAAGGGTGGTATGAAAACCTTGAGGGCGGCCTGCTGGAGGCTTGTGGGCGTTTGTTTCAAAATGGCCTGCGCATGTACGTTTACCCCTGCCGCGACCCGGAGCACGGCGTGGTGACGGCGGAAACATTCCGGCCGGAGACTCATCTGGTAAAGCTTTACGAATTCTTGTGTGATAACGGCGCCATCCGGTCCTTGGCCGAGCCCGAGGGGGAGTTTCTGGACATTTTCTCGCGAGAAGCCTTGGCGAAGATTCGTTCTGGAGACGATGAATGGGAGGCGATGGTGCCGCCACCGGTGGCGGAGATGATCCGCGCCCGCGGTTTGCTGGGCTGCTTGACAGTCCGGGGGAATTGACCGAGAAAAGGCGCGACATGGCGGCGAATTTCAATGATCCCAACCTCACCCGGCTGATGATCGTCGATGATGACGAGATTGTGCTCAATTCCGCCAAGGAACAGCTTCAGGCGCTCGGGTACCACGTCACCGCCGTCAACCATCCCCAGCTCGCCCTGCAACATCTGCAAACCGAGACCTTCTCCGTAATCCTCGCTGATTACGAGATGCCCGAGTTAAACGGCCTGCAACTTTTTGCCTCCGTCGAGGAA
Source organism: Verrucomicrobia bacterium UBA6614 (assembly GCA_002433235.1). Lineage (GTDB taxonomy): Bacteria > Verrucomicrobiota > Verrucomicrobiia > Limisphaerales > UBA1100 > UBA6614. The sequence goes on from DJHS01000125.1 coordinate 25,506, forward strand.
AGCCACCCGGACACCAGTCGGCTGATTTTTTCCAGCGGCATCAGCATGATGGAACTGTCCGAGGCCATCGCCAGCGGGAGAGTTTATCGTCATGTCTCCAAGCCGTGGCTCAAGGAAGACCTTCAGGCCACCGTTGGCAATGCCATGGAGCGTTACCGGTTGCTCAAGGAAAACGAAACTCTGCAAGCGCGCAACATCCAGATCAGTCAAAAACTTGCTGCTGCGGGAGAAGGCGCTTCCGTCACCGAGGCCTCACCGGCCGCGGAGACTGGCGCCCCTGCTGCGGCGGGCGGGGATGCACCCGTGCTCGCCGGCTCCGATGCGGAGGAGGTCGCCCTCCAAGGCATCAACAAGCTGCTCTACACCTACCATCCCAATGTCGGCAACACCGCCCAGCGCGCTCTGGCCATTTGCCAAACCTTGGGGGAAATTCTCGAGATGAGCGGCAAGGATCTGCGCAACCTTTGTTTGGCCGCGCAATTGCACGACATTGGGCTGCTGGCCAACGAGGTGCCCATCGTGCGCCGGTGGCTTCGTGATCCCGAGAAGTGCACGGAGGAGGAACTGGCGGAGATCAACAAGCATCCCATCGTGAGTGAGGAGATGCTCGATTTCTATCCCGGTTTCGAGGGCGCCAAGGAAGTCGTGCGGCATCATCATGAAAACTGGGACGGCACCGGCTACCCCGACAAGCTCAAGGCCGAGACCATTCCCTACCTCTCCCGCTTGCTGGCCCCCATCATTTTCTACTGTCACCAACACCACGCCAGCGTGCAACTCATGGCCATGATGGAATCCATGGCGGAAAAACAATTTGACCCCGACGCCGTCCGCGCCCTGGCCAAGGCCATCCCCATGACCAAGATGCCCAAGGGCATCCGCGAAATCCTGCTCATCGAGTTGAAAGCCGGCATGGTGTTGGCCCGTGACATCAACAACACCAACGGCATGAAGCTCCTCCCTAAGGGCCGCGAATTGACTGACGGCGCCATCAACAAGGTCCTCTCCGTCAACCGCATGTCCCCCATCAGCCCCCTCTGTCTGGTTTACTGTTAAAGCCAGCACCCTAGGGGATGGCTCAAGGTTCGGATTTTTCTATCCTGCCCTCTGAACACTGTCCCTCGAAAACTAATTGCTCTTTTTCCTAAAGTCGGCCCCGGCCATGCCGATAAATACCTTGGATAGGAAAGGCACCGGGAAGCCTGAAAGATCCCGGCAGTTTGAGGTCCCTGTGAAACAGGCCTTGGGTCGCAAGGACGCGGCTCTTAACACTAAAGACAAAGGATTGTCTCATGGTTATCAACACCAACACCACTTCGCTGTTTGCCCAGCGAACTCTCGCGAACTCCAACGTTGCCTTGGGTAAATCTCTATCCAGGCTCTCCTCGGGTTCAAAAATTGTTTCTCCTGAAGATGATGCTGCGGGTTTGGCCGTCAGCATGAAATTCAAGGCGGAATTAACACGGATTGGGGCTGCCCGTTCAAACGTGGGCAACGCCATTTCCTATTCCCAGACGCAGGATGGTTTTTTGGGAACCATCGACACGGCGCTCCGGCGCATGAGTGAGTTGGCTACCCTAGCCAATGACCAAACCAAGAATGCCACTGACTTGGCAAACTACAACCTGGAATTCTCCGAGTTGAAGAAGTTCATCACCGCTTCTGCCTCCAAGCAGTTCAATGGTGTGGACCTTTTTGGTGGTGGCACCGTCTCAGCCACGGCGCACAAGACCAGTGGTGGTACCAGCGTTGATATCAAGACACCCTATGATGTCTTATTTGTCACGGCTGCCAATGGCAACACCGGAACTTACGGAGATTGGAAAACAGATCCCTACAACGAGACCGGCAACAACTTCGACCTGTTGAAGACCATGCGTAACGATATCGCGGACCTTACAGAAAAGGTGGACGATATCACGAATGATGCCGTGGCGGATGCCAACTATGACGGCACGGCGTGGAACCTGACGGTGGCCTACTGGGAAGGTCGCTTGGGTAAAAGCTACACGGATGCCAAGGGACACGCAGGCGCGGTGAATGCCAACGCTAACGTGGCCAACACAAACACCTTGAGCTCTGCCATTATTGCTGACTACAAGCGTCTGGTTGACGACATCAAGTTCTATGTCGACACGGAGATCGTCAAGGGCAAGATCGATGTGACGGATTCGGCCACGATCTCCTCGACGGCCGGCACCTACACGCTGTTGGCGTCGAATCTGGACTCGATCAAGGACGCCATCGACGATGGTGGAGCCTCAAATTCGATCAATTCGGCTTTGTCGGCCAGTAATGCGGCGTCGTACGTGGGCAACATCAACACCCATATTCAAAACTTGGCAACGGCCCGGGCCAATGTGGGCGCGAATATTTCGCGTCTGACCATGGTGGACCAGCAGTTGGCGGTTTATGGGGAGAACCTCGGTGCTGCAAACAGCCGGAT
>DJHS01000107.1:0-11059 GCA_002433235.1 Verrucomicrobia bacterium UBA6614
ACCGAGTCGCTCTCCCCCACCGCGACGCCCGTTGTCAGGGGTGCGGCCGAATTCGCCGCACCAAACCACCAACGTGTCCTCGAGCATGCCGCGCTCCTTGAGATCCTTTAACAAGGCAGCAATGGGGCGATCGACAGAACGAATGCGTTCACTGTGCGACTTGGCAAGGTAATCATGTGAATCCCAACCCGCGGTGTAGGCCTGCACAAAACGCACGCCGCGCTCGAGCAAGCGCCGTGACAGCAGCAGGCGCCGGCCGAATTCCTTGGTGCGATCTTCGTTGAGCCCGTACGCCTCGCGGGTGGTTTCCTTTTCCTGCCCGAGATCAAGAATCCCAGGCACCTTCATCTGCATGCGGTAGGCCAGCTCATAGCTGTCCATGCGCGCGGACAGTTCCTTGTGGCCCGGACGCTTGGCGGCGTGGGATTGGTTGAGTTGCGCGAGCAGATCGAGGTTGCTGCGCTGTTGCCCGCGCGTGACGCCCTTGGGTGGATGCAGATCGAGAATGGGCGAGCCCTTCGCACGCAAGGTGGTGCCCTGATAATGAGGTGGCAAATAGCCGTTGGACCAATTGGCCGCGCCGCCCTGCGGATAAGCCACCTCGGGCAACACCACGAAGCCCGGCAAATCCTGATTCTCTGAGCCCAGCCCATACGTCACCCACGAGCCAATCGCCGGATCGCCGCCGAAACGGTTGCCGGTGTTCATGTGATAGTTGGCCGTGGGATGATTGATCGATTCGGCCTGACACCCGCGATACACGCACAACTCATCGGCCACATCCGCAAGGTGCTCCCAGTGCTCGCAAAGATCGATACCGCTTTGACCCGCCTTACGGAAGCCAAACGGGCTTTGCACGTAATAGCGCTCACCCGAGCCCATCGCGGAGAGAAACTTGCTCTGCCGCTGAAACTTTTTCAGGTGCAACTCCTTGAGCTTTGGCTTGGGATCGAAGGTATCGATATGGCTCGGACCGCCGGCCATGTAGAGAAAGATGCATCGCTTTGCCTTGGCCTGCGGAAAGTGTGCCACCTTCGGCACCAACGGCCCCTTCGTCTCCTCCGCCCGCAACATCGAGTGAAACGCCAGCGCGCCCAGCCCGCCGTTGACTCCATAAATAAATTCGCGTCGATTCATGGTTTAATAGATGTAGACAAATTCGTTCGAGTTAAACAAAACCAAACACAACTCCGCCAACGCGCGGGCATGCGGCTTAGCATCCCATGGTTTGAGATCGGGCTCGTATTCGTTGCCGGAATAAATATCGAGATCCTCCACCCACCAAAAATCGAGGCCGGTCATTTCCTCGACCATTTGGCGAATAACATATTTGGGCGACTCCACTTTCATCGGCACAGTAACCTGATGATGCGCCAAGGACTTGGCAATATGGTCACGACAGAACTTCATCTCAGCCGGCGAGGGCTGGCGTTGAAAGGTCAGCTGAAAGGCGCGGACGATTTGCAGGTTGAGATTATTCGGCTTCTCCTTTTCCAACCGCGCCGCAAAGGCCAGCGCCCGGGCGTGGTTGATCGGGCTGTTCATCAGCGTAAATGCCTGCGGGGCGATGGTCGCGGTTTCGCGGCGTTCACAGGAGACGTCCGGGCCAGGTTTGTTGAACACCTCCAACATCGGGTCGGCCAGCGTGCGAATGCGCTCGGCATAGAGCGTGCGGCGATTGCGCTGGGCGGGCTTGGGATCAGCCTGATACGCCGGACCGACCGAGCCCATGATGTGCCGCGGCTGCATGGCCACTTCCTCGTTGATCTCCGGATGTGCCGGAATACCGCCCAACGCGCGATTCAGTTCGCCGGACACCGCCAGCATTGCATCGCGCAGCTCCTCCGCCGTCAATCGGCGCGGGGTAAAGACTGCGTAGCTCGTTTTGTTAGGATCGAGCTCGGCCATGTTTTCCGGAGTAGGATGAGCCACAGCGCGTTGATAAGCCGCTGATGTGAGGATGATCCGGTGCAGTTTTTTGAAAGACCAACCCTCCTCCATAAATGTCGCCGCCAGCCAGTCGAGCAATTCCGGATGCGTTGGCTGTTTGCCGGTGCCGCCAAAGTTGTTCGGATTACCCGCGATCGCCTGACCAAAGTGCCATTGCCAGACGCGGTTCACGATTACGCGCGCCGTCAGCGGATTGTTCTTGCTGGCAATCCACTGCGCCAACTCCGTGCGGCGACCGCTCTTTTCCATCGTTACCGAGGCGGCCTTTTCCGATCCGGCGAACAGGCTCAACACGCCCGGACTCACGGCGGCCTGTGGCGATTCGATCGAGCCGCCTTTCAAAATATGAATACGATCATTTGCGCCATTGGCCACCGAGAAGGCCAGTGGATTGCTACGCTTGAGTTGGTAGTTGAGCTGTTGCTGACGTTTTCGGTTCACCTTGCCGTGGCCGATTTTTTCCGACTCCCGATCAAATACCTGCACCGGTCGATCATCTTCGGGCAACGTGGTAATGCTGCGGATCGCCTTTGTTTTCTGCAGGCGTAAATAACGCTCCCGATCCGTTTTGATGCCCGTGAGGTTTTCGTTTTTTTGCCACGGCAATTTCCGGTCCTGAAAACTCAACGAACCAAACACCGCCTGCATCCGGTAAAAATCCTTGGTGGGAATCGGGTCGAACTTGTGATCGTGACATTTCGCGCAGCGCAATTCGTTGGCGAGAAAGGTAACACCGACGGAGTTGACCACATCGTCCAGATACTGCTGGCGCGTCACCGCCGCTACGCTCATCGCCGTGTGTTCCCATGGCCCCATCCGCAAAAAACCGGTGGCAATCACATGATCGGCATCGTCGGGCTTCATCTCATCGCCGGCAATCTGTTCGCGCACAAACTGGTCATACGGCTTGTCGGTATTAAACGCGCGCACCACATAATCGCGATAACGCCACGCGTGCGGCCGTGGGTAGTCATTGGAGAATCCGGCCGAGTCGGCATAGCGCACCACATCCAGCCAATGCCGCGCCATCTGCTCGCCGTAATGCGGGCTGGCCAACAGTCGGTCAATCAATGCCATCCACGCCGTCTTCGAATCCTTTTCCCACGCCGCCACAAACTCAAACGTTTCCTTCGGCGTTGGCGGTAGGCCCGTGAGATTGTACGTCACCCGCCGAATCAACGCCACCGCCCCGGCACGTTTTGCCACCGCCAATCCCTTCGGCAACCGTGCATTAATAAACGCATCGATCGGGTGCCCTTTCGCCGGCACAGCCGGTTTGGATACCGGCTGATAGGCCCATAATTTTTGGGGATCGTATTTGCGATTGGTCCAGCCGGCATCCAGTCCGCCGCTGGTTTTCACCATCACGCCATCAGTCTCGCCCCAGGGATCCGCTTCCTTGAGGATGACCGCCACGCGCTTGGCATCCGGCCACGGGGCGCCGGCGGTAATCCATTCCTTGATATACCCGATTTGTTCAGCGGAAAGTTTGTCGTTCTCCTTCGGCGGCATGGCGGACCAATCGGCCTCATGCGCACGTGTCACCGCCAAATACAACGGACTGGCCATCGCCTTGCCCGGTATCAGAGCCGGTTCCTCGCTCTCACCGCCCTTCAGCAACCCTGCACGAGCGCGCATATCCAGATCGCCCTTGAGCTTTTCCGGATTGTCTCCATGACAGGTGAGACACTTAACCTTAAAGAGCGGCTGAATCTTACGCGCAAACAACACATCAGACGGCACTTCTTCGGCTGAGAACGAAATACATACAGAAAACCAAGCAAACACTAATGACATAAGGTATTTATTGGTCATTTTATGTTTTGTTTGATGGCTTTTTTGACGGCGAACAAGTCTCTTTTACTTATTGCTTCAACAATTGCTTCATGCTCCTTAAAACACTGCATATAATCCTCTAATTTTGAATAAGCAATCATCATTCTGATGGTTATACTTAGCCAAATCGATTCAAATTCCGCTGAGGCTTTTCGAACCCAAAATCGATGCATTGCTAGATCTGTCTCGGTTATTTTTTTTAAATCTTTCTGCTTACATGCCAATTTTAATGTTTCAAGTAACTGCTTGATCTTTTGATCATCCTCATCAACCCAATGTTTAAAAGATCTTTCTATGCAATGAATTTCAAGTTCAATACGAAGCCTTCTAAACAAATCAGAATCTTTTTTATTGGGTGCCGAACTCACTCGCACACCGCGATTTGGGCTGTAAACCAAAATTCCCTCTTGAGACAATTGCAAAAAGGCGTCTCTTACTGAATTCCGACTCACACCAAAACGGCTCGCAAAAGTTTGCTCCCTAATTGGCTGATTTTGAGTAAGTTTCCCGGCAATAATCTCCCCACGAATTGCGTCACATATCTGATCGCGCATTGTCAGTATGGGTTCTTCAACAAGTGGCATATCGACTTAATAGCCGAGGGCAAAAAATAAGTAAATGTTCAATTGTCGACAATTTTAAATTATCTGACCTGATCGCCTGATGGAGCAACCTCAAGTGCCAATCGTTCAGTCCTCGTTTATAGCCAACACTTAACTCATCAGTTTAAGTTTTAAATGGGGACACACTGGACAAATCACCGTACAGGCATATGATTCCTCACCTACGTTATGTTTGATTTTTTGGGCGAACAGGAGGCGTCGATTTGTGGCGGGAGCCACTTGAAACGGCGGGAGTTTCTGCAGGTCGGGGCGCTGGGCGCCGTGGGCTTGTCGCTGCCGCAAGTGCTGGCGGCCAAGGAGGCCGGGGCGGTGCGGGCGGGCCATGAGGACAAGGCCTGCATTATGATCTTTAATCTCGGCGCCCCCAGCCACGTGGATTTGTGGGATATGAAACCGGAGGCAGCCGCTGAGTACCGCGGACCTTTCAAGCCGATCCGAACCAAGTCCGAAGACATCGAGGTTTCCGAGATTTTACCGCAACACGCGAAGGTGGCGGATAAATTTTCGCTGGTGCGCTCGGTGCATCATGGCGGCGCGGCGGTACACGATGCGGGCTGGCAGATCATGCAGACCGGCCGGCGCTTCTCGGGCGGAGTGCAAACGCCCCATGCGGGCGCAGTGGCCAGCCATTTGCTGGGACGCAAGAGTGATCTGCCGCCGTTTGTGGTGTTGCCGGAATTGATGGGGCGCGGCGGTGGCAATCTACCCAACGGCCAGGCGGGCGGATTCCTCGGCAAGGCGCATGATCCGTTTGCGCTCAATGCAGACCCCTCCAAAAAAGATTTCAAGGTGCCGGACTTGCTGCCGCCGGATCAAATCGGCGCGGCGCGACTGGAGCGCCGGCGTAACATGCGCGAGATTGTCGATGGCGCGGTGAAGAGTTTTGAAGCTAGTGAGGATGCGCGCCTGCTCAATGACACGTTCCACTCGGCCTTTCGCATGATGACCAGCGAACAGGCGCGCGCGGCGTTTGATCTCTCGAAGGAAAAGCAGTCCGTGCGCGAGCGGTATGGCATGAACCGTTTCGGTCAATGCTGCCTGCTCGCGCGGCGGCTGGTGGAGAACGGAGTGCGTTTCGTGACATTGAATAGTTTCCTCACAGTCTTTAGCCAACTCTCGTGGGACATCCACGGGTCGAAGCCGTTTATGTCCATCAAACAAATGGCCGAGATCATCGCGCCGATGTATGATCAGGGTTATAGTGCGTTGATTGAAGATTTGCATGAGCGCGGACTGCTGGACAACACGCTGGTGACTACGCTGGCGGAGTTTGGGCGCACGCCGAAGATGAATCCGGCCGGTGGACGCGATCACTGGCCGCAATGCTTCACCTGCAGCTTTGCTGGCGGCGGCGTGAAGGGGGGTCGTGTGGTGGGCAAGAGTGATCCGGTGGGCGGCTTTCCGGCCGAACGACCGGTGAGCCCCGGTGATGTGGTCGCCACCATTTTCCACAGCCTCGGTCTGAATCACCAAGCCACCTTGCCCGGCCCTGCCGGACGGCCTTTCCCTCTGGTGGATTTCGGCGACGAACCGATCAAGGAGTTGTTCTAATGCGTATCCTGTTTTGTCTTTTTGCCGTTGCTTCAAGCCTATGGGCTGCGGATCGGCCGCTTAGTTTTCGGCATGACGTATTGCCAGTGCTTTCCAAGGCTGGTTGCAATGGGGGCGGATGCCACGGCGCGTTGGCCGGCAAGGGCGGTTTTCGACTGAGTTTAAACGCGTATGATCCGGCGACGGACCATTATAACATCACACGCGAATTGCGCGGGCGCCGGGTGGAATTCAATGATCCGACCCGCAGCTTATTCCTCATTAAGCCTACTGCTGCCGTGCGGCACAAGGGCGGCAAGCGGTTGCATGAGGACTCTAAAGACTACCAGATTCTCCTGAAGTGGATTCAACAAGGTGCTCCCGGCCCGAGCGAAAAGGACGCCAAACTTGCGCGGCTGGCACTTACGCCCGGCAATGCGCGCGTGAAAAAAGGCGATACGCCGCAACTTAAGGTCACTGCGCATTTCAGCGACGGTACACAGCGGGATGTGACCGCGTGGGCAAAGTTTGATTCTACTGATGCCTCCGTGGCCATTGTGGATGCAAAGACCGGCCGCGCGGAGATCATCGGCTTCGGCCAGGGCGCCATCACTGCGTGGTACTCCGGCCAGATTGCCATTGCCCGGCTAATCTCGCCATGGCCCAACCAAATCCCCGACAAAGTGTTTGCCGCCAGCTCCAAGGCAAACCTCATTGACCGGCATGTGCTCGTGCAGCTACGCCAGCTCAACCTCAAGCCGTCTCCGGCTAGCACAGACAGCGAATTCATCCGACGAGCCTTCCTAGACACCATCGGCGTGCTGCCTAAGCCGGCCGAAGTGCGCGAGTTCCTTGCTGATCCGGCAGCTGACAAGCGTAGCAAGCTTGTCGACCGACTGCTTGCCCGGCCGGAGTTTGTTGATTACTGGACCTACCGCTGGGCTGATCTATTTCTTATCAGCGGCAAAAAGCTCCGCCCCAACGCGCTCAAGGCCTACTACAGCTGGCTGCGCGGCGAGATTGTCAAGAACACGCCGTGGGATCAGCTCGTGCGGCAGGTTGTCACCGCGCGCGGCGACAGCATGGAAAACGGCGCCACCAACTTTTACGCCGTGCACCAGGAACCGGAGACAATGGCTGAGAATGTCAGTCAGGCCTTCATGAGCCTCTCCATCAACTGTGCAAAGTGCCACAATCATCCACTGGAAAAGTGGACCAATGACCAGTACTACGCCTTTGCCAATCTCTTTGCCCGTGTACGCGTGAAGGGCTGGGGCGGCGATGCCCGCAATGGTGACGGTAAACGAACGTTGTTTACCGCCCCGCGCGGTGACCTGCTGCAGCCGCGCACCGGCAAGCCACAACCGCCAGCGCCGCTGGATCGCCCTGCCATTGCGGCCGATGCCGATCGCCGCACTGTGTTGGCCGATTGGCTGACCGGGCCGGACAACCCCTACTTCACCCGCTCAATCGCCAACCGCGTGTGGGCGAATTTTTTCGGGCAGGGCATTGTCGATCCCGTGGATGACCTGCGCGTGTCCAATCCCGCCAGTAACGAACCACTGCTCAACGGTCTCGCCGGGCATTTGATGAAAAACAAGTACGACCTGAAGTCGCTGATGCGATTGATCCTCACCAGCGACACCTACGCCCGCAGCAGCACGCCATTGCCAGAGAACATCGGTGACACCCGCTACCATGCGCGCTATTACCCGCGCCGCCTGATGGCCGAGGTGCTGCAGGACGCCATCACTACGGTCACCAAAGTCAGCCCCAAGTACGCCAACATCACCTTATCCGACGGCAGCACGGCCAAGACCGATTTCTACAAGGACGGCACGCGCGCCCTGCAGCTCTTTGACTCGGCGGTTACTTCGTACTTTTTGAAAACCTTCGGCCGCAACGAACGCGAGATCACGTGCGAATGTGAGCGTTCCAACAAGCCAAGCATGGTGCAGGTGCTTCATCTCTCCAACGGCAAGACGCTCAACGACAATCTGCGCGCCGACCAAAGCTGTGTCACCCCACTAATCGCTAAAGACAACGCTGTGCTTATTGAGGAAGCCTACCTGCTTTGCCTTGCCCGCCCGCCCAGCGCGGAGGAAATCAAACGCCTTGAGGCCGTTTTCAAGTCAACGCCAGTCACCGAGCGACGCGCCGTGATCGAAGACCTCTTCTGGGCCCTCATGACCAGCCGTGAATTTCTCTTCCAGCACTAAATGAAACACCTGATTCTTACGCTGCTTTTTTGCGCGACCGTCACCGCCGCGGCCGCCCCGAATTTCCATAAGGACATCGCTCCCATCCTGCGCGAGTACTGTGCCGGCTGTCACAACGATGATGAACTCGAAGGCGAGTTTACCGTGGAGACTTTCAAAAGCCTCATGGCTGGCGGCGACAGCGGCAAAGCTATCGCGCCCGGCAACGCCAAGGATTCCCTGCTCCTGAAGCAATTGACCGGCGCGAAAAAACCCTTCATGCCACCACGCAAGGAACCGCAGCCATCCCCGGCGCAGATCGAAACGCTGCGTGCTTGGATTGCCGCCGGTGCGTCCGGTCCCAAGGTCGACCGCTCCATCCTCACCACTTTGCACGTGCCTCGCGCCCAGCCCACTCCGTTGCGCCACCAGCCGGTCACCGCAATGACTATTTCACGTGAAGGCATCCGCGCGCTGGGAACTTATGGAAAAGTCACCATCGGGAAGCGCGCCTTTACCGGTCACGCTGGCAAGGTCAATGCGCTCGCCTTTTCCGCCGACGGAAATTTTCTATTGGCCGCCTCGGGCGTGACCGGCCTGCGTGGCGAAGCGGTGCTGTGGAATCTCAAGACCGGCCAGCGCCAGCACACTTTCAGCGATGGCCATCGCGATACTCTCTACGGCGCGGCCCTTTCGCCCGACGGCACGATTGCAGCCACTGCCGGGTACGATCGACGCATTCAATTGTGGAACACGCGCACGGGTAAACCGTTACGCACACTCGAAGGCCACAATGGCCCCGTACACGGCATTGCCTTCAGCCCGGATGGCACTGTGCTCGCCAGTGCCGGCGGTGATTCGGCCGTGAAGCTCTGGCATGTGAAGAGTGGCCAGCGCCTCGATACCTTTGGGCAGCCCACCGGCGAACAGTTTATCACCGCCTTCACGCCGGATAGCCAATTTGTTGTGGCAGCCGGTGCGGACAAACAAATCCGGCTTTGGCGTTGGGTGAGCAAAACCAAGCCCGCCATCAATCCACTTACGCTGGTGCGGTTTGCGCATGAGGATGAAATCACTGATCTTGCACTTAGCCGCGACGGCCGTTTTTTGGCTTCTGCGTCGGCCGATCACAAGGTGAAAATTTGGTCCCTGCCGAAGCTCGAGTTAATTTCACAGTTCGAGGATCAGTCGGATGTTGTCTCCGCGCTCGCCTTCGATCGCACCGGAAACACACTACACCTCGCTCGACTCAACGGTACTATTTCCACCGAGCGTATCCGTCAAACTGGCGACGCCAACACCGTCGCCAAAGCCCATACTCCGCGTACCATTGCCAAGGCCGAGACGAAAGATGCCACCGAGCAGGAACCCAACAATACGCCTGTGGAGGCTCGGCCCATTGCCCTGCCTGCCAAGGTAACCGGCCTTATTCACTCGGACACAGGAGCCGATTTCGACCTCTTTCGGTTTAGCGCCAAAGCCGGTGAGCAATGGGTTTTGGAGATTAACGCTGCGCGCAGCAAGTCGCCGCTGGATTCCAAGATCGAGGTGCTTACCGCTGACGGTAAACCCATCGAGCGCGTGCGCCTGCAGGCCGTGCGCGATTCGTGGCTCACCTTCCGCGGCAAAAATTCAGATACTTCCGGTGATTTTCGGCTCTTTAAATGGGACGAGATGAGCCTCAACCAGTACCTCTATGTTAACGGCGAGGTGGTGAAACTTTGGCATTACCCGCGAGGTCCAGACAGCGGCTACATCGTGTATCCCGGTACTGGCAATCGGCACACCTACTTTGACACAACGCCGCTGGCACATCCGCTTGGTCAACCGGCCTACATCGTGGAACCGCGTGCGCCCGGCATCCCTGCCGCTGCCAACGGCCTGCCGATGTTTCCCGTTTATTTTGAAAACGACGACGAAAGTCGGCGACGTTGGGGCAAGGATTCCCAGCTCACCTTCACTGCGCCGGACGATGGAGAATACCTCGCGCGGGTGTCAGATGTACGCGGGTTTGGCGGCAAGGATTTCAAATACACCCTCACCGTGCGCCCACGCCGGCCGAACTTCACCGTAACCCTCGGCGGCATCAGTGGTGGCGGCGTGCCCAAGGGTAGTGGCCGAGAGTTCAGCGTCACCGCCCAGCGCCTTGATGGGTACGAGGGTCCCATCCGTGTGGACCTCACCAGTGCTCCCAAAGGCTTTACTATTACCACGCCGATCATCATTCAAGCGGGTCAAACTCGCGCTTTTGGCGGGGTCTATGCTGCGGCCGATGCGCCACAACCACCAAAAGGCAAAGAACTGGCCAAGGTGACCGCCCGTGCCGAGATCGGTGACAAAACGATCACCCATCAGGTTAATGATCTGGCTAACCTGAAACCATTGGCCCCAGCGAAACTCAAGGTCACCATCCTGACTGCTGAAGGACGAGCCCCAGAACCGGGTCAACCCCTTGAACTCGAAATTGCCCCCGGCCAAACCATCGCTGCGCGTGTGCGTATTGAGCGTAATGGTCTCAAGGAACGAGTGAGTTTTGGTAGCCATGATTCAGGGCGCAACCTTCCCTACGGCGCGTATGTCGACAACATCGGCCTCAACGGTCTCTTGATCGTGGAAGAGGCCAGTGAACGTGAATTCTATATTACTGCCGACGCCGTCACCGCCGAGACCACCCGCCGCTTCCATCTCAAAGCCGCCCCCGAAGGCGGCATTCTCTCCCCGCCCGTGCTGTTGCATGTGAAGAAAAAGTAGAGGCGCCATTTAACGGACGCAGTTGTGAGTGGTGAAAATCTCACGAGCAAACATCCCAAAGTTTTCCAATCCCATCCAAATCATCACGCCTCCAAGTGGTATCAATATCAGGACTGCGATGATTATCTGGATGTGAAGCCAGTTCCGTTGTTTTCGCCTACTCATCCCTTG
>DJHS01000013.1:0-22114 GCA_002433235.1 Verrucomicrobia bacterium UBA6614
GCCATAACCTCCGGGGAGCACGCGCAGATCCCGTGTCTGTCGAAGAGGTGGCGCACCCCAATGTTCAGGGAATTGTTTGCCGTTGGGTGCCCGGAAAACTTTTTTTGCAGGGGCCTGTTTAGGGGCGTCTGCCTTGGGAAGAACCTGCGGTTGCGCAGGTTTGTCATCAGCAAATGTGATGCAGGTCGCAGTGGCGATGAACAATGATAGAGTTCGTTTCATGTCGCGTTCGTTTTATGAGTGATTTTTTCTATGTAAATTCAGACGGACTCGGTCGGTAAATGCCCCACCTGTCATGTTTTTTCATTAACGCCTTGGCTGAACTGGAAGTATCCTCGGTTGCCGCAGTTTACCATCGTTGCGCGGAACCTTGATGGTTTCAACGACCTGGAATTTAACTGGCACTCCGTTCACCTTGGCCCCTACATATTTCTGCGCATTGGCCATGGAATTCTTATCCCGGGCCACCACGTTTATCCAGGCGTCGTTGTTGTTTCGACCACCAACTCCTACTCCAATAATTCCGGGCAGTGACAGGACGCGCCTGTCAAAATTTGTGGCAAATCGTACTGCGTTGACCTGTGTAGCCGTAAACTTTTTGTCTTTCTTATCCTTATTATTATTTTCTTTTTTATTGTCAGGCTTGGAATTGGGTTTCTTCTGGTTCTGACCATTCTTTGCCTTGGCCTTGTCGCGGTCGATATTCCCTTGAATCCACTTGGCCAACGTGCCGCTGCCACGACCGTAGCCGCCGGGAAGCGTGCGCAGGTCACGAGTCTGCCGAAGAGGCGGCGCACCCCAATGTGCGGGGAAGTGTTTTCCATTTGGGGCTGGTGCACCTTTTTTCTCCGGGGGATTGACGTTCCTTAAATCGCCCTCGGGAATGCCCAGTTGACGGCGCAAATGATCGCGGGACGCTTCAAGTTGCTTGAGCTTGAGTTGGTATGCCGAGGCCAATTGGGGAGAAAGATTGCCCCGGGTCATAAAATTACGAAGATTTGCAATCTGAGTCTCCACATTCTTTAACTGGAACTGAAGGGCGACGACATTGGATGGGGCAACGCGCGGAGCACCCGGCACCGCAGCTGCGAGCTGAGGAACTCCTGTCGAAACAACTGCTATGGCCAGTAAAATTCGTATCATTTCCATTGATTAAGTCCGGTAAATTTGACGCCTGACAATAACCAAATCAGCGCCTATTGCAATGTTTTTGCCCGTAATAAACCCATAACGAGCCGCCCTCCGTGGCTCGGTGGATGAGTGGGTGGTTTTTTATTCGTGGATTTCGTAGATGGTGCCGTTGAGCACGAACTGGACGTTTTGGCCGAGGGCAAGCCATTGGGCGGCCTTGGGTTCCTTAGCCAAGAGGGCGAAGTAAGCGTCGCTGTTGAATTTCACGCGGGTGCGCTTGGCCTTGGCGGACTCGGCTTTTTGCACGTCGGTATCGACCCAGAATTTGTCATTTTGGCAAAAGTTCTTGCCGCCGAAATATTGCATGGGTTGCACAACCTGCCGCGCCTTGGAGGATTGCCCGGGAGCACCCTTGCGTCCGGGGACAATAAATCCGCCGGGTGCAGCTGGGGCTCCGTTCGCAAGCCCGGCGCCGTTGCCTCGGTAGCCACCCAAGCCTTGCGCAGCCTCGGCGTTGCTGCGCTGCTGGGAGGCCAGGGCGTTCGTGGCTTCCTTGAGAAGCTTGGCAGCCCGCGCGCTGCCGATGGCGAGATCGCCAGCCTTGTCGCGCTTGAAGCTCTCGAACTGCGCGCGCGCCTGCTCAAGCACCTCGCGATCGGCTTCAAACCGACGCAGCGTGCGGGCGGCCATTGGCACGCCGCGGCGACGTTCATCCTCGATGATGAGGTAGGCGGTGTAGGGGGTGACGATGCCATACTTGCGCGCTAGCTGGGTGACTTCGTCCTTCAGTTCCTTCTTCTCGCCGTGCAGGCGAATTTCATCGAGCAAATAACCAACGCGCCGCGTGGCCCACAGGCGCGGGATAAAGTCGTGGTCGGCCTCCTTGGGAAAATCGACGCCAAACTCGGATTGCGTTTTTTTGCCGTTGACGGTGCCCTCGAGCAATACGTCGCCACGGGCGTCCTTATTATAGCGGCCCACGAGGACAATCTCCTCGCCTTTAAACAGGTCTGGCAGCCTGTTGGGGTAGAGCTTGCTGACGCGCACGCCGTCAGGGAACTTAAGCCGCGGGTTGGCGAGCACGGGCTCCTTGATCTTGGTGTAAAAACTGGAGATCTTCACCTCAATGTCTTCATTGGGCGTCACGTATTGGCTGCTGGCGCGTGTTTCCTCGGTGATCTTGTCGAGCAGGTGCGCATTGACGTCCGTGCCGATGCCAAAGCTGAACACGCGCGTGCGGCCCGCGGCCTTCTCGACATTCTTCACAATCTGATCCTCGCTGGTGATGCCAATGGTTGGCCTGCCGTCGGTGAGAAAGATCACCACGAATGGCCGGTCGCCCTTGGGCTGCAGCGCCAGTGCGTCCTCCAGCGCCTGATTAATGGCCGTGCCGCCGATGGGCTTGAGATCCTTGATGAACTCCGTGGCCTGCTTGCGGTTCTTGCCATTGGCCGACTTCAACCCATCGAAGAGTGCTTCCGTCTCCGTGGAGAACCGAATGACCTCAAAGCGGTCGCCGTCGTTCAGGTTGGCCACGCAGAATTGGAACGCCTTCTTCGCCTGCTCCAGCTTGTTGCCCGCCATGGAGCCGGAAGTATCGATGACAAAAGCCACGTCCTTCTCCACCACCTTGCCTTCGCCCACGTCGATACCCGGCGAGGCCAGCAGCAGGAAGTACCCGTCGCCGTCGCCCTCGCGGTGCGAGATCAGGTTTACCGCGATGCCCTTTGCCTTGGGCTGGTAGTACAGCTTGAAATCCTGGCCCGGCTTCACCCCCTTGGCCTCCAGGCCGATGGTCGCCCGCTGCTTTCCGTCGCGCTTGATCTCCACCTCATGCGTCGGCGAGTAAATCGCCTTCAACGGCGCGCCTGCCTCCAGCTCCACCTTGATTGATAAATTCTTGATCGGCTTGCTCGAGTACTTGCCCGTGCCCAGCGGGTACGCGTACTCCACCAGCCCCGCGTCATGCTTCAGCACCTGATTGTACGTCAGCTTAATGCGCTTCTTGCCGTGCGGTTCGAACGGGAAAATGCTCACCTTGAAAAGCCGCTGGCTTGAGAACTCCAGCAGCGCCGGATCCTTCATCTTGCGCACGATGTCCGTGTAAATCTGTCGCGCCTTCTTCGCGTCCAGCAACTCCGCCTTCTGCAGCTTGCCATTGATCTCCATGCGGAAATCCGCGATTGCCGCACCCTTGGGCACCGGGAACATGAACGTACCCTCACGCCGCCGGCTGTTGGGGTTGTAAAACACCTGCTCCACCGTCGTGCGCGCCACGCGGTCGGCAATCTTCACGGTCACCTGCTGGCTCTGCAGTTCCATCGGCGCAAACACGTGCGGACGCGGGCGCGGCCACGGCACCGGGCGCGGCGGGATGACAATGGGCGGGCGCGGATGCGGCGGAATCACAATAATATCGTGGCAGACAATCAGCCCGCCTGCGTACGACGAAAAGGAGGGAGCCAACACTGTCCCCGCCAGCGCTAAAGAGAGAAGCAACCGTTTCATATTTCGATTGGACGTTCGCAACTGGGAGAATACTCCCCGCGATTGACTTGGCAATGGCAAATGACGCCAAATCATGAATTGCGCTGCGGCTTTGACTTTCGACCGATGACTTTCTAGTTTCCCCGGATGAGACCACTGCTGCTACTCACCACCTTGGCCTGTGTCCTTCATGCCGCGCCCAAGGGCCAAACCACCTACGTCACCCCCGAGGCCGCCGCCAAGGATCCAGACTTTGCCATTCAGGGCGAATACCTCGGCGAAGGCACCGACGGCGACGACAACGAACACAAGCTGGGCCTGCAAATTGTGGCCTTGGGCAACGGCGCGTTTGGTGCCACGGCCTTCAAGGGTGGCCTGCCCGGCGCAGGTTGGGATGGAGACACCCAGTGGAAATACACTGGCAAACGCCAAGGCGACGACAAAGCCGTGTTTACCAATGACGAGTCGCCCATCACTCTTTACTACCGGGATGGTGAAATAATTGCCGCCAAGGGCGACCGCAAGGTAGGGCAGTTTAGGAAGACCACCCGCAAATCCCCGACCCTCGACGCGGCGGCGCCCAAGGGTGCCAAGGTACTTTTCGCTGGCAAGGACAACGGTACGCTCAACGGGCTGAAGATTGATGACACTGGCCTGATGCAGGAAGGCGCGACCACAAAGGATAAGTTCCAGAGCTTCAAGCTACATGTGGAATTCCAGCTGCCGTTCAAGCCCACGGCACGTGGCCAGGCCCGCGGCAACAGCGGATTATACCTCCAGCGCCGTTATGAGCTGCAGATCCTCGATTCCTTCGGCATTGAACTGAACCCCGGCAAGAACGACTGCGGCTGCCTCTACAGGCAGAAGTTCCCGGACGTAAACGCCTGTTTCCCGCCGCTGACCTGGCAGACATATGACGTGGAATTTACCGCGGCCAAGTTTGGCCCGGATGGCAAGCGCACCGCCAAGGCCCGCGTCACCGCCAAGCTGAACGGTATCACCATCCATGACGATTACGCCCTGCTCAACAAGACCGGCGCCGGCCAAAAGGAAGGCCCCGCACCGGGCCCCATCTGGTTCCAGAACCACAGCAACCCCGTCCGCTTCCGCAACATCTGGATCGTGGAAAAATAAGACCTACAACCAAATACCCATCTCAAAACCCTAACAAACATCGGGGCATTTCAGGATTTGAAATTCAATTTTGTTTAAAACAATGCGTCTCCTCCTCACCCTGCTTGCCACCGTCGGCCTTCAGGCCGCGCCGGTGAAAATCCCACTCGGCACTCTGCCAGGCTTGCAATTTGACAAGCCGCGCTTTTCCGCCGAACCCGGACAAGCGGTCGAGATCACCTTTAAGAACAATGACGAGATGGCACACAATCTCGTCTTCATTGCGCCCGGCAAACGGCTCGATGTTGTGCAGGCTGCCGCCTTGTTGCCACCGGATTCCAATTACATTCCTCGCGGGAAATCCATCCTCTGGCACACGCCCGTGCTCAAACCCGACGAAACCGCGACCCTGAAATTCACGGCTCCACGCGAAAAGGGAATTTATCCCTACGTCTGCACCTTCCCCGGGCACGGCCTAGTGATGTACGGTGCCATGTACGTGGGCATCAAGATGCCGACCTTGGCGCAGGACGAAAACGTCTCCCCTCTTGCCCGCGCCGGCAGCTCAAACAAGACCTTCCACGCCTGGCCCCATCGCCGACCGTTGATGTACCGCATCTTCATGCCCGACGCCTCGCCGGCCGCCATCGCCGTCGCTCTGCCCCACGGCATCTCCTACTGTTGGGACGCTGGCCGCTGCCGCCTGCGCTACGCTTGGATCGGTGGTTTTGTGGACCCCATGCCCGTCTGGCGCGGCAACGGCAACGGATTAGCTAAGATCATCGGCAACAAGTTCTGGACCGCTCCGGACATGTTCCCGATCCAAATCGGCCGCGCGCTGCAAAAGGTTGAGTTCAAGGGGTACCATAAAATCGATGGCCATCCCGTGTTCCACTACAACATCAACGGGCAGGACATTTTCGAACGCATCAATGCACTCCCCGACGGCATGGGCATCGCGCGGCACTTCCGCATCCCGGGCGTCACGCAGCCTGTGCGGCTCACCCTTGGCAAAGGGCATGCGGAGATTGACTCGGAGATCACCAACGGCGTCACCACTTTGCCTCCCGGGAAAGCCCGCGCCTTCACTATCACCCACCGTCACGTCCACAAAAAATGAATCGCCTTGCCTCCACTCTCGCCTGCCTTGCTTCCTTGACCCTCCACGGGGCGAACATTGGCGATTACTACAAGGTTGAAAACATCTCCACGCCCAAGGGACTGGATGCCCAGATCGGCGGCCTCACCTTTCTGCCCGACGGCCGGCTTGCCGCTTGTTTTCATCGCGGCGAGGTTTATACCTACACACCCAAATCCAAAGCATGGAAGCTGTTCGCCGACGGCCTGCAAGAACCCTTGGGCATCGTGGCCGAGGACGATCACACGCTGGTCGTCATGCAACGCGCTGAACTCACCCGCCTACGCGATACGAACAAGGACGGCGAAGCCGACCATTACCAGACCATCAGCGACCGGTTCGGCATGACCGGAAATTATCATGAGTTTGCCTTCGGCCCCGCACGCGACAGGGAAGGCAATTACTTCGTCGGCCTCAACCTCGCCTCCAACGGCGCCAGCATCCGCCCTGAAATCCGCGGAGAATTCCGTCACTACGGGCTCACCCGAGAACAGTTCTACCAGAACCACCGCGCCGGCTCCGGCCGCATGTATTCCGCTGCCCCGTGGCGCGGCTGGGTTTTAAAGATCAGCCCTGACGGCAAAACCACCCCCCTCGCCTCAGGCTTCCGTTCCCCCAACGGCGTGGGCGTTGATCCCGCAGATCGCCTCTGGGTCACTGACAACCAGGGCGATTGGCTCGGCACCAGCAAACTTTTTCTCGTTCAACCCGGTGCCTTTCACGGCCACCCCGCCAGCCTTCCATGGGCCGACATGTGGGAGAAAGGTCGCAACCCATTAAAGGTGCCCGCTGCTGAATTCGATGCCTTCCGCATCCGGGCCGCCGTATTGTTTCCCCAAGGCACCATGGCCAACAGCCCCACGCAACCGATTACCGATACCACCCGTGGCCAGTTCGGCCCTTTTGCCGGCCAACTGTTGGTTGGCGAAATGAACCGACCACGCATCATGCGCGTGCTCCTTGATGAAGTCGCCGGCCAGACCCAAGGTGCCTGTCTTCCCTTCATCGACAATGGAGGTCTCCGCCGCGGCATGCACCGTTTCGCCTTTGCGCCCGACGGCAGCCTGTGGGCTGGCTCCACCCGGCTCTCATGGGCCGGTGGCAGCGGCCTCCAGCGCATCATCTGGACCGGCAAAACCCCGATGGATCTCGCCGCCATCAAGCTCACGGCCGACGGCTTCAACCTTACCTTCACCAAGCCACTGGCCAAAACTCCCGCCGATCAAATCAAGCTTCAGCGATACTATTACAGGTACCACCAAGGCTATGGCTCCCCCCAACTCGGCCGGGAACCCGTTGCCATCAACAAACTGGAAACCTCCAAGGACGGAAAAACCCTTGCCCTCACCCTCGACAAGCTCAACCCCGGCTATGTTTACCAATTTGATTTAAAACCACTCACCGCTACCGACAAGACCCCCATCCTCAATTCTCTCGCCTGCTACACCCTCAATACCCTAACCAACGGCGATGACAAGGCCCCGCATCTGGCAAGCGGCAGCGCTCAAGCCCGGCCCATCCCCGTCAAGCCGGTAACGGCCAAGTCAGTCAGGTTAACCACCTCTCCGCAAATCCTCGACGCCGCCGAGGCCGGCCGCAACGGACCCAGCTTCGACCGCAGC
The DNA here is from genome assembly GCA_002433235.1 of Verrucomicrobia bacterium UBA6614. GTDB lineage: Bacteria > Verrucomicrobiota > Verrucomicrobiia > Limisphaerales > UBA1100 > UBA6614. The sequence continues at coordinate 7,492 of DJHS01000013.1, forward strand.
AATGCCGGCTACACCGGTAAAGGCTACGCGGACTTCGGCACCCGCACTGGCGAAATCCTGGAGTGGCGTGTGCAATTAAGCACCACCGAAAAATACACGCTGAATTTCCGTTATGCCGTGGCTGGAGGAAATCGCCCACTGCGATTGAAGATCAACGGCAAGATCACCCAAAAATCCATGCCCTTCAACGACACCGGCAATTGGACGACATGGAAGGACATTAGCGCAAATGCCGAACTGAAGGCAGGCGAAAACATCATCCAGTTGGAATCCATCGTTGCCGCCGGCCCCAACATTGACCGCCTCCAAGTCACTCGCCAACAATGAGCGATTCCCTGTCCGCCATCGGCATGAGCTTTGGCGAAGCCGCCGACATCTACCTCCAGCGCACCCGCGCCGATCTCCGTTTAAAGCCTCGCGCCAAGGCCCGCCGCCGTGAACGACTCAAGGCCATTCGCGACTCATGGGAGGAAATCGACGACCTCGATGTCCGCCGCATCCGCCCCAGTCAATGTCAGCAATGGGCCGCGCGATTCAGGAAGGAACACGCACCCAAGGTGTTCAACGAGACTCTGGAAACCTTGAATGCCATTTTCAATCTCGCCGTTGGTTTGGGTCTGCATATGAAAAACCCCGCCGCCGGAATCAAGCCCATGGCCGTTAAAGAACCGAGTTCCGATCCAGTTCCGCCCAAGGGAAAACTCCCCAAACGAGTCAAAATTCGCATCAAGTCAGACTAGGAAACGGTCTCTGCGCCGGCAATTTCTGGGGATTTGTGGGCCTTGCGGATCAATTTCTTCAGCGTCGGCAAGTGTGCGTCTTCCAATTGCTTGAGGTACAGGCAGGATTTCCCAGTCTTGTGCGGACCCAGTTTTTCCAGCAACTCCGTTTGATTCTCCAAAATGCAATGGAGGTAGAGCGAGAGATTTTGTTTCCGCGGCGAAAAGCCCACCGGAAACCAATCCCCCTCACTAGTCTTACCTCGATAACGAAAGGTTCCAAAACCGACCATGGCCTTGCCCCACATGACGGGCGGTTCGCCGGTGATCTTTTGCATCAACGCCAGCAACACCTCGCAGTCAGCTCGTTGCTGTTCGTCCTTGATACCGGCAATGAATTTGCCCACATCGGCGGTGGTTTTCCGGGTTTTCAGTTTCCCCATGTCATTTCAGTACATTCACCGTGCAATTGATTTCTGAGCGGACCGGCTCGCCTTTGGCGCCCTTGAGGTTGTAACGAATGCGGAGGGTCATGCACTTTTGCAGCTTTGGCATTTCGAGGGTGACCGTCTTACCGTCGAGGCTGACAGCGGCCTGAGTGATTTCCAGCGCATCGCGGCCCTGTTTGTTGGGGTCAGTGACTTTGTAATCGCGCGAGCCGTAGCCGCGAGTGCGGCGGTAGTTGCACATTTCGGCGGCGTAACTGCCGGGGTCCGTGGCCGTAGCTTTGTCGAGTGGTTCGCTAAAAGTCAGGCTCACGCCCTTTTTGCTGGCGGAATATTTCACCGGCACATGCAACGGTTTGCCGGTGTAGCGGAAGCGGTAGAAGCCGCCGGGCCGGTGTTTGTTGCCCGCCCAACCGAAGAGGCCGCAGGCATAGAGCTGGCCGTCGACCGGATGGAAGCGACCGCGCATCACGCCGGTGGGTGTTTCACCCAGGGGAATGCGACTCACGCCACCCTGCGGCACGCCGTCAACCTCCTCGTAGGGCACGGTGAACAGGCGGCCGGTGCCGTAGCTGAGGTTGATCAGGGTGCCCTTGAGCGGGCCCCATTTGTCACTGGTTACCCACAGCTGCTCGGCGGGTGAGCGGTCGACACTGTTGTGAATCCACACCACAGGCGGATCGTAATCCTCCGGGTCACGCCCGGGCACGTACGAGCCCATGTAGCCGTAGAAACCGTCCTGCTTGATTAGGTTGATGCGGTTCTTCGGAATCCAATGGCCTTCCTGGTCGCTGGCGAAATAGGTGCCGTCACCATTCACGGTCACGCCGTTGGGTGCGCGGAAGCCATTGGCGATGCGCCAGCTCTTGGAACCGTCCTTGCTCACCTTGATGATCGAACCGTGATGCGGTACCAGCCCGCTTTTCGCATGGCGCGCGGCCTTGGCAAAATAGAAATTGCCCTCCGAGTCGGTCTGCAAATCCATTGCGAACTCGTGAAAATGCTCGGTCACTTGATGATCGTTGTTAAAGTTCTCATAGAAGTCGGCCTCCCCATCGCCGTTCACGTCGTGAAGACGCGTGATCTGATCCCGGCAACACACATAGATGGCCTCGTCCACGATCTTCAATCCCAGCGGCTGGAACATCCCCGCGGCAATGCGCCGCCAAGTCAGTTTGCCTTTCGGTTGCGCGAGGCCGCTGACAATCCAAACGTCCCCCTGCCAAGTGCAGACCGCCGCACGCTGGTTGTCCTTGAAAAAATCAAAGCCGCCCAGCCGCATCCAGGAATCCCATGGGTTGTTGTCCGGCAATTGAAACGTGTCAGTAGCATACGGCCCCGTCGCCAGACCGGACTGAATTTGCGTCTCCACCGTCTCCTTCCATTGAGTCTTGCCACCCGTGGTCAGGGCAAACAAGCTGGGGGGCGGCCCGGCCTTCTTCACAGCGGCCACTGATTTTCTAAATTCATCCGTCCCGTCACGCGCACCTCTCCAGAGAACCACCTGCAGGCGCAACCCCTTATTGGCCGCCGGGACGCGCAGACGCAGATTGGCCGCGTCATTCAAACTCCAAAGCCCCGAGCTGCCCAGCACCGCCGCATAGATCACCTTGCCCTCCGCAGCATCCACGGACACGAGGTCTTTCTCGCCCGCCAAATGCTTTGCGCCGCCCGTTCCCCGCGCCACCTGCATCACGATCTCCTCCCGCCCGGGAGCGAAATGGAAATTGCGCACGAACACATCCCCGTCCTGTAGCGAGGGGGATTCAAATACTCCACGTGCGCCTACCGTGTAGGACAACACCACCCGGCCGTCATTCACATACAACCCCTTGTAGTGTGCCCAAGCGCGGGGCAGTGGCCCGTAGGGTTTCTTGTCCAGACCCTCCACACGCTGGTCATCCGCCCACTTACCATCCGGGCTGCGCCAGCCCGGGCCCACCGGATTGGCAAACGACTGCTCACCACGGATCGAGGCATGCGCATTGTGACGACCATCAAACGAGATCCCGCGCCAATCCATGAAGTCACCTGTCCATCCCGCCGCACAGTTCAACAAGTCCGCGTCGTACAACATGAACGCCTTGCCCTTGGATACCCCACCTTCCCCGGCGTCCAGCCGGATGGCGATACCCTTGTTCACGATCCCCGCCTGGGGAACTTCCAGAGAAGTGGACAGGTAAGGCCCGTAATTCATCGCATCCCATTTGCCCGCCCAAGCCGGGCAGGCCACAATCGCGGATAGAAAAAGAATGATGTGTTTCATAAAAGGTCGGCGCAATTGTGGGGAAGAAAAGAGATTGTGCAAGCCCGACAAGACACGATTCGCACAGATTATCACAAATTTAAACCCGCGCCTTCAGTGGTTAAACATAAACTCCGCGGAATTGATGATGACCCAAAGAAAATCCTCCGTGGCAACACGGCGTCCATCTGGATGGTTGGCAAAGAACTTGACCACGCGCTCCCGCTCCTTGTCGGTCGGTCGCCGGCTGAATGCGGCGAGATAAATCTCGTTGACGATCTGGCTGGCCGTCTTGTCACCGTCGGCCAATCCACGGGCGCGGCCTTTTGTGTGGGTGATCTTCTGGTGCAATTTCTCCGCATGCATCATGTGCAACGCCTGCACGATGGTAGGCTTGGTGTTGCGTTCGCAGGGAGGATCACTACTGGAGTTGGGCCGGCCGAAGGCGTCGAGAAATTCGCTGCCTATCTTGAAATTCCACGTCTCCATCGCACGCGCGCCTGGCCAAGTGGCGGAAAAACTCTCCGGCACACCGGTAACATCACTCACCGCATCGAGTAACACCTCGGCACTGAGGCGACGACGATAGGCGCGGGAAAAATTCCGGGTGTCGCCAATGTTCGTCTCATTAGGCACTGAACTGAGTTGGTAGAGGCGGCTTCGCATTACGGCTCGAATGAGCGCTTTCTGGTCATATTTAAGCTTCACAAAATGCTTCGCCAGAGCATCCAGCAATGCCGCGTTCACCGGCGGATTGGAGGCGCGCATGTCATCCACCGGCTCCACCAAGCCACGCCCGAAGAAAGCGCCCCACACGCGGTTTACCATCGCACGCGCAAAGAACGGGTTTTCCGGCGCGGTCATCCAATCGACCAAGGCCTCACGTGGGTCGGTGCCATCGGCCAATCCGGGCGCGGATGCATCCGGCGGCTTGGGCGCCAGCGTTTCACCTGTGACCGGATGTTTTACGCTTCCCTTGCCCCCATGAAAAAACCATTCCGTGCCACCCGAGATGGGCGGCGACACGCCCGATCCCTTGCGGCCAATTTCCCCGAAGAACGCCGAGAACGCATGGAAATCCGTGAGCGTCCATTTTTCATTGGGGTGATTGTGACAACGCGCGCATTCCAGCCGTGTACCCAGAAATACTTGGCTGAAGATTTTTGCCAACTCCGGCGGTGTACGCTTGTCACGATATACCACCGCCGGCCCAAACCGGTGTGTGCTGCCACTGGCTGCCACCATTGCCCGCGCAAACCGATCCATCGGTAGGTTGTCGCGAAACGCCTCGCGTAACCATTGGTCGAGAATGTAAACGCTCTTCAAGCCCGCACGGTCCGGGTTTGGCCGCACGAGATCCGCCCATTTGTTCGCCCAATGATCGGCATACGCGGGATCCACCAACAGCCGCTCAATGAGTCGCGCGCGCTTGTCGGCAGCCTTGTCTTCCAGAAATTTGTTGGCTTCTTCGGGTGTAGGCAGTCGTCCGATGGCATCCAGCGAGGCGCGCCGCAAAAACTCAGCATCCGTCGCCAGCACGGAAGGAAACAACCCCAACCGCTCAAACTGTTGGTGCGCCAGTTCATCAATGAAATTGTTCACCGACAACGCCTTGTACTTCGCCTCAGAAATTTTCTCCTCCGCCGGCACGGTGATGCGCGCAATGGCCACCTGCCCCATATAACGCACCAGAATGGTGCCCTCGCCGTTCACCTGCCCGACGGTCACCTTGCCGCTGTCATCCACCGTGGCAATCTCCCCGTCGTTGGAAACAAAGTCCGCCAAGGCCGTGATGTCACGCTGACTGCCATCGGAAAATCGCGCGGTGGCCTTAAGGGCCCGGGCCTGTCCCTTGCGATAACTGCCAGTAGCGGGTGCCACGCTGATCCCCGCCAGCGCCGGCTCATCCTCACCCTTAAAAACCATCCCCTGCCCAATCCACTCCAGCAACACACGTTCGGAAGCCGACCCCGGCTTGATACGTTGCCCACCCTCATGTGGCAGGGCAAGAGCGGCCTTCTTTATCAGCAAACTTTCCGAGGGCAACGCGGGAAACACCCGACGTCCCCGGGCATCCCCGGTGATTTCCCGCCAGTCGCCGCGAGGATCATAGGAAAAGACGGAAAGCTTGAAGCCACTCTGTCCATCGGGCTTGGCGTGGCAGGAACCGGCATTGCAGCCTGCCTTGCTGAGAATGGGCAGGACATCCCTAACAAAACCCCGACTAACCTTTGGTGTCTCGGCAGCTTCCAACTCCAGTGTTGCCGCCAGCTTGTTGTTACGCCAAAGGTACACTGCACCATTCTGGCCGGCAGCCGCCACCAGCTTGGCATCCGACGACATCGCCACCGCATGCAGCCGGCCCTCACCCCCAGTAAGCTTGCGTTCGCGAGCGGTGCTGGAGCGTTGCGCGCCATCGTGGCTTTTGATCTCCGTAAACATCCGCGCCAAGCCATCCTCACAGGATGTCGCCAGCGTCTTGTCATCCGGCGACCAGCTCACCCCGGTGACACCCCCCTTGTGAACCCGAATCTCCGTGAGCTTTTGCCGCGACTTCAAGTCCCAGATCAACAAATCACCATCGCCACCCGCAGTAGCCAACTGTGCGCCATCCCCATTGAACGCCAGCCCATAAACCGGCCCGTGATGCGCCTCAAACCGCGCCCATTCCTTGCGCGTCTTCACTTCCCAAATCTTGGCCACGGTATCGTCGCCACCCGTCGCCAGCCGGCGTCCATCCCGCGTCAACGCCAGCGCATGAACCGTGTCATCGTGTGCACGCCACTCCGCTACCTGCGCGCCATCGGAAAGATTCCACTGCCGCACCATCCCGCTGGAGCCCGCCACGCCGTCCGCCGTGAATACTGTCGCATTGTCTTCTCCAAAACAAATCGCCGTCACTCTACCCTCCAGTGCCGTGATCTCGCGCGCCAGTTTCTGCTCCGCATTCCAAAGGCGTACAGTCCGATAGCCGCCAGTCGCCAGCCATTTCCCGTCACCACTCCACGCCACCGATTGCACCCAGTCCCGGTGTCCTTCCAATGTTTCCAATACCTTGTTCTCCTCTTCCAACCCGTAAACCACCACCGCCGAGCCGCGCGCCACCGCCAGCCGGCCGGCATCCGGGGATAACGCCAATGCCAGGGCCGGACCGGAACCAACCGGCAATTCAGCCAGCCTGTCCCGCGCTGGGCGCGGACGATCCTTTAGCAATTCCGCATCCCATTCCGCACCCGCGTCCACCCAATCCGCCAGGGCCTCAATGGCACGCGGCGAAAGCTGGCCCTTGGGCGGCATGTGCGGATCCGCGCTGGGCTGAAGCACTTGAATAAGGCGGCTGGCCGCCGCCTTGCCCGGCTGCAGTACCTTGCCGTTGTCGCCGCCGGACACCAGCGCCTCGCGCGTGGTGAGGTCAAGCCCACCCTTTTCCTTGTCCGGGTTGTGACATGAAAAACAGTTGGCCTTGAGCAACACCATCGCCTCAGGCGTGCCCGCCCAAAGCGGCATCGCCAGCAGCATGATAATGTAAATCGCGGCTCTCATTTTCTTACCACAGAGACATCGAGAGCACGGAGATTGTTCATTTTTTCTCTGTGTTCTCTGTGGTGATAAATCATTTCACTCGGCGCAACATAAGCAGGCGAAACTCCATCGCCGTCTTGCCCGGAATTTCCAAGGCTTTTAGCTTCAATTCGCCCTTACTCTTCTTCAGGGCGATGGTGCCCAAGTTGATCGGTTTAAAATCTTTCACGTACGACTCCATGCGTTTCACTCGATCATTTTCCTGGCCGCGATCCGGCACATCATGCGGCTGGGTAATTCGATGCCGCAAACGCTGGCCGTTGTGGCTGAGTTCCAATAGCGCCCCTTCGTCGCCCTTAGGCACGGCGTAATGCAGCGTCACTTCGTACCGACCACTGGCGCCCACCTCGGCCGGCCACGTGATTTTGTCATCCGTCGAGGTCCAGTTGTAAAAGTAAGAGCAGTTGGGGAATTTATTGGAACGCTTGATACCGCCATGAGCCATGCCGTCGCGCGCGGGAATTTGCGTCCATTCATAATCGGGGTGCGCGATCACAAATGGCCGATCATCCTTGCCCAGTTCCGACAACACAGTTTTCTTCCAGTGCTCCACCTCCTCCCGCAACCGCGCAGTGACCTTGGGTTGTTCCTTGCTGATATCCTTCCGCTGTCCGGGATCCGCCACCATGTCAAAGAGCTGCCCGGTGTGGCTGAGCCGATACCGCTGCGTGCGCGCACTCACCTTGCCGCGCCAACAATTCATGATGGTGCGATCCGCCCACTTCATTTTTTGCCCCAGCAACAGCGGCTTGAGGCTGCGACCGTCGAGTTTCTTTTTGCTTACCACCGGCACACCCGCGCAATCGGCCAGTGTCGGCAGCAAATCCATTACCGAGGCAATCGGTTTCACAAACGTGCCCTTCTCAATCGCCGTCGGCCAACGCACCAGCAACGGCGACCGCACGCCGCCTTCGTCGGTGGATCCTTTGCGCCCTTTCATGCCGCCGTTCCAACGCACGCCGTTTGGGCCATTGTCGTGGAAGAACACCACGATGGTATCTTTTGCCACGCCGAGTTGATCGAGCTTCTTGAGCAGGCGGCCCACGTTCCAGTCGATGTTCTCGCACATGGCCAGCGCACAGCGCAGGTGCGGTAGGTTTTCGCGGCGCGGATCCCGATTGCGCAGCTTGATTTCCTTGTCCTTAAACTTATCCCACCACCGGTCCGGCACCTGCATGGGCGAATGCGGCGTGTTGTACGGGAGATAGGCAAAGAACGGTTTGCCCGCCTTCTGACTGCGCTCCATGAAGGCCATCGCCTTGTCGGTGAAATCATCGATGCAAAAGCCCTTGCCCTGCACAATTTTCCCGTTGTGCTCCAGTGGCGGGCTGAAGTAATCGCCCCAGTGGCCCGAGCAAAACCCGTAATACTCCTCAAACCCACGCCCGTTAGCGTGATACGGATACTGCATGCCATTGTGCCATTTGCCGAACGCGCCCGTGGCGTAACCGGCGGCCTTGAAGGTATCGGCAATCGTTTTCTCATCGAGATCCATTCGCTCACCACCGGCCGAGGTGCTGTACACGCCCGAGCGCACATGATAGCGCCCGGTCAAGAACTCCGCACGCGTGGGCGAACAAACCGCGCACACAAAGAACCGGTCAAACCGCGCCCCATCCCGCGCGAGAGAATCGATGTTGGGTGTGGCCAGATCGGTGTTGCCATTGAGGCTGAGATCCCCCCAACCCTGATCGTCGGTCAGAATGACAATGACGTTTGGTTTGGCCGCCCAAAGGGTCATGCCCAAAATCAAGGGAAGCATAAAAAGAATGCGTTTCATTCGCGGACTGTCGCGCAAAGAAACAAAGGGGCAAAGAAATTTCGAGCCACCGACCAGCGGCGCTTACTGCTCATCCCAAAGCCGCTGGGGCACTGATGCATTCTCCTGAAATCCCAAGTGACTGACCGGCAACACTTCGGCATGTTGGTCAGCAAAGACAACCGTCGCGCGCTTCATGTGACGGTTCCAGATACGGCGCGCGCCCTGACCTTTTTTCCGGCGCCATTTGGGGCTGGAGGGGATTTCAAACTGCAACCGGTTGCGCGCCTCGCCCACAGTAGCCTCGCTGGGCCGCCATGCATCCGGAACATCACTGGGATTGGCAATTACGTCGGTATCGCCAAAAACCACCGTCGCGGCCGGCGCGGCCAGTTCCGATTCCCGTTTCACATGACCACCGGCCACCAGTTCACTGTAGCCAATGCCGAACTGGCCGCGGCAGGAGGGACAATGCCAAATGTCCTCATGGCCGGCATACTCGCGCAGGAGGTCGGGCCAATAGGTGTGCTCGTCACTCGCGCCCGGCACCACGGAACCGCCTGGGCAAGCCTCGTTCTTTTTGAACGGCACAAACCGGCCGTCGTTGTTGTCGGCATAAGTGGCAAAGGCGGCGCCAATGTGACGGGAATTGTCGATACACCGGTTGGCGCGGGATTGATGGCGCGCATGCGCCAACGCGGGAAGAATTAAGGCTCCCAAAAGACCCAGCACCACGAGAATGATCACCAACTCAATGATGGTGAAACCGCGACGGCACACGGGTCGGACTGGTTGGGTATTCCAGCCGGGTAGCATGCGCGGGAGAGTACCTAACGAAATCCATTAGTCAACCCCGATTTGGGAAAACATCGAGCCCTATTCTCAGGGTCAACCTGCCTTGGGCATCACCTTGGGCAGTACCCATTCCGTCACCTTGCGCACCATCGTCGGCAGCGCCTCGGGGTCCGTGTCGGCATCAAAGACATGGTCGCAGTTGGGAATTTCAAACAGCTCCTTGGGTTCGTTGGCTCGAGCAAAAATTTCGCGCGATTCCTCAATCGGCACCACGTCATCCGCCTCCCCATGCACCAGCAGCCATGGCACATTGATGTGCGGGGCAAACTCCAGCACGGAGCCGATCTGGTTCATGTCATCCACAAATGTCCGCGAGAGCGGACACTCCGGCTTGTCCCACATGGTTCCTTGTCCCGGGGTTACGTCGCCAAATTCCACCTGCGCAAACTTGGCTGTGTGCACCATGCCCGCCAGCGAAACTAGCGCGTTGATGCGCGGCTCGTGCGGCGCACACATGACCCCCACCGCGCCGCCCATGCTGTGGCCCACGTAGACAATCTGCGGCGCATCGATCGCGGCAATGACCGATCTTAAATCCTGCACCTCCTTCGAGGGGCAGGAATCCTCGAACCGCCCCTCCGAGGCACCATTACCGGAAAAGGAAAAACGCAGTGCCGAGACCCCCGCCGCCGCCATCCCCGCCGCCAAGGCCAACACAAACTCGCGATCCTTGTTGGCCGTCACGCCATGACCGATCACCACCACCGCCTCGCAGGCGCCCAGCGCCTTGTGAAACTCGTAGTCCAGCTTCTCCCCCTGCGAATTGCGAATTTCCTTATCCATCCCGGCCGGGTTTTAGGCTCCCGCAACCATCGTGGCGAGAGAATTTAATCCACAATTCACGCGCTCCCTTGGGAAAAACGCCGCCTCCCAAACCCTCGCCGCCATCAGGCCTCCCGCAAATTCCATTCGCCGTTTCTCCTCCCAGCCCAACCCGGCAAGCAACCCACCAAAATTCGCCAGCCTCTTCGCTTCCAATCCCGTTACTCCCCGGAAAAACCCATGTAATGCAGCCAGCCACATTCCCGAACGCCAATTGCCTGACGCCACAAACTCCGCCATCAACCAGCGTCCATCCGGACACACGCTCGCCGAGATACGCGGCATCAATCGCGCCAATGTTACCTCGTTAAAACAGTCCAGAAAAAAACAGGTCACCACCGCATCATACTGCTCCAAGGGAAAGTTCCATTCCCGTGCATCCGCACGGTGAAAACAAACCCGGCCTCGTTCGTCTTCCGACAAGCGCCCGCGCGCCAAATCCACCATAGCCCCGCTGGCCTCCACCACATCCACCCGCGCTTCTGCATTCAGATCCACCAGTTCCCTCAGGAACCGCCCATCCCCTTCCCCCAAAATCAACACCCGCCGCGCCTCCGCCAATTCCGGCAACAACGCAAACCGGCACCGTTCCAGTGCTCGCCCAAATGCCAAATACTCCAGCCAACGGTACCACCGCGCCAAGTCGTCAAAATTTGCCGGTGCATTCACAACCAAAACAAAATCGGTGCCAGCAACACCGTATCCGCCAACACACGCCTTCCATCACCCGCTCCGCTGCGCGCCAGTTCCCCCAAGGCCAAGGCTCCCACCAGTATTGACCCCGCCAATGGCGCCAGACGCTCGTCCAACCCCCATGCCCCCATCGCCGACCCCATCACCCCCATCGCCCAAGGCCACATCCATTCCCGCGCCTTCGCCCAGTACCGGACCAGCGAAGGCTGCCTCATGTCTGCGTCAACCTCCCGATCCCCATATGCAATCACCATGCAATTCATAGCGCACAACCCCACCCACGCACATACCCCCATCACAAACGCCCATGAAAACGAAGCCTGCACCATGACGAAAAAAACGGCTCCAACCGCAAACACCGCGCCCGCCATCAACTCCTTGAAAGCACCCACGACCCCACGTGTCCGTTCCCAATGTTGCAACATGAAGTACCCACCCACCCCCATCAACATGACCATTCCCCAAGCAATCTCTTTCCACGGCAGACTCAGCCCCAAGACAACCATCCCCACCGCGGCCCCGAGCCATACCTTCCTTAAAGGAACCGAGTGCCGCCGGGCAAACTCATGCCTTTGCGAACCCACCGGCCCATCCAGCCGTCGCGCGTCCAGTAGCCGATCCCCGCAATACGACAGCCACACCGCCAACGCTAACACCCCGCGCTGTATCCAAGCCAATTCCACACCAAGACACATGGCCCAAGCCTCCTGCCATACCAGCGCCACCAACGGAGCGTCCAGGCTCAACACATTCGGCCACAACCACCACGGTCGCGCCGGCGAAGGGTTGAGCGTCATGGAGGGAACCACCGGTTTCATCGGCCGCGCAGCATTGCAAACTGCTAAAAAATCTCAATGCCCAATGTGCTTGTCGTTCGCTGAATACGATTTAACGTCATTCCATGAGTCCTTCACGACGTGATTTTCTAAAAACTTCCACGGCGGCCTTGGCGGCAACCCACGTGGCAGAGTCCGCACCGGCACGGTGGCGGGACTTGATCCGAAAAGAAAACGCCCGCGAAGGCACAAAGGATTGGCAGCTCACGCGTGTGCGGCCGGTGGGTTTTCGCAATCCCGCCATTGAGGGCTACTGCTCGCATCAATCCATCCAGGCCGGGGAAGAGCTGCGGGTGATGGTGAGCACGGAGCCGGCGGAAAAGTTTTCGCTGGAGATTTTTCGGATGGGTTACTACGGCGGACGCGGCGCGCGACTCATGACCACGCTTGGGCCCTTCCAAGGCAAGCCGCAGCCCATTCCGCCCGTCGGCAAAAATCGGATCCGCCAATGTAAATGGGAGGCTTCGACCACCATCACGATTCCCGCCGATTGGCCCAGCGGCGTTTACCTCGGACGCCTCAATACGCTCGCCGCCAAGGGCAAACCGTACTGGCAAAATTATGTGGTGTTCATTGTGCGCGATGATCGACCGGCCGATTTTCTTTTCCAATGCAGCGACAACACGTGGCAGGCGTACAACAAGTGGCCGGACAATCATTCGCTCTACACTGATCCCCGCGGCGCGCACGCGGTGGATGTCGCCGTCAGCTTCGATCGGCCGTACGCGAAGTACTCGCAGATTTTTGAGCACCCGCTCTCCAACGGCTCCGGCGAATTTCTGCTGTGGGAATTCCCGCTCGCCTACTGGATGGAACAGCACGGCTACGACGTCACCTACTGCGCCAACGTCGATTGCCTCGACGCCGCGCAGATCATCCGCGGCAAAACTTTTCTGTCAATCGGCCACGATGAGTACTGGGACGTCCGACAATATCACGCCGTCAAAAAGGCCATCGCCGAGGGCACGCACGTGATGTGGCTTTGCGGCAACTCCGTCTTTGCCGTCAGCCCCTTCAGCGAGAACAACCGCACCATCACCCGCGACGGCATTTTCAGCGGCATCACCGATGCGGAAATCAACGCCGCCATCGGCGTCTTCACCAAGGACTGGCGCCGGCGCGGGCCGGACGAAAGCGACATCATCGGCGCCCGCAGCATCGTGCCCTTCAACGGCGGCGGCGACTGGACCTGCACCCAACCCGATCACTGGATTTACGAAGGCACCGGCATGAAAAAAGGCGAGTCCATCCCCGGCCTCGTCGGCTGGGAACATCACGGTGCCCCCGCCAAAAAGCCCGGCCTCGAGGTCGTCGCCGAAGGCACCGTCTGGCGCGGCGGCCGCGAGCCCGCCCACTGGACTGCCACGATTTTTCCCGGCCCCAAAAAAAATCTTATCTTTAACGCCGCCACCATTTGGTGGACGCAGGCCCTGTCCAGCCCACCTGGCCACATCCTCCCCTGGAGCCACTACAGCCGCCCGCACGGCGTGGACAAACGCGTGCAGCGGATCACGGAAAATTTGTTTAACAAAACGCTGCCCTCGTGAGAGAAGCCACCTCGCTAAATCCATTCTGTCATAAACTTGCGGCTCACGTAACACCCGCCGAATGCGGCCGTAAAAAAAGAGACGCCCCCCGAAGGGGGCGCCCGTCACTAACACAACCCATGACCCCGGTGCTCTCGGCCGGGCCCACGGAAGAGACAGAGCCTCTCCACCTAAGTATCGGTGCGGGAGGCTCTTTTCTTTCATTTTTCTGCAAAAAATAATTCCGCCCGAATTCCGGCGTTTTTTTCCACGAAATATTGCCCAAAACTGCCGTTACTGTTACTTTCCCCCATGCTGAATTTTCTCGGCAACCAAACAGGGGGACGGTTTTGTGACGGCGTTTCGCGCCGTTCATTTTTGCAAATCGGCGGGCTGGCCATGGGCGGGCTGTCGATGAACCAGATTTTGGCCGCGGAACAGAAGGGGCCCAAGGCCACGAAGAGCGGCGGGCTGGGCCATAAAGCGGTGATCATGATTTACATGCCGGGCGGGCCGCCGCATCAGGATATGTACGATCTCAAGATGGAGGCGCCACGCGAGATTCGCGGCGAGTTCAACCCCATCAAGACCAAGGTGCCCGGCATTGAGGTTTGCGAACTGCTGCCGCGCCTAGCCGGCAATATGGACAAGCTGATCCCGATCCGCTCCATCGTCGGCGCCAAGGATCGGCATGAATCTTTCCAGTGCCTCACCGGCCGGCTCAATGAACGGTTGCCGGCGGGAAGTTGGCCGGAGATGGGTTCGGCACTGAGCAACACTCAGGGCAGCACGGCGCCGGGCATGCCGCCCTTTGTGGCGCTCTCGCCGCGCATGCAGCATCGGCCCTACAACAACGGCAAGCCGGGCTTCCTCGGCGGCGCCCACGCGCCCTTCAAGCCGATGGATGAAGGCAAGGATGACCTGAAGCTGAACGGCATTTCCGTTAAACAGTTTGGCGACCGAAACAAGTTGCTGCGCGGCTTCGACCAGTTCCGCCGCGATGTGGACAACAGCAAAACCATGGAGGGCCTCGACGCCTTTACCCAACAGGCGTACGGCATCCTCACCAGTAGCGAGCTATCGACCGCGCTGGATTTGGGCAAGGAAGATCCCAAAGTGCGCGCGCGTTACGGCAAAGGC
>DJHS01000008.1:0-6540 GCA_002433235.1 Verrucomicrobia bacterium UBA6614
TCGCTCATCTCGATGCCCGACTGGCCGCACCGCTCGAACTTGAACTTGCTCGGCGCCACGGGGAACCGCTTTTGCCCGCTGGTCATCGTAGTGATGCGCTGGTTGTTGCGCACCGACGCGGGCAGTTCCATGTCGAAATAATTCGTGAGGCGCGGCTTGTGATCGAAGAGATCGATCTGCGAGGGCGCGCCGTTCATGTGCAGGTAAATCAGCCGCTTGGCCTTGGGCGCAAAATGCGGCAGGCCGGGCAACGCCGGATGCATGTCGCTCTCGCCCGCGTTCTGCGCGCCGAGCTGGCGCTGGCCGAGCATGGAGGCTAGCGCAATGCCGCCCACCTTGAGGCCGGCGCCCGAGAAAAATTGCCGCCGGTTTTGCAGTTGATGAAATTCGTTCGCGGGATTCATGTCAGTTTTTGTTCACGACTTCGTCGAGGTTTAAAAGGAGATTAGCCGCCAGCGTCCACGCCGCGAGATCCACGGGCGTGAGCTTGGGATCGGCCTTGCTTTCGCCAAAGGCAATGAGTTTCTTCGTGGCGTCCGCATCCTTCGCAAACCGCGCGCGATGGCCGGTGAGCACGTCGGTGATGATCTTCGCCTCGCCTGCCTCGGGCTGCCGCGCGGTCACCACGCGCCACGCCCAGCGCACGCGCGCCGCATCATCGCCACCGCCTTCCTTGAGAATGCGTTGCGCCAAGTTGCGCGCGGCCTCCACGTGTTGCACGTCGTTCATCAGTTGCAGCGCCTGCATCGGCGTATTGCTGCGTCCGCGTGCAGCGCAGCTTTGCTCACGGTTCGGCCCATCGAAGCTGGACATAAACGGCGGCGGCGCAGTGCGTTTCAAAAACGTGTACATGCTGCGGCGATAGAGATCATCGCCGGTGCCCTGCTTGTAATTGCGCGTGTTGCTGCTGGCGAAACCGACCGGCTCCCAGATGTTGGGCGGCTGATACGGATTCACGCCGCGTCCGCCGAGGGTGGGCACGAGCAGACCGCTCAGGCTTAGCACTTGATCACGCAGCACCTCGGCATCCAGCCGATGCCGCGGCCCACGGGCGAGCAGGCGGTTTTCCGGATCCTTCTCCAATAGCGCCGGCGTCACCGCAGAGCTTTGGCGATAGGCGTGGCTGGTGAGGATGCGCGTGACCAGGCGCTGCATGTCCCAGCCGTCTTCCATGAATTGCACGGCCAACCAGTCGAGCAGTTCCGGATGGCTCGACAGATCGCCCTGCGTGCCGAAGTCCGCGCTCGTCTTCACAAGGCCCGTGCCGAAGAACTGCTGCCACAGGCGGTTGACCGCCACGCGCGCGGTGAGCGGGTGCTGGCCGCTGACCAGCCAGTTGGCGAAGTCCAGCCGGTTGTAATCGCGATCCTTCGGCTTGGCCGGCAGCGGCGGCAGGAAGGCGGGCACATTACGGCTGACCTTTTCGCCGCGTTGATTGTACTGGCCGCGAATCATCACGTAGCTCTGGCGCGCCTTGGGCAGGTCGGCCATGATGAACGTGATCGCGGTGTTCTTGCTGATGGCGTCCATCTCGCCGGCGAGCTTCACCTTCTCGGCCTTGAGATCGGCCAGTGCCTTCGGCGGCTTGGCGTACACGCGCTCGATCCACAAGAGGAAGGCCTCCTTCTGTTCGGCGTCCGACCACTTGTCCGGCGTCTTGCCGCGCAGCCGCCGCCACACCGCATCGGGCAAATCCTTCTTGCGCACATTCTCCGGCAGCGCTTTCCACACCGAAAACGAGAGCGCGGGATCCTTGGCCGGATCGCTGGTCACCGAGGCTCCGGATTTATCCCAGTACGCCTTGCCATCAAAGTGCGTGTAGGCCCAGCCATTGATTTTCGCGCCGGGTTTCAATCCCACCTGCGCGACATCCACCTCCAGCCGCACCCACTTGCCGGGCTCAGGCAAATCACCCAGCCGTTGGCGACTCGTGGTCTTGTCTTTGCCCCAGTTGATTTTGTTGCCGCCCCAATACGCGCGGTGTTCCCACGTGCCGTCATTAAACTGCAGCATGATCTGTTTGGGCGGATTGAGCGTGTCGAGATACACATGCGCAAAAAGTTTCATGCCCTTCTCGATCACCAAGGGTGGATTGGCGCCGCCGATGACAAGCTGCTCCAGACCGTTCGCCTCCAGCACAAACGCTTTGCCGCCGCTGAACACCGGCTCGGGTTTGCTGACGGTTTTCCACTCCTTGTTGCCCTGGCGCGCGGCTTTGGCGGGGAAACCGTCCTCGATCCAAACCGTTTCCTTCGAGGTCGGCTTGGGTGGCACGTCGAGTTTCGCGGGGTCAACGTACGCGACCTTGCCCGCCGCCTCGCTGATGCGTTTTTCAACCGCCGCGATTTTCTTTTCCAACGCCGCGAGCTTTTCCTTATCGCCCGGGCGCGGCACGCGCAGGATCGGCGGCGTGTCCTTTTTGTTGCCGTCCATCGCCGGATCCGCCGCGCTGTGGAAGAACGAGTACATGGAGTAAAACTCCTTCGTGGAAAGCGGGTCGAACTTATGATCGTGACACACCGCACAGCCCGCCGTGAGGCCCATCCACACCTCCACTGCTGTCGAAGTGCGATCCACTGCGTAACGATAAATCCATTCCTCACCAATGCTGCCGCCCTCGCTAGTGGTCACGTTGCAGCGGTTGAATCCCGAGGCGATCTTTTGATCCATCGTCGGTTCCGGCAACAAGTCGCCGGCCAACTGCCAGCGCGTGAAATCATCGAACTTGATGTTCTGGTTGAACGCCCGCACGACCCAGTCGCGGTACGGCCACATCGTGCGCTCGTTGTCGAGGTGCAGCCCGTGCGTATCCGCGTAGCGCGCGAGGTCCAGCCAATACCGCGCCATGTGCTCGCCGTACGCCGACCGCTTCATCAATTGAGCGATCAGCCGCTCCAGTTTTTGGGGCGACTTGTCGGCAAGAAACGCATCCACCTCCTTCGGCGTCGGCGGCAGCCCGATCAGATCCAGATACACCCGCCGCACCAACGTCTCCGGCTTGGCCAACGTCGCCGGCTTCAATCCTTCCTTCGTCAAACGCCGTTGCAGAAAGGCATCAATCGGGTTCGCAGCCCCCTTGGGCACGGCCGCTTTTTTCGGTGCGATGAATGCCCAGTGCTTCTCGTACTTGGCCCCCTGTTGAATCCAGCGCTTGAGGATGCCCTTCTCCTCAGCCGTAAGTGTCTTCTTTGAGACCGGTGGGGGCATCAGTTCATCGGGATCATCGGAGATAATCCGCTGCCACGCCTCGCTCTCCTCGAGATTCCCCGGCACAATCGCCGCCACGCCGTCCTTCGGCTCCAGCGCGCCATACTCCTCGTCCAACCGCAGCTTCCCCTTACGCTTCTTCGCATCCTGCCCGTGGCACGAGAAACAATTCGCCGCCAAAATCTTCCGCACATCGCGGTTGAACTGCACCTTGTCAGCCGCAATGGCAGCAAAACTCAGCCCAATCAAAGTGAAACAAAAAACAAACCTCATACGCGGGCCGATCATTCTATCATCCTTCCGTTCTCGCAAGTAAAAGGCTCTGCTTTACAAGAGTCTCCCCAATTCCTAGCATCTTTTGACTCATGGGCGACATCAAGCTATTCAAAGTGTCGGGTTCCACTGCGACAGAAATTCCGGGATCGTCAACTCCACTTGAAAAAGCTCTTCAACAGTTGATCGAAGGCAATTTAAAATCATGTTTGGGGATTCAGTTTTTAGCTTCTGAGTACTCAACGGGGCCAAAGCACAGCGGAAGAATCGATTCTCTGGGCCTAGATGAAAATGGCTGTCCAGTTATTATCGAATATAAAAGAACAACAAACGACAATGTAATCAATCAAGGTCTCTTTTATTTAGATTGGTTAATGGATCATCAAGGCACCTTCCAACTGCTAGTGGCTCAAAAACTTGGGGATAATGCTGCAAATGATATCGACTGGTCCGGTCCTCGGTTAATTTGCATAGCTGGTGGATTCACAAAATATGATGAACACGCCGTGCAGCAAATCAACAGAAACATCGAACTCATCCGGTACCGATACTTCAATGATGATTTGCTGCTATTGGAATTGGTGAATGCCACCACTGCCTCACAAATCAGTTCGGCAAATTCCTCAAACCAACCGAACCAATACAAAACCATATCCGAAACACTTGCTGAAATAGACGGCCCCATAGCTGATCTTTACGATGAAATCCGAACGCATCTACTCTCAATCGGAGATGACGTGCAAGAGAAGACCCTCAAATATTACACCGCTTTCAAGAGGATAAAGAATTTTGCCTGTCTCGAAATCAGGCCAGCTAAAGGTTCAATTATCGCATATGTGAAAATCAACCCAGAATCTCTATCTATCGAAGAAGGATTCACCAGAGACATGCGTGGGAAAGGTCATTATGGTACAGGCGAATTAGAGATCGTGATTAAAGACAAATCAGATTTCGAACGCGCTAAACCTCTTTTCCAACAAAGCTACGACGTTTGTTAAGTCGGACGAATGGCCACATCCACCAACCCTTGACTATAGTCACAAATATGATCATATTTTGAAAAATGAAAACGGTGTCCAAAAGTGAACTCAAGGCGCGCATGCTGGAGTATTTTCGTGAGGTCGAGAAGACAGGGGAGCCGTTGGTGGTTACGGATCACCGCAAGCCGGTGCTGCAGGTGACACCGCTTGCGCGTCAGGAACCCGTCGCAGAAGTGTTTGCCGATTTGCGCGGGCAACTGAATGCCACCGAGGCCGCCGTGCTGGCGCCAACAACCGATGAGTGGAACCTGAAGTAAGCCATGGTCGTGTTGGACACCTGTTCGTTGCTGTGGTGGACACTGCAACCGGAGCAGCTCTCAGCCAAGGCGGCGCGCCTGTGTGAGCAGCTGCCGGGCTCGCCCGGTTGGGTCAGCTCGATCAGCTTTTGGGAAATCGGCATCAAGCAGCAGAAAGGGCAAATTCAACTGGCGGTATCGTTGGAGGAATTTGTCGCCCGCGTTAAGCGTACGGGCGCCATTCGGATCGTGCCGGTGGACGAATCAATCTGGCTAAAGTCGTTGGCACTGGACTGGAAACACACGGACCCCGCTGACCGTGTCGTCGTGGCCACCGCCCTCAAGTGCGAAGCGCCGCTATTGACCAAGGACGATAAAATGCGGCGCTGGCGCGGGGTGGAAACAATTTGGTAGCCCGCGCCCCTGCCCTACTTCTGAAACTCAATCCAGTTCAGGCCCAGCACGCCTTTGGTTTTGGCGATAACCCACACGTCGGTGAGGGTTTTGGCCTTGAGCTTCGCGGGCAGTTCGGCGAATTCGGCATTTCCTGTTTCCTTGACTTTCACAGCGGCCAGCAGCTTGCCCTTTGCGGAGCCGGCGCGCAGTTCGAAGCGGCCCGCGCCCTCGATGCCGCCGGCACGGACGAACACCTTTGATACGTCAGCTAGATTGAGTTCGCGGAAAACAATCGAGTCGCCGTTTTGGAAATGGCCGATGATACCAATCTCGCCCTCGACCTGTTCCACGTACTGCATGCCGTGGTTGGCATCGTAGAGCGCCGCCTTCTTGCGGCGCGAGTGGAGCACGATGGTTTGCTCACCGCGCAACGGCGGGAGGCCTTGGGCACCGGCATCGGTGTAACCAGCGGTCAGCACGAGCACGCCTTCATTCACGCGAATCTTCGGCTGATCCGGTGCGGCGTACGTGCCGGACAAGCCCCGCCGAGGTGTGCTGGCGGTGTTATCGTTCAGCGACAAAATCCAGTCCACCATCAGGCGGGTCTGCTCGAGGGTATGCTGCGGGTGCGGCGGCATGGGTTGCTGACCCCACGCGCCCACGCCGCCTTTCAACACTTTCTCGGCCAAACGCGCGGCCGCACCGGAGTCGTCCGCATATTTCTTGGCAACCAGTTCATAAGACGGCCCGGCGGAGGGCGCATCGGAAATATGGCAGGCGAAGCACGTGCTCTTGCGCATGAGCGCCAGGCCGGGTGTGGACAGTTCGGCGTCTTCATCAGTGAGAAATCGCCGGTTGCGAAATTCGCCCTGCAACGACACGAGGTTGGCGTCGATCTTTTTGGTTTCGGCGTCAGACACCTTCAGATCATACTTCAGCTGCTCTTTCCAATCAAAGAATGAGCCGTGCGCCGGCGACTGGAAGGCCACAACCGGGCGAGCGTTCCCAACGTGGATGGTTTGAGTAGCCGTGCTCTTCGTGCCGCTGGGATCCGTGACCGTCACCGACACCTGATACACACCGGCCTTTTTGAATTGCTGTTTCCAAACCGACCCCGTACTGCCGTCGCTCCACTGGTATTTCAACGCATCGCCATCGGGATCGGTGGACTGCGCGGCCGTAATCGCCACTTTCAAGGGCGCCTTACCGGCCGACACATCCGCTGCCAGCACCGCCTTGGGTGCGCGGTTGCCACGGCGGTACACGATGCGCGCAATTCGGCTGTCGGTGTTTTCCCACCACTTGTCGCCGTACTCGATGAGGTACAGCGCGCCATCCGGCCCCAGCTTCATATCCACCGGCCGGCGGAAATTCCAGTCCGGTAAAAA
>DJHS01000008.1:6943-11279 GCA_002433235.1 Verrucomicrobia bacterium UBA6614
ATGAACAGGTGCCCGTCCAGTTCCTTCGGCAGACGAACGGCCGATTTGCTTTTCGGATCAAACCGATACACCGGCCCGGCCATGATCGACCGGCCACCGGTACCGAGGCTAGGAAAGCGTTTGCTCTTGAGGTTGCCGTACCAGATCAACGCAGGCTGCGCGGGTGGCAGTTTCTTGAGGCCGGTGTTGTTCGGCGAATGGTTTTCCGGCGCCCCCGGCTTGTAGGTGGCGACAACCTTGTTGTTTTCAAAATCATAAACCGGATAGGGCTCATTCGGGCCGATAAACAGAGGCCACCCAAAGTTGCCCGCCTTGGGAGCGGCATTGATTTCATCGTAGCCGAGCGGATTGATCTTCAGGTCCGGAAACACATTCGGCCCCACGTCGCCGAAGTACAGCGTGCCGTCAGTGTCATCCACCGTCATGCGGAACGGGTTCCGCACGCCCATCGCGAAAATCTCCGGCCGGCCCTGTTTCGCATCGGTAAACAGGTTGCCCTTCGGGATCGCGTAACCGACGTCGTCCTTCGGCTGGATGCGCAGAATCTTACCTCGCAAATCCTGTGAGTTGCCCGCCGAACGCATTGCGTCCCAGCTTTTTTTGCCGGGCCGATAATCAATCGGTAGGCCCGGCTTCCAGTGGCAGTTGTCACCGTTGCCGATGTACAGATGCCCGCGGCCATCCATGAACACCGCGCCGCCCATATGATAAATATGATCATCATCGTAGGGCCATTCGAGCAGCACCTCCTCGCCTTTCACATCCATCACATCGCCCTTCACCACAAACCGGCTCACCCGCATGGTATCCTGCTTGGCCGTGGGACAATGCAGTGTGAACAGATGACCGTTCTTCAAATAATTCGGGCTCACCGCAAAGCCGAGCAGCCCCACCTCGCCCTTGGCGTAGGTGGGCACGTGACCCAGCGTGGTCACCTCACGCGTCTTGGCATTCCAACGCTTCACGCCGCCGGCAAACTCCACAAACACAATGTCGCCATTGGCCAGCACCTCAAACTGGATCGCGTCACGGCTGCTGCCCACCAGCACCTCGCGCTCGAACCGGCTGGAATCGTATTTCTCCGCCACTGCCGGCCAAGCCAGCAACAGCGCACACAGGGAAAGGATCAGTTGTTTCATGGATTCAGAATTTAACAGGATTAAAATTACACGGCATCTTCGCCTTCAAAATTCGGGAACCGGCCAATCACCGGGTACTGCTCGATCTCCAGCACCGACCCACTCACCGGCGCGCTCTCTGTGCTCACCCAATACACCGCGGCCGAGGCAATATCCTCCGGGCCCATCAACTTGCCCGAAGGCGCTGCGTGTTCGGGCAATTTGTCCGGCCAATTCTCCGGCAGGCCGTCGGCGATCTTCACGTGATACTCATTCTCCGTCAGCGTCCAGCCAACGTTGAGTTGATTAAACCGTACCTTGTGCCGCGCCTGTGAGTCGGCCAGATTGCGCGTCATCGTCATCAGCGCTCCCTTGCTCATTGAGTACGCCACCAAATTTTCCTGCCCGCACCACGCGAGGATCGAGCCGATGTTCAGCACCGCCCCTTCGCTCTCCTTGAGCGCCGGCAACAGTGCGCGGATCAGCAACAGCGGCGCCCGCGCATTCACGCCAATGATCCGGTCAAAAAACTCCGCGTCCGTCTCCTCAATCTTGTTGCGCGTCACGAGGCCCGCGTTGTTCACCAACGCGTCGATCCGGCCGTGCACCGCAAGTGCGTCTTGAGCCAGTTGCGCCGGATACGCCGCATCGCCCAGGTCACCCTGGCAAAACGCCGCGTTGTCCGGCCCCAACTCTGCAACCAGCGCCGCCCCTCGTTCGTCGTTGCGGCCGTGCAAAACCACCTTCGCCCCCTCGGCCACAAACCGCCGCGCCATGTGCTCACCAATCCCGGTCGTGCTGCCGGTCACCAAAATTACCCGATCCTTCAAACGCATGAGTCGCGCGAATTACGGACGAACCACCGCCATTTGTCGAGCCCACGAATCTCTGACCTCACGCGGAGCCACGGGGGCGCGGAGTTAAAAATTAGAACAGGGTGCAACTCGGCCTTCTCTTTTTCTCTGCGCCTCCGCGTCTCTGCGTGAAATCATTTTTTCAACACCATCGGCTTCGAACTTCCCAATGTTGTTGCCGGTCGCTGCTCCTTGCCTTGGCGCGCCTCGTTGCCCAGCGTGGCTTCCGCCTGTGCCACCAGTTCGCGCATTTTGGCCATCACCTTGAGGTTAGTCTCGGTCACGTCGATTTTCTCCGCCAAATCCGTTTTCAGGTTTACCAACTTACCCGGTCGCCCGCGGCCCTTGTTGTTGGGCGTTGTCCAGGCGGGAAAGGTGTTCTTCAATGGCAGATGCCATTTCCAATCGCCCCAGCGCACGGCCTGCAACTGGCGGCGGCGGTAATAATAAAACACGTCGTACGGCGATTGCGCGCCTTTCATGCCGGTCAGCAGCAGTGTGATGTCGTGTCCGTCGATTTTGTTTTTTGACAATTGCCCGCCACTCAACTTGGCAAACGTCGGCAGGAAATCCATCGTGCTCGCCATCGCATCACAGGTTGTGCCGGCGGGAATCCAACCCGGCCAAAGGGCAATCATCGGCACGCGCATGCCGCCTTCCATCGTGCCGCCCTTGGCACCGGAGAGCGGCGCATTCGATCCTCCGTTGCGGCCGTTGGAGCCATTGTCTGAAGTGAAAATCACCAGCGTGTTTTTGTCCAAGTCATGCTTCTTGAGTGCGTCGAGAATCTGTCCGGTGGACCAATCTATCTCCTCCACAGAATCGCCATAACGCCCGTTCTCGCTCTTGCCGTGAAAATCCTTGGAGGCGAACAACGGCAAATGCGGGAACGTGTGCGGCAGGTACAGGAAGAACGGCTTGGCCTTGTTGCGCTCGATAAAACTCACCGCTTCGCGCGTGTACCGTTGCGTGAGCGTGGCCTGATTCGCCGGCGCCTCGATCACCTTCGCCTGCTTCACCAGCGGCAATGGCGGATCGCCCCGGCGGCGGCTGGCCATGTCGTTGGAGTACGGGATGCCATAGTACTCATCAAATCCATGCGCCGTCGGCAGGTGCGGCGGCTGGTCACCCAAGTGCCATTTGCCAATGCAGGCCGTGGCGTAGCCTTTGGCCTTCAGCATTTCCGGCAGCGTCAATTCGTCGGCATGCATTCCCCGGCGACTGCGCGGGATGAGCACCCAGTGCCCGGTGAAATCCTCGTGCATGCTCACCCGGCGCGCGTAGCAACCAGTCAGTAAACTGGCGCGTGACGGCGTGCACACGGGGCTGGACGAATAAAAGCTCGTAAACAGCATCCCCTCCTTTGCCATCGCATCAATCCGCGGCGTGCGGTTTTTCTTCGAGCCATAACACCCCAAGTCGCCGTACCCGAGGTCGTCACAGAAAATCAGAATATAGTTGGGCGCGGCAATGGCCGGGCCGGCAAGGAAAGTGAACACGCCGATTAGGGGCAGAAACAAACTACGCATGCAGCGAGGTTAGACAGGTCGTTTAGGAATTCAAACAGAAAGGTCTGTTCTATATGGGACAAGGAATTGGAAACGATAAGCCATCAACGGTATGCGTTTTAACCGATTCAATCGGCTGAATGGTGCCAATCCTCTTCTGTAAGATTAATTAAGAACTCTTCGACTTGCTCCATGCAATCGTGTTTCGACGCCCAATCAATATGTGCCTTTAAACGTGAAGCTTTCTCATAATTGGAAGCATCCCACCACGCCGCCAATATTAAAGGCAACGGAGGATTCCATCCCCCTTCAGCTCTTCTTTCTCTGTTTGGCAATAATTCCCAGAGCTCATTCCATTTTTGAGGCTTTGGACAAACACGGCCATTCACAAGAATCCTCGCCAGCAATTCATCTGTTGCCGCCATATTCGGTATATCTAAAACCCCTTCAACGCCCCCGTGCTGTCGCCAAGCTGTTTGATCGGGCAGTCCATGGCCTGTGCCATGGATACCCAGAGGTTGGCGATCGGCGTGCTCTTGGCGTGTTGGTCGTGCCGGTTGGTTTTCATTCGGCCACCCGCGCTGCCGGCAATGACGGTGGGCAGGTTGGTGCATTCGTGCAGCATGCCGCTGCTGAGGCCGGAGCCGTAGGTGAACATCATGTTGTCCAGCAACGTGCCCTCGCCTTCCTTGATGGTGTCCATCTTTTGGCAGATTTTTGCAAACTGCCCAATGTAAAATCGATCGAGCATCTCCAATTCGCGCAGCACATTCTGGTTGCCTTGATAGTGCGTCATGGCGTGGTGCAGGATGGGCTTTTCAAAAACATCCTCGAACAGCAGCGGCGTGTCCCAGCG
>DJHS01000165.1:0-9422 GCA_002433235.1 Verrucomicrobia bacterium UBA6614
CAAGGTCAGCAAGGTCAGCAAGGTGATCAGAATTCCCGCGAGGATGACCTGAACGAAGGGTTGGACAAGGAGGAGCAGGCGCTTGACCAGTTGAAGGACTTGCAGCAGGACACGACCAAAACCGCGGAGGACATGCTGAGAGATACAATTGTTGCCCGCCTCCGCCGCATTGCGGAGGCTCAGGACGACATTAAATCGAATCTCGGGAAAAAGATTGGCGACTTGTTGGGTAAAGATCTGGCCGGCCTAACGCCCTCCCTCAAGGGCATGTTGGAAGAAGCGGCTGCGGATCAGCTCCAGAACGGCCAGTTAAGCGAGGATCTTCATGAAGAGATCAACCGGTTTTTTGAGGACACAGGCCGAGTCGAGGAAAATTTCGGCGCCGTCGCCAAGGAAATGGAGGAAAAAAAGCCGGCTGAGCAATTGGAAGGAAATGCCAAGCTGATTGCCGGGAACACCACCTATCGCGCCATGCAGGGTACTGCTGCCCTGAAGAAGCTCTTCAACCAATGGGCCGACCTTCTGGATGACAAGAAGGATGAGGACGGCGGCGGTGGGGGCGGCGGCGGTGGGGGCGGCGAGCCCAACGAGGATGCCATTAAGCGCGTCATTGAACTCCTGCGTATTCGCAAGGCGCAGATGGATTTGCAGACAGCTACTGCCGAACTGGCCAAGCTGGAAGGCCGGAAGGACCCGGTGGAGTTTGGTGACATTGCCGCGGAGTTGGCGTTTCAGCAATTCGAACTGGAGCGTGACCTCAAACTGGAGCGTGACCAGCGAGGGGATGGGAAATTTCTGAGCTTTGCCCAGAGCGACATGGCCGAGTCGCGCAATTATCTGGACAAGACACCGCTTGCTGAAATCGGGCAGCAGCAAATGGAGGCGACTGCCGAGCATCTGGAGAAGGCTGTGCTGGCCTTGGAACAGGCATTTGAAAAGGCGGCTGATGCTGCGGATTTGGCTGAAACCCCGGAACAGGAATCTGCGGCTCAGTTGGCCCGCAAACTCGCTGGTGAGTCCGCCGATCATCTTCGCAAGTTGATCTCAAAGGCGCGCAATACAGCCGGGGAACGTGGAAATGTGAGTGATCTGCTACTGGATTTGGGCGACTTGGATTACCGAATCCAGCGCGCGCGGGAGGACATCAAGGAAATCGAGAAGGAGATCAACAGCGACAATTGTGATCCTCAGGCAGAAGAAGATTTGACCGAGGTGAAGAAGGCGCTTGCCCAAGCGCTCAAGGATAAGAATGCAAAGCAAAAGGCCCTGACAGAGGCCATTCGTGCCGCACTCAAGGCCGCCGTGGAATTAGGCAAGGAAGCCGCGGAAGCCAAGGAAAAGCGGGTGCCTGCCGTCGAGAAGGCAGCCAACGATGGTCAGACGGATGCGGCCGAAGAAATCGAGGGATTGAAGACAGCCCTTGCCGAGGCGGCCAAGCGCGCCCAACAGGCGGCCGAGTCGCTCAAGAAGCATGAGCAATTGGCGGCGGACGAAAAACCGGCCATTCTGCCGCCCACGGGCAAACCTACTGCCAGCGCTCAAAAGGCGGTTATTCTCAAGATCGAGAGGGAGATCAAGGAGTTGATGCAATCCGCAAGCGGGCAGGGGGAGAGTGGTGAGCAGCCGCCGATGGATCCCGAGACGCTCAAGCTGTTGATGGAAATGATGCGGATGCTTCAAGAGCAGGGCCTAATGCCGGAGTCCTCCTCCAGCCAGTCCCAGTCGCAAGGCAGCAGCAGCTCGCAGTCGCAGGGGAACGGCCAGGGCAATTCACCCGGCCAGAGTAATGCCGGAGGCACAACCAACCGCACCAATCCGATCGAGGGTGACGGTTTCAATCGCAACGATCCGAGCCGGGAAACTCCCCAGGCTTCCGGCGCGGGCGGTCGTGTGCCATCTGAGTATCAGGATAAAATTCAGGCTTATTTGCGCGCACTTCGGGCGCGACAGAATCGTGACAAGTAATGCGTATTAGACACTTGGTAATCTCTGCGTTGGTGGGCGGCCTGATGATGGCCGCCCATCAAGTGCGTGCACAGCGGACTTTTGTGGGCTCCACCAAGCACCTGAAGGACGTGGAACGAATGTACGTGAAGGGGCTCAAGGCTCTGGCCAAGAGCCAGCAGCCCGACGGGTCGTTCAGTGGCGGTGGCAGGGATCATTACGGGACACAGCCTGGCGTGGTGGGCTTGGCGGTGGTGGCAATGCTCGCCCACGGGGATGATCCGAACTTCGGCCCCTATTCACGCAACATTACCAACGGGATCAATTTTATCCTGAAACAACAGAATGATAGGACCGGCTACATTGGTACCTCCATGTACAACCATGGCTTTGCCACCTTGGCCCTGGCTGAGGCGTATGGGACGGTGTTGGATCCCAAGAATCGCATTGGCAAGGGCCTTACCAACGCGGTGCAGTTGATCCTCCGGGCGCAATCCGTGCGCAAGAGTTCTCAGTATCAGGGAGGTTGGCGCTATTCACCCGAGAGCACGGATAGTGACACTACTGTCTCGGGGGCCAACTTTGTCGCGCTTTTGGCCGCCCTCAACGCGGGCGTCAAGATTCCAAAGAAAGCCGTGGAGGATGGCCTCAAGTATATCAAAAACAGTCAGTCCAGCGACGGCGGCATTGGGTATACCACGGCGGGGGGCTCCAATGGGCCGCGCAGCGCGATCGGCGCGCTAATGTTTTGCTTGGCCAAAAAGAAGAGGGATCCGGAGTATAAGCGCGTCATGGATTATTTGTACCGCCAGCCGGCCGACGGGGGATACTCGCACTATTACCACTACTACCTCTACTACGCCTCACAGGCGTTTTTCCATGGACCGGACCCAGACCAGTGGGAGAGATGGAATACTCAAAACATTGCCACCTTGAAGGAGTCGCAACTGGATGATGGTACTTGGCAGGGTAACTTTGGCACCACTTTCGCTACGGCCTCCTCGCTGTTATCCATGGCTTTAAACTATCGATTCTTGCCGATCTATGAACGCTAAACGGAGTTTGTTGCTGGGCACTGGCCTGATTTGCTTGGCAGGTGGGCTGTCCGCCAAGGTTTTGGCACCACGCTTGGAGGTCGTGCCGGTTCCCGCGATCGCCGTTCCTGTCCAGCCGGTAGGGCCTGCTCCGGCTATTCACTTGGACCCGATCCGTGACCGTGCGCCATCACGTACTGTCCGCCGCTCCCTGGCGGTGCCCGATAATGGAGGTTTGGCGGTTGGGGGAGTTGACCGGTTGAAGCTTCTTTTTGGAGACCGCATCAGTGGCCGTTTTCTGGGATTCAACGAAGAAGGTGCGTTGATGTGGAAATCGCCCGCCAGCAAGAGGCCGCTGGAACTGGACGCGGGCAGTCTTGCGCGCGTGGAATTGGCAGATCGGCCCGTGCCGGAGACATCACGTACACACACCTGTCGCTTGGTGATGGCGAACGAGGATGAGTTGATGGGTGACCTTGTGGAAGTTAGGCCGGGAGAAAAAAAGGGCGACGCAACAGTCATTCTAAACACATGGTATGCTGGCCGGTTGGAGATTCCCTTGGGGATGATTCAATCGATTGCCCCCGGGGTCAAAGGGTCTCGCGTGGTGTACTCGGGGCCGGATAGCATTCGTGGTTGGGCCAATGGAAACACTAGCAGTGGGACCATGAAGATGAAAGCCCAGCGGCAAATGGGTAACGTGCCTTTTAATGGGCCGGTTGCTCCGGGTGTGCATGCGGATGCGGCAAATGCCGTGGCTCGTATTGCGGGCAATCGTCCGGCGGCAAACTTGCCCGGTTGGCGTTATTCCAAGGGTACCTTCCATAGTCAGCGCAGCGGTGCGATGCTCGCGCGGAATTTTGAGCTTACCGACAAGGTGCGCATTGATTTCAACTTGGCATGGGACAACTACTTCAGTTTCGCCTTCAACTTTTTCACGGACAAATTTTCCCAGTATCAGGGCCACGGCTATCAGCTTCGGTTGGACACCAGTAATGCCTACCTATATCGCACCTCTCCCTCGCGGGGGACAGAGAACGTGGGCAGTAACGGCCGCTCTGGGCTGAGTTCCGGCCGGGGTAAGGCGCGTGTTTCCATCTTTGTCGACAAGGATGAGAAGTCCTTTACGCTCAGACTCAATGATCGCCTGATCAAGACTTGGAAGGATGCCAAGGGGTTCAATGGCCGTGGCGACGGCATCATTTTTATTTCGAGAAATTCACAGCCCATTCGTATATCAGGGATTGAAATTACGGAATGGGATGGCCGTCTGCCTGAAGGCGGGTCCGCGCGCGGGGATGGCAAGGCGGATTTTGTTGAGTTTACCAACAAGGATAATTTGTCCGGGACGCTTGTGGGGATCAAGCGCGGGCGTTTGAGTATTGACGCGGGTTTTGATGATCCCGTTGAAGTGCCCATGGAAAGGGTGGGTCGAATTGACCTGAAGAGCCGTGCCGAGAGTGTTCCCAGCACACCCATCCGGGCCACCCTGCGCAACCGGGGCAAGTTGAGCTACACGCTCAAGGGTTGGGCAGATGGAAAGGTGCGGATCGTCAGCCCGATGTTCGGCGAGGTGGCGGTGGATGAAAGTATGTTTTCCGCCATTGAGTTCAATCTCGGGAAACCTCGCGTGGAAAGTGAGGATTAAACGCTTTTGTTTAAAATGAAAGGAACCTCTTCAATCAAATATATTGCCTGCCTGCTGATGCTTCCGCTGGCGGCTGGCGCGATCGTCATCAAGTCCGAGCGCAGCAAGCCCAAGAGCAGCGTGACACCCATTCGCGTGTCTCCACCGGGAGGAGGACGCGGAGTGGCTGAGCAGGTGATTGAAATGCTTAATGGCGATACCTTGTCCGGCGCATTGCTGGGGTACAGTTTTTCCGGCGAAAACAGCGTGGTTTGGAAATATGATGGGGCGAGGAATGATATCACTTTTAAACCTCAGAGCGTGGCTAGGATTCAATTGCAGCACAAGATGCCGCCCAATGTCGGGGCCAAGAACCCCAGCCGGGTCCATTTGCGCAATGGGGATGTGCTCATCGGTGAATTGGCCATGGTGAATGATGAGGGGGTGAGCCTGAGCACTTGGTACGGTGGGATGCTCACCATACCCCGCGAGGAAGTTACCCATATCAGCCCGGCGAATGTCGTGTCCAACGCTATTTACGAGGGGCCCAATGACATGAACGGTTGGTCGGGGGCGGGTCTCCGCAACGCCAATGTCAGGATGTTGAATGGCGCCTTGCGCATGCAGCAGCAGCGTGCCGTGCCCGCCGGCTCCAAAAATCAGGGTTGGTCATTTCGCGACAAGGCGTTTTACTCTTTCTCTTCGGGGCCCCACATCGGGCGCAAGGTCAAGTTTCCGGACTCGGTCAATATTGAGTTTGATCTGAACTGGCGGGGGCATTTCCAGTTGGCAACCTATTTTTATGGGGACCAGATGCAGCCCTATTCCGGAAGCACTTACAATCTCACCTTGAGCCCAAGTAGTGTTTATCTGCAGCGGATGAGAAATGGGAGTTCACAAAACATTGGCAACACAAACCTGAACATGCGCGCCAAGAACAAGGCCCGCTTTTCCATCCGGGTGAATCGGAAAAAAAGCACAGTTACTCTTGTGGTGGACGGGCAGGTGCGGCAGCAGTGGGCAGACAGTGCGGGGTTCGCGGGTAAGGGGGATGTGTTGATGTTCGTGAACCAGGGGAGCGCCGCGATGAAGCTCAGCGACATTCGTATCACCGAGTGGGATGGCAGCCTGCCTTCGCCGGGGGGGCAGTCCGGTCGGGAATCGAAGGATGAACTCCGTTTGGCCGGCAACAACGTCCTCTCCGGAAAGATTAAATGGGTTCGAGACGGCAAGGTGGAATTTTTCTTTGAGGCAACCGGGGCGGAACAAAAAATTCCGTTGGAAAAAGTTGAGCGAATCAGGTTCGCCAAGCATGGACCCGATGCACCCGAGCCCGCGAGGGTGTTGCCGGGAACGGTTCGTGCCTTGTTGGTGGACGGAGGTCGGCTGACTTTCAAGCTTGATGAGTGGAATGAGGAGCAGGTCACGGGCGAAAGCGAAATCTTTGAAGAAATAGATTTTCGGCCAGCCGTTTTCAAGACACTCGAGTTCAATCTGGATCAACAACGTTCAGCGGAAGACGATCCTTTCGGCTTTTAGCTTTGGAGGATAGTGTGTCGAAGCTGAATGTAGTCGGCTTTTTGGGGGCGGTCTGACTATCAGCCCCCCGTTGACAGTGATCGTTGGTGGATGCAGACTACATCCGCCTGAGAAAGGATTGCCTTTATGAACACTTTTGAACTGAATCGTCGTCAGGCACTGGTGGCCGGCGGCTTGGGCGTGGCGAGCATGGGGATGCCGGGCTCGGTGTTGGGCACGGACCAGCTCGACAAGGGCGGCAACGCGGTTTCGTCCGACAAGAATTGCATTTTCATTCTGCTCTGTGGCGGGCCGAGCCATGTGGATACGTGGGACATGAAGCCCAACGCGCCCATCGAATATCGCGGGCCGTACAAGACCATCCGCACCAAGGTGCCGGGGATGCGGCTCAATGAGATGCACACGGAGCTGGCCAAGCTGACCGACCAGTTCACGCTCATCAACTCGATGACGCATCCGGGCGGCATCAGTAATCACTTCGATGCGATGCACAACCTGCTCAGCGGGCAATCCGTGAAGCGCGTGCGGCAGGGCGTGCCGGATGATCAGCCGTACCTCGGCTCGTTCGTGGCCAAGCACAAGCCGAGCACGCGCAACATCGTCTCCAACGCGTGGCTCATCAAATGCGTCGGCCGGCCGGTCTTTTGCGCGCCGAACATTTCGCTCGGCGGCTACCTTGGCTCAGCGTACGCGCCGGTGTTTGTCGGTTCGGCCAACAACCATCCGGCCATGCCGAACTTCACGCCGCCGCCGGTTTATGATTTGGGCAATGCCGATCGACTCGCGCAACGCCGCAAACTGCTTGGCAGCCTCGAGAGCAACGTGCTCGCCAAGGATGCCAAGGGTGCCGACTGGGGGCACCTGCGCGAAAAGGCGTACGACGCGATGACCCGTCCCGAGGGACGCGAGGCGTTCGACATGAGCCGCGAGCCGGCGAAGGTGCGTGAGCGTTACGGCATGCATCCGCTCGGCCAGAATTTTCTGCTCGCCCGCCGTATGGTGGAGGCGGGGGTGCGCTTCGTCACCGTCAATGGCTGGGCCGGCCAGGCCCCGAGCGATCGGCGCGGGCCGCCCAGTAGCAGCTGGGACATGCACGGCGGCAACATGGGCATGGGCAACGCCTTCGGCAACGGCTCGTACGGCATGGGCTTCTGCCTGCCGCGTCTGGACCAGGCGCTTTCGGCGTTGATGCGTGACTTGAAGGAGCGTGGCATGCTCGACAACACGCTGGTGGTGGTCACGGGTGAGTTCGGTCGCACACCGAAAGTGCTTACGCAACAACCGCCCGGACGCCAGCATTGGCCGAAGTGTTTCTCCTCCATCCTCGCCGGCTGCGGCATTGGCGGTGGGCAGGTGTACGGCAAGTCCGACAAGAACGGCTCGTACGTGACCAACAACCCCGTGCGCCCCGAGGAACTGGCGGCGACCATTTACCATGCGTTGGATATCCCGCTGAACGAACCACAAAACAACAGCGGCTTTGAACGGCCGCTGACGACTGGGAAGCCGGTGATGGATTTATTTGGGTAACCTTGCTATCATTCATCCATCAGGCATCGATCCCACAGTTTCATGCAGCGGCGTACATTTTTAAAAGGGGCGGGCGTGGCGTTGTTGTTGCCGCGGCTGGAGAGTTTGGGGCAGGTGGACGAGGCAAAATCGCCGCGGCGCTTGCTGACGATTGTCAATCACCTCAGCTTTTATCAGCCCGAACTGATCCCGAAAACGGGCGGCGCGTTTCAAAAGCCGCCGGCGCTGCTGGCGGAGTTGGCCGATCATTTCAAGCACCTTAAAATATTCAGCGGGCTGGATAATCCGGCGGTGCAAAATGGGTTCGGTCACACGCCGTGTGTCGGCATTCTTTCCGGTTACTTCAACAAACTGCACCGCAAGAACCGGCTGTCCATTGATCAGGCGATCGCCGATCAGATTGGCGGCGACACGCGATTCAAGTCGCTGGTCTTTCAGGCCGGCGAAAACCTGAACTTTTCCCAGATCTCCTGGGACAAGCACGGTTTGCCGGTTAAACAGATCGATTCGCCCCACAAGATTTTTAACCTGCTCTTTCAGGTCGACGAAAACGAGAAGACGCAGCAGCAGGTGCTCGCCGAAGACCGCAGCATACTCGATGCAGTGCTCGCGCAGGCCAAGTCCATGGAGAAGCGGCTCAACGCCACCGACCGCGCGAAGATGGACGAGTACCTCACTTCCGTGCGCGAAGTGGAACTGACCGTGAAACGCCGCGCCTACTGGGCCGACCGCTCCAAACCGCAAGTGGATTATGAGATCGAGAATTTCGATCGCAAGTCGGTGGACGACTACGTGGGCACCTTGATGGATCTTGCCGTGCTGGCGCTTCAAACCGATTCGACGCGTGCGGTGACGGTGCAGATTCCGTTTTGGGAAGGCTTCAAGGAGCCCGATCTCAGCGGCAATTACCACGACCTTTCGCACCACGGCCAAAAGCCGGAGAAGATCAAAAAATTGCTCATGCTCGAGCACGCCATCCTCAAGCGCATCAGCACGGCATTCACCACGATGCAGCAACGCAAGGTTGGCAACACCTCATTGTTTGATCAAACGACCACGCTCCTCACCGCGTCCATGGGCAGTGCCAACTCCCACAACTTCGATGACCTGCCCGCGCTGGTTTTTGACAGCCGGATCAAGACTCCCGGCCACTGGCGACGGCAGGACGTCCCGATGAGCAACCTTTACCTCGGCCTATTGCAGCAGTTCGGTGCCGAACGCGGCCGGTTCGGCGAAAGCACGGGCGCCTTCGATCTCTTGTCATGATGCGGCGACGGTGGACTATTCTATTGGCGGGAGTCCTCCTGCCGGGCCTGCTTGTTGCGGAACCCAAACTGAAACAATTCTTCGCGCAAAACTGCGTGCAATGCCACGGCCCCGAGAAGCAAAAGGGCAAGGTGCGCCTGGACCGGCCGGTGGACGTGCTTTTTGCTGATGAAGAGTTGCTGGAGACCGTGGCCGATGTGCTGGAGGCCGGTGAGATGCCGCCGGAAAAAGCGCCGCAACCCAAGGCCGCCGCGCGGGCGAAGGCGGTGCAGTTACTGCAACAGCGCATCCTGGCCAAACGCCCGCTCGCCACGCTCAAGCGGCTCACCCGTGCTGAGTACACCCACACGATGCGGGATCTCTTCGGCGTGGATTTTGATTTCACCGGCCTGCTGCCGCCCGATCACGTGGAGCACGGCTTCGACAAGTTTGGCGAGGCGCACCTGATGTCGCCGCATCAAGTCATGGCTTACCTCAAGACC
>DJHS01000034.1:0-28970 GCA_002433235.1 Verrucomicrobia bacterium UBA6614
CGGAACTTGAAGATCGGTTGGTGGATTTTGCGGTGCGGATTTTGAAGGTGGTGGAGGCGTTGCCGAATACGAAGGCGGGCAATCACATCGGCTCGCAACTGGTTCGGGCTGGCACGTCACCGGCACCGAACTACGGCGAGGCACAGAGCGCGGAATCGAAAAAGGATTTCGTGCACAAAATGAAGATTGCTCTCAAGGAATTGCGGGAAACCTACGTGTGGTTGCGAATCATTGAACGCAAGCCGTTGTGCCCGCCGGATAAGACCAAGGACATCCTGCGGGAGTGCGACGAATTGATTGCAATTTTCGTTGCCAGCATCAAAACTGCCGAAGGCAGGTGAACATGTTTTCACAAATCAAAAATCACCAATCAACATTCATCAATCCGGTTTAAGAACACGATGAACGCCAAACCTTTCAAAGTATCCCGCCGAACCGCCCTGCGCGGCATGGGCGCCATGATGGCGCTGCCGTATCTGGACATCATGGGCAGCAAGACGCTGGCCGCTGCCTCGGGGCAGAGTGATCCGTCGCGGCTCGCGTGTTTTTATATTCCGGGCGCCATCAATCATTACAACTGGTTCCCGAAAGACACCGGCGCCAACTACGCGCTCGCGCCGTCGCATCAGCCGTTGGCCAAGCATCGCGACAATTTTTCCGTGCTCAGCAGTCTGCTGCATATTCAGGGGCGCATCAGCGGGCACGAGCATCCCTACAACTGGTTGACCGGCACGAACATCAAGCAAACGCCCGGCACGGTGACCAACACCATTTCGATGGATCAGGTGGCGGCCAAGCATGCGGGGCCGACGTATGTGCGGTCGCTGGCGTTGTCTTTTGCCAATGGCGTGGGCACCACCACGTTGTCGCGCAACGCGATGGGCGCGGATATCCCGGCGACGGCCGATTATCAGTCGGTGTTCAATCGCCTGTTCCCGCCGGCGGACAAGGCGCAGATTGAGGAGGCCAAGAAACGCATCGCGTTGGATCGCTCGGTGCTCGACACGGCGGTGGGCGATATCAAGCGGTTTCAGGGCAAGCTGGGCCATGCCGATCGCCAGCGCGTGGAGCAGTACCTGACGTCCATCCGCGAGGTGGAGCAGCGCATGCAGGCGCGCGTGAATATTCTTGATGAAGGCCGGCCGGAGTTTGACGAAAAAGGCGTGCGGCTGGAACCGGCGGTGAAGAACAGCATGCAGGAACACATCGAGCTGATGATGGACCTCATCGCGCTGGCGTTCCAAACCGACATGACCCGCGTGGTGACGCATAGCCTCGGCGGTGAAGGCGGTCCAAATTATGACGACTACAAGGTGTGGGCCAAGAACGCCGGCGCCTCGTTGCGCGGCGCGCATGATTTCCACCACAAAGGCTCCGGCAACCGCGGCGCGGACAACGTCGACGTGAAAGTGCTCGGCCAACGCGACGCGATGTTTTGCGCCAGCCTTGCGCGGTTGATGGACAAGCTGAAAGGCATCGAGGCGCACGACGGTTCATTGCTCGACCACACAGTACTGATGCTCGGCGGCTCGCAGATCAGCAGCCACAGCGGCGGCAGTTTCCCGATGCTGCTGGCCGGCGGACGCAAGCTCGGCTTCAAGCACGGTCAGCACGTCAAGTGGCCCGGCGGCACGATGCCCGCCTCGAATCTGTACCTCACCATCCTCCAGCAAATGGGTTGTCCGGTGAAATCGTTCAAGGAAAGCACCGGATCGCTGAGCGAGATTTTGGCGTAACACCGGAAGCGTTGGTGAATAATTGGGGGAGATGAGTCGAATATCCGCTGATTGGGTGCGTCCGTTCAGCGGCGAATTGGGGATGATTCACGTTAAACACAAACTGGGTTTGGCTGTGCTGTGCACGGGGAGCCTGCTGCCGTCACTTCAAGCGGCGGACGCAGCGGGCTTGGAATTTTTTGAGAAGAAAATTCGGCCGGTGCTGGTGGAGCATTGTTACAAGTGCCATTCCGCCGAATCCGTAGCGGCCAACAAGCTGAAGGGCGGGCTGCGGCTGGATACGCAGGCCGGCACGCGGGCCGGAGGCGATACAGGGCCGGCGGTGGTGCCGGGGAAGGTTTCGGAGAGTTTGCTGATTAGTGCGCTGCGGCAGGATCGGTTTGAGATGCCGCCGAAAGGAAAGCTTCCGGACGCGGTGATTGCGGATTTTGTGAAGTGGATCGAGATGGGCGCGCCGGATCCGCGGACCAAAGAGGTGGCGGCGCATCCCAAACCCACCATCACCGCTGAGGATCATTGGGCGTTCAAGCCGGCGGTCGCCGCCAAGTTGCCCAACGTGAAACGTACTGCCTGGCTGAAGGGCGACCTCGACCGGTTTGTGTTGGCCCGCATGGAAGGGAAGGGGCTGCAGCCGGTGAGCGCGGCTTCGGATCGCGAATTGGCGCGCCGCATTTATTTTGACCTCACCGGCCTGCCGCCGTCGCCGGAGCAAATGGCGCAATTCACCGCTGCTGCTAAGCAGGACCGTGCCAAGGCGGTGGGCGCGTTGGTGGACACGCTGCTGGCCTCGCCGCGTTACGGCGAACGCTGGGGGCGGCACTGGCTGGATGTCGCGCGCTACGCGGAGGATCAGGCACACACCTTTGGCGTGCGGCGTCGCGAGCATGCCCATCAGTACCGCGACTGGGTCATCCGCGCGATCAATGAGGACCTGCCGTTCGATCAGTTTGTGAAACTGCAGATTGCCGGCGACCTGATGGAGGACACGAGCGGCGATCGGTTCCGGCAGATGGCCGGCATGGGCTTCCTCGGCTTGGGCGCGCAGTATTACAAAAACTCCGACCGCGCCAAGGCCGAGGCGGATGAACTGGATGACGCCATCGACACGCTCACGCGCGGGTTCCTCGGCCTCACCGTTTCGTGCGCCCGTTGTCACGATCACAAATATGACCCGGTCCCGACCATCGATTACTATTCGCTCGCCGGCATTTTTAACGGGCGCGGCTACCGCGAGGCGCCGCTGGTGACGGATGAGGTGGTGAAGACGTACAACGAAGGCCAGCAACGGGTGAAGGAACAGGAAAAGGTGGTGCGCGAATTTCTGCTCGCCATCGCCCGCCGCAACGGCGAGGAGCGGTTCGGCAAGATCGGCCCATACATGATCACCGCGTGGCGCCTGAACGCGCTGTCGGCGAAGGGAGTGGGCATGTCGGATGACGACGCAGCCAAGCGCGAAAAGCTGCATCCGTATTTCGTGAAACGCTTCCGCGATTACTTTAAGCCGGGCAACAAGAACGAGGCGGTCAAGCGGTTGCCGGTGCTGGCGCCGTGGTTCGAGCAGGATCCCGCCAAGGCCGTGGCGGCGATTGCCAAGGAGGAGCTGAAATACGAGACCGTGCCGGTGCCCAAGACGATTGCCGATCTGGCGGCGGCGATGCAAAAACTCGCTTTGGCAGCACAGAAGGCGGACCGGAAGTTGACGGAGGATTTTGAAAAGGCACAGGCCGCGGCGGAGACGGAGCAGGACAAAAAGAAGGTTCGGCGCGGCAAGCTGGACGGGGAACACGACCGCGTGTTGAAGCAGATTTGGCTCGATGGCCGCGCGCCGCTGTACGCGAAAGAAGGTGAGGCGGAAAAACATTTTCTGGCGGACAGCGAACGCGCGCAGCTGACGAAACACCGCGCTGAGTTGGAAAACATCAAAAAGACCGTGCCGGCGAAATTCCCGGTGGCGCACGTGATCTCCGGCGGCGGGCGCACGATGCAGGTGTACGTGCGTGGCAATCCGGCCAACCGTGGCACGTGGGCGGCCAAGGGGTTCCTGCAAATCTTCAGCGAAGGCGAACGGCCCACTGAGCAAAAGGCGGCACAGGAACTCAAGTACACGCGGCTCGACTTGGCGAAGGCGATCGCCTCGCCGGACAATCCGCTCACCGCGCGCGTGATCGTCAATCGCGTGTGGCAATGGCATTTCGGACGCGGGCTGGTTGGTTCATCCAGCAACTTTGGCTTGGCCGGCGACCCGCCTTCGCATCCGGCGCTGCTCGATTGGCTTACGGTGCAGTTCATCAAAAACGGCTGGTCGCTGAAATGGCTGCACCGACAGATCATCAGCTCGGCGGCGTACCAAGCCTCCAGCGCCCATCACGCGGACAACGCCAATGTCGATGCGGACAACCGGTTCCTCTGGCGGTTTAACCGCCGCCGGCTGGATGTCGAGAGCTGGCGCGATGCGTTGTTGTCCGTCTCAGGCCAACTGGATTTGCAAATGGGCGGGCCGACCGTGAGCTTGGGCGATGCCAAGAACCGCCGCCGCACCGTGTACGCCAAGATCAGCCGTCACGAACTGGACGGGCTGTTGCGGCTTTTCGATTTCCCCGACGCCAACGTCTCCGCCGCCAAACGCACGGAGACCACGGTGCCCCAACAGCAGCTCTTCGTGCTCAACAGCCCGTTCTTTGTCGATCAAGCCCGCGGCTTTGCGAACCGGCTGCGCAAGGAAACGACCGAGGATGTGGCGCGCGTGCAGCGGGCCTATCAACTGGCATTCGGCCGCGAACCTTCCGCCGAGGAGCTGCAACTCGGCCTGGCTTTTACGGGCGGCGATGTCACGGCCGAAGGAGACAAGGTCAGCCGTTGGGAGCAATATTGCCAGGCGCTGCTGGCGACCAATGAATTTTTGTACGTGGATTAACCGATGAATTAACCAATGAACAACGAATTGAATCAACCGATCACCCGGCGCGAAATGTTGGCCCGCGCGGGCACCGGCTTGGGCACGCTGGGCTTGGCCGGTTTATTGGCCGAGAGCGGTGACCTGCAGGCGGCCAGTCCGGCGAGTTCGCTGGCCTCGAAGGCGACGCATTTTGCGCCGCGCGCCAAGCGGGTGATTCACCTGTTCATGAACGGCGGTCCATCGCAGGTGGACACCTTTGATCCCAAGCCGTCGCTCGACAAGTATCACGGCCAGCGTCCGCCCAATGCCAACCTCAAGACGGAGCGCCGCACGGGCGGCCTGTTCAAGTCGCCGTTCAAGTTTCAGAAACACGGCCAGTCGGGCGTGGAGGTGAGCGAGATTTTCCCGGAAGTGGCCAAGTGCATTGACGACATCGCCGTACTCCGCGGCATGCACACGGACGTGCCCAACCACGAGCCGTCACTGCTGATGATGACCTGCGGCAACTCGCAGCCGGTGCGCCCGAGCATGGGCTCGTGGCTCTGCTACGGGCTGGGCACGGAGAACCAAAACCTGCCGGGCTTCGTGGTGTTGTGCCCCGGCAAACCGGTCGTCGGCCCGCAGCTGTGGAGCAACAGCTTTTTGCCGGGCGTCTATCAGGGCTGCCACATTCGCAACCTGAATCCGAAGAATGTCGTCGAACACGTCAACAACACGCACCTCAGTCCGGCCTCGCAACGTCAGCAGCTGGACCTGATCCATCGGCTGAACGCCATTCACTCCAAGGAACGCGAACGCGACGCGCAGCTGGAGGCGCGCATCCAATCGATGGAGATCGCCTTCCGCATGCAGGCGGAGGCGCCGGAAGCATTTGATCTGACGCGCGAGACCAAGGCCACGCGCGAGCTGTACGGCAGCGGCAACTTCGCCGACAGCTGCCTCGTGGCGCGGCGCTTGGTGGAACGCGGCGTGCGCATGGTGCAGGTGTTTTACGGCAGCGGCCAACCGTGGGATGACCACGGCAATATCGAGAACGGTCACCGCGGCAAGGCGAAGTCCAGCGACCGCGCTGTGGCCGGGCTGTTACGCGACCTGAAAGCGCGTGGGTTGCTCGACGACACGCTCGTGCTGTGGGGCGGCGAGTTCGGCCGCACGCCGGTGTCCGAA
Organism: Verrucomicrobia bacterium UBA6614; assembly: GCA_002433235.1. Lineage (GTDB taxonomy): Bacteria > Verrucomicrobiota > Verrucomicrobiia > Limisphaerales > UBA1100 > UBA6614. The sequence continues at coordinate 5,800 of DJHS01000034.1, forward strand.
GGCTCGAACGGGCGCGACCACAACCACCACGGCTTCAGCGTGTGGCTGGCCGGCGGCGGGGTGCGCGGCGGCCTGACCTACGGCGCCACGGATGAATTTGGCTTCGCCGCGGTGGAAAACAAAATGCACGTGCACGATCTGCACGCCACTATGCTGCATCTCATGGGTATCGACCACGAACGCCTTACCTACCGATACAGCGGCCGCGACTTCCGCCTAACCGATGTGCACGGGCGCATCGTGAAGGAGATTTTGGCTTAAGCCTTCACCAATCAATATTCAACCATCCGCAGCATCGATCCGGTTGGGTAGTTTGATGAGTGGTGATTTTATATTGTCGAATTCTTTGCGGGGGCTTTTCCGAAGAGCTGAATTGACTTGGGTTAGAGATCGTCAGAAACCTGGCCAATGAATTTGCTTCCGCTTATCCGGTCAGTTGCCTTTTTTGCACTGGCCTTGGCGTGGCTGGTGGATTTAGGTCGAGCGGAGAAGGCTGGTTCACATTGGGCGTTTCAACCAGTAAAACGGCCGGTGGTGCCCAAAGTGCAAAACGGGAATTGGGCGAATGCGAATCTGGACCGGTTTATTCTGGCGCGATTGGAGGAAGCCAAGTTGTCACCGGCCCCGCAAGCCACGCGGGTAGAATTGTTGCGCCGGATGAGTTTCGCGCTGACGGGGTTGCCGCCGGCAGCAGAGCATTTGGAAAAATATTCAGACCCCAAAATAGAACTCGCCCCATACGTGGATGCCCTGCTGGCCTCGCCGCAGTTTGGCGAACATTGGGGTCGGCATTGGCTGGATCACGTGCGCTTCCGGCCGTTTGGTGGCAAGAACCCCAGCAACGATCCTTACCGGCAATGGGTCGCACGCGCTTTCAACGAGGACATGCCGTACAGTCTGTTTCTGAAAATGCAGATCGCCGGCGACCTCATTCACGGCAGCCAAGACGGCAAGGTGAACCTTGATGGCATGGTGGCGGTAAGGCCGTTTTCGCTGAAGAACCGGCACGCGGATCAACTGGATTTACTGGGGCGCACATTTATGGGGCTCAGTTTGTTTTGCGCCCGCTGTCATGACCACAAGCACGAGCCGTTGAGCCAGCACGATTACTATGCGTTACAGGGGCTCTTCGAGAGCAGTCGCGTAATGGAGCTGCCGTATCTGGAGGACAAAGCAAAGTTTGATGCCTACACGAAAGGTTTGGCGGAAAAGGAGGCGAATGAAAAGAAACTGAAGGCCGCACCGCTGAAGGATTACGGTCGGGTTGTGCAGTTGATGGACCTGCGCGAACGCATCGTGCGCGAGCGCGCCAAGCTGAAGGATCCCAAGGAAGCCAAGAACCACGACAAGATTCGCAAAAACATTGAGAAGTTGGAAAAGGACGACGCGAAGCGCACCGATGAAATCAAAAAACGCAAGTTGGCGATGGACGCACCGGAAGTGGTCGAGTACCGCCGCGTGCGCGCCGCGATCCAGAAATTCGATGCGGCATGGAAGGATGTGTTTCTCTTTGACGCCTTTGTGGATCAGGCCGATGCGAAGATGATCGTGGATGCGCGCCCACCCAAGGAAGGCGTGGTGGTGAAGCCCGGCGAACAGGCGCCCAAGGGCGAGCCGGTGCCGCGGCAGTTTCCCGTGGTGCTGGCCGGCAACCAGCAAAAGCCGCTGGGAGAAGTGACCCGCCAGAGCGGCCGGCTGGAATTGGCGGAGTGGTTGACTGACGGCCAGCACCCGATCACCGCCCGGTTGATGGTGAATCGCGTTTGGTATTATCTTCTGGGAGAAGGCCTTACGCCTTCGCTCTCCAACCTGGGCCACAGCGGCCAGCCGCCGACGCATCCGTTATTGCTCGATTTTCTGAGCGATGAATTTGTGCGTAGTGGTTGGTCGATGAAGCGATTAATTCGGTCGATCGTTTTATCGGCAACTTATCAGCAGAGTTCCGAGATTCAGGTAAATGCCGATGAACTGGATCAGCGCCTAAAACTGTTTGGAGTGGCGCGGGTGAAGCGGCTGGAGGTGGAATCAATTTGGCGCACGCTCAACACAATCGAGTACAATCCGGAAGGCAAAGAGCAGCACCGGCCGCCGCCCTTTGATATGGTTCGCGAATTGGAGGGCCTGTTTGATGGCGCGGACAACAGTCTGATTGTGCCGCGGCGCGCCGCTTCCATCAGCAGTTTGCAGGCGCTCTTTTTTCTCAACAGTCCGCACATCAAAGCTAGCGCAGAGAAGATCGCTATCCGCCTGCACAACACCCAAAAGTTGACTGATGATACTGCGCGCATTAGGCAGGCGTACCGGTGGTTTTACAGCCGCGAGGCCACCCGCAACGAGCTGGAGGCGGGCCAAGCGTTTCTCAAGGAATGGCCGGTGAATGCCGGCAAGCTCCAACCCAACCGCAACAAGAACGCACCCGAACCGGCGGTGTTGGCCCGATGGCAGGCCTATCTGCAGGCGCTGATGGCCACCAATGAATTTCTGTTCATCCACTAATCATGCAATCTGCTGAAACACTCATCACCCGGCGCACCGCCCTAGGCCATGCGGTCAATGGCGTGGGCGCGTTGACGCTGACGTCGCTGTTGCAAAACGATCTCGTTGCCAAGCCGGGCATTGATGCGCGCGCCGCGCAGTTTGCGCCGCGGGCCAAGCGGGTGATCTATCTCTGGATGAGCGGCGGTCCGTCGCAGATTGATACCTTCGATCCCAAGCCGGACATCAATAAGTTGGCCAAGGAAAAGCCCAACGTGACTGAGGCGCCGTTTCAATTTCGTGAACACGGCCAAAGCGGCACGGTGGTGAGCGAATTGTTGCCGCATATTTCGCGGCACGTGGACGACCTCTGCGTCATTCGCTCCATGCAGGGTGACACCAACACCCACGAGCACGCGCAGACCTTTACTTTTACCGGCGTGGCCCAAAACAAATCACCCGTGCCCACGCTGGGCAACTGGGTGGTGTACGGCCTCGGTTGCGAGAGTAAAAACCTGCCTGCGCTCGTGTCGCTCGGTGAGATGAATCCGTCCCCAGCCGAGCCGTATTTTCTGCCGGCCTGGACTGCCGGCGTGATGTTGCGCAACAAGGACAAGCAAAAGCCGGGCGCGGAGGAGCCGGTGGTGCCCAATCTCAACAACGCATGGCTGACGCGCGAACAGCAGCAGCGGCAGCTGGATTTGATTCAGCGCCTAAATCGGTCGCATCTGCAGGGCCGCACGACGGATGACCGGCTTAATGCACGGATCGAGAGTTTTGAACGCGCGTTTCGCATGCAGGTGGAGGCGACGGATGCCTTTGATATTTCCGGCGAATCCGAGGCCACGAAGGCCGCCTACGGTTTGGCGCAGGCGGAAACGGCTGAGTACGCCGAGCGCTGCATGATTGCCCGGCGATTGGCCGAGCGCGATGTGCGCTTTATCGTGGTGCCCTTCAGCCGGCCGCCCAAGAGCCAGGCCTTGGCACGGACGTTTGGCTGGGATTCGCATGAGCAAAACAACGAACTCACGCCAATCCTCTGCAAGCGCCACGATCAACCCATCGCCGCGCTCCTCGCCGATCTCAAGCAGCGCGGCATGCTCGAAGACACGCTGGTGGTATGGGGCGGTGAGTTTGGCCGCACCGCCGGTTCGCGTGTGGGCAAGCGCGGCCGCGAACACAACTGCAATGGCTACACCATGTTCCTCGCCGGCGGCGGGGTGAAAGGCGGCTACACCCACGGCGAAACCGGCCCTACGGCCAACGGCGTGGTGCGCGACAAGGTGCACGTGCATGATCTTAACGCCACCATCCTGCATTTGCTGGGGCTGGATCACGAAAAGCTCACCTACCGCGCCGGCGGCAAAGACGTGCGCCTCACCGACGTCTACGGCAACGTGATCAAAGAACTGTTTGCGTAGTGCGAATGTAATTCCGGTACTCAACGAACGCCCCCGATGGGGCCGAGGAAAGTGTAGTTGCGCGCGTCCGGATCGATGACAAGGACGCGAAAATCCCAGGTCTTACCCGGGTCGAGAAACGCCTTGTAGTCCTGCACAACACCCAAAGGCTGGCCTTGGGCATCCTGAATCTGAAACTTCACGGTCACTTCAAAATACGGATCGGTAGCGGAGTTGTTTTTAACAGAGCCGCTGATGTAATAGAACGTGCCTTCCTCCTTTAACACCGGCTGTTTGGAGAACGCCAAGCGGGGAGCGCCTGTTTCGGGTGGTGGCGCGGCAGGTACTGGGTTGCCATCCGGGGTGGTGGCGTTGGAATCCGTCGCAGACGACGAGGGAATAGCCGTGCCTCCGGAATAAGTTCCAGCACTTGCGAGCCCGATGGTTACCTTGAAAGCATGCTGCACGCGGGGGTCGAGCTGGTTCCAGCGCAATGTGAAATAAGTCAGCTGCAAAACCATCAATCCAATCGCACCCCAACGCACCCAGTTGATGGGACGAGGAATTCGGTAGCCGCAGTGGATGCAAAGCAGATCGTCGGCCTCAATTTCCTCCCGGCAGGCGGGACAGGACATATTTTGAGGCTGGGCCGGCTCAGCATCTGGTGGTGGCTTCGGTGCGCTGACGGGAGCAGTCACCAGAGCCACAGTGGCGGCGGGCTGAAGAACCGTCACCGCTTTGCAATGCGGACACGCCACCTCCGTGCCCGCCATGTGGGCGGGAAACTTCAGTTTGTTGCCGCAGTGCTTGCAGTTGCCACGCAACTTTGTTTCGTCGGACATCCCTCCCGCAATGAAACGCAGGTTCCGGAACGATTCAAGGGTGAACCGGGAAAATCGTTGCCCCCGACGCGGTTCTTTCCCACACTGCCCGTACGGAGAGATGGCCGAGTGGCTTAAGGCGCACGCTTGGAAAGCGTGTGTAGGGTAAAACCTACCGGGGGTTCGAATCCCTCTCTCTCCGCCATTTTTCTCGAGTGTGACGGTAATAATCTGCCGTTGTACTGGTGGGTTTCTCGAGTTCTTCACCTTGCCCCTTCCAGTCCGCTGATTTCCACGGCATTAAGGATTCCCGTTTATGTTAAAAAATAGTTCCCTATTTCCAAGGCCGACGGGTAAAATGACGCATGCTCTCCAAGGTTCGAGCCGCCGCTTTGTCGGGCATCGAGGCCGTGCCGGTTGAGGTTGAAGTCAACAACGGCCACGGCGACACTGGCACGGTAATCGTGGGCCTGCCGGATGCCGCAGTGCGCGAATCACGCGACCGGGTAGGCACCGCCCTCACCAACAGCGGTTATCGCTTCGCCTTGGGCTGGACCACCATCAACCTCGCCCCGGCGGACCTTAAAAAAGAGGGCCCCAGCTTCGATCTCCCCATCGCCGTCGGCATGCTCGCCGCCAGTGAGCAGATTGAGTCCAATTGCTTGGGCGATTACGTGTTGCTGGGCGAACTGGCCCTATCCGGCGCCGTGCGACCGGTCAAAGGTGCGTTGCCCGTGGCTCTTGCCGCCAAGGCCGATGGATGCCGCGGCATCCTCCTGCCCGCCGATAACGCGCCCGAGGCCGCAGTCGTAGAGGAACTGGAAGTCATCCCAATTCGAAATCTGCGCGAAGCCGCCGCCTTCCTTGAGGGCAACCAAGTCATTGCGCCATTGCGGATCGATACCAGTTCCCTCTTCGACACCCGAACCAATGGGGAACTGGACATGGCCGATGTAAAAGGGCAAGACAGCGTCAAGCGGGCGCTGGAAATCTCCGCCGCTGGCGGCCACAACCTCCTGCTTATTGGCCCACCCGGCACGGGCAAAAGCATGCTCGCCAAGCGTTTCGCCACCATCCTGCCACCACTAACACTGGGCGAAGCATTGGAAACCACCAAGATTCACAGCGTGGCGGGGCTACTCGACGGCAGACAGGCACTCGTCACCCAGCGCCCCTTCCGCGCCCCGCACCATACCGCCAGCGACGCCGGTCTGCTCGGCGGCAACATCAACCCCTCTCCCGGCGAAATCTCCCTTTCCCACAACGGCGTCCTTTTTCTCGACGAACTGCCTGAATTTAAACGCAGTGTGCTGGAAACCATGCGCCAGCCCCTTGAGGAAGGCCAAGTAACTATTTCACGGGCCGCGGGAACAGTCACCTTTCCTTCACGGTTCATGCTCGTGGCCGCCATGAACCCAACCCCCGATGGCAAGATGCCTGCCGAGAGCCGCAGTGGGCCGCGCGAAATCCAGAATTATCTTGGGAGGATTTCCGGCCCGTTGCTTGATCGCATTGACCTTCACATTGAGGTGCCCCCGGTCGATTTCCGCGAGATGACCGGCGAGGGCAATGGCGAATCATCGGAAGCCATTCGAGGACGGGTTGTGAAGGCCCGCCAGCATCAGCATGAACGTTTTCAAAAAACCGCCACCCCTTGCAACGCCCGCATGACCACGCGCGAGTTGAAAACCTACTGTGCACTCGCTGATCTCGACAAGAACATGATCCGCCAAGCCACGGACGAACTTCAGCTCAGCGCCCGCGCCTATGACCGCATCCTGAAAACCGCCCGCACCATCGCCGACCTTGACGATGCCCCCGCCATCCAAACCGCCCACCTCTCGGAGGCCATTCAATACCGCACCCTCGACCGCCAGTTGTGGGGTTGAATCGGGAGATGCCGAAGCCCATAATCGGGGCATGACTGGACGAGTGATTGTTACCTTTGCGCGGGGCTGGCAGGCGTTGGTGGCCGTGCGCAGTCTGGGTCGGAGGGGGGTGGAAGTCATTGCAGAGGACCAATATGCGATGACCCCTGCGTCACTTTCCAAGTTTTGCGCGAAGCCGTTTCGTTATCCCGACCCATCTAATGAACCGGAGGCATTCCTTGATGCGCTGGAAGAGGTGGTAGTCAAAAACAAGCCGGATGATGGCCGGCCGTATGTGCTTATGCCGATCCACAAGGAAAGCTACCTGATCGCGCGTCATCGGGATCGGTTTGAGCCGCACATCCAGCTGGCGTTGCCGGGGATTGAAGAGATTTTACAGGTGCACAACAAAGGCACACTGGCCGCTTATGCACAGGATCGAGGACTGCCCACCCCCCACACCTGGCTGCCGGCCAGCGTGGAAGAGTTTCACGCGGGGCTGGACAAAATGGAGTTGCCGGCGTTTGTCAAAATCCGTGAGTCCGCCTCCGGCGTGGGCATCCGAAAAGTGGACACCGTTGAGGAACTGGAGAATACCTTTCTGGAATTCATCAATCATTTCGAACTGCGCGATGGGGATTTGCCGATCGTCCAGGGGTTGGTGCCAGGTGAGGACTATTGCGTGACGACATTGTTCAATCGTGGCCGACTGGAGGCCTGCATGACGTACCGCAACCTACGAGCCTACCCATCCGACCGTGGGGCAGGGGTCATGCGCGAAACTGTAAGTGCGCCCGCCATGGAGAAGATTGCCGCGAACACGCTGGGGCCACTTAACTGGCATGGAGTGGCGGAGCTGGATTTTCGTTGGGACGAGGAAGAAGCCACCACACCCAGCTTGATCGAGGTAAACCCGCGCTTCTGGGGCGGGTTGATTCAGGCTGTGGAATCAGGCTGGGATTATCCATGGCTGGTCTATCAACTGGCCGCGACGGGGACGGTGGAACTGGACGGAGAACGACGGACCGATGTAAAAACGGAGACACCCGTTCTGGCACTGCTGGCCACTCTGCAGGAACTGTCCCATAGCGAACGCGGGAATGCGGCGCTCAAGGAAGGCTGGCAACTGGCCAAGGCGGAATTTCGTGACGGGTCAAAACGGGCGGGATTAAAAGCGCTGCTTGGCAGCTTGAAAACGGGCCTGAATCCGGTCGCCCGCCTGAAGGAGGTACAGCGCGTGTTGAGTGATCACAAGGACAATGTCTATGACGTCCTGTCGCGGGAAGATCCCGGCCCAGCATTGGGCATCTTTTTTCCGTTGGCGGTTTTCTTGAAGCACGGCCGGGTGAACTTGGAATTGATTACCGGCGAAGGCAGGCCGAACGAGGATGACGGAAGTAAAGGACAATCCTGAGCCACAGGATGGCCCGGGCGAAATGAAGGTCTCCATTGGCCGCCGTTGGTCACGGCGGGCGGCTATCGGCTCGGGTGTGGTGCTGGCTGGTTATCTGGTATTTCCGCTGGGCGTCCGTGTCTGGAAAAGATTTTGGCTCCACTCGGATGCGCCGAGGATTGCATTTTCCCCGAATGACACTTGGTTGGAGAATCTTCATGTCAATGAGGCCTACCAAGTTTCGTTCACCTTGGCGCAGGGAGAACTGGTTGAAATCCAACCCCCTGACACCGGAGCCAACCGGTCGCGAATCGCAGCTTGGCTGGGCAACAACCGCATTGATGGAGTGCTTCTTGCCGGCGGCGGGGATGTGGGCCCGCGGCTTTATGGAGGTGATCCGAAAAAGGCCGCCGATGTAAACCGGGCGCGTGATGATTTTGAACTGGCGCTGATCGAGGAAGCATCAAGCCACAACCTGCCAATCCTGGGAATCTGCCGCGGCTGCCAACTCTTAAACGTGGCCCGTGGAGGAACCTTGCGCGATCTGCGCAGCTCGCCGGATTTAAAGGCGAAACATTTCAACACGTCAGGGCACAAGGCGGACCTTGCAAAGGGAAGGCGGCTGGCGGCGATCATGGACACGAGACACTTGGACAAGGCGCAAAGCTACCATTATCAGGCCGTGGACCAGCTGGGAGATGGGTTGCGGGTTTCTGCAACCGGGCCGGGCGGCGTGGTGGAAGCCATTGAGGGCTCATCCGGGGCCTGGGTGATGGCGGTCCAGTGGCATCCTGAGTTATCAGTAAGCGACGCGCGACAGAACGCGCTTTTAAAGGCCTTTGTTGAAGCAGCCGCCAAGGAGCGGTGATTTGCGGCGCGCTCCAGCTCTACAGCGCGAGTTCGGCGCACTCAATTTCCTGCGATTGAGCCACCGCTGGGCAGGTGACGGTGCCGCCCATGATATTGATGCCTGACTTCAACTCAGGCCGCGTCTCACACGCCCCCGCCAAGCCTCGGTCAGCAATCATTTCCACGAATGGGAAAGTGACATTGGCCAGCGCCTGCGTAGCCGTCCGGGCATAGGCCCCGGGCATGTTGGCCACGCAATAATGGGTGACACCCTCCTCCGTGTAGACCGGGTCATGGTGAGTGGTGGGCCGGCTGGTCTCGGCACACCCCCCCTGATCGATGGCAATATCCACGAACACGCTGCCGGGGCGCATGCATCGAAGCATCTCGCGGGTAATGAGCTTGGGAGCCTTGGCTCCAGGCACTAGGACGGCCCCGATCAAGAGATCCACGCGCGGCAGAATCTCCATGAGATGGGCATGGTCTGAATAGAGGGTATGCGCGGTATGAAGCGTGATGTCCAGAAACCGCATGCGCTCAACATCAACCTCCAGAATGGTAACATCCGCGCCAAGGCCCGTGGCCATGCGGGCGGCGTTTATACCAGCCACCCCCCCGCCGAGTACCACCACGCGCCCGGGCAATACGCCGGGCACCCCCCCCAACAGAATGCCGCTGCCTCGCTGATGTTTGGCCAGGAAATAGCCGCCCACCAAGACAGACATGCGGCCAGCAATCTCACTCATGGGCTCCAGCAGGGGAAGTCGCCCGTTGGCATCAATGGTCTCGAAGGCAATGGCGGTTGCCCCCGACTTCTGGAGGGCACAGGTCAGTTCGCGGTCAGGAGCCAGATGAAGGTAGGCAAACAGGAGTTGGCCAGGTCGCAACAGGCTTGCCTCAACGGCCTGAGGTTCTTTGACTTTGACGATCAATTCAGCCTGCTCAAAGAGCTCGGTGGCATGGGCGGCGATTTCAGCGCCAGCTTTGATGTAATCCGTGTCGTGGTAAAAACTGCCCGCGCCAGCCTGGGCCTCGATGATCACGCGGTGGCCGCGCTCGATGAGTTGATAGGCCCCAGAAGGCAACAGACCAACACGGTTTTCGTCGGCCTTAATTTCGCGAGGAACTCCAACGATCATGACTGCGGAGCATGCGCGTCCTCCCGTTCACGCTGTGTGCCGAACAATAGGCCATCCTCGCCATCCATGGGATCGTCCCGGTGAGTGCGCTCAAACCAGCGGGCTGCCCAGATGCCAGCGAGCGCAATGACCACCCCCCCCAACAGGTCCGCGAAGTAGTGGTAACGCAGGTAAACCGTAGCCATCCAGAGCCCCAGCACGGGGGCAAGCAACATCCAGAAACGACGGCGGTAATGCCGCCAGTCGAAAGCCAACAGAAAAAACGTCGCCCCAAAATGAATGCTCGGGAAGGCATCAAAACCGTTGGAATGATTCAGGACAAACGCGTTGCCCATCTCCCAGATCAACCCACCCTCGCGCTGCCCCATCCAGACAAACGGCCCATTCACCGGCAGTAGCAAATATCCAATATACCCCAATCCATAAAGAGTAAACATACCCACCGCACACTGGCGGAACAAGCGAAGGTTCGTGACATAGTAATGGCCCGGGCCAACCACCAGATAATAGAAGAAAAACAGGTAACAAATGGTGAAGGCATCCACCAGAAGCGCCGAGCCCGGCTGCTGCACGAAATCCAGTGCCCCATGAGTCAAGGATGCCTCAATGGAACGCAGGGTGGCTTGAGCGAAATCCAGTACAGCCTGCCCATACATGGCCGGCACGGCCTGCTTGATGGCGGTATATGAACCCGTGGAAATGGCGCACAAGCCAAGGATGCGAATCCGGCAGCGCAGAGGCGTGGGTCGGTGTTGCCCCCAGCAAACAAGCGCAAAGGTACAGCCAAGGAGCGTCAGGTAGGTGATGCTGCTGGGGTGTAGCAGGCCGACGGTAGCAACAAGCTTGGCCGAGGCCATGATGAGAAATGCAAGAAAGACCCACTCGTGGGGCCAAGGCCGCAAATGCGCGGCCACCGCCGCCCATGCGCCTCGCACCACGCCCACCCGCGTTGAAGGGTTGCCGCTCATCCGAATTCCCGGCACGCGACGTGAACACACGCGTCACGCCAACATGACGCCGGGGTTAAGACAGTGTCAACCTTGTATGAAAAAAAGGCGATGAAATCAAGCCGTTTCCCCGCAGCCCTCACTTGGGAGCCGCCAGCTTGTCTTTCCAGACATGGAAAAGCTTGGTTGTGGCCACTACGTCGCGCACACAATACTGGGCGATCTCCAGAAAGCGCCCCTCGGCCATGAGGTCGTTCACGTCCATGCCGGTCACCCCTTCGGCCTTGGGCGAATCAATGCCAAACACGCGGCAGTAAAAATCCAGATTAAACCGCCGGGCCGCGCCATCACGGCCACTGACATTATAAAATGTTAACTGGTCCGCAAGGTCACAATGCGGCGCCGTCGCGAACCTGTATCCCAGCCAATCCTTGCGGCTGATCGGGACATCCAGCACGGCCGACCTAAGATACAGGAACGGCACATCAAACCCGCGCCCATTGAAGGTTACCACCTGATCATATTTGCGCGCCACCTCCCAGAAGCCCGTGAGTACTTCCGCTTCGTCCATGCAGGGCACAAATTCCACCGGGCCACCCTGCTCCCCCTCAAAGTCATCCGCCACGTACAAAACCTGCCCCCGGCCCGAGTCCGCATTGATCATGCAAACACAAACACACTGCGCCGTGAACGGCCATAAGTTGAACATCCGCCCAATCTCTTCCCGGCGCACCTCCTTTTCCACCTCATCTCGCAGGGATTCCGCCGGCCGGAACAGATATTCCAGTTGTGTCTCATCAAAATGTTCACGCGGCAGCGCGGACGTCTCGATATCAAACACCAGGGTGGCCATGCCCCAAGCTCGCAAATGACCTCTCCCCACGAAAGCAAAAAAAGCGGTGGGTAAAAACCCACCGCCTGTATCAAAAAGCCTCCCCGAGGAGTCTACTTCTTTTTGGCCTTCTTCTTGGCAGCCTTCTTTTTCGCCGTCTTCTTCTTGGCTACCTTCTTCTTGGCTGTCTTTTTCTTTGCAGCCTTTTTCTTGGCTGTCTTTTTCTTTGCAGCCTTCTTTTTCGCCGTCTTCTTCTTGGCTACCTTCTTCTTGGCTGTCTTTTTCTTTGCAGCCTTCTTTTTGGCAACCTTCTTCTTCGCCACCTTCTTCTTGGCGGTCTTCTTCTTGGCTACCTTCTTTTTGGCAACCTTCTTCTTTTTAGCAGCTTTCTTTTTTGCGGCCATAGAAGTTACACCTCCTTCATGTTGGGTTAAACGGCCACCAACCCCCGTTGGCAACACGGCGAAAAGATACAACACTTTTAAGTTGTTTGCATAGGACAAACTTTGTTGCCAAAAAAGTTTTTGTTCACATGATTTTCCCTTTCACCGCGCGTTGCACCACGCTAGCGTCGCGCCATGGCCGCGTCGAAGAAGCCGAAACTCACGCCAATGATGGCGCAGTACCGGCAGATTAAAAGCGAGCTTCCTGACGACGCGCTGCTTCTCTTTCGGCTCGGCGATTTCTATGAAATGTTTCTTGAGGACGCCCAAGAAAGCGCGAGCATTCTTGAAGTGGCCCTCACCCAGCGCGGCGGCATGCCCATGTGCGGCATCCCCCATCACGCCGCCGACAACTACATCAGCAAACTTTTAAAAGCCGGCCGCCGGGTGGCCCTGTGCGAACAGGTGGAGGACGCCAAGCCCGGCCAACTGGTCAGGCGCGAGGTCACCCAAATCCTCAGCCCGGGAACGCACTTGGATGAGCGCATGCTCGCCGCCGAGCGCAATAATTACCTCGCCACCGCCTGCCGCTCCGGCCGCAACTTGGGCTTGGCGGTCGCGGATCTTACCACCGGTGCTTTTAAAACTACGGAGGTAGGCGATTCCTCCGAATTGCTCGCGGAGCTGGAGCGACTGCGCCCCGCGGAACTGGTCCTGCCCGCTCGGGATCCTGATTTACAGGTGATTTTGCGCCCTGCCGTGCCTTTCCTGCAGGAACATGAAGACTGGGTTTTCGAATCAGAAACCGCCCAACACGCCCTCAAGGAGCACTTTGGGGTGAAATCCCTAGACGGGTTTGGACTGAAAAACCGGGACGCTGCCGCTTGTGCCGCCGGGGGGGCGCTGCACTACCTGAGTCAGCAAATGCGCCGCGATGTTTCCCATCTTTGCTCCCTGTCTTTCTACACGCCGCATGGCCTGCTGACCCTCGACGCCACTACACTGCGTCACTTGGAAATCCTAGAACCACTCCAGCGTGATGCCTCCCGCGATGCCTGCCTGTACGGCGTGATGAACCGCACCGCCACGCCCATGGGCGCTCGTTTGCTGCGCGACTGGCTGACGCAACCATTGGCTGACTCGGCGGAAATTCATCAACGGCAGACCGCCGTGCAAGCGTGGGTAAACCATCCCAGTCTGCTCGAAGCTTTTCGGCGTGGTTTAAAGGAAGTGCGCGACTTGGAACGCACACTGACCCGCCTGAGCATCGGGAGCGGCAATGCGCGCGACTTGCGCCAGCTTCAACTTGCGCTGCAACAGATGCCTGCGTTGAAGGAACTTCTGCAGGAATCCATTGCTGCCGCCGCGCACGACCAGAAAACCAGCGAGTTGTCTCTGGATGACCGTGAGGCTCCCACCTCACTGCTCGACCCGTTGGAAGAACAACTCGCCGTGTTGCCGGAACTCGTGGACTTGATCCAGCGCGCCGTGGTGGATGAGCCGCCGCTTGCCCTGAAGGAGGGCGGCATCATACGTGATGGGTTTAATCCGCAACTGGATGAACTGCGCGGCGGTTCGCGCGAAGGCAAGGAATGGATCGCCGAGCTGCAGAATCGCGAAAGTGAACGCACGGGCATCCCATCGCTAAAGGTGCGGTTCAACAATGTCTTCGGCTATTTCATCGAGGTGACCCGCACGCACCTGGACAAGGTGCCTCCGGAATGGCACCGCAAACAAACCATCGCCAATGGGGAGCGCTACATCACCGACGAATTAAAGGAGATGGAGGGCAAGGTGCTGGGCGCGGACGAACGAGCCATGAAAATGGAGTACGATCTCTTCCTCCAATTGCGCGAGGCAGTAATTGCCCAGGTGAACCCCATCCAGCAAACCGCGAGGGCACTGGGACAACTGGATGTGTTGGCTGGCTTTGCCGAGGTGGCACGGCTGCACGATTACTGCCGGCCGCGAGTCGGCAACGAAGGCCGACTGGAGATTCGGGCAGGCCGGCATCCGGTTTTGGAGCAGGCGATGCTGGAGGAGCGGTTTGTGCCCAATGACTTGCTGCTTGATGGCTCGCGACAACTGGCGTTGATCACCGGGCCCAACATGGCCGGGAAAAGCACCTACATCCGGCAGGCCGCGCTGTTGACGTTACTGGCGCACACGGGATCCTTTGTGCCGGCCACGAAAGCTCGGATAGACTTGGTGGACCGGATTTTTACTCGCATTGGCGCCAGCGACGATCTGGCACGCGGGCAATCAACTTTCATGGTGGAGATGAGCGAGACGGCGAATATTTTAAACCACGCCTCGCGAAATAGCCTAGTGATCCTCGATGAGATTGGCCGGGGCACGAGTACGTTCGACGGCTTGAGCCTTGCCTGGGCAATTGTGGAGCATCTCCACAACCAACTCGGCGCGAAAACACTTTTTGCCACACACTACCATGAGTTGACGGAACTTGAAGGCAGGCTGGAGCGAGTGTTCAACTGCAACGTGGCGGTGCGCGAGTACAACGATCAAATTGTCTTTTTGCGGCAGATTGTCGAGGGAGCAGCGGACCAAAGCTATGGCATTCAGGTGGCGCGGTTGGCGGGGGTGCCCCAGGAAGTACTTGGGCGCGCGCGCGAAATCCTAGGCAACCTTGAGGAATCGGATTTAACCCCATCCGGCGGCGCGCGAGGGGGACGCAAGCCACGCACGGAACGAAAGAAATTGCGCGAACTGCCTCCCTCGCCACAGTTGGACCTGTTTACTCAGGCAGAGTCTCCTTGAACACGACGATCACCCCGTAGTCGACGGGTTTCTTTTCGTCATTGGAAAATTCAATGGGGGTGACGCTCATGATATTGTCATCTCCCTGCTCGCGCAAAAATCCCGTCACGGTCTCATCAAACGTATCCTTGCCATCCTTCTCGCAGTCACTGTGCCGAAACGTTTTCACGGCCATTGTGCTGCCAGACCGCGCCTCTTGATCCAGCGTCGTTGCGACGCCACCGCCAAAGCCATGGACAATGTTCGCCGGGTTGCCTTCTCCACTGGAAACTGTCGCGCCCACTTCAGGTGCGGGGGCGGCTGCTTCAGGAACTGGTGCCGATTGCGGGACGGAGGCAGGCGCTGGAGCCGGGGCTGGCGCAGGTGCAGGAGCCGGAGCGGGCACGGGGGCTGGAGCCGACTGGGGAACCTCAACCCCAGGTTGCGCCACTGGCTCCTCAGCGGGTGGCGATGAGGCTGCTTCAGCAGCTTGCTGTGCGACAACGGTTTCCAACTCGGCGGCAGCTTTTAAAAGACCTATTTCATCCGCAGAAGGAAGCACAATCGGCTTTTGACAGGTGTCAATGGGGCAAGGGATCTGCCCAGACATACCATCCCAGACCTGCTGAATCTGGGATTCATCGGCGTGCATACCCTCGCCGCAATGAGGGCACTGGAACTGAATGAGGCCGTCCTCGATCCTGGCGTTGGCGCATTTCATCCGGTTGGGCCTTCCGTCTGCCTCGGAAGGCTACGCGGGCACACGGCGTTTTCGCCAGCCAAAAATCCCTTCAACGCCCAGCCACACGCTGCACACGCGCGCCCAAGCCGACGAGCTTTTCCTGGATGGACTCGTATCCGCGATCCAAGTGGTAAATCCGGTTGACCTGCGTAATGCCGGTGGCCACCAATCCCGCGATGACCAGCGCGGCGCTCGCGCGAAGATCACTGGCCATCACTGGCGCGCCGCTGAGGGGCTTGCCTCCCTTGACAATGGCGCTTGGGCCTTCAATGGCCACTTCGGCGCCCAAACGCGCCAACTCGGCGGCGTGGGTAAAGCGCGCCTCAAAAATACGCTCGGTGATGATGCTGATGCCGGGAATTTGAGTCAGCAAGGCCATCATCTGTGCCTGAACGTCGGTGGGGAAGCCGGGATAGGGCAGGGTGGTGATGTCCACGGGGTTGAGGGTGCGACCACGTTTGCAAGTGATGCGCCCGCGCCCGGTCTCAATTTTCACGCCCATGTCGCCCAGCTTGTCCAACACGGCGTTGAGTTGCGTCGGCTGTACTCCTTTCAGGGTCACTTCGCCACGGGTGGCGATGCCGGCGATGGCGTAGGTAGCTGCCTCGATTCGGTCGGGGATGACCTTGTGCTCCACTCCGTGAAGCTTGCGCACGCCATTCACGGTAATGGTGGGGCTGCCGGCACCCTCAACTCGGGCACCCATGCCTTTTAAAAATGTTGCAAGGTCTGCCACTTCCGGTTCACAGGCAGCACTCTCGATGACGGTCCGGCCTGGGGCCAACACTGCGGCCATAAGCATGTTGGCTGTTCCGAGTACTGTGGGGCCGGCGCGGCCTCCCAAGAAAACATCTCCGCCTCGAAGGTCCTTCGCGGTGGCCCGAACGTAGCCTCCAGTGGTCCTGACCTTTGCCCCGAGCGCTTCCATACCTTTCAAATGCAGGTCGATAGGCCGCGTGCCGATGACGCAGCCGCCGGGCAATGAAACCTTGGCGCGGCCCAACCTGCCAAGAAGTGGACCCAGCACACAGATGGAGCCGCGCATTTTTCGCACGAGATCATAATCGGCCATGTCTTTCACGCGCTCGGCGCGCACAGTGAGGGTTTGACCGTCAAACTCCACCTTGGCACCGAGGGATTGGAGAATGCGCATCATGGTACGGACATCTTCAAGGTCGGGCACATTCCGAATGACACAGGGCTCGGGTGAAAGCAGCGAGGCTGCCATGATGGGAAGCACGGCGTTTTTTGCGCCACTGATGGGCACTTCTCCGTTCAAGGGAACTCCGCCGCGAATCAATAGACTGTCCATGAAGCCATTGTGCCGGCACCTCCATGGCTGCCGGGGCGGGCAGTGTGTTCACGAATTGGCGGGGGTGGCAATCACGATTCTGGGAATGCCAGCCAGATCCTCGTGTACTTGAATGGAACTCCAACGGTGGGCTTCGAGAAGAGCACACACGGCCGGGGACTGTTCATGACCCGTCTCAAGCATGAGTCGACCGTTTTGGCGAAGGATAGCAGCGGTATTGGCGACGAGGGCACGATAAAAATCCAGCCCGTCCGCGCCCCCATCCAAGGCAAGATGCGGATCGTGGTCACGAACTTCCGGTTGAAGACCATCGATCTCTTTCGTGGGAATGTAGGGTGGATTGGAAACGACAAGGTCAAACGGCCCAGTCGGCAGGTTGTACCGACAATCAGCCTTCAGGAATTGTAACCGGCCCGCAACCCCAGCATCGATGGCATTTTCCCGTGCTAGGGCCAAGGCATCCTCGGAAATATCCAAAGCCTCGACCTCGCCATTGAGGCAGGCCATGGCAACGGAAATGGCGATGCAGCCGGAGCCCGTTCCGATGTCAAGCACACGGGGAGTATCCTTTGCACGCAAAAAATCGATGGCACGCTCAACGAGCATTTCCGTTTCCGGGCGGGGAATCAGCGCGCGTTGATCCGACCGCAGCCGAACCTCGTGAAAATCCGTGGCTCCCAACAGGTGCTGGAGCGGAACCCGGCGTGAACGCTCGGCGACCCAACAGGCAAGTTGTGCCGTCTCTGGCTGGGTCAGTTTCCTCGCGTCGTTCACTGACAGTTCGCCGCGACGAATATCAAGCAAATGAGCCAACATCCACTCCAGTTCCACAAGCGGCATCTCGATTCCACCGGCACGAAGACTGGGTTCATGGCGGGAGATGGCTTCATGAATGGTCACAGGCGCAATTTGCCGCAGATGCTGCCGGTTTGAAACTTGAAATAACGCCGGACTCCTCCTATCCTCAGCACATGAGGAGCGTTGGCTATTTCCCAATTCTGGCCGCGGTAGTGATCGCGTTGAGTCCTTCTGTTTTTGCGCAGGACAAGGAACCCTCCAAGGACGATCCCAAAACCACGCCGGAAAAGAAACCTGAACCCAAGGATGCCCCTGAGAAAACCGGCGACACCAAGCCAAAGGTTGTGCCCAAGAAGAAGGAGCCGAAAGATAAGGCGAAGCCAAAGGGCGAGCCAGATACAAAAGGCGAAGGCAAGCCAAAGGACAAGACGGCCCCTGAGCCCAAGGACGAGCCAGATAACAACAAGAAGCCCGAAGAGCCGGCCAAAACCGCGGCGTTGACGCCGGAGATGAAGTATTTCGAGGAGCAATTTAAACTGATGCGCGGCGAACTGGAGGCGTTAAAGGAGTCGCACGAATTGATTCGACAGAAGAACAATGCGTTGACCGCCGAGCTGAAACTGTTGCGCGAGGCCAACCTACAGCTTGCGATGAAAACGAAGCTGGAATACGCCACGCGCAAGGACATTGACTCCATCAACACGCGCTTGGAGCAGGTGGACATGAACCGCAAACAGGATCGCGACCTGATTCTCGCCGAGTTCACCAAGCTCAACCGCAAGCTGGCACAGTTGGCTGCCGCCCAAGCCCAAAAACCCGCCACTGTCCAAACGCCCGTGGAGCTAGGCCCGGACGAGGAATTTCTCGAGCACACGGTCGAAAAGGGTGAATTCCTTTCGGCTATCATCGTCGCCTACAACGAGCACCTTAAAACGAAGGGCTGTAAACCCGTCACCACCCGCGACATTCTGGAGGCCAACCCGGGCATCAACGTCGAGCGCATCTTGGTCGGCCAGAAGATCAAGATACCCGTGCGCAAAAAATCCTGACGCCAGCCCGGCCACGTCATGAAAAATATCCGCCGCGTGCACCTGTATCTCGGGTGCTTTTTCACGCCGTTGCTGTTCCTCTACATCCTTACTGGATTCGTGCTCACGCTGGAAAAACCCGGCACGCTCAAGTCCGGCAGCGACGCCGAGTCGTTTCTCCAAAAACTGTCCACGCTGCATCAGGATCAGTATTACCCCATGCGCATTGAAGGGCTTGTCACCGCCGAGTTGAAATCAGTAGACCCCGCCAAGGACACGATCGCCACCACAACACCACACCATTATCCCGATGGAACGCCCGTAAACCTAACCGGCATCGGGCTTCCCGGCGGGTTGAACGACCAAACTGTTTACTATGTTAGGGCCCTTTCCCCCAACACGCTGACCCTCCACGCAAAGGCAGACACCGAGAACCCTATAGACCTGCTCAATCCGCTTGGAAAGAATATACAACTAAACCCCGCTAGCCCCGGACACAACTCCACCCGGATCATCGGCTTTGATCCTGGGACAGATACCGTCACTACCGAGATCCCCCACAGCTACCCTGAAGGCTTGGAAATTTCCCGCATCTCGGGCATCGACCTGCCGCCCGGCTTGAAGGGCGGCTTTCAAACCTACTTTGTAAGGCCAACCGGAGAAAAGACCCTGACACTTCACGAGTCACCCGGTGACAAGTCCCCCGTGAATCTCACCGCCTTCCCCAACACTTTTAAAAACGTCTTCTTCAATCCCGCGATCCGCCCTGTGGTCACCAACAACACAACAGGCTTCAAATGGCTCGTCTATGTCATGTCTCTGGGCGTCCTCGGCACCATGGCGTTGGGTGTTGTGCTTGCAATCAAGGTCACCAAGGACCGGCGCCCTGTCTATACGGCCCTCGCTCTTGGTGTCCTTATCCCTATCCTTTTTCTTTGGGGAGGCACCGGCCGGGGAACCATCGCCAATGAAAATGCATCCAATCCCGCTCCCGAACCTCCCGGGAAAAATACACCGACGAAAAACACTATCCCTGCCCCGCCTGCGCCCAGCGAAAATCCACCGGTCCTCCCCGGCAAGTTTGGTTCCGCCAACCCCAAGGGTCTGCCGCCCGAACTGCCAAAGGGTCTCCTCCCCGAAATCCCCCCAAAGTAGCTCCCTACACAGTCGCCGAAATCTCCGCCCCCACTCTTCGCACCCCCTCCGCAAGCGCTCGCCAATCCTCCGCAGTCGTTTCCCAGCCACTACTGAAACGCACCACACGGTCCGTCTCCCCGTCCGCCACCCCCATCGCCTTTAAAACATGACTCGGGGCCTCCTTGCCGCTCGCGCACGCGCTGCCCGTCGAAACCGCAAAACCAGCCTTGTCCAGCTTCACCACCCACCGCGCCCGGCAATCCCCCGGCAACAGCGCGTTCACCGTGTTCCATAGCCGCGCCTCGCCCGCGCCCAATACCTCCGCTTCCGACAACGCCGCCACAAACTCCTCACGCATCGCCTCCCGCTCCGCCACGCCTGCCGTCGCCAACCCCTCCCGCTCCGCCAGCGCCGCCATCATCGATAGTACCCCCGGCACATTCTCCGTCCCTGCGCGACGGCCCGCCTCCTGCGGCCCGCCCACCAGTTGCGCCCGCACCGTCCCTTTCGCCGGGCACTTTAAAAAACCCACCCCCTTCGGCCCGCCAAACTTGTGCGCACACCCGCTCACAAAATCACAATCCCCCAGCCCAGCCCCCGGCAACTTACCCACCCACTGTGCCGCGTCGCAAAAAAAAGGCACACCGTGTTCGGCGCACAATTCCCGAACGTCCCGCCACGGCTGCAACACTCCCGTTTCATTGTTAGCCGCCATCACCGCCACCAATCCGGGCTTTCCCTTTGCCAGTTCCGCCCTAAAAAAATCCGTGTCCAATCCTCCGCCCGTCGTCACCGGCAGCAATTTCCGTCGCGCCCCAAAATGCACCCGTGCCGCCTCCATCACGCACGGATGTTCAATCGCTGAAATCCAAACCTCGCCCTGCACCGCTTTCGCCGCGTGGTGAAACACCAAGTTGTTCGACTCCGTTGCTCCTGAGGTCCAAACGATATCCAACGCGCCGCACCCCAGCGCTGACGCCAATTGCTCCCGCGCATCTCCCAGTGCCTTCTCCGCACGCGCTCCCATCCGGTGGGGGCTCGATGGGTTCCCCACAAAGCGCTCGCAAGCTTCCACCCAAGCCTCCCGCGCCTTGTCGCAAAGCGGCGTCGTAGCGTTGTGGTCGAAATACAGCATGGGAACCGGCAGGATACGCAGCCACCAGTTCCGTTCGAGTCTTTTGTGGCTTGCCACGTTACGCGCTTTCAGAAACCTTCACTCCTCCGTGACCGACCCCGGCAAACCGCTGCTGTTCAAGCGTTCGCATTTCACAACGCGACTGCCGGTGGATTGCGTCTACAGCCCTTCGCACTTCTGGGCGCGAGAAATTAACGGGACGTGGCGCATTGGTTTCACCAAGTTTGCCACTCGGATGCTTGGCGACATGGTGGATCACGACTTCGAGACCAAGCCCGGCACCGCCATTGCACCCGGACAAATCTTGGGCTGGGTCGAGGGCTTCAAGGCTATCTCCGATGTTTACGGCTTTTGCGTGGGCGAGTTTGTCCGGGTCAATCCCGACCTCGCCGCCAACATCGCGCTTATCACAAAAAAACCCTACGCCGACGGCTGGCTCTACGAAGCACGCGGCTCGCTCGATGACAAATGCGTCGACGTTCACGGCTATGCCGCTATCCTCAATCAAACCATTGACAAGATGCTCGAGCAGCAACAAGCCGGGAAAGGCACTGACATTGAGTAAGGCACGCTACATTATGATCGGCGGATTCCTTGGCGCCGGCAAGACCACCAGCGTCGCCGCTCTAGCGCAGCACCTGCGCGAAGCAGGCCGCACTGTGGGCCTCATCACCAACGACCAAGGACGCGAACTGGTCGACACTGCCATGCTCCGCTCCAAGGGTTTTGCCACCGAGGAAATCCCGGGGGGCTGTTTCTGCTGCCGCTTCAATTCGCTCGTCGATGCCGCCGGCAAGCTCACCGAGAGCACGAGGCCGGATGTCTTCATTGCCGAACCTGTCGGCAGTTGCACTGACCTTGTCGCCACCGTCACCTACCCGCTTCGCCGCATTTACGGCGCTGAATTCTGTATCGCCCCTCTCAGTGTGCTGGTCGATCCCATCCGCGCCGCGCGTATCCTTGGCCTGCGCGAGGGCGGCCAGTTTTCCGAGAAGGTCATTTATATTTACCGCAAGCAACTCGAGGAAGCCGACCTCATTGTCATCAACAAATCCGACCTTCTTGAACCTAGCGACATTGCCGAACTCCAAGACAAACTCGCCGCCGAGTTCCCCAACGCCGACATCCTGCAAATCTCCGCACGCGATGGCACCGGCTTGACCGATTGGTTCGCGCGCATCACCGACGCCGAACAAACCGCCCGCAACGTGATGGATGTCGACTACGAAATCTACGCCGAGGGCGAGGCCCTTCTCGGCTGGCTCAATGCCACTGTACAGCTTTCCTCCGCCACCACATTTGAAGCGCAGCCGGTGCTGCAGCAACTCGCCACCGGCATGCAGGAAACGCTCAATGCCAAAGCTGCGGAAATCGCGCACCTCAAGATGACCCTCAGCCCCGATGCCGGCCTGGGTGGCGAAGTCGCCGTCATCAACCTTGTCCGCAACGACCACGTCCCCGAGTTGTCGCAGGATCTTGACGCACCCATCGACAGCGCTCAGCTCATCATCAACCTCCGCGCCGAGGGCGATCCCGAAACTTTGAAGGCCACTGTCGAAACCGCCCTTGCCAACGCGCCTGCTGAAATCACCGCCACCCTCGAGCATCTCGAACATTTCCGCCCCGGCAAACCCGAACCCACCCACCGCGTGACGGACCTCGTGTGATTCCGCGTTGGCAAAAGCCGCCTTCGACGTTACCCTCCTCTTATCCATGAGCGACAAGCCGCGCATTTTGTTTTGCCACTGCAACTACGCGCAAGTGGTGCCGCCGGAAGTGAAGGCGGGCGTGATTAAGCAACTCTGTGGCTCGGGCCGGGCATTCGAGGCGGTGGCGGACTTGTGCGAGATGTCAGCCCGGCGCGATCCCGCGCTGCGTCGATTGGCCGAGGGAGAGGGCGACGTGAAGGTGGCCGCATGTTATCCGCGTGCGGTGAAGTGGCTTTTTGGCGCGTGTAAAGCGCCGCTGGATAGCGACCACACACAAGTGGTGAACATGCGGGAGTTGTCTGTGGAAGACGCAACGAAAGCGCTATTGAACGATAAGTTGGAGACAAACCTGCCCGCCGATGGCACACCAGCCACGGTGAACGGTGAAAAGAAGATTTAACGATGGCCATTGCCGACGAGATCACCCTGCGCATCGTCCTTTACGA
>DJHS01000034.1:29067-33563 GCA_002433235.1 Verrucomicrobia bacterium UBA6614
GCGTGCGGTGAAGTGGCTTTTTGGTGCGTGCAAAGCGCCGCTGGATAGCGACCACACAGAAGTGGTGAACATGCGGGAGTTGTCTGTGGAAGACGCAACGAAAGCTCTATTGAACGACAAGTTGGAGACAAACCTGCCCGCCGATGGCACACCAGCCACGGTGAACGGGGAGAAGAAGATTTAACCATGGCCATTGCCGACGAGACCACCCTGCGAATCGTCCTTTACGAGGGCAAAGGTGCGAACGCATTGGCGGCAGAGGAGCGGTGCACGATGTTGACCGCGCTTCTGGAAAAGGGATTCGCTGTCACTTGTGCCGGCAACGGGACGGTGGCACCGGCGGATGGCAGCACGCTGCTTGTTCTTGGCCGGTTTGACAATGACGGCCCGCCACAAGCAGAGGATGCGAACGGCGAAGTGCCTGTACGTTTCCGTGACATCAACGGACTGGACGCAGAAGGCGTTACGGCGTTGGTGGAGGAGGAACGGGCGGCCACGGCAACCGCGCTGCACGGCGAGTGGAAGCCGTGGTTCCCGGTGATCGACTACGACCGGTGCACCAACTGTATGCAATGCCTCTCGTTCTGTCTCTTCGATGTTTACGGCGTCGATGACGATCAGCAAATTCAGGTGCAGAAAAACGACAACTGCAAAACCAACTGCCCCGCCTGCAGCCGTGTATGCCCGGAAGCCGCCATCATGTTCCCCAAGTATCGCAGCGGCCCCATCAACGGCGACGTGGTGAGCGATTCCGACCTCAACCGCGAGAAGATGAAAATCGACATCTCCGCGCTGCTCGGCGGTGACATTTACCAAATGCTGCGCGACCGCAGCGAGCGCGCCCAAAGCCGCTTCTCCAAGGAACGCAGTTCCGACAAAGCGCTGACCGAGCGCAACAAATGCCTCGTGAAGCTGGCCGAGAATACCGACATGGACATCCCGCCCGAAGTCCTCATGAGCCTCCCCAGCCCCGACGAGATCGAGCGCAAAGCCAAAGAAGCAGCAGCAAAAGCACAAGCCGCCCTGGAAGCTCAGGGAAGTCGATAGAATAATTAACCTGTAATAAAGTGGACAATCCGTTTCGATTTAAATTGCTTGAGGAGGTTCAACTGCAGTGCCGGTTTGCGGGGCATGCGTTCTCGAACGTGACGGGGAGCTTGCAGTTGAATGACGGGGAGCGGGTGTTTTTTTATGTGCATGCCTTTGTGCGGCACGCGGTGGATGTGGGGAAGCTGCTGTGGCCGGGGGAGCAGGCGCTGGAAGAACGCGGGAAGGCGTTGCGCGAGGCTTGCGGGGCAGGTGAGGCGCCGGCGGATTTCACGGCATTCCGCGAGTTGGTGGACTCATTTGATGACAAGTTGATCGCGTGGTACGGCAACGAGGCTCATCGCGATGCACAACCGATGAATCTGATGCCGGTTGGCACACTGGGAGGGTTCCCGGCAGATGATTTCCACCGCAGCCTGGACCCGGACACGCTGCAGTTCACTTTTGAAGGGGTGTCGGGCAACCTGCGTCAGATGAATGATGTCCTCAGGAAGATTGACGCAGACGTGGAGAAGTGGCTGCGGAAAAACAACCCTTGGTAACAGTCTGGAGAGCAAGATCGTCTTTTCTTCAGGCGTGACTTTTGGGTCGACACGGCTCCTGCGTCTCCGCAGAATCACCGGCCCGAGTACACCAGACACCCGGCCACGGCCGGTTTTTTGAGCATGTCGACCGCCACCACTACATCCAAAGCCGCTGACGCGACATTGAAGATTCCTCGCGCCGTGCCGCAGCGCGCGCCGCGGCCACCGCGTGAGAACATCCCGCAGACCCGCGCCGAGCGCGAGACGGTGTTGAAGGCAGTAAGGCATTATGTGGCGGAGCAGACGCTGGCGCCACCCGCGCCGCTGGCAGAGCTGAAGGAGCACGCGGATCAACTGGTGGCCGCGATGGGTTGGAAGGAAATTTACCGCGATTACGTGGGTGTGCTCATCAACAACGAGCTGTGGCGTGAGACGCTGGCAAGCATCCCGTACGAACGGCGGTTGCTGCTGATGCCCAAGTGCCTGCGCGTGGAGAGCCGTTGCCCGGCACCGTTCGACGAGTTTGGCCTGCTTTGTAAAAGCTGCGGCCTGTGCACCATTCAGGATTTGCAAGCGGAGGCAGAGCGCCTTGGCTACGCGGCGTTGGTTGCCGAGGGCAGCGCGATCGTGATGAGCCTCATCCAGACGGGCAAGGTGGACGCCATCGTCGGCGTCAGCTGCATCCCGGTTTTGGAGCGCGCGTTCCCGTACATGGAGGCTGCGGCTGTGCCCGGCGTGGCCATCCCGCTGCTGCAGGATGACTGCATCGACACGACCGTCGATGAGGATTGGATTTGGGATTACATCCACCTGACCAGCGACGACAAGACGCGCCGACTAGACCTTACCGCGCTGCGCAATGAGGTGGATAGCTGGTTCGTGCCCGAGTCGCTTGCCAACGTCATGGGCGAGGGCGAGGGCGAGACGGAGGCCATCGCGCGTGAGTGGCTAGGCCGCGCCGGAAAACGCTGGCGGCCGTTTCTTACCGTGGCCGCCTTCGAAGCCCTGCGCGACGATACGGGCGGACCGTTGCCGGAGGATATCAGAAAGATTGCCATCGCTATTGAGTGTTTCCACAAGGCTTCGCTCATCCACGATGACATTGAGGATAATGACACCGAGCGTTACGGCGAGAAAACCCTGCACGAGGAACACGGCCTTTCGGTGGCGTTGAATGCCGGCGACCTGCTTATTGGCGAAGGCTACCGGCTTATTGGCGAGAGTACTGCCAGCGCCGGCCAGCGTGCTGCCATGCTCCAAGCCGCTGCAACCGGACAGCGTCAACTCTGCCGCGGGCAAGGCGCCGAGCTGGTGTGGCAGCAGAAACCCTCGCCGCTCAAGTCCACTGAGGTGCTCGACATTTTCCGCAAGAAAACCGCCCCTGCCTTCGAGGTAGCTCTGCGCCTCGGCGCCATTTATGCGGGTGAAGAAGCCCACGAGGAAGTCAGCGACATTCTCGCCGCCTATAGCGAAAACCTCGGGATTGCGTATCAAATTCGAGACGATTTGTCTGACCTCGGCACCGACGGCGAGACCAACGACCTCGCCGGCCTGCGGCCCAGCCTGCTCCTGGCCATCGCCCATGAGCGCGCCAAGGATGATGCCAAGGAAACTCTGGCCTCCGTCTGGCACCGGCAACTCCCCGAGGGCAAGACCTTCGCCGACATCGAGGCGATGTACAACGAACTCGACACCCCCGAACGCGCCGACACGCTGCTGGCCACCTACAAGGAAGAAGCCATCCGCTCGCTTCGCGATCTGGAAAACGCCAACCTCAAGGGCCTTCTCCGGCGCGTTATCGGCAAGATTTTCAACGAAACCGAAATCAAGGGCTGGTGCAGCGAGGTCCAGCAGGTCAGCGAGCTGGACAAGGTCCGCAACGGCAACGGCGCACCGGTATCGGCCTAGCTTCCCACTCTCCATGAGTCTCCGCTTGGAAATGCTTCAAGTGGCGCGAGTAGCACCCAAGGTATTGGGCGATGCGGCTCCGTTGGTGTTGGAATTCATAAAAGGGCAGCAGAATGCAGATGGAGGTTTCAAAGATCGTGAAGGGAAGAGCGATCTCTATTACACGGTGTTCGGGCTGGATGGGCTGGCGGTATTTGATGCCGCTGCGCATGGCGAAAGTGTGGAGGATTTTTTAAAGTCGCACGAGGAAGGGGAAGAGCTGGACTTGGTTCACTTGAGTTGCCTTATTCGCTGCTGGGGTGCGATCGGGCGGGACCGAATGCCGCGCGGGTTGCGATCAGCTTTGCTGAAGCGACTGGAGGAATTTCGCAAGCCTTGCGGGGGTTGGGACAACGACCCGGCGAAGGAGCACGGAACGGCCTATGGATCGTTCCTCGCGCTGGGGGCGTATCACGACATGGGCAAGCTGCCGCCAAAACCGTTGCGCATTTTGCAAAGCCTCAAGCGCCTGGAGACGCCGGACCATGCATGGAACAACGCGCCTGGAATGCCGGTGGGCTCCACCAACCCCACGGCGGGCGCGGTGGTGTTGTTGAACAATCTGCATCTTCCCATTAATGCGGATGTGGGCGAGTGGCTGCGGTCACGGCTGCACGCACAGGGCGGTTTCGTCGCCGTGCCGGATGCGCCGATGCCGGATTTGCTATCCACCGCCACGGCGTTGCATGCCCTGGCGGCATTGGAGGCGCGTTTAAGCGGGGATGAAACGGAGCGATGCCTCGATTTTGTCGATTCGCTTTGGGATGCGGACGGAGGATTCCACGGACACTGGGCGGATGATTTCATCGATTGCGAGTACACGTTTTACGGGCTGCTGGCNNTGGAGACGCCGGACCATGCATGGAACAACGCGCCTGGAATGCCGGTGGGCTCCACCAACCCCACGGCGGGCGCGGTGGTGTTGTTGAACAACCTTCACCTGCCCATCAACGCTAATGTGGGCGAGTGGCTGCGGTC
>DJHS01000048.1:0-10014 GCA_002433235.1 Verrucomicrobia bacterium UBA6614
GGCGGCGTTGAGCTTGGCGATGAGGTCGCGCTCAAGGGTTTGCACGGCCTCGGGTTGATTAAAGGCGGGCTTGAGGTTGAGCACCGGGGCACCGGTGGCGCGGAAGCGGGTGCCCTGATGTTGCGGAGGCAGGAAACCGGCCTGCCAGTTTTGCGTGCCGTTGACGGGCAACTTGCCGGGATCCTCCAGCACGACGTAGGCGGGCAGGTTGCGGTTTTCCGAACCGAGCCCGTAGCTCACCCACGCACCGAGGGTCGGCAAGCCCGGCTGCATGCGGCCGCTGTGCGCGATGAACAACGCCGGCTCGTGCGTGAGATTCGTGGTGTGCATCGAGCGGATGAAGGCGATGTCGTCCACGCACTTTGCAAGGTGCGGCATCACGTCGGAAACCGGCATGCCGCATTGGCCGTATTGCGCGAAGGTGTACGGGCAACGCATCATCGAGCCGGCGTCCTGCGGGTTCTCCACTTCGCCGGCGATTTCGTTGAAGTACGACTGGCCGTGCAGCCGGTCCAGCTCCGGCTTGGGATCGAACAAATCCATCTGGCTCGGTCCGCCGTTCATGAACAGGTGAATAACCGACTTGGCCTTGGGCGCAAAGTGCGGCTGCAACGGCGCCGCCTCGGCCTCGCCTTCCAGCAGTGACAGCAACGCCCCGCCCATCATGCCGCCGGAGACGGATGAGAAAAAATCGCGGCGTGTGAGATGGGCGGCGTCAGTCGACATATTGAAACTCCGACGCGTTCAACAGCGCGCGGCAAATGTTGGTGAGTGCCTTTTGGTGGGCGGCCTCGGGCGTGGCTTTGTCGCCGAGGTCGGTTTTCCATTTGGCTTTCAATTGGTGGAGGGCAGCGGTGGTGAGTTGCAGTTCGGCCTTGGACGGCGCGCGCGAAAAGGCCAGCCAATGGGCGCGGGTGAGCTGGGCGGTTTCATCGGCGGCCTCCTTCATCACGCGCTCGGCGAAATGGCCGGCGATTTCGTGCACGGTGGCATCGTTCAAAAGATGAAGCGCCTGCGGGGCGACGGTGGATTGCGGGCGCTCGATGCAGTTGGGCTCCATGCGCGGCAGGTCGAAGGTGGTCAGAAAGGTCGGCATCTCGGTGCGGCGTTGCTGGACGTAAACGGAACGCCGCCAGCCATTCGCGCCGCGCGGGATGCTCACGAGCCCGTCGGCGCGGCCCTTGATGCCGTCGGGTTTGCCGCCGCGATTCTTTTCAATCAACTGCCCGGCCACAAACAGGAACGCATCGCGCAAGGCCTCGGCATCGAGCTTGGTGAGCGGCATGCGCGAGAGCAGGGCGTTGTCGGGATCGCGCTGCGTGTGGAGTTCGGTGACGGCGCTGACCCGCTGATAGGTGGCGGAGGTCATCATCAGCCGGTGCATCGTTTTAAGACTCCAGCCGCGCCGGGTGAATTCCGTGGCGAGCCAGTCGAGCAACTCCGGATGTGTCGGCCGCGCGCCGGCCTTGCCGAAGTTGTCCAGCGTGCTGACCAGGCCGCGGCCGAAGTGATGTTTCCACAGGCGATTGACCATCACGCGCGCGGTGAGCGGATGTTCCGGGCGCGTCAGCCACTGCGCAAAGGCCAGCCGCCGGCCGGTCTTGTCCGCCCCAGGCCAGGGCGAAATGGGGGCGTACTGACCGCCGAGGATAATTGGCGGCTTTGGCTGCACCATCGCGCCGGGGCGCAGGTAATTGCCGCGCGTGTAAATGTACTGGGGCGAGGGCGCACCGCGATCCCACAACGCGCGCGCCATCGGCTCGGGCGTGCGCTCGGTGTTGAGCTTTTTGATGGCGTCGGCATTTTTCTTTTCGCCGCCGTCGGCCTTGAGCTTGGCAATGGCGTTGTCGATGCGTTTTTTGTCGGCCGCCCATTTGGCATGCGCGCCGGGCAGGGGCAACAGGCGCGTGGGCCAGGCGACGTTGTAGCTGGAGCCGCCGCTGCCGTCGCGCGGGCGCATCCAGTCGTGCTCGTCCAACGCGCCCTTGAAGATGGCCAGCAGGCGAAAGTAATCGGCCTGCGGCACCGGATCGAACTTGTGATCGTGGCACTTGGCGCACTTGAGCGTGAGGCCCATCACGCCGCCGGTGAGCACCTCCATCTCGCGATCGATCACCTCCAGCCGGTCGGGCACGAAGGCGGTGATGTTGGCAAACGAATAGTCCGTGCCCAGCCGCAGGAAACCGGTGGCGACGAGATGCTCGGCGAGTTGGTCATCGGGAATGCTGCCGGGCTTGGCCAGTTCGTCGCCGGCGATTTGCTCGCGCAAAAATTGATCGTACGGCTTGTCGGCATTGAAAGCGTCGATGACGTAATCGCGATAGCGCCACACATGCTCGCGGATGGGATCGGAATTCTGCCCGCCATCGGAATCCGAATAACCGGCCAGATCGAGCCAGTAGCGGCCCCAGCGCTCGCCGTACCGGGGCGAGGCCAGTAGACCGTCGATCAGCCGCGTGTAGGCGTCGGGTGCCTTGTCCGCGACAAACGCGCGCACCTCCTCCGGCGTGGGCGGCAGGCCGGTGAGATCGTAAGTGGCGCGGCGAATCAGCACCTGCCGATTCGCGCGCGGAGCCAAGGTGAGCCCGGCGCGTTGGAGGCGTTGCTCGATGAAGGCGTCGATGGGGTTTTCGATTTTCGAATTCCGACTTTCGATCGCCGGCACTGCGGGTCGTTGCGGTTTTTGGAATGCCCAAAACTCGCGATCCGTTTTTTTGATGGGATACGGCTTCGGCTTCGGCGTCTCGCCCACGGGCGCGCCAAGCTCGATCCATTTGGTGAGCAGCGCGATCTCGCGTGGCTCCATCGGCTTCACGCTCGCCTGCACCACCTTGCGCCGCGGCGGCATTTCGCCGGCGTGAATTTTTTTGAGGACGAGGCTTTCCTTCGGCTTGCCAGGCACAATCGCCGGCCCCGACTTTCCGCCGCGCAACATCCCCTCACGCGTGCGCAGATCCAGTTTTCCCTCCTGCTTGCGCGGCCCATGGCAAACGGTGCACCGCAGCATCATCAACGGCTGAATATCATGCTGTGTGACCGTCGGTTGGACGGCGTGCGTAGATGGTGTGAAAAAGCATCCAAGAACGATACAAACGAACCACCAAATTGGCTGCTGAGGATGCCTCACTGGCACGTAGTTTGGGTGTTTGATCGGGATGTGCAAGTGCGTTATGGGCGGCCGTCCAGCCATGAAAAGCGGCTTCAAAGAGCCGCTAAACAGTGGATAACCTGTGAACAAATTTGAATAACTCCACCTTGTTTAACCGCGTTTTGCAGTTATTTTATCAACATTGAGCAACCCTTCGGGGCGGTTCAAGAGGGCGGCGAGTACCGCTGAACTGCAAGCCTTCGGGAAGGCGGTTCGCATGAGGCGCACCTTCGGGAGCGTGGATTGAGGAGTTAGGCGCCCGCTGGCCGGATTTGGAAAGTGTTCTCTCGGGAGTGCTGGAAGAAATTGGCAGGCCACTCGAGGCTTTGGTATCCCTTGGCTCTTGAGTGGCCGTTTTCTTTTTAGGTTCAATTTCAGGCTAACCACGGTAGATCGCCGTTCGTTTTGCTGCACGGTTTTTGTGGCCGGGTGTATTCAGCCGAGAATCAAGGCTTGGCCAGAAGCTGGAGTGTGGGCTTGAGGGCCTCGAGTTTCGCTTTTGCGTTTTCGATTTCGCGCTGAGAGTGGGCGTGTTGATTGCGCATGTGATCGGCGTGGGACTTTTTTTGGGTATAGTCGGCGTAGGCAGGGTCGTAATCCACTCCTACCTTGGCGAGTTCCAGTTGTGCTTGGTGATGAATTTCCCAAGCTGCTTCCTCGGCATTGCGGGCGGTGAATTCAGCTTCATGGGCCGGGGCACCGGCTTTGATGACTTCCCGATATTTCTGTCTCAAATTGGCGATGTCGCGATTGGCGGCATCAAGGTTGCGCAGGGCGGCGTCTCGTCTTGATCGAGCGCCGTTGAGCTGGCCTTGGTTGATGGGTTCCCGAGAGTGTAGGATGATGTCCCAGTTGGCTTCGGCCAGTTTTTGAAGGGAAGGATTGAGCCGGGACTCAATGGCGGATTGCAGGGCCTGATGGGCTTGGGCGTTGCGGGAGCAATCGTCGTCGAGTTTCTTCTCGGCGGCGGCGAAAGTGGCCCGGGTTTGTTCGTAAGCCTTGGCTTTGAGTTGGACGCCAGGGGCAACGGCCTCGTAAGGCGGGCGCACTTTTTCAAGGCGGGCCAGTGCCTCGGCCGCAGCTTTTTCAGCATCGGGCAAATTTCGAATAGCCTCGTGATAGGCACGTTCGCCTGCGGCTTGGCGGAGTTGCCAGTCCTTGTATTGCTTCAGGATGGCTTCGATTTTTCGATGCCGTTCACCAAGGAAATGATGGCCCAGTTCGGAGTGGCTTTCCCAGCGGGCTTCGGCAGTTTGGAAGGGGTGCGGGAGCCGGTCGGTGTGAATCGTGGCTACCTGTGACAAGGGGAATTCTTTCCGAGGCAGGCCAGTGCCAGTGAGTGTGATCTTGGCATTTTGGACGATGTATTTCCGAACGTTTAAAATGGAGCCATCATGGAGGCTTACGGTGGGGCCGGGGAGGGGCTTGAGCGCGGGGCGCAGAACCATGGCGACGGCGTCGATGCCGGGCTTGAATTTTCGCAACCCAAACAGGACGGAGCTGGCGCTGAGGGTGTTGTGCTCGATCTTGCGCAGTCGGCACTCGGTGAAAGTGCCGTCCAGTTCGAGGATGCCGGCGGGTTTGTCAGCGAGCTTGCGCGCTTCAAACAGCGTGATGGGCCGAAAGAAAATCATGCTCACGTTGAACCGAATGGTGCTGCTTTCATCGCTGAAGTAAACACGGTCGGAATCAGCAGTCTCGACTGTCTTGGCGATGAAAGAGCCATCGGTGGTGAGAACGCCGGCAGTGGGGAGGGCGATGTCGCCGGGATACCAAGTGGGCGCGGGTGTGTGTGGGACGGGCACGGGCTGCGGAATGCCGGGGCCGGCCCATTGGAGGGGGAAGAATTGCTGCGT
The DNA here is from genome assembly GCA_002433235.1 of Verrucomicrobia bacterium UBA6614. Lineage (GTDB taxonomy): Bacteria > Verrucomicrobiota > Verrucomicrobiia > Limisphaerales > UBA1100 > UBA6614. The sequence continues at coordinate 5,005 of DJHS01000048.1, forward strand.
GCTGTTGGGGTTGGTGCGTGGGGTATTGAGTTGCGCATGGACGAGCCTAAACTCGTGGCTGCCAGCGGCAAGGTCCAGAGAGCCGTTAAGGGGCGTGGGGGTGGTGGGGTTGTCGTGGCCAAGCACTCTTCGGCCGCCAATTTCAAGGCGTGTGGCTGCGTCGGTGGTTACTTTGAACGTGTATCGGCCCGGGGTGACAATGTGCAATTGGCCCGTGTAAATACGCGCGCGGCCCATGAGTCGAACCTGCACATTTTCGAGGGTGCCTTGAAAGTGGTTGTCGGCGGGATAATGGCCAACGAGAGTCGGGCGTTGATCAAATCCAACACTGATTCCCTCCAGCGGCTGGCGGGGAATAAGGCCGGGGGCTGGGGTCAGTGCGGCTTCGCGGCCGTCGACGGTGAGTTGCAGGTTGAAGTCCCGGCGCAGAGCGGCGGTGATTTTCACCGGTCGGTTCATCGGCATGGGGGTTTCGTCGCGCGCGGTGATCATTTGGTTTTCCATGCGCAGCACAAAATGCAGGTACCCGCCCTTGAGATAAATGGCGTAGCCTTCCCGATTGCCTCCATGGGCGAGAATCACACCATCCCCACCTAGCGCCGTGGCCGTGGTGCTGACGATAAAAGGCCTTTGCTCGACCAGCGGGGAGGTCCAGCGCAGGAGCGAGTCGCCCATCTTGAAATTGAAGATATGGCCGGCGCTTTCCAAGTTGAGATGGTCACTGGGCAATCTGCCGCTCAGGTCCACCGGCAATTGTCGGAAATCCTCCAGTTTGGCCCATTCGCCAAGATGGGTCTTGAAGGTGACGCCCCGAAGGCCAGATTTGGTGGCGGGGGCATCCAACTGGGCGCGATGGAAACTGGCAGCGGGCACCTTGCTGGTGCCCACGGACACGGAGCCGTCGGTGGCGAAATCCGCCTTCCCTCGCAACACTTGCCCAGTGCGTGTGTAGACACGATCAGCCCACACTGCGAAGGACAGTGCCAAACAAACGATGATGAATCCCGCGAGACGTTTCATGACCCATGGATTCGAACCGCCGGATTCTCCTGTGTTCGCGGTTTTCGATCAAGCCGTCATTGCGGACAAGGGACGATTTCCGGTGGCAATTTTATGGCCAACAAGTATGATGGCGGGCGTGCGGCGGATTTTACAACTGGCGCTTCCGGCTTTTTTCCTTCTGGGCGGAGTTTCCAGTGCCGCGCCTCCCAACAATGCTGCGGCCAAAAAAGCCATCGAGGATGCGTTTCGCGGTGCCCTTGCCAAGCCCGAGGGCGATCTTTCATCGGCCGACCTCCAGAAAGTCTCACGCTTGGGATTGGCCAACAAGAACATCACAGATCTCGCCCCGATTGCTCCCGCTGTAAATCTGCGCCAGCTTTGGTTGCACAACAACAGGCTGACGGACCTCGCCCCCTTGGCCGCAATGCGGCAACTCGAAACCCTGCACCTTGATCGGAATCAGGTCACGGACATTTCGCCCTTGGCCCAGTGTGTCAGGCTTCGTGTCTTGAGTCTGGACGGAAACAAGGCGCCCGGACTTGGTCCGTTGGCTGCGCTGAAACAACTCGAGTCTCTTTCCCTCTGGCACAGCCAGACAAAAGACCTTGGCGGTTTGGCTGGGCTGACCAGATTGCGATCCCTCGTTCTTTCCGGCAGCCAACCCGCGTCCCTTCAACCCTTGGCTGGCTTGCGCGAACTGCGTCATCTGGACTTGTCGCAATGTCAGGTTTCTGATCTTCGGCCCCTAGTCACCCTGGTCAACCTCGAGAGCCTTGTCCTTTCCAATAACAAAATCACAAACCTAACTCCGCTCGCTGGCCTGAAAAATCTCAGATCCCTGAAGCTCCAGCAAAATCAAATCACCGACATTCGACCCCTCGCGGGTTTGCACAATCTCGCCGAACTGGATCTCGACAATAACAAGATTGCCGAGTTGGCCCCGCTGTCCGGCCTTAAAAACCTGCGCACGTTGAACCTTACCGGCAACCAAATTCGCAAGCTTAAGGCCCTTGCCACGCTGCCTCTTTTGCGTGAGATCAATTTGAACAACAACCAACCGCTGTATGTTTTCGAGGTGGCTGACTTGCGGGAAATCATCCCGCGCGTGGAAATTCAGCACACTGCGACCCAAACCGAGATCCAATTTGTCAATCGCACCAAAACGCCCGTAACCATCCGCTGGGTCAACTTCGGTGGCGAACTTGAAACCTACCGCAACGGACTTCAACCCGGCGCGGGCTATGCACAAAACACCTACATCGGCCACCATTGGGTGATATACGATCCGGATGGCAAGGAACTCGGCCGCACCACCGCCACCGCGCAGATTACCACATGGGAAGTCACCGAAAGGGGGCTGAAACTCGTTCCCAAGCGCAGCGATCTCCCCCGTGGCAGCCGGCCCACCAACAACTGATTTTCAATGGAGGCGCACAAGATTGCCCCAATGTTGGGAAGCGCTTGATCCTTAGCCGCAACAACGCGGAAGTTTGCAATTTCTTAGGCCAGTTTTTCGGAACTAATCACCTTAGCGTTTTGAGCGTTTGTGGCGGCGAGGGCGGCGCGTGCTGCGGAATTTTCCGGGTCGGCGCGGGCTGCGGTTTTGTTGGCGACCAAAATTTTTCGGTGCGGGTAGCCTGGAGTGGCTGGCTTCTTCCGAATGATAAGGATGATCCAGCACAACGGGGACGGGGCGGCCCAGAAGCTTTTCAATGCTGTGCAGGAGCGAGCGATCTTCGGCGGTGCAGAAGGACCAGGCTTGACCATCCATGCCGGCGCGTCCAGTGCGGCCAATGCGGTGAATATAGGTTTCTGATTCCATGGGCAGGTCGTAATTGATCACTTGAGTGATGTCATCCACATCCAGACCTCGGGCGGCAACGTCGGTGGCGACCAGTACGCGGAAACGGTTTTGTTTGAAGCCTTCCAACGCGCGCGTGCGGGCGGCCTGAGATTTATTGCCGTGAATGGTCGCGCTACGGATGCCGGCTTGGTCCAGTTTTTCAGCCACGCGATTGGCCTGATGTTTCATCTGGGTAAAGAGAATCACCTTGCCGCCTTCTGTGGATTCCAGCAGTTCGAGCAGTAGCTTGTCCTTTTGTTTTTGGTGGACAAACAGGACAGCTTGCTCGATACGCTCGACAGTGGGAGCCTTGGGCTCGATAGCGATGCGCACGGGGTTGCGGACCATGGAGCGAGCCAGTGTTTCCATCTTGGCGTTCATAGTGGCGGAGAAAAACAAGGTCTGCCGTTCGTCGGGGAGGAGCGTGCGAATGCGCTCGATGTCGGGGATAAAGCCCATGTCGAGCATGCGATCCACTTCATCCAGCACAAATATTTCCACATGATCCAACTGGATGTGCCCTTGGTTGATCAGGTCCAGCAACCGGCCGGGTGTGGCCACCAGCACGTCCACGCCGCGGTGCATGGCCTTGACTTGCCGGTATTGGTTTACACCTCCGAAGATGACAGTGTGGGTGAGGTTCAGAAACCGGCCATAGGTTGCGAGGCTGTCACCGATCTGGGCGGCAAGTTCGCGGGTGGGGGCTAGGATCAACGCCCGCGGAGTGCGGCTGCTGGGACGGCGTGTTTCAAAGGACAATTGCTGAAGGAGCGGCAGGGCAAAGGCGGCGGTCTTGCCGGTGCCGGTTTGAGCGCTGCCAATCACGTCATTGCCATCGAGAATGGGAGGGATGCATTCGGTTTGGATTTTCGTGGGATCCGAATAGCCTTCGCTGGAAATCGCTCGTTGGAGTAAGGGGATCAAGGTGCCAAAAGCACCGTGGGGTCGGCCAGTGGGTTTCTTGGACTTGGCAGGGCGCTCTGCGATGTCTTGCGGGAATGCTTCATTCATTCCCGCACGTGAAAGGTGGCGCGGGTTATGCGGTGAATTGCCCTGAGATCGCGCATGGCGACGATGGGGCCGTTTGGCGGAGATTTGGCGTTTCCGCTTGGTGCGGGATTCAGTATTCATTTTTTCCGGTCCGGTCTGGATTGTTTCTTTTCCGCCGGACGCAGTAAAAGAAAGGGCCGAATTATTCGGCCAAGGCCATACCGACAAGCAGGCCTGACCTGGATCGGAATGTATTCGCATAAGTGGAGTGAAGAGCACTCCGCGAAAACCTCGTGAGCGGGGGTGACTACTTGAGATCAAGGGTGTTGGCAAGGTTTAAATGTGTTTTTTAAATCAAGAAAAGGTCGTGCGGTTCGGGTCGTGCTGCTTTTTTTACTGTCGAGTCAAGACGATGACGGTAGGGTGACGCATGACATTTGGGCTGGGTTGCGGCTGGTTTTTGGTTGGTATGGTGTCGGTTGGCACGGCGGCAGACGGTGTGCGAAAGCGGGCTTTTCATGGGTTTGAGGATTGCGTTGAATTGAATGATGCCTCTGCGCGCGTGGTGTTGTGTCCGGCGATGGCACGGCAATTTCGGCATTTAATGAAAGGCGGGCAATGAGCAGTACGGCCAATGTCCTGGCCGGTGTGCCGGCGGTGAACATGACTTTGTTTCATCGCATCCAATTTTCCGTGGGGGATTCGGCGTTTTTCGCCGAGCTTCCGGATGGCGAGACGGTGTTGTTGGTGCGGGATATTGAAATGGACCGCGCCAAGCGGTTGGCCAAGGCCGATCGCATCGGCTGTGCGGCGGATTACACGCCTGAAGACGGGCTGGACGGCGACCGCGACACGGCCCTTGCGCAAGCCGGTGCGGAATGTTTACGACAAGCCGGTGTGACAACCGTGCGCGCCGATCGCACTTTGCCGTATCTCTTCGCGCATCAATTGCAGCAGGCGGGCATCACGTTGGAGTACGATGGCGATTACGGCGTGCTGCAGCGGCGCGTGAAAAGTAATGAAGAGCTCGAACATCTGCGCGCGGTCCAAAAAATCACGGAAGCCACGATGGAGATGGCGTGCTCATTGATCGCCCGTGCATCGGCCGATGCCGAGGGGATCCTTCAACATGAAGGTGCGCCGCTCACTTCCGAGCGCGTGCGGCAGTTGATCAG
>DJHS01000001.1:0-2819 GCA_002433235.1 Verrucomicrobia bacterium UBA6614
GGTCCAGATGCTGAGGTCGCCAAGGTGCCAGCCGTGATCGCCCCAGAGCACGACGATGGTGTTGTCCTCCAGCCCAAGCCGCTTGAGTGCAGCTGTCACGCGGCCGATCTGCGCATCCACGTAGGCGGTGCTAGCGTAGTAGCCGTGGATCAATTCGCGCGTGAGTGCCTCGCCCACTTGGCCGTCCACCGGCACCGGCGTGTAGGCGGAAATCTCGCCGGCGCGTTTCAGGGCCACTGGTGGCGCGTCTTTGGGAAAGGATTTGATCTTCGGCATCGGCAGCTTAGTGGGATCGAACAGGTCCCAATATTTTTTAGGAGCCGAAAACGGTAAGTGCGGACGTACGAAACCGGCGGTGATGAAGAACGGTGTGCCGTCCTTGGCCCGCCGCGCCTTGGCTGCCTCCAATCGGCGAATGGTCTCCGCCGCCACACGACCATCGGCGTAATCGTCATCCTTAGCCTCTGGCGCCTCAAACGCCGCCCCGCGCGGCAGCGACCGAATAGCGCCGAGTTTTTGATTGGTGAACAGCGCTTCCTCGCGCGTGAGCTTTCCGCCGTCCGTGCTGTTCGGATCAAGGTACTCGATCACCTTGTCGTGAAAATGCGGAATGCTGAACGACTTCGGATCACCAAGATTGCCATGCCCAATGTGAAACACTTTGCCCAGCGACTCCGTGCGATACCCGTGCTTTGCAAAATGCTGCGGCATCGTCACCGCATTCGGTAACACCTGCCGCAACTGACTGCCCAGTCCGTATAGCCCGGTGGAAGTCGAATGCGAGCCGAGCATCAGCGTGAACCGCGACGGCGCACACACGGCTTGATTGCAGTAGGCCAGATCAAACCGCATGCCGCGCGCCGCCAGAGCATCCATCGCCGGAGTAATCGCGTGCCGATCGCCGTAGCATCCCATCGCCGGCTTGAGGTCGTCCACCAACAGCAGTAGCACATTTGGCTTCTCCGCCGCCTTCAACGGCGCCACCCAAAACAACAGCGCCAACACAACATTCCATTTCATTTTCAAATCCGTGCTCATCCGTGTCATCCGTGTCATCCGTGTCTCACTTCAAAATCCGCACCGTGATCGCGCCCAATCGCCATTGGCCGGCGGCTTCCACGCCGAGGTGCGGTTTGCTGTCCAGCCGAAGCACCTCGCCTTCGCGCAGCACGCCGAGGTCGCTGATCATCCCGTGCTGTGTCTTGGCATCGTTGTCGCCGTCCACACAATAAATCGCCAGCGGCGCTCCCTTGCCCACCTGATAAAACCCGCCGCACACACCGTTGCCCGCGACAACGGCCACCGACTCCACGATCACATCGCGGTCAAACACCACACGCAACGCCTGCCCGTCATCCACCTGCAAAACATTGCCGCCACCCAGGCCCAGCCCGCGGTTGTTTATCGAGAACTTCCCGCCATGCTCACCGGCCAGCGTCATGCGCAGGCCCGTGCCGGGGTCGGTCACTGTTTTGCCACGGGCCGGGGCGAGGTGAAACGCCTTGGCCAATGCCCCGGCTTCCGCGCCTTCCTCCGAGCGCCAGTCAAAGGTCGCGCGCACCGGAGCCACATCCGCCAAACGCGTGGCCACGCGGCGGTAGCGCAGCGCGGTCAAGGTCAGCTTGCGAATCAAATGCTGATGCTTGGAATCCTCGATCAGGTTGCGTTCCTCTTTTGGATCCGCCGCCAAGTCGTACAACTCCACCGGCTGCGCCTTGCCCTCGCGCAGCAGGCTGGCGTCGAAAAACAGTTTCCAGTTTTCCACGCGCATGGCCGCGGCGGCGGGGTCGGCCTTGGCTTCCTTGTGATCGTTGAAAAACAAAGGCGGCCGATTGCGCAGCGTCTTTCCCCGCAAGGCCGGCAACACATTTGTGCTGTCTTCCGCTCCCTTTTCGCCCTTGGCCAAATCCGGCAGCGTGGCGCCGGCCATAGCCGCGAAGGTGGCGAACATATCCGTGAGGCCGATGATCGAGGCATGCGACTGACCCGGCGTGTTGGCATCACCATCGCCCGCGCCACCGGCTGGCCATGCGGCGATGAACGGAACGCGATGACCGCCCTCGTAGCAGCTTCCCTTATTACTGCGAAACGGGCCGGTGGCGATGTTGCTATTTTTCTCCGCGCCATTGTCACTGGTGAAAATGACGAGTGTGTTGTCAAGCAGCTTCTGGCCGGGCCGGCGCGGATCTGGCGTGGCCGCCAACCAATCCATCAACCGACCCAGCGCGACGTCATTTTCGTAAATGTAATCATGCCGCGCATCCATCGGCTCACCGCTCTTGGTGCGCGCGGCGCCGGCCACCGCTTTGCCACCGATCGCCTTATCCGGCGTGTACGGGCCGTGGTTGGAGTTGGCGGGGTAATACAGGAAGAACGGCCGTCGCTGCGTGTCCTTGCCGCGAACGTGGGCATCCAAAAACTCCAGCGCATGATCGGAATGCCGGCTGCCGAGCTTGGTAAGCACGTAAGCGTGGTCGCCATCGGTCACGAGTTGTTTGCCGTTCTTCGTGGCGCCAATGGCAATGCGCCCGTGCAGATGGCCCGGGCCTACCTTTTGATTGGGGCGATTGCGCTTGGCGGCCGGGCCCGAAGTGCCATGCGAGCGCGAGGTGTACCGCGCGAAATCAAAACCGTGATCCAGCGGCGTGGTGTGCAGCGGTTGCGAGAGATCGGCGTCTGCCCATGCGGCGGCCGGTTTGCCGTTGCTCTGGCGGTAGCGCAGGCCGACGTGCCATTTGCCGACCATGCCGGTGCGATAGCCGGCATCACGCAACATGCTGGCCACAGTCGGCCGGTCCGCCTCGATCAAGGGATCACCC
>DJHS01000101.1:0-14742 GCA_002433235.1 Verrucomicrobia bacterium UBA6614
CACGCCCATGTCGCGCGCTGCTGCCGCTTCCACGGCCGGCCAGTTGAGGTCGTTGACGAAATACCAGTGGAGATTCACATAATCAAACGCGTCGCTCTCGATGGCTTTCACGATGATGTCTGTGGTGGCGTGCGTGGAGAAGCCGACATGCCGACAGCGGCCTTCCTTTTGCAACCAGCGCGCGGCGGCGACGCAGCCTTGTTCGCCCAGTGACCAGTCGAGCAATTGCTGATTATTGATGCCGTGCAGCGAAAGAAGATCGACGTGATCCAGCTGCAGGTAATCCATCGAGGTGTTGAAGGTCTCGAGGAATTCCCTGGCGGTGGCGAAGGGGGCGACCTTCGTTTGCACAATCAGTTGGTCGCGCGGGATTTGCTTGAGCACGGGGCCGAGCTGCATCTCGGAGCTGCCGTAGCCGCGCGCAGTTTCGATGTGGTTGATGCCCAGCTCCACCGAGCGATGAATGGTGGCCTCGAGGTTTTTCTGGCCCTCATCGGGCACCTCGCTCCACTCGATGTCGTTCCACTTGTGCTGATACCGCATGCCTCCGCAGGAGAACACGGGCATCTCCAAATCCGTTTTGCCAAACCGCCGGTATCTCATCATTCCACAAACTCCAGTTCCTGCCGGTGCGGGATGAGGCCGGCCTCGTGGGCGCGATGCAGGAAGCGCGTGATGGTGTCGCGCCCCTTGTCGCCGTAATCGAGTGTCCAATGGTTTACGTACATGCCGACAAACTGGTCGGCCAATTCCACGCCCATGTCGCGCGCATATTGCAGTGCGTGTTCCACCGCCTCGGGGCGATGGTCGAGGCTGTATTGGATGCTTTCCGTGAGGAGATCGCTCACCACCTTCCGCTCGGGCTCGGCGATGCGTTTGTGGATCACATTGCCGCCGAGGGGCAGGGGAAGGCCGTCGTTTTCCTCGCCCCACCACACGCCAAGGTCCGCGCAACAAACGAGCCCCTCGTTCTCGAACGTCAATTGGCCTTCGTGAATGATCAGCCCCACGTCGGCGTTGCCGGCATTGACGGTGTTGAAAATTTCATCGAACGGCACAACCACGTAATCAAACTCCGTCTTTGGCCGGCCAAGCCACAATTGCAGCGCCAGAAAGGCGCTGGTCATTTTGCCGGGAACGGCAATTTTTTTGCCGGCAATTTCCTCCTTGGAGAAATTTTCCTTGGCCACGAGCATCGGGCCGTAGCCATCGCCCATGCTGGCGCCGCTGGGGAGCAGGGCGTATTGGTCGCTCACATAGGCGTAGGCGTGGATGCTGATGGCGCTGATATCCAGCTCGCCGCGCGTGGCGCGTTCGTTCAGCGTCTGGATATCCTGCAGGATGTGCTCGAAGGCGTAGGCGCGTTGATCGATGAGGTCCTTGGCCAACGCGTAAAACATGAAGGCATCGTCGGGATCAGGCGAATGGCCGAGGGTGAGCTTCTGCACGGGGTGAGAGTGGGGCAAGGTAGGGGTCATGTCGATGCGTTTGATCGATTTGGCTGGTGTTCACCGGTTGATTTGTCAATCTGCTCGCCGAAATCGAGCGATGCGTGATTATTTCATCAGACGATTCCTGCTGCTGATCCCCACCATGCTGGGTATTTCTTTTATGGTGTTTCTGGTAACTCGCGCGGCTCCGGGTGGCCCCATTGAGCAGGCGATGATGCAGATGCAGCAGATGGGCGGGGAAAGCACCGGTGGCACCAGCGGCGGCCCGGCAGAATCGGGGCTACTGGACGAAGAGCAGAAGAAAGATCTGGAGCGTTATTACGGCTTGGACAAACCTGTGGTTACCTCTTATTTCATTTGGCTGGGGCTTTGGCCGCGCGAAAATGGGCACCGGCAGGTGGAGTTTGAGCCGGGCGAAATGAAGAGCAGCGTGCGTATGCGCCTAGCACAGGATGATCCAAAGAAGAAACGCATGCGGATGGAGCGGGATAGGGCAAATGCGGTGGTGATCACCAACCCGGAGGTGTTCGAGGGCAACTGGATGTGGCGCGAGGTGGTGCCCAAACCAAACGACAAGCCGGGCATGTTGCGCGGGGAGGTGTTTCGGTCAGATTACTCGGGACTGTTACAGGGCGACCTCGGGGTGTCGTTTAGTTATTCAAAGCCGGTGGAGCAGGTCATCTGGGAGCGCTTGCCGATTTCGACATACTTTGGCGTGGTCACGATGTTGGTGGTGTACGGCGTGTGCATCCCGCTCGGCTTCTTCAAGGCCATCAAGCACAATACGTGGTTCGACAATTCCACCTCCGTGCTCATCTTCATGGGTTATGCCATCCCCGGCTATGTGTTGGGCTTCCTACTCATTTTGCTGTTCTCCATTCAATTGGATTGGTTTCCTTCCGGCGGTTTCACGAGCATAAATTTCGATGACCTCACCTTCTGGGGCAAAGTGAAAGATGTGGCGCATCACACCGTACTGCCGCTGTGCGCGTACCTCGTCGGCGGGTTTGCCTTTGTCACCATGCTCATGAAAAATCACCTCATGGACAACCTCGCCGCCGACTACATGCGCACCGCGCTCTCCAAGGGGGTGGCCTATCGCGATGCTGTGCGCCGCCATGCCCTGCGCAATTCCCTCATCCCCATTGCCACCAACCTCGGCCATCAAGTAATGCTGTTCGTCACCGGCTCATTCCTCATCGAGAAAATCTTTGACATTCGCGGCATCGGCCTGCTGGGCTTTGAGGCGATCATTCTCCGCGATTTCCCGGTCGTCATGGGCGTACTCATGCTCTCGGCATTCCTCATGCTGCTGGGCAACATCCTCTCCGACATGCTTATGGCCGCGGTGGATCCGCGCGTGCGGTTTGATTGACCATGAACTGGAAGCTCAATCCACTCACCATTCGCAAGCTAAAGCGCTTCCAATCCGTTAAGCGCGGCTACTGGTCCTTTCTGCTCCTTGCCGGCGCGTTATTCGTTTCGCTCTTCGGTGAACTGCTCGTCAACGATCAGGCGCTCATCGTGCGATACAACGGCAGGACATATTTTCCCGTGTTCGCTTCCATGTATCCGGTGAAGTGGATTTACAAGCCATCGGAATTTCGCAGCGGCATTTTTTTTGGCGAGCAAACCGACGCCGACGGACAGAAATACACCGGCGAAGTCCATTACCGCAGTCTTCAGGCCAAGTGGGAAAAAGAAAAGTCGGCCAACTGGATTCTCATGCCGCCCATCCCGCACTCACCCGACTTGTCCAACTTCAAGGCGGGGGTGAAAATTCTTGCTGCACCTAGTTGGGAGCACCGCCATTTTCTAGGTACAGACAAGGCCGGCCGTGATATTGCGGCGCGGTTGTTTTATGGGTTTCGCATCGTGATGCTTTTTGCGTTGGGATTCACGATGCTGGTGTTTCTCATCAGTTCGGCACTGGGCTGCCTGATGGGCTATTTTGGTGGCTGGACGGATCTGCTTGGGCTGCGTGTGGTGGAAATTTGGGCGAACATTCCATTCCTGTACATGGTCATGATCATGGTCAGTGTGGTGCCGGCGAAAGTGGGGATGATGACACGCATCCTGTTGCTGCTGGTCATCATGGTGCTCTTCAGTTGGACAAGCATGACTTATTACATGCGCGCCTCCACCTATAAGGAAAAAGCACGGGATTATGTGTCCGCGGCACAACTGCTCGGTGCCGGTCCAATCCGGATCATCTTTGCGCACCTACTGCCCAACACCGTATCCACTCTCGTCACTTTTCTGCCATTCACTGTGGCCGTGGCGATCTCCTCAGTGACAGCGCTGGATTTCCTAAACTTCGGCTTGCCCGAAGGCACACCGAGTTGGGGGCACCAGTTGCGGCTGGGACAGGAGTTTATCAAGGAAAAACCGTGGATCATTGGTTCGGCGTTGACGGCCATCTTTTTGGTGCTGACAATGGTGACGTTCATCGGCGAGGCAGTCCGAGAAGCCTTCGATCCCAAGAAATTTTCAACCTACGAATAACATGAAATCCATTCAAAAAATCATGCAGTCCAGCGCGCTAATGCTGGCCGCCGCAGTGGTGTCTGTTGGCTGTGGCAAGTCCGACAAATCCGGTGGTGGCAACGGCAGGGCCAAGGCCAAGCAGAGAAACGAGCCGGTTACTGAAGTCACGTGGACCACGCTGCCCTCGGTTGAAGAGGTAAAGGAATTCTACAGGGCGGATGCTGATTTTTTTGCTATCAAGGCCACCACCGACATTCCAAAGGGTCTAAAATGGGAAGACGGCAGCAACGAGCCGGTATTCAGCTCGCCCAACGCCAAGCGTGGTGGCACAATGAATGTGCATACGGGTGATTGGCCTCGCACTCTTTGTTTTGTTGGCCCGGACGCCAGTGGCTCGTTTCGCAGGCATATTCTGGACAACAATGCATTGGGATTGGTGGATAATCATCCCGAGTCCGATGGGTATTACCCGGCCATTGCCAAGCGCTGGGCGGTGAGTGAGGACAAGCGCACGGTGTTTTTCGAGCTGGATCCTGATGCGCGCTTCTCCGATGGCGAGCCAGTGCGGGTATCGGATTTTTTCTTTCACTTTTACTTCATGCGCAGCAAGCACATCAAGGCACCGTGGTACAACGACCATTATGACAATGAGAAATTTAAGAACATCACCATCTACAACAGCCGCACACTTTCGTTGACCTATTACAAGGCCAAGCCGGACGTGGTGCACAAGGTGAACATTCGTCCGGTGCCAGAGCATCATTACGAGGAGATTGATGAAGGGTACTTGAAGGAGTACAAGTTTACCTTTGAGCCGACGGCGGGGCCGTATGAGGTGCGCAAGGAAAACATTAAGGACGGTGTATCCATCACGCTCACGCGGGTGGCGGATTGGTGGGCCTCGGATAAGAAATTTTACAGGAACCGCTTCAACCCCGACAAAATCCGCGTCACCGTGGTGCGGGAACCAGCAAAGGTCTTCGAGTTGTTCCGCAAGGGCGAGCTGGACTGGCACGGATTGAGTCTGCCGGAATATTGGTATGAGAAACTACCACATGATGCGCCCGAGGTGGCAGGTGGGTACATCCACAAGGTGCAGTTTTACAATGACATCCCGCGCCCTACATGGGCGTTGCGCATTAACTGCTCCAAGCCGTTGCTGGACAACAAGCATATCCGGCATGGACTGCACCACGCGATGAATTGGGAACTGGTGAACAAGGAGATTTTCCACGGTGACTTCGAGCGTATGCAAACGGTGGCCGATGGTTACGGCGGGCGGAGCAACGACAATGTGAAGGTGCGTGAATTTTCCGTGGAGAAAGCCGAGGCAGCCTTTGCGAAGGCGGGCTTCAACGAGCGCGGCACGGATGGTATCCTGAAAAATGCCGAAGGCAAGCGACTGTCCTTCACTGTTTCCACCGGCTACAAGCGCTTCACCTCATTGCTTACGGTCTTGAAGCAGGAAGCAAAAAAAGCGGGTGTTGAGTTGAACCTTGAAATTCTCGAGCTTACCGCAGGCTGGAAGAAGGCCGATGAAAAGAACCACGAGATTGTGTTTGGTGGCCTGAACAACTCGGTGGAATTATATCCGCGCTTTTGGGAGCCGTACCACTCGGATAACGCCTACAAGGAAGAGGGCGACACCAAATACAACGCCGACGGCACTCTTAAGGTTAGCCTCAACCTGAAGCCAAATACCAACAACGCCACCGTCACTGCGGATCGCGAGATTGATGCCTTGATCAAGAAATACCGCGAAGCTTCGGATCTTGGCGAGATAACCCAGTTGTCACATCAACTTATCGAGAAATTGCACGATCATGCCGGTTTCATCCCCGCGTGGTCTAAGCCGTGGTATCGCGTTGGCTACTGGCGCTGGGTTAAATGGCCGGAAACCTTTAACGTGAAGCAAAGCCGCGACTGGGAGGAATTCCATGTGCACTGGATTGATTCCGCCGACAAAAAGGTCACGCTGGACGCCAAGAAGGGCGGTAAGACCTTTCAAAAGGTTGTCAAGGTTCACGCCCAATACCGCAAATAGCACGCACCGTGGCCGAATCTGCCCCCTCCGAAACCGAGCTGTTGCTTCAGGTCTGCAACCTCGTTTCCGCGTTCGATACGGACGACGGACAGGTTACTGCAGTGGATGGCATCAGTTTTGAGGTTCATAAGGGCAGGACGCTCGGCATTGTCGGTGAGAGTGGCTGCGGCAAGAGCGTCACCGCCATGAGTATCATGCGACTGTTGCCCCAGCCGATGGGCAAAATCCTCGGCGGCGAGGTGTTGTTTGACGGCCTAAATCTCGTCACTGCCGAGTCGGGAAAAATGCGTTCCATTCGCGGCAACCGCATCAGCATGATCTTCCAGGAGCCGATGACCGCGCTTAATCCAGTGCATCGGATCGGCAAACAAATCTGCGAGGTGCTCACCGAGCATAACGACCTTGAGCCCGATGAAGCCTGGCAAAAGGCCATCGATATCCTCGGACAGGTTGGCATTCCGTCGCCGGAAATTCGCGTGACTGAATACCCCCATCAACTTTCTGGTGGCATGCGGCAGCGGGTGGTCATTGCCATGGCTTTGGCCTGTGGTCCGGAGCTGGTCATTGCCGATGAGCCGACCACCGCGCTGGATGTCACCATTCAGGCGCAGATTCTCCAGCTCATTAACGACCTCCAGCGCGACCTCGGCATGTCCGTGATGCTGATCACCCATGATCTTGGCGTGATCGCCGAGACTTGCGATGAGGTTTGCGTGATGTACGCTGGCCGGGTGGTTGAACGGGCTGCGGCGAAGGAGGTTTTTGCCAATCCACGCCATGCCTATACTCAGGGGTTGCTCAATTCCATTCCGCGATTGGACGGCAAGCCTAAGACCGAGCTGAACATTATCGAGGGCATGGTACCTTCGCTGAGTGAATTGAAAGCCGGCTGCCGTTTTGCTCCCCGTAGTGGGCGTGAGCACGAGGGACATTTGCTAACCGAACGGCCGCCGTTTGAGGAGATTGCCCCGGGTCATTGGGTGGAAGCCTGTCCGGTTTGTACACGCGCATGAACAACGGCCAACCCATTCTCGAGACGGATCACCTGCAGATGCATTTCCCGGTGAAGGGAGGCATCTTTCGGCGGGCGGTGGCGTCGTGCAAGGCGGTCGATGGCGTGAGCTTGTCGATTGCTCCGGGCGAAACCCTTGGACTCGTGGGCGAGAGCGGTTGTGGCAAGAGCACGCTGGGCAAGACGATTGCGCGGCTTTATGAGCCCACGGGCGGCAGCGTGAAGTTTGAGGGCACGGAGTTGGAGGGGTTGTCGCGATCGGAATTGAAGCCCTTCCGGCGCGAAATCCAGATGATCTTTCAGGATCCATACGAGAGCCTCAACCCGCGCCACACGGTGGGAGCAATCATCGAGGAGCCGTTCGTGATTCACCAGATGGGGACGCGCGAGGAGCGCCGGCAATGGGTGGCGGATCTGCTCGCCAAGGTAGGCTTGCCGCCTGCGGCGGCGCAGAGGTATCCGTTTGAATTTTCCGGAGGGCAACGGCAGCGCATCGGCATCGCGCGGGCATTGGCGCTGAAGCCCAAGTTGATTATATGTGATGAGCCGGTGAGTGCGCTGGACGTGTCCATCCAGAGCCAGATCCTGAACCTGCTGATGGAATTGCAGCGCGATTTGGGCCTGAGTTACCTGTTTATTTCGCACGATCTGGCGGTGGTGAAACACATCAGCGACCGCATCGCCATCATGTACTTGGGCAAGCTGGTGGAGATGGGTGACTCGGCGAGGGTTTACGAGAATCCGCGGCACCCGTATACGAAGGCGCTTATTTCCGCCATTCCCGTGCCGGACCCTACGCATGTGCCGGAGCGCCAAGTTTTGGAAGGGGATGTGCCCAGCCCCATCGATCCACCACCCGGCTGTGCCTTTGCCCCCCGTTGCCCGGTGCGAGTCGGCGATGAATGCACCTTGCGCGTGCCGGAATTGGTTGAGATGGAGCCGGGTTACTGGCTTAGCGATTGCACCTGCTGCGTAACCAAGGACGCATCAAAAGCGTAACAGTTGCCAAAGGGGCGCGTCTGTGTTATAGGGCGTCCAAGAGGAGTGATGAACAGAAAGTTTGCTTTTTCGAGGGGTTTCACCTTGGTGGAAATCATGATCGTCGTGGCCATCATCGGCATGCTCGCGGCGGTGGCTATCCCGAACCTGATGCGGTCCAGCGCGAAGGGGGCGGAGATGAATTGTTTCACCAATCAGCGAACCATTAATGCCAACAAGCTGTCATGGGCGACGGACAACAACAAGGTGGGCTCGAAGTCCGCCTCGCCGAGCATGGATGACCTGAAGGATTATTTTGAGGGGAAGAAGCTGCCCAAGTGTCGTTCTGGTGGCTCTTACACGGTGGGTGACATGAGCACGTCGCCTACCTGCTCTGAGCATGGGTGCTATCTTGACGAGGCAGAAGAGGGGGACGAAGGCGACGAATAGGGAGCTTGATGGATTTGCGGGGGGGCAGGATGTTTGCGGGCCGCGCGGGGGTGGCTGCGGTGGACATGTTGCTGGTGGGGCTGGCCTTGGTGTCGTTGTTGGGATTGGTGCTTTTCGAGATTTTCCACGTACGCACCACGGATCGCATTCTTGGGGAGGAGGATACTTGTGCCCGTAAAAATCTGACCGCATTGAGAAGGGCCATGGACCTTGCGAAGGTGTTGGGCGCCGCGGACGACAGTACGCCGGTAACACTGCTGGATTTACAGACCAACGTGATCCACTTCAAGGGTTGCTTCGTGGAGGTGGAGGGGCACGGCAGGGGGACGGTGTTGCACCCGGTTCTTTCAGAGAACGGGAAGGTGGAAAACGATGGAAAGGTGAAAGTGGATTTCCAGAAGGGGGGTGAGATGGAGTTTGGCTTGGAAGATTTTGTGCCCAAGGCAAGGCTGGTTTGTCCCGTGGGAGGAACGTACTCAGTGGGGGCGCTGGGGAGTTTGCCGTGGTGCAATGTGCCGGGGCATGGGCTGGGGCACTAGGGTGCCGTCCAGTTTTTTCTGATCTCGTTCGGAATGCCGCCGGACTCCCTGATAGCGCGCAAGCTCAGCGCGTCGTGACGCTTGGCCAGCCGTTGGCCATTTTCATCACACATCAATTCGCAGTGGTAAAAGACTGGAGGAACGATGTTTAGCGCCTGATAGAGTAGAATTTGGCGGGCGGTGGACAGGAGCAGATCCGCGCCACGAACCACCTCGGTGATTTTCATGGCGTTGTCATCGACGGTCACGGCGAGTTGATAGGCGGGGAGCCCGTTTTTTTGCCAGACCGGAAAGTCGCCAAAATCGCGGCCAGCCACAAACTGTTGGTGGCCAAGACGAGTGTCGGTGAATTCAACGGTTTTTCCTTCGGGAATGCGGAAACGCCAGTTCAACTCTTGCCTGCTGTCATTCAGCTGTCGATCTCTACAGGTTCCGGGATAAATGGGGTCGCCATCCTCGCTGTGTGGGGCGGTAATGGCTTCGCGAAGGTCCTTGCGGGAGCAATCACAGGGGAACAGGTGTCCGCCATCATATAGTTTCTGAAAGGCGGCCCGGTAGATAGGGAGGCGGTTGGATTGGTCAACAGGAGCGCCGTTCCACTGGATGCCAAGCCATTTGAGATCTTCAATGGCGGCTTGGCGGTATTCGGTTTTGCAACGTTGCGGGTCAAGATCTTCATTGCGATAGAGGAGTTGACCATTGTTCGATTGCGCGCGCTGGTAGGCGGTCCAAAAAGTGCGGGCATGACCAAGGTGGAGATGGCCGGTGGGGGTGGGGGCAATGCGGCCGCGGTACATGGGACTTAGTCGAGAAATCGCTGGGTAAGGCCGTCGTAGGCGTCTATGCGGCGGTCGCGCAGGAATGGCCAGTGGGTGCGGGTATGGCCGATTTGAGTGAGATCTAGGGTGGCAGTGAGGATTTCCTCGGTGTGGATACCGGCTTGGGCGATGATCTTCCCGGAGGGGGCGACGATGAAACTTTGGCCCCAGAACTCCAAGCCATCACCACCGAGGGGCGTTTCGTGGCCGGTACGGTTGGCGGCAGCTACGAAGCAGCCGTTGGCAATTGCGTGGCTACGCTGGATGGTTTGCCAAGAGTTGTGTTGGGCTTCACCTTCAGTGGCTTTTTCGCTTGGATGCCAGCCGATGGCGGTGGGAATGAGAATCAGGTCGGCGCCGGCCAATGCGGTGAGCCGGGCAGCCTCGGGATACCATTGGTCCCAGCAGATGAGTACGCCAATGCGACCGAACCGGGTTTGCCAGGCGCGAAAGCCAAGGTCACCGGGTGTGAAGTAGAATTTTTCGTGATAAAGCGGATCGTCGGGAATGTGCATCTTGCGGTAGATACCGAGGAGTTCGCCGGTGGCGTCAATGATGGCGGCGCTGTTGTGGAAAAGGCCGGGGGCGCGTTGCTCGAAGACGGAGGTGATGATGACAACTTGATGCTCGCTGGCAATTTTCTGGAATGCCTCAGTGGCGGGACCGGGGATGGGTTCGGCATGTTGGAAGTGGTCGTAATTTTCTTCCTGGCAAAAGTATTGAGTGGCGAAGAGCTCCTGGGTGCAGATGACTTGGGCGCCACCGCGGGCGGCATCGATGGTAGCGGCGAGTGTATTTTGTAGGTTCTCCGCGGGATTGGAGGAGGCGCGGCGCTGGAGAAGGGCGAGTGTCACGAGGCCGTGATGGTGTGTTGGTGGAGAGGTGTCAAGCCTGTGGTGTGCGATGATTGTGAATTTCTTCTTATTCACAATACAGTGATTTGCCTTGCGCGGGTAGTGTTCGGCGCGGTTAATAACGCGCAGTCGCGAGACACGAATTAATCGCAAACCAACTAGAAAAAATGGCAAAACTGACAAAGACACAAATCACTAACGAAGTCGCGGAAGGCGCGGGCATCTCGAAGGCGCAAGCCAAGGCGGCGATCGAGACGCTGGCGAGCTTGGCGTACAGCAACGCTAAGGATGGCTTCACTATTCCCGGCATCGGCAAGGTGTCCGTGCGGCAGACAGCGGCCCGCAAGATGATCATGCGCTTTGGCCCGAAGGCTGGAGAGGAAATTGATGTGCCGGCGAAGACCAAGTTGAAGTTCACCTTCCTCAAGGCGGCAAAGGAAGAGATTCTCGGCTAAGGCCAAGGAATTTCACCTAGGCGTCCCGCGCGGGGCGCCTTTTTTTGTCCTCGGACTTTGCTTAGGATCAGCGCATGAAGATCGGTGTAGTGGGCAGCGGCGCACTGGGTTGTTTCTATGGCGGACGCCTTTGCCAAGCAGGGTACGATGTCCACCTGTTGTTGCGAAGCGACTTCGAGACAATTCGCGATGGCGGACTGCGGATTGAGTCGCCGGATGGGAACACGGTCTTGTTTCCACGCGCCCATGAGTTGCCTTCGAGTATTGGAGAGTGCGACTTGGTTCTGGTCGGGCTGAAGACCACGGCGAATAACCGCTACGATAAGTTGATCAGGCCGTTGTTGGGGCGGGACACGTTGATTTTGTGCCTGCAAAACGGCTTGGGCAACTGTGAGCGGCTGGGGGCGTTGTTTGGGCCGGAACGAGTGTTGGGCGGTCTGTGCTTTGTCTGTCTGAACCGGACGACACCGGGAGTGGTGTGCCACATTGCGTTTGGTCGGGTGGTGATGGGGCAACTTGGCAAAAAGGCCGGCGAGCAGATACGGGGTGTCGCTGCCTTGTTCAAGGAGGCTGGCATTGACTGCGAGGTGGTGGATGACTTGGAACGGGCGTTGTGGGAAAAGCTGGTCTGGAACGTTCCATTTAATGGCTTGGGGGTTGCTGGCGCGGCGGGATTGGCGGCGCTGGAGAGTGGCGCGACGGCTTGGCCGGGCTCAATAGGGGACGCATTGCCAACAGATGTCCTCTTGGGAGATTCGTGTTGGGAAGGGTGGGTGCGGGGAATGATGGAAGAGATCATCGCGGTGGCCAATGCGAAGGGTTTGGCCCTGGATTTGGGGTTGCCGGATAAAATGGTCGCCAACACGCGGGCGATGGGGGAATACCGGGCATCGACCCTGATAGATTTTCAGCGTGGCCAGTCTTTGGAGTTGGAGAGCATGTTTCTTGAGCCGCTTCGGCAGGCAAGGGAAACCCCTGTGCAGATTCCCCGGCTTGAAGCTCTCTGCGCGGTCCTTAAAAAACTGGACCATTGATTGAGTTGACCGGGATTGTGGTCTTGGCGAGAGGGCGTCAATTGGCCATTGTCTGCCGCGACATGGCAGACATTAAATCAAGCGACGTTTGTGTTCGGTTTGCCCCCAGTCCGACGGGCTATTTGCACATTGGCGGGGCGCGCACAGCGTTGTTTAACTGGCTGTACGCGCGGCACACGGGCGGACGGTTTGTCCTGCGCATAGAGGATACGGATGCCCAGCGCAACACGCCCGAAGCCATCGAGGCCTTGATCAACGGACTCCAGTGGCTGGGGCTGAATTGGGATGAAGGGCCGGTGGGCAGTGTGCCGGATGGGGATTTTTTCCAGTCGCAGCGTTCGGGAATTTATGCCCGGCGCGTGGCGGAGTTGAGGGAGAAAGGGCTGGCGTACGAGGATGAGGGGGCGGTTCGGTTTCGCATGCCGCGGGAGACATCGCTGATTTCCGACTTGATTTGCGGGGAGGTGATGCGTGAGCTGACGGATCGCGAGCAGGAACAGCCTGACTTCGTAATCGTGCGCTCTGATGGCAAGCCGGTTTTTCACTTGGTGAATGTGGTGGATGACATTGAGATGGGTATTACGCACGTGATCCGTGGTGAAGACCATTTGTCAAACACGGCAAAGCACATGGCGCTTTTTCGAGCATTTGACGTTGAGCCGCCAAGGTTTGCCCACATCCCTTTGATTCTGAATCCGAATGGGAGCAAGATGAGCAAGCGGGATGAAGGGGCATCGCTGGAGACATGGCAGCAGGCGGGCTTTGTGCCGGAGGCGGTAGTGAATTATCTCAGTCTGCTGGGGTGGTCGCCGAAGGATGACTCGGAGGTGATGACGGTGGCGGAGATTGTCGAGCGGTTTGATCTACCGCAAATCAACCGGGCCAATGCGCGGTTTGACGCCGAGAAGATGTTGTGGATGAACTACGAGCATCTGCGGGAGTTGCCGATGGAGCGCTACCGCGCCTTGGCAGAGAAGGCGGGGGTGGCGTTGGCGGGAAAGGACGTGGATTACGTGAACGCCGCGCTGGCAACCTGTCAGGAAAAGGTGAAGCAGCTCGGAGATTTGCATGCGTTCAGCGCATTCTATTTCGAGGAGGATTACCCGGTGGACACGGCGTTTGAAGAAAAGGCCATGACACCGGAAAATCGCGCGGCCTTGGCGGAGCTTCGGGATGCCTATGTGGCGGTAAAAAACTTTGATGGGGAATCACTCGAGGAGTGTCTTAAAAACGTGGCGGAACGGCTGGAGGTCAAGGTGCGGGTGCTGGTGCAGCCGGCGCGGTTTGCCTGTACGGGACAAAAGGTGGGGCCAAGCTTGTATCATCTGATGAGTGTGCTAGGGCGTGGGGAAGTTTTGGCGCGGTTTGACCGTGCGCTGGGCAAGGCATGACCACGGCAAACAAAGTTACGATCGCGCGCATCATGCTGGTGCCGTTTTTCGTTGTGGAGTTGATGTATTATCTCCGAACGGGAGATGAGATGCACAGGTATCTGGCGGTGGGGGCCTTTCTCGTGGCGGCGATCAGCGACGGGGTGGATGGCTGGTTGGCGCGCCACCGCAATCAGCAAACCAAATTGGGCACCTATCTCGATCCACTGGCCGACAAGTTGCTGCTCATCTCAGGATTGATCCTGCTGAGCATCAAGTTCGAAAATTCGCCTTTCGGGGAGCCCTTGCCGTTGTGGTTTGTGGGCGCGGTTTTGGGGCGGGATTTGATTGTCGTGTCCGGCAGCACGTTGGTTTATTTGGCGACGGGAGATTTAAAAGTGCAGCCGCACATTCTCAGCAAAATCTCCTCCGTCCTGCAAATGGTCTGTATCTCCTGGGTGCTGTTAAAGATGCCGTCGGTGATGACATTTTGGCTGGCGCTGGGCGCGAGCGTGACGACGGCGGTCACAGGAGTAATGTACGTATTTGACGGCATCCGCCAATTTGCCGAGCACCCGGCGGCGCACCCGGAACTGGACGATGAAAACTGATTGTCGACCGGCGACTTGGCGGGCATGATCTGCGCCGATGGCAACTGCACCCGATTTGGAATTGAAGGAAGGGGACGATGCACCGGCGTTCACGGCTGTTACAAATGGCGGTGGCCAGGTGGCGTTGAAGGATTTCCAGGGCCGGCATGTGGTCCTGTTTTTTTATCCCAAGGACGACACGCCTGGCTGAACGAAGGAAGCCTGCGCGTTCCGTGATGAACACGCTCAATTTGAAGAGGCCAATGCAGTTGTACTTGGGGTGAGCTGCGACGGGGTGGCGAAACATGATAAGTTCGTCGCCAAGTATGGGCTGCCATTCGCCTTGCTGGCGGATGAGGACAGGGAAATCTGCAAAGCCTACGGCGCGTGGGGTCGGAAAAAATTTCTGGGCCGGGAATACGACGGCATTTTTCGCATCTCATTTCTCATCAACCCCAAGGGGAAAATCCAGAAAATCTGGCCTAAGGTAAAGCCGGCTGAGCATGCGGCAGAAGTGTTGGAAGCTATAAGGAGTGAGTGAGTTGTGAGTAGCGAATGGTGAATGGACACTTCCTACAACCAAAAGCCGCCAGCATTTGCTGGCGGCTTTTGGTTGCGGGAGACGGATTTGAACCGCCGACCTTCAGGTTATGAGCCTGA
>DJHS01000101.1:15035-90972 GCA_002433235.1 Verrucomicrobia bacterium UBA6614
GTTATGAGCCTGACGAGCTACCGGGCTGCTCCATCCCGCGCGGGAAGAATACGCAAGGCGGCACGCCCGGCAAGCGATTTTTTTTTGCGGCCTAATCAGTACCTGAATTTCCGCGTTTTTTGTTGTCGCGGAAGAGCAACAGGAAAAGCAGCAGGATAAAACCAGCGAAGATCGCAGGCTTGGTCCAGAGTGGCTTCCACTCCACGGCCCTGAGTTCCGCTGTTCGCCGGGCTTTCTTTTGTTCGCCCAATTCCTTCTGCTGGACTTCGATTGTTTTGATCTGTGAATCCAGTCCAGCTCTCAGCTTTGCTACTTCGCTGTTCAAGTTGGTCCAATTGCCCTCGGCAAGGGTCAGTCCCTTGATTGCCAAATCACGGTCGGTGATGGATTTCAGGAGAGCGTGCTCGGCATTAACGGTTTCTAGGTTGCGGTTGATGTCCGCCAGTTCGCCCCAGTGTTTAACGGTCTCCGTGGCGTTGCCTTCTCCCAAGGCAGCAGTGAGGCGTTCCTTTTGGGTCGGATCCTTGGAGATGGCCTCCAGTTTATTGTTGTCCGGTGTGTGTTGGGTCTCAATTTTTCCGGCTACCTGAGCGCCGATCATCATGCCCAGCCCCAGCGTAAAAAACACCAGCAGACCTTGCGCCTGCGCACGGATGGGCTTGTCGGCGGCTTGATCAGTGTAGATTTGGCCGGTGACAAAGAAGAAATCGTAGCAGATGCCGTGCAACAGAATGCCGCCGATGATCATCCAGCGGATTTCGTCCGGCGCGCCGATGGAGAAGAGCACGTAACGCGCAACCCACGCGAGCATGCCCACCGCCAGCATCCACTTTACACCCAGTCGCCTGAAGAAGAAGGGCATGACAAACATGAATATAACCTCCGCCCATTGTCCATAACCCATGGTTTGGCCGATGGGGAGGTTGCTCATCTCCACAATGCGGCTGGTAATTTGGTAATAAAACGCCAGCGGGATGCAGATAAGCGTGGAGGCGACGAGGAACACGAGGTAAGAGCGGTTTTTTAAAAGAACAAGTGCGTCAAGCCCGAGGATTTGGCGAGCAGTGATCTTGCCTTCGCGCACGGGCGGGGTGTCGGGCAGGAAAAAGCTGTAGAAACCCAGCAGGGCTGCCGACCCTGCGGAGAGATAGAACATGTTGATGCCCTTCTCAATGTCCAGCCATGTGAGTGCCAGACCAGCAACGATCCAGCCGAGAGTGCCCAGCAGGCGGATGCCGGGGAACTCCTTCTCGGGATCGGACATGTTTTTCATCGCCAGCGTATTGGTCAGCGCAAGCGTTGGAAAATAGGTGAGCATGTAGCCGAAGAAGATCCAGTTGATGGTGGAGGGCGCGGGGTTGTCAGCAGTCATGTAGGTGGTGGCCAGTAACATCAGGCCCGCGCCAGTCAAATGCATGACTCCGAGGATACGCTGTGCGGAGAAAAACCGGTCGGCCACCATGCCCACGAAAAACGGCGTAATCATGCCGGCAATAGGCCCCACCGAATAGGTCCATCCAAAATCGCCCCCAGTGAAGCCGATGGTGCCGAGATAGTTTGGTGCGGTGACGTACCATGCTCCCCAAATGAAGAACTGTAGGAACATCATGATGGACAACTGGAGGCGTACCGTTGGGTTCATAAGCTGGCTGGACGTTAGGTAAAACGAAGGGCTAAGGCAAGCCCGCCCGGCTCGACTTTTGTGGCCGGGATGGCTAGGCTGAGGAGGTGCGGATGGCTTTTAAAGAATGGGGGGTTGTGGTTGATGCGTTGGGGCGTGGGGAGCAGATTGTGATTTTGCGCAAGGGGGGGATTTCCGAAGGGCGAGATGGGTTTCGGGTTGAGCATGAGAATTTCTGGTTGTTTCCAACTGAGTTTCACCAGCAGCGCGAGGGAGTGGTGGAATCGGCCAAGGTGGGTTTTGATCATATTTCGTGGCCTTCGAAGGGGCTGGTGCGGATTGAGTTTCGTGCGGAAGTGGTGGCGGCGCGAAGGCTGGAGGTGCTTGAGATCGCGGAACGACTGCGCGGGCAGCACATTTGGCGCGATGAGGTGATTGCCAATCGGTTTGACTGGGGACGGGATGAGGGGATTTACGCGATGGCAGTGCGGGTGTCGCGGCTACCGGAGCCGGTGGAATTGTCGCTGGCGGATGCATATGGTGGGTGCAAGTCGTGGGTGGAGTTGGGGTGTGATTTGCCGCAGGCGACTGAGCCTGTTTTGGGCGAGGCGGCCTTCGCGGACAAGCTGTCGTTATTTCGAGAGGCAGTGGAAGGGGAGGTGGCGGGTTGAAATGGCCATCGCTCATTCTGGCTTCGGGGTCACCACGGAGACGGGAGTTGTTGGAGGAGCTGGGGGTACGGTTCAAGGTGGTGACGGAGGATGTTGAGGAATTGTCGGGCGGGCATATGACGCCGGTGGAATTGTGCCGCGCGAATGCGTTCCGCAAGGCACAGGTGGTGGCAATGCGACACCCGGAGCGACTGGTGTTGGGGGCGGATACTTTGGTCCATCTTGGGGCAGAAGCGTTCGGCAAGCCGGGTTCCATGGCGGGTGCACGGCGGATGTTGAGACGGTTGAGCGGGCAGGTGCATGAAGTGACAACGGCGTGTTGTCTTACCCAATGGCGTCCGCCCAAGCGGATGGTGTTTGTCGAGACGACGCGGGTGCGATTTGGGACGTTAAGTGACAGGCAGATTCGCCGATACTTGGCGGCGGTGAATCCGCTGGACAAGGCGGGAGGGTACGCAATCCAAGAGCATGGGGAATGGATCGTGGAGTGGATTGACGGATCGTTTACCAACGTGGTGGGCCTGCCGGTGGGGCGGGTGCGGGCGGAACTGGAGACTTGGCACGGGCGTGAGATGGTTTGACCGGGCCTTGGTGGCTCCCTAGACTGCGCGGCTATTTGATGAAGGTTTTGGTATGTGACAATGTTTCCGCCAAGGGCGTGGCGTTTCTTGAAGCGCAGCAGGGCCTTGAGGTGGTGGCGGTTGAGGGTGGTTTATCCGATGAACTGCTGCGAGACGGTGAGGCGATCATTGTTCGCTCGGCCACGAGGGTGACGCGTGAGGTGATGGATAAGGCGCCACGGTTGCGTGTGGTGGGGCGGGCTGGTGTCGGAGTGGACAATGTGGATGTGGAGGCGGCCACGGAGCGGGGTATCGTGGTGATGAATACGCCGAGCGGGAACACGATTTCCACGGCAGAGTTGACCTTCAGCATGTTGATGGCACTGGCGCGCAAGATTCCGCAGGCGCACATGGCGATGAAGGGCGGAGCGTGGGACCGCAAAAAATTTGGAGGCACGGAACTGAGCGGCAAGACGCTGGGCGTGCTGGGCATGGGGCGAATTGGGAGCCAGGTGGCGCGTCGGGCAATTGCGTTCGGGATGCGTGTGTTGGCCTTTGATCCGTACCTGTCCTTGAGCAAGGCGCGCGCGCAACAGGTGGAATTGTTGGAACTGGATGAAATTTTCGAGCGGGCAGATTTCATAACGGTCCACATGCCCTTGAGCGAGGAGACCCGGAATATGCTGGACGCGGCGGCGTTCGCAAAAATGAAGGAAGGGGTATATCTGGTGAATTGTGCCCGGGGTGGCATCATTAACGAGGCGGATTTGGTGGCCGCTGTTGGCGATGGAAAGGTTGCTGGGGCGGCACTGGATGTTTATGAATCGGAACCGTTGCCGGAAGATTCGCCCCTGCGAGGTGTCTCGGAAATAGTGATGACGCCCCACTTGGGCGCGAGTACGAAGGAGGCGCAGGAGAGTGTGGGGCTGGAGGTGGCAGAGGCCGTCACGGACTATCTGGTGAACGGGGCGGTGCGCAATGCGGTGAACATGCCGAGCTTGGACGCGAAGACCTATGAATCGGTGAAGCCATATCTGGAACTGGGAGAAAAACTGGGGCGATTGGTGGCGCAGCTTGCGCCCAAGCGCAACGAGCGTCTGGTGATCACCTATGGCGGCAAGGCTGCGGAGGTGCCGGCTGACCCGGTCACGCGCTACGTTTTAATGGGCTTCCTGTCAATGGCGGGCGGACAGGATGTCAACCCGGTCAATGTTAGGAGCTTGGCCAGTTCGCTGGGATTGATGGTTGAGGAGATTAAGGCGCATGAAGGACCGGACTATGCAGAATGGATGCACGTGGGTGCGGAATCGGACGGGGAGAGCGTGTCTGCGGGGGGAACATTCTTTGGCACACAGCCACGGATTGTCAGGCTCTCGGGGCACAATGTGGAGATTGTGCCGGAGGGCGTGTTGTTCATCATGAATAATAGCGACAAACCGGGCATGGTCGGATACATTGGTTCACTGATGGGCGAGCACAAGGTGAACATCGCCAGCATGAGCTTGAACCGCGACGAGGCGGGGGGCAATGCGCTGACGGTGCTGAATCTGGACAGTGTTCCCCCGGACGCCTTGTTGGACAAGGTAAACGCTGACCCGGATATCTCCAATGTGCGGGTGGTGAAACTATAAGATGCCATGAGGGCGACTCGTTTGATGTCGGTGGCCATAGCCTGCGTACTCGTATGTTGGGGTTGGGGGGATGGCTTGGATGACTTGTTTCCCAAGTCAAACAAGGTGGTGGCCGAGGGGCAGGGGGTCAAGGTGACCCGCTCGGAACTGGACGCGGCCGTGAAATTTTCCCTGATGAATTCCGCAGCGGAAGGTATCCCTTTGGCGGTGGCTCCCCAAGCATTGGAGGAACAGTTGTTGCATGAGTTGATCTTTGCCCGTTTGGCCTTCGGCCGGGCAACGCGAAACGACCGCAGTCAGGCCTATACCCAAGCGAAAGAGGCTTATAACAACCAACTGGCCGGTTACACGAGTGAAAGGGCGTTTAACCTACGCGTGGCGGCAATGGGCATCAGCACAAACGCCTATCGAAAGCGGCTATATGAGGAGGCATTGGCCCGGGCGGTGATGGACCGGGAATTGACTTCCAAGATCGACATCACTGAGGGGCAATGTCGCAAGTTTTACGAGGACAACCAAAAAAACTGGACGGAGCCGGAGCAGGTACGTGTTCAGCATGTTTTGCTCGCGACCATGAACCCCGTGACCGGACTGGAGCTTTCCGAGTCGGGCAAGGCACAAAAACGGCAGCAGGCTGAGCAGGTGCGTACGCTGGCATTGCAGGGGCGCAAGTTTGAGGAGTTGGTTTTAAATTTTTCTGAGGATCCGGGAACACGGCGCAAGGGAGGCGAGTACACATTTGCGCGTGGGGTGATGGCGCCCGAGTTTGAGCGGGTGTCATTTGCGATGCAGGCCAATCAGATCAGCCGCGTGGTGGAGACTAAATTTGGATTTCACGTCATTCGCATGGTTCAGCGGATTCCAAAAAAAGTGAAGCCTTTCATCGAACTGCAAAAGGACATTCGCAAACACCTCGCGGAGCAGGAGGCATCGGTGCGCCTTCCGGGTTACTACAAAAAGCTGCGTGAGGATGCAGAGGTGAAGGTGACGCTCGGCCCGTGAGCGTCAGTCATATTTTTTAACAAACCGTTTGCGGGGCTCGTCGTCGTCTTCGTCATCACCGGCTTCTGCCGCAGGCTTGCCGGGGGAGGGGCTTGCCGGATTCTCAGGGGCGTGGTTTTCAGCGGGATCAGCAGTCGCGGAATCGTTCGTTGAATCTTCCGGCTCTTCGGGGGTTGGCAGGCTGTCCTCCGGGGTTGACCCGACTGTTTCCACGTATGCCATGCGAAGCTGGTGGAGGCTATCCCGAACCATCTGGATTTCCTCGAGCCCCAAGCCTGTGGAATCCTTGTCAAGCAACTCAAGCTGGTCGATGATGCGCTTGGCCTTGGGGGCATCGGTGACAGGCTTGTCGAGCGCGGGGTGACGCGCACGGCCAAGGAGCATCATGCAGGTGGTGATTTGTGCCTGCAACGACTCGGCGAACAGCGCGGCAGCAATTTGCTCCGGGCTCGGGCTCATGGGTGGCATGGGGCCGGTATCCATGCGGCTATTCTGGCGGGGGACTTGCCGGTTGGGCGATCAAAAAATTCCGGCGGCCCTCGTGGGACAACCTGTGAATTGGGTGCCGAAAAGAAAGAATAAGGTCCGCTGGATTAAACGGTTGTGATGCGCAGAATCCCTCCCGGGTATGAAAGAGAAAACGCCGGTAATCATATTGTTAGCCACCACACTGGGGCTGGGAATTCTTTTGGTTGTGCAACACAACAGCGCCAAGGCACGCGAGCAGGCTGCCGCAAATGAGCATCAAAAGAAAGTCGTGGATTTCAAGGACCAAGTCGCCATTTTGCAGGAGGGTTTGGACAAGGCCAAGAAGGATGTGTCCGACAAGGATGATGATGTGGCATCGCTGGCGGCGCAGTTGACGGCTGCCGAGCAGTCAACCACGGACACACAAGCCAGCCTAGACGCCATGACTCAGGAGCGGGACACCACGAACACCAAGCTGACGGATGCGGAGGCACAGCTGGCGGCGAGTCAGCAGGATTTGCTTGTCACCAAGGAGAATATGACCGCCGTTGAGACTCGACTGGGTCAAACGGCGCAGGAATTGCAGCAAGTCAAGGCCGACGTGGCCACCAAGACGCAGGCCCTAACCGATGCCGACCGCAAGCTGAAAGAGGCCACGGCGAAGATCACTGAAGTCGAAGAGGAGGTAGAGAGGAAGAATGAAGCGCTTGCCACGGCGGTGAAGGAACTGGAGGATGGCCAGAATCGCATTGCCCAGCTGGAAGGCGACCTGAAGGTGGTGACCGAGCAGGTGGGTGCGTTCAAGAACCAGATTGGCAACTTGGAGCAGAACATTGCCGTGACCCAGCAGAAACTCGACGCCGCCGAGGGTGACCGCGCTTTCCTGCTTCGGGAACTCAAGCGCATGCAGGAGGAAAAAGCCGCGCTTGAAAAACAGCTCAACAACCTCGAGTTTGTACAGGCGCAGTACAAGAAGCTGAAGTCCGAGTGGGTCGCCGGCGAGCGTCTGCGTATGATCCGGGAGCAGATTGGCTACTTCCGGCCGAATGGACAGAAGAAGGGCAGCCTGCATAATCTGGCTAGGTTGAATGCCCGTGACCGTCAAAAGTCCGCGGCCGAGGATGGCAAGCCCGGCTTGGATCCAAGCAAATTGAGTGTGGAACTGAAAAATGACGGGTCGGTGACCATTACCACTCCGGATGGCGAATCCAAGGTCGTGACGCCGGAGCCGAAGGAGGAGCCGAATGACTCTACGCCAGCGCCGCAACCGGAGGGGGCCGTTGAGGAACCCAAGGGTGTGGTGACACCAGCGGCGGAGGAACCCGTGCAGCCCAAAATTGAAACACCGGACCCGGGCAATTCAGAAGCACCCGAGGCTCCCAAGCCTGCGGAACCTAGTGAGGATACCCCTGCGGCTCCATCGGTAGAGCCTACGTCCGCGCCGGCACCCGCCAACCCGTGAGCGTGAGCGCGTCCGGACGGTTGAAAGATTCGTTTGGCCGCACATTGCGCGACCTGCGGATCTCCATTACCGACCGTTGTAATTTCCGCTGCCTCTACTGTCTGCCGGAGACGGAAGAGGCGGCGGATTTTTATCGTCAAGGGACGGACGGCGATTCCAAGCCCATCCCGCGCGACTGGAAGCCTCGCTCGCATTTCCTGAGTTATGAGGAGATTGAGCGGGTGGCGCGCGTCTCTGTAAAGCGGGGTATCACCAAGCTGCGCCTCACGGGCGGCGAGCCGCTTTTGCGACGTGATGTGCCGGTATTGATTCGCAAACTCGCCGCGCTTCCGGTTGAGGACTTGGCGATGACAACCAATGGATTTCATTTTGCGCGTCACGCCGAGGAGTTGCGAGCGGCGGGTTTGCGGCGGGTGAGCTTCAGCTTGGATTCGTTGGACCGCGATAATTTTAAAAAAATGACGGGGCGGGACGGGCTGGAGGAGGTCTTGTCCGCCATTCGACAAGCCCGCTCCCTAGGCTTTCAGCCGGTCAAGGTCAACGCAGTCGTCATTCGCGGACTGAATGACCACGAGATTGAGGCGTTGGCCGAATTTGCCCGGGCGGAGGAGATCAGTTTTCGTTTTATCGAATTCATGCCGTTGGATTCCGGTCGTGTCTGGCAAAAGGATCATGTGGTGACTGGCCGGGAAATTCTCGGGCGGCTCAGGGCACGTTTTGATTTGGAGCCGGCCGATCGTGAACATGCTGCCGCCACAGCCAAGCGTTGGCGCTTCAAGGGTTGTTCTTCTGAGATTGGCCTCATCATGCCCGTTAGCGAGCCGTTTTGTGGAAATTGCAACCGGATTCGCCTGACATCTGACGGGAAAATTCGCACATGCCTATTCAGTTTGCATGAACATGATCTCAAGCCGCTGCTGCGCGGAAGCGCTACTGATTCCGAAATTGCCCAGTGGCTGGATGGCGTTGCCCTGAAAAAGGAAGAGCGCCACCATATCGGCGAGACAGATTTCGAGCAGCCCGACCGCACGATGAGCGCCATTGGCGGCTGATGCCTTGCTCCTTCCTGCGCAATTCCCCATCATCCCGCCGTGCGTTTTATTCGCGACATTTTTGCTGAGGCCAGCGCCGAGGGACGGCCGGTGGTTTCCTGTGAGTTTTTTCCCACCAAAACTCCCGAGGGCGAGCGTAGTTTGCTGGAGAAAACCATTCCGCGCCTCAAAGCGGCGGGGCCGTCATTTTGCTCGGTGACTTATGGCGCTGGGGGCAGCACGCGCGGCAAGACTCTGGACATTGTCGAAGCCATCCAGAATGAGCACGATCTTCCGGCCATGGCGCACTTGACGTGCGTGGGGTCCACGGCGGAGGACATCGGCGGATTTTTAAACGAGGCCCAGGCGCGCGGAATCAAAAATATTCTCGCCCTGAGAGGTGATCCACCTGCCGGGGAAAATGTATTTGTGAAACCGGAGGGTGGCTTTGAGTTTTCGTATCAACTGGTCGAAGCTATCCATGCACACGGAGGCTTCTCGATTGGCACGGCGGGTTTTCCAGAGGGCCATATCGCCTGCACGGAGGGGAAGGATGTGGACTGGCAGCGCCTCAAGGAGAAAGTGGATCACGGTGCTGATTTTGTTATCACACAATTGTTTTTCGATAATGAAGATTTTTTCCGGTTTCGGGACCATCTGCGCAGCTTGGGCATGGGTCGGCCAATTACCGCGGGCATTATCCCGATACTGAGTGGTGCGCAAATTCGGCGGTTCACGGACTTGTGCGGGGCCAAGCTGACGCCTGCTCTATCCGCGAAACTTGAGGAATTGGGGGATGATAACGACGCTGTTCGCCAGTTCGGAGTCCAGTACGCTACGGAGCAGTGCCAAGGCCTGTTGAAGGCGGGTGTCGAGGGGCTCCACTTTTATACCCTGAACAAGTCGTATTCTACGGTTCAAATTCTCGATAATCTCGGCCTTGCTGGTCAAGTTGAATGAATAAAATCCTTGGGCTCACGGGTGGGATTGGGATGGGTAAAACCACTGTGGCACGATTGTTGGGAAAGGCGGGCTGGCCGGTCGTGGATTCAGATGACTTGGCGCGTGATGTGGTGCGACCGGACCAACCCGCACTCGAGGAAATCCGGCGGATTTTTGGGGACGAATTTATCCAGACTGATGGCCGGCTGGATCGTGCCAAGATGGCGGAACATGTCTTTAGAGATTCTTTGGCCCGAGAATGTTTGGAGGGCATCATACACCCTCGAGTGCGTGAAAGCTGGCAGGAATCTATCGCTGGCTGGCGCAAGGCGAGGCAAGGGGGAGTGGTGGTGATCCCCCTATTGTTTGAGGTGGGTGCGGAGTCAAATTTTGATGCTGTTTTGTGTGTTGCCTGTACGGCGGAAACCCAGATGGCCCGCCTGCGAGAAAGGGGTTGGGGCGATACTCAGGTCCGCCAACGAATGGAAGCGCAACTAGGCATCGAAACCAAAATGGACCGCTCCGACCACGTGTTATGGAACGAGGGCGAAATAGAGGCACTTGAGGTTCAACTGAGGCAACTGGGGCTGGTGGATTAGTTTTTCAAATTGATTTTATCCGAATCCGAATTGACTGCGCTGGATGCGCGACGCCACGCCGTTCCCCATGGCGTGTTGGGTATGCACTTGATGGAGGATGGAGTGGTGGTGCGAGCGTTGCTGCCGCAGGCATGTGCAGTGGCGGCCATGGCCCTGAACGCGGGCGGACCGGTGGTGCCCCTGCGCCGGCTGGGGCGAACGGATATCTTTGAGGGGCTCATGGGCGATGTGACGGAGATGTTTCCCTATGAACTGGCGATCGAATGGGAAAGTGGGGAGCAATGGCGGACGCGGGATCCTTATTCGTTCGAGCCGACGGTTGGCGAGCAGGACCTTTACTTGTTTGGCCAGGGAGACGAGCGGCGGATTTTCAACAAGCTGGGAGCGCATCCGCTTGAGTTGAATGGAGTGAATGGGACTGCGTTTGCCGTATGGGCACCCAACGCGGCACGGGTGAGCGTGAAGGGGGATTTTAATTATTGGCGCGCAGACTCGCATCTTATGCGCCGGCTTGGAGACTCCGGGGTTTGGGAGTTGTTTGTGCCGGGAGTTGGGGAGGGGGTGCATTACAAGTTTGACCTGCTGACGCTAGGTGGGGAGGTGCGTGAGAAAACGGATCCTTTCGGGTTTTTCTTCGAGTCTGCTCCGAAGAACGCGGCGATTGTCTGGAATCCGAGGAAGTTTGCCTGGGGTGATGGGGAATGGATGGAGGCGCGGAGCAAGTCAGACCCATCGCGCAGACCGATGAGCATTTATGAACTGCACATGGGTTCGTGGCGCCGAAAAGCAAATGGGAATTCCTTTAACTATCGGGAATTGGCGGGGCCGCTGGTCGATTATGTGTTGGAGATGGGCTTCACGCATGTGGAATTTTTGCCGCTGGCTGAGCATGCGTATTATCCATCCTGGGGATATCAGGTAACGGGTTTTTATGCGCCCACAAACCGGTATGGGACGCCGGAGGATCTGCAGTTTCTGATCAATGCACTGCATATAGCGGGGATTGGCGTGCTAGTGGACTGGGTGCCCGCGCATTTTCCACGGGATGATTGGGCGTTGGCGCGGTTTGATGGGGAGGCGTTGTTTGAATATGCGGACGAGCGCAAGGCCCATCACCCGGAATGGGGGACGCTGGTGTTTGATTATGGGCGGCACGAGGTCAGGAACTTTCTCGTGGCCAATGCGTTGTATTGGTACGACATGTTTCATGTGGATGGGTTGCGGGTGGACGCGGTGGCATCAATGTTGTATTTGGACTATGGGCGCAAGGAGGGGGAATGGGTGCCGAATGTGCATGGGGATAACCGAAATTTGGAGGCGGTTGAGTTTTTAAGGCATGCCAATCATGTGGTACACTCGGAGCATACGGGAGTGGTAATGATTGCCGAGGAGTCGACGGATTGGCCGCGGGTGACAGGTTCGCCCGCCGCGGACGGGCTTGGATTTTCGTTAAAGTGGGACTTGGGCTGGATGCACGATACCTTGGGATATTTCCAGCATGAGGGAGTTCACCGGCAATGGCATCAGGATGAGCTGACATTTTCCATGTTGTACCGGAGCAACGAGAATTACCTGCGACCGTTGTCGCACGATGAAGTGGTTCACGAAAAACGGTCGTTGTTAATGCGGATGCCCGGGGATGGTTGGCAGCGGTTGGCGAACTTGCGGGCCTTGCTGGGGGGACAATGGGGATTTCCGGGTAAGCAGTTGTTGTTCATGGGAGGAGAACTAGGACAGCCGACGGAGTGGAGCGAGGATGGAGAAGTGCCGTGGGAATTGATGGAGGTGCAGGGGCACGAGGGTGTGCGGCGGTGGGTGGCGGATTTGAACAGGCTTTATGTTGGCGAGCCGGCGTTCTGGGAGGCGGACTACGAGGAATCGGGCTTCTATTGGGTGGATTGCTCGGATCATGCCTCCAGTGTGGTTTCATTCGTGCGACAGGATTTGGCCTGTTCGCGCCAAGTGTTGGTGGTGTTGAATTTAACTTCTACACCGCGAATGAGCTATAGGCTTGGCTTGCCGCGTGACGGCTGGTGGCATGAAGCCTTGAACAGTGATGCGGAGATTTATGGCGGCGGGAATTTCGGAAATGGAGGGGGAGTCATGGCGGAACCCGTTCTCTGGCACGGCCAACCGTTTTCGGCTGAATTTGTACTGCCGCCCCTAGGATGCCTGATGTTTCAGCGGAGTTGACGCAGAGGTGAGCTGTGAGCATTTGTGGCAGGAGATCCTTTGTCGGCGAAAATGGCACTCATTGTTAACAAGCTGCGGTTGGCAAAGTTAATATCAATTGGTTGTCGGGCGGCGTTTCGGGCGGTTCTATAGGGAAAAGATGCCTTTTGAGGCCGGAAAAGCTTTGACTGAGGGTGGTGACAGGGGTACAAAAGAGGGTACACAGGAGGTGCCTTTTAAGGAGGAAGGCAGATAAATGGAATGGTTTTTGATATTGGCTGCGCAGCCCGCTGCCAGCAAGCCGACGTTGCGGTTTGTCTGGGAGGAAGCGTCGTCGGTCGGAGTGGGAATCATCATTGTGCTGGTGCTGTTGAGCATGTGCGCTTGGGCGGTGATGGCCTACAAGGCGCTGCAAATGCGCAAAGCGCGGCACCTTAACGGGTGCTTCGAGAATGAGTTCAGGGTGCAGTCGGGAGTGACGGCCATGTTCGATCGCCGTATTCAGGTGGAGGGTTGCCCGTTTTTCAACGTCTATTCAGATGGCTGTCACGCCTTGGAGGAACGCCTGAAAGGGCCGGACGGCGAAAGGAGGAAGAGGTTGAGCCTCAAGTCAATGGAACACATCAAGGGTATGGTCGAGGCGTCGGTGGCGCGCGAGGCGGTGGCTTTGGAAGGAGGACTGATCCTACTGGCTATTGCGGTGAGTGGCGCGCCGTTCATTGGGTTGTTTGGCACGGTGTGGGGTGTGATGGAGGTGTTCAGTGCGGCTGCCCAAGCGGGCAACGCGACTTTGGTCACCGTGGCTCCCGGCGTGGCGGCGGCATTGGCAACGACTGTGGCAGGGCTGGTGGTGGCGATCCCCTCCATGTTCGGCTACAACTGGCTGGTTCATAATTTAAGGGTTCACAACGTGGAGCTAGACAATTTCGCACAGGAATTTGCCTCACGCTTGGAGACGGAATTCCTAGTGGATGAGCCCCTGCCGGAAACCCCGCGAAGCGAGGCTCCCAACACGGGCGAGGCGAAGTCTCACAAGAAGGGAGAGATGGAAGAGGAAAAGAAGGGAGATGATGAGCAGCAGCCGGAACTGCTGGGGACGGGAGTGGGTTGAGCATGAAACGGTATTCCCAGAAGAATTCCTTGGTGACCTTGAGTGACATCAACATCACGCCGATGTTGGATTTGGCGTTTGTGCTGCTGATCATTTTCGTGATTGCCACGCCACTGTTGGAGCAGGGAATGGCGCTTGAATTGCCGCAGGGTGGTGCGGTGGATTCAAACCAGCCGGAGGTGAAAAAGACCATTGAAATCAGCCCGGAAGGTCGGCTCGAGCTTGATGGTCAGGAAATGTCGCTGTCTCACTTGGAGCGGGCCTTGGTGCAGGCGCACCAGGCAAATACGAACACCGTTATTTACATCCGTGTGGATGAGAATGGGCGAAATAAGCATCTGTATGATGTGATTGATGTCTGTCAACGGAATGACCTGACGAAGTTTTCGCTGCGGACAAGGCCGCAAAGATAGGAGGGAACATGAGCCGGAAACGCCTGCAAAAAAAATGCTTCATGGTTTCGCTGGGTATGCATTTGCTGCTCCTGTTGGTGGTGGTGTTTGGAGTGGCATTTGCAACGACCCGGAAGGATGAGGAGCCGGTCAAATATATTTCACTGACGGTTGCCCGTGAGGAGGCACCCTCGGCTGCCCCGCAGCAGCATCAGGCCCGGAGGGTTGTGCCGCCGGAAAACATTCGCCGAGTGACACCACCAACTCCGCCTCGAAAGGTGGTGGAGCCGCCGCGGAAGCAGGTCAAGACCCACACGCAGCGGTCAGTGAAGACCACGCCGCCGAAGAACCCCAGTCCGGTGAAGCCGAAGAACACCCGGAAGTCAACGAACGCGGCCAAGCCGAAAAGTCAGCCGAAGCAACAAAAGAGCCGGCCCAAGGTTCCGAAAATCAAGGTCAACAGTAAGGTGTTTTCGAACAAGGGAACTGCCAGCAGCCAACCCAAGGTGAACCCTGCGCGCAAGGCGGTCAACACGGTGAAGGTGAACCCCAATGCCGTGAACAACTTGAAAAGCAAATTGAGCAGCACGTTGCAGGCGGTGGTTTTTCGGCCGGGCTCATCGAGTTACAACAATTACAAGGAGTGGGTTCGGCAAAAATACCAGCAAACTTGGAACAGCGGCCGGTTGCCGGGCCAGCGGTATCGGCAGGTGGTGACAGTGAAGGTGACGGTGTCGCGCAGCGGTCAAGTGCTTTCATCGAGCATCGTTCGTCGCTCCGGACAGGCGCCTCTGGATGCCTCGGTGCAGGGGACGCTCAACGTTGTGCGTTCAATCGGGCGATCGTTTCCCGCGGGTGTGAAGGAATCGCGGCAGACGTTTACGATTGATTTCCAGATGCGATAACAATTGGGAGGAAAGACAGAGTGAAACAGTTGGCAATATTGGCGGGATGTTTGGCTGGTGCGGCTTGGTTGGCGGCGGCGCCGCCGGCCGCGGGTGCAGCGGGGGATCCAAACCGAGTGACGGTGATTGGCGCGGTGGACGAGAGCAAGCTCGTGCCCCTTGCGCTTCAGGGGTTCAGTGGTGAGGTGGCTGCGGTGCTGCGATTCGACCTTGAGGTGCAGGGCTTTAAAATTGTGCCTCCGGACAATGCGAAATACATCCTCTCCGGAAAGAACGGTGCCGCAGTGGAAGGGGCCCTGCAGGATGCCAATCAGGATTTTCTGTTCAACAAATCCTTCAATGGAGGGTCGCTGCGCAGCCAAGCACATGCGCTTTCCGATGCGGTGGTGGAATCTGTCCATCGCATCCCCGGTATCGGGCAAACCAAGATCATTTTCACCAGAAAAACCGGGGCACGCTCTTGGGAGGTGTTTCAGTCGGATTTCGACGGACACAATGCGGTGGCATTGACGAACGACAAAGTGCTGTGTGTCACGCCGTCCTGGGGGAAGGGCAATCGCGAGGTTTTCTACACTTCTTATCTGACATTCGCCGGGATCATAAACCCCACTGTGCTGCGCCATAATTTGAATACCGGCAAGAGGGATATTGTGGCGCGGTATCGCGGGTTGAACACTGGGGCGGCCATGGGATCAAACGGTTGGCTGGCGATGGTGTTGAGCAAGGGAGGCAGCCCGGATGTTTATCTTGCCCCCCCGCAGTACGACTTTAAGGGGGACCAAGGTGGTGGCAAACTTGTGCGGGTGACCGCAACAGAGGAAGGCGAATCCAGCCCAACATGGTCGCCCGACAGCCAATGGCTTTGCTTTGCCACGCGTACGAACGGGCGACGATGGCTGGTCAAGAAGCGCCCCAATGGCGGCCCGATGTTTCGGGTGGACACCAAGGGTATTCACAACCCTTCGGAGCCGGACTGGTCCCCGGATGGAAAGTGGATCGCCTTCACGGCGCCGGGAGGGGGGTTTAACATTTGCGTGGTGCCGGCGAATGGCGGCGAGGCGCGAATTCTGGTGGCCGGGGAGAACCCGTCATGGGCGCCGAACAGCCGCACAATCATCTTTACGCTGCGCACAGGTGCGGGTGTGAATAAGAGAAGGCTGGCACTGCTTGACGTGCCCACCAAGCGGGTTAAGCTGGTCCCGCTTGAGGGTGGCGCGGCGACGTCGCCAGCTTGGGCAAATTAAGGGTGGTGCAAACCAAGGATTTTTTAATAACTGAAAGGAGTTCATTTATGTTGGGACGAAAACTGTATCCAGTCGCGTTGACAGCCGTGTTGGGCCTTGCCTTGGCGGCGGGCTGCAAATCAACTCAGGAGCCAGGTCTGACTCATATTCCAGAAAACAATAATGGAGATTCCTCCGAGGGTGACGGAGGCGATGGGAATACCGGCGGTGGAAACAATGGTGGCAATGGCGGCGTTGGTTCGGGCAACACGGGCGGTGGCAACGACACGGTCGTGACCAACAACAATGGTGGCAATGGAAACAACGGCGGTGACGACAACACCAACAACGACAACACGGGTGACGACCGCAACCGGGAGCTGGGGCCGCGTCCTGGCGATTACATGGAGGACCGGGAAATCTTGGCGGCGCAGTCCGTACATTTCGACTACGACAGCGCAGCTGTACGACCGACGGACCAGTCAAAGATTGGGCTCGTGGCGCGGTATCTCTCGGCACAGCCCACGTTTCATCTGGTGATTGAGGGGCACTGTGATGAGCGAGGCACGGAACAGTACAACCTGTCGCTGGGTCAACGGCGGGCGGAGGCGGTGCGTGAGGCGTTGGCGCCATTTGGCATTAGCCCCGAGCGCATCCAGACCATCAGTTATGGAGAAAAATTTCCAGTGTTGAAAAGCACTGATGAGGTTTCCTATCAGGAAAACCGGCGGGGAGAGTTCGTGATCTGGCGTCCTGTGCCGGCGGCCATCCAGCCGCCCGCCGGGCAGCCGGTTATTGTGCCATGATTTAAACACCACAAGGAGGGACCATGACAAAAAACAAGTTAACCATGACGGCCCTATTGGCGCTGGGACTTGCGCTGGGGCTGGGTTGTAAATCGCAACGGCCGGGGAAACTGACGACCATCCCTGGACTGAAGGCCATTGTACAGAATCCGAATCCAGGGATTCCCTCGGGTCCATCCAATCCGCAGGGGCCGCCTCCCGGGACCTCTGTACCCGGTGGGCCTACGGGGCCGATAGTGACGCCAGGTGTGCCCGGTGGAAATCCGCCCCCGGTGGTGGTTAATCCTGTCCAGCCGCCCATCGTTCCGTCTGGACCGAATCAGGAGTTTGCCAACTTTGCAAACACGCAACCGAACTATGACTTCTTCAGCGCCCACACTGTTCATTTTGACTATGACAGTGCGTCGGTGCGGCCGGGAGACCGTGGCAAGGTGGAAGCCGTTGCGCGGCACATGCTTTCGAACCCAAACCATCTGCTGTATATTGAGGGCCATTGTGACGAGCGGGGCACGGAACAATACAACCTCTCCCTTGGTGAGCGCCGGGCACAGGCGGTGCGCAGCGTTTTGGCTGAGTTTGGAATCCATGGGGAACGCATCCAGACCATCAGCTATGGTGAAAAGCAGCCGGTTGTGGAGGGCGCGGATGAGAATTCCTACCAAGCAAACCGTCGTGGGGAATTTGTGTTGATGACGTTGCCGGGACAATGATCTTGAAAATTCCTCAGCGCGGTCCCCGAGGGGGCCGTGCTTTTTTTGTTCTTTACTCAAGACCGGACGGGGCTATTCTCAATGGGCCGCTTATCTTGGAAAACCGCAGCGCGGCGGACGTATTGAACCGTCCCAACTGTGCGCGGATTTTCAGGCGAATAAACCGGCTACTTCAGGAAGCAATATGGAAAACGTGATGTTGGCGTTTATGGGACTCGGCATGGGCGAGGTGATCTTGATCTTGGCCATTGTCTTGATCATGTTCGGCGCAAAAAAACTGCCCGAATTGGCCAAGGGATTGGGCAAGGGAATCAAGGAATTCAAACGTGCCTCCACCGACATTCAGGATGAAATGGACCGGACCTATTATGAGGAAGACCATCGTACACACCGCCCCGAAAGTGGCGAGCGTGTGGCCAAGGAAACCTCGAGCAAGGATGATGCCGTGACTGTGGAATCCACCACGGAGTCCGACACCTCCAAGACCTAAGACGGTCTCTTCAAAACATGGCCAAGGAGCCCTCCGGAAACCCCGAACCGGAAAAGGCAGAGCCGCCAGCACATCAGGATCCAAGCCCGGAGGATATTTCTGCTCCGGAGACGGCCCCTGAAGATGCAGAGCAGCCTGAACTGCCACTGGAGATTTCTGCCCCTTTGGAATCCGTCACTTCCCCGGAAGGAGGGGCATCCGAGGAGGCGGAAGAGTCAAGCCAGCCGGCAGATACTGGTGATGCTGATGCGGATCGCTCGGATAGTGAAGATGCGGACCCTCATCATGACGAGTACAATGATGACCATTATGGCTACCATGAGGGGGACGAATATCATCATGGGGAACACGGTGAATATCACGATTCCTACCATGAAGAATACCATCATGATGACCAACACGGGGATCCTCACCACGATGATCCCCATGCATACAGCAGCAGCCATTACGGCGGCGGTGTGCCGGACGATCCGGATGATGATTTTTCACCGGAGTACGATGATGATGGCAACCCGTATGGAGGACCCGTAAAGCCGTTTCTTGACCATCTGGAGGATTTCCGGTGGATGCTGTTGAAAATATTCTCCTCGGTTGCCATCGGCATGGTTGTGTCTCTGGTGGCAGCGCCAAACATCATGGGCATTCTCACCAAACCCATGGAATGGGCGCGGGAGATGGAATACATCAAGTTGTCGCGCGGCTTGGACAAGAAGTTCATTCCTGTCCGCCTAGGGGACAAGCAAATCACCACGCTCAAGGGCACCTCGCTTTTGGAGTTGTATCCCGAGGCCAACAAGACACACCAGAACTCCATCCAGGAACTGCAGTTGGTTCTGACCAACCTTCCGCCAATTGATGGTAAAACCAACCAGGCATTGACACTCGTGCCAAAAACCACCGGGAACATCGACGCCCCCATCCCCGAGGCAAAATATTACGGGGTCATTGATCCCTTCATGGGAGCGATTAAGCTGGCCATATTCGGCGGCATATTTATTTCAATTCCATTTATCTTATATTTTGTGGGGGACTTCATTCTTCCCGCCCTGAAGAGCAAGGAGCGAAAACTTATCTATTACATTGTGGGTGGCGGCACTCTCCTCTTTCTTGCGGGGGCGGCGTTCTGTTATTTCGTGTTGTTGAAGATCACCATGCTCATCTCGGTCAGCTTTGCCCATATGCTTGGCTTTGGCGCGGATGAATGGCGGGCGGACAACCTGATTGGCTTCGTGGCTAAGTTTACCATTGGGATGGGGCTGGCCTTCCAAATGCCAATGATCATCCTGTCGCTGGTCAAGATTGGCTTTGTCGACGATCGGGGGCTGGCCAAGTTTCGCTCCTATGCCGTTATCATCAACCTTATCCTTGCCGCCATGATCACCCCAACGGTGGATCCCTTCACCATGCTGATGGTGGCGGGGCCGCTTCAGTTGTTGTACGAGATCAGCCTTTTCATCGCGCGCCTGTGGCGCAAACGCGAGGAGGCAGCGGAGGCGGCCGAGGAAACGGGTGAAGACCGTGAGGAGTAACCGGCAATGAATGCTCTGACTCTTGCCTCACCCTGCAAGGTAAACCTGTGCCTCAACATTCTCGGCCGCCGCGAGGATGGTTTTCATGAACTGGAATCGTTGATGCTTCCCGTCCCCATCAGTGATGAGCTTCGCATGGAACGCGGTGAAGCGGGGGTACGACTTTCCTGCAGTGACCCGCACTTGCCCGTGGATGGATCCAACCTTGTATATCAAGCTGCTCGGGTTTTTTTTGGGGCTGTCGTCACGGGCGAGGGGATCACCATCCACATGCAGAAAAATCTGCCCTTGGCGGCCGGCATTGGCGCTGGCAGTGCCAATGCGGCCTATGCGCTGCGCGGCTTGAATGAACTGTGGGGTAGGCCCTTGAGTGACAATTCTCTTCGGAATTTGGCTTCAGGGATTGGGTCTGATGTTCCCTTCTTTTTGGCGGATGGCCCTGCGATTGTTACGGGTCGCGGGGAGAAAATTCGGGTTTTGGAACCCATGGCGTCGCTGAGCAACCTCGGTTTGTTGATGGTGAATCCCGGTTTTGGCGTCAGCACCCCTTGGGCGTACCGCCAGTTTGCTTCCCACTTGAATATGAACAAATCAAAAAAGGGGATGGCGGATTCGTTGGCGGACGAATTGGCCCGGGGATCGCTGGAAAATGCGAAGGGCTTGTTTTTCAATTCACTTGAGAAACCTGTATTTGAAAAGCACGCAGTGTTGCCAGTGATTCGAGATTTTCTGGAAAGCAACGGAGCATTAGTGGCCATGATGAGCGGTAGCGGAGCAACGGTGTTTGCCCTGACCTCGGGTCGGCCGGAGGCGGAGGCGCTTCGTGCCAAGTACCACGGACGGTTTGGCCAAGCCGGCTGGTCGCGGACCGTCTTGCTTTAGCCTTGGCGGGCCGCTAATCTCCGGGCATGGATGAACTGCTCAAACTTCTCCGCGAAAACGCGTCCCTGCAGCCAGCCCAACTGGCCGGGTTGTTGAACAAGTCCGAGGAGGAAGTGGCCAGTCGGGTAGCGGCATATGAGGAAGACGATGTGATTCTTGGTTACCGCACGGTCCTCAATGAGGAGAAACTTGGCCTCGATGTTGTCCGCGCGGTAATCGAGGTCAAGATTACGCCTGAACGCGAGGGTGGTTTTGACCGGATTGCTCTCCGGATTTCACGGTTTGACGAGGTTCAGTCTTGTTACCTGATGAGTGGCGGTTACGATCTGTTGGTCATCGTTGAGGGCACGGATTTGCGGGCGGTATCCACCTTCGTTTCCGAGAAACTGGCGACCATGACTGGGGTACTCTCTACCGCCACCCATTTTATGCTTAAGCCCTACAAGGAGTTTGGGGTCATGATGAGCAGTGAATACACCGACGAGAGACTTTCTGTTTCACCCTGACCCACGAGGCATGCGTCATGGCAGAGCCGCGCAAAAGACTTCGCAGCGAGGACTGGTTCAACAATCCGGATGACCCGGCGATGACCGCGATTTACGCGGAACGATATTTAAACTTTGGCCTTACGCTGGAGGAATTGCAATCCGGCCGCCCGGTGGTCGGAATTGCGCAGACGGGGAGCGATCTTGCCCCCTGCAACCGGATTCACTTGGAGACTGCGGAACGCGTGACTGCAGGCATCCGCGATGCCGGCGGCATTCCAATGGTCTTTCCGGTGCATCCCATCCAGGAAAGCTGCCGCCGTCCCACGGCCTCGCTGGACCGCAACCTGGCATACTTGGGCCTCGTGGAAATTCTTCACGGTTATCCGTTTGACGGTGTGGTGCTCACAACTGCCTGTGACAAGACGACGCCAGCATTGTTGATGGGAGCGGCCACGCTGGACCTGCCTGCCATCGTGCTGAGCGGCGGGCCGATGCTTGATGGCTGGCACGAGGGCGAACTGGCGGGTTCGGGTACGATGGTCTGGGAAGGGCGCAAGGCTTGTGCGGAAGGGCGGATTACCTACGAGCAATTCATGGAACAGGTAGCGGCCTCGACACCCAGCATTGGCCACTGCAACACCATGGGCACGGCACTCTCGATGAACTCATTGGCCGAGGCACTGGGCATGTCGCTTCCCGGGTGCGCCTCCATTCCGGCCGCATACCGGGAGCGGATGCAAATGGCATATGAGACCGGCCGGCGCAGCGTGGACTTGGTGAGGGAAGATTTGCGGCCATCGCAAATTATGACCCGGGAGGCATTTGAAAACGCCATCGTGGTGAACACCGCAATCGGCGGATCCACCAATTGCCCGATCCATCTGAACGCCATTGCGC
The DNA here is from genome assembly GCA_002433235.1 of Verrucomicrobia bacterium UBA6614. Classification (GTDB taxonomy): domain Bacteria; phylum Verrucomicrobiota; class Verrucomicrobiia; order Limisphaerales; family UBA1100; genus UBA6614. The sequence continues at coordinate 36,628 of DJHS01000101.1, forward strand.
GCCATATTGGCGTCTCACTGGAACTGGCCGATTGGCAGGCTATCGGCTATGACGTGCCCCTGTTGGTCAACTGCCAGCCGGCGGGCAAGTATCTTGGGGAGGCCTTCCACCGCGCGGGGGGGGTGCCGGGGGTGATTCGCGAGCTGATTGGAGCCGATCGAATTGATGCCGATGTGATGACCGTCAGCGGCTCAACCGTTGGGGAAAATCATGTCGAAACACCGGAGCCAGATCGTGATGTCATTTGTGCCTACAGCAGTCCGTTGCGGGAAAAGGCGGGTTTTCTCGTTCTCTCAGGAAATCTGTTTGATGCGGCACTCATCAAGACGTGTGTGATCAGTGATGGTTTTCGCGGGCGCTATTTGTCAGAGGCGGGCGCAGAAAATTGTTTTACGGCGCGCGCGGTGGTGTTTGAGGGGCCGGAGGATTATCACGCTCGCATCGATGACCCGGCGCTGGATATTGATGAACGCAGTTTGCTGGTGATTCGTGGCTGCGGCCCGGTCGGTTATCCCGGCGCCGCGGAGGTGGTGAACATGCAGCCACCGGCTGCACTCATTCGGGATGGTGTTCGCACGCTGCCCACGATGGGGGATGGACGCCAGAGCGGCACCTCGGCCAGCCCGAGCATTCTAAATGTATCGCCGGAATCAGCGGCGGGCGGAAACTTGGCTCTGTTGCAAACAGGCGATAAGATTCGCGTGGACTTGAATTCATGCCGGGTGGACCTGCAGGTATCGGATGGTGAACTGCGAAGGCGTCGCGAGGCGATGCCTTCGCTGGAACTGAAGCATCAAACGCCTTGGCAGGAAATTTACCGTGCGAATGTCGGGCAGCTTTCCACTGGTGGTTGCCTAGAACTAGCGACACACTATCATTGCGTTGCCGACTGCATGGCTCGGCACAATCATTGAGTGAGCTTGACGAGGGGTTCGAGCCGCAAAAAATGGCCCGTTATTTGACGGGCCATTTTAATCAAGATTGTTGCCGGCTCGCGTCCGGTTTAGGCAAACAAGCCGTTGACGGGCTCGGCCTTGACCAGTTCCCGGGGCTGGTTGAGGTGGTTATAGACGATCGTATTCGGATGAATACCAAAGCTGTGGTAGATGGTGGCCAACAACTGCGTGGGATGCACCGGGTTTTCATCCGGAGCACTGGCGGTCTTGTCCGATTTACCGTAAACAAATCCACGCTTGATGCCCGCGCCACCGATGGCTGCGGTGTAGCAGTAGGGCCAGTGATCCCGACTGTCGGCGCCGTTGCCATTGCCGCTGGTGGAAAGGCCCTTCTGTGGGCTGCGTCCAAATTCGCCGACACAAATGACCATCGTGCTGTCCAGCAAGCCGCGCTCGTCGAGATCCGTAAACAGGCTGCTCAGGCCCATGTCCAGCATGGGAGCGGCTTGGTCGCGCATGCGCTTGGGCAGGCCCTTGTGGACGTCCCATGAGTGGTTGTCACTGTTGGCGACCTTGGGCCAGACGATCTCCACAACCCGAGTGCCGGCTTCCACCAAGCGGCGGGCAAGCAAGCAGCTTTGGCCGAAGGTGTTGCGACCGTACATGTCGCGGGTGACCGCTTTTTCCTGTGCAAGGTCAAACGCATTGCGGGCGCGGCCGCTTACGATGAGGTTTAGGGCCTGATCGTAGTATTCGTTCAGATTGAACTTGGCAACGGCTTCGTCCAGCTCGGGCGCGGCTTCATTGATGGCGTCGCGCAGGCGTGCACGTCGGCGGAGGCGCTTGCTGAAAACCTCGGGGCGCATCTTGAGGTCATCGATGGAAATCTTGTCCATCTTGCCCATGTCCATGTCGCCGCCGGGTGGGTATAGGTAGTAGGGATCGTACGCTTTGCCGAGGAAGCCGGCGGTGCCACCCTTGCCGACCACGTTGCTCTCCTGAAGCGGGCGCGGCAGCATTACGAAGGGGAGCATTGGCTCCTCCTGCGGCTTGAGGCGTGTGATATTGGAGCCGAAATTCGGGAAATCCTTCGGGCTTGGCGGTTCCAGCTGGCCGGAGGGACTCACCTTGTCGGTGGTGTAACCGGTCATCATCTGGTAAATGGCGGCGGTGTGATTGAACAACCCGTTGGGCGTGTAGCTCATCGAGCGGATCATCGTAAACTTGTCATTCACTTGTGCCAGACGGGGCAGCAGCTCGGTGAAGTTCACGCCCGGGAGCTTGGTCTTGATGGGCTTGAATATGCTGCGAACGTTCTCGGCTGCGCCGGGTTTGGGATCCCACAGATCCAAGTGCGAGGGACCGCCTTGTAGATAGCAAAGGATGACGCTCTTGGCTTTGCCCCAGCCGGGGCCACCGCCCTTCTTGTTTTCCTCTGCCTTGGCCGCCAGCTCAAACATGCCGCCCAACGACAGGCCGAGCATGCCTGAACCGCCCACGCGCAACACGTCGCGGCGTGAAACACCAAGGTGGCTGTCACACAAGTCTTTCCCGAGTTCTCCTGGAATTCTGATCATGATTGGCTCCTGTTGTTAATATTCTAATGGGTGCTGATAAAAAGTCCAGTCTAGTGATTGAATAGAAATGCCGGGTTATTGATGAGAGCCCAAGCAATGTCCTGCGCGCCGTACAGCCGCTTGTTGGCCAGTTGCCGGGTGCTGAGTTCCACCGCTCGCTTGTAAACGGCCAGTTGCGGGTCCTCGGGCAACGGCTTGGAGGCGCTGGCGACGATGTCCTGTAACTTCTTGAGCTTGGGATCGACAGGACGCGGTTTGCGGGCGTTGTTCAGCGCGGTTTGCAGACCCTTGAGCCTGCTATCCTGCGCCCGGTAATAGTCGCGCAAAACCTTGGTTTGCTTGTCGTCCCTCGTTTCCAGAACCAGCAGGTCATTGATGTTTTTGGGTAGACCGAAGTTCAAGGGCTTCTTCGCGTTGGTGATGGACCAGCGGAATTTGCCCAGCTGCCAATTGTTGCCACTAAACTCCTGCTTCATCACAAAGGTGAGCAGGATGGGTCCGTCGTGCTTCGGTGCATCCTTGATTTCAAATGACGCCTGATGGGGCTTGCCCAACTGAGGAGCCACGGCCCAGCCATTATTGCTGTCGGCCAGTTTGCCATCGATGGCAGAGGCGACCGGGTAACCCCCTTGACTGAAGTCCGCCTTGGCTGCTTCCAGTTTTAGTTTTTTCTGTTCGCCCGGCTTGTCCTTGGGTGCCCACATGAGTTCCAGCTCGGTGAGGACAAAGTTGCCGTCATTGGGCGCGCGGCCGGGGCCATTCTTGGGGAGGCGCTTGTCGGTCAGCGCTTCCAAGCGCAGACCGGTCAGGTTTTTTAGCGTGGTTTCCGCGGAGATGGTGAAGGTGTCCTTGCCATTCTTGCCACTGACGAAAATCACGCCGTCCTTTTCCTTGGTCAAGGTGGCGCCGATCTTGGATTTCAACTCCTTCGCCTCCACCGTGATCCAAGTGGATTTGCCGTCACCCCGTTTCAACCATTCGTTGAAGCGTGTCTCCTCGGAGGTCTCGTGATCCTTGACGGCCTTTTCAGCGGCGGCGATGGCGGCCTGACGTTTCTTCTCCTCCTCAGTCTCGCGTGCGGCGATGGACTTCTCGTAGTCCTCCACAGCTTTTTGGGCCTTGGCGATGTCTGCTTGGCGCACTTTCTCCCGGGCCTCGATGTCCGGCTTCAGTTTCTCAGCGTGGGCAGCCTGTTCCGCGAGTAGCGTCTTGTGTTCCGGCTCAATGGATGCCAGAAGCTTGAGACTGCTTTCAATCTCCTTGTTGCTGGCGTGGCGGTTCAGGATTCGGAGGAACAACTCATCAATCAGTTTGCGGTCGTCCTTCTCGTTTTCCACCAGCTTGGCAATCGCATTGTTCTTGTCGCTGATGGCGTTATCGACCGTGGGGCCGGTGATGAGCGCCATCACGGGGCCGAGTTGCAGGTCGCCGCTTCGCTCACATTCACAGGCACTTTCGCGAGGAGGGCGGCCGAGGTTGCCGAGGAAGCCGTCGGCCAGTTTTACGCCGGAATCAGGGAGGGCGGCAGCGCGTGTGCCGGCGGGCACACCGGGAATCTTGGATTGCGCGCCGGTGGCAAAGTAGATCGCATCAAACAGCACCTCCGCCGGAAGACGCCGCGGGATGGCATGGGAATAGTTCCGGGTGTCATCTACGTTCCATTTGTTCGTGTTGATGGACAGCTGGTAGGTTCGGCTTTGGCAGATGGTTCGGATAATGTGCCTCACATCAAAGTCGTGCACCACAAAGTTGGCCGTCAGCCAATCGAGCAGTTCAGGATTGGTGGGGGGATTGCCGGCGCGGATATCATCCAGCGGTTCAATGATGCCTATACCAAACAGATAACCCCAGATGCGGTTCACGTAGCTGCGGGCAAAGTACTGGTTGTCGGAACTGGTGATCCAGGCCGCCAATTTTTCCCGTCTCGTGGCATCGGCCTTTGGCTCAAACTTGGCGGAGTAAGGGAATTCCGGAGGGGCCACCGCACCTGTCCGTTGATGCGTCACTTCGCCGTCCGGCTTGTCGTAGACCTCCTCGTACAGCGGCTTTTTGCCCTCCACGGCTGTGCCGCCCACGGTAGACTTGCCGCTGGCAGGGTCGCGTTTCAGGCCGACTTGGGCGAAGAAGGCCGCCATCTCATAATATTGATCCTGCGTCCAGCGCTCGAAGGGGTGGTCGTGGCATTTGTTGCAGTTAAACCGCGTGGCCAGCCAGAGGTGCGTGGTGTTCTCCATCGTCTCATCGGGCTTGCGGAGAATCTTGTAGTAACTTGCCGGTGGGTTGGCCTTATTGGAACCCTTGGCCGTAAGGATTTTGCGCGCGAACTCGTCGTACGGCGTGTTCTCCTTGATCTCATTCCGAATCCAGGCGCGGAACGCTTTGGAACCTTCGGTGCCCAGAAACTTGCGGTTGACCTGCAGCAAATCGGCCCACTTGTTGGCCCAATGGTCGATAAACTCCTCGCTGCCAATGAGCTTGTCGATCAACTCATTGCGTTTTTCGCGGGTGTCGCGTTCGTCGGCGATGAATTTCTTGACGGCATCCGCCGAAGGGGGCAACCCCGTGAGATCCAGATAAACGCGCCGGATAAATTCCGTGTCCGTGCACAGCTCCGAGGGCTTGATCTTCATGCGCTCCCATTTGGCCGCGACCAACCGGTCCAAGCGGCCCCAGTTCTCGGGCTTTTCCCAGACAAATCCGGTGCGGTCGCCCATGGCCGTGAGGGTGGTGGCGGCGTAAGCACCCTCGTAGCGGGCGAGCACGGGAGCCTCACCACGGCGAAGAGTGGTGAGAAGGCCGCGTGCATCGTGGTCCGCAACATCCGTGTTGCCGCTCTCGACGACTGCCTCGGCCGTCACGTCGCGCGTGCTGCCATCGGCGTAGGTGGCCACCACGCGGAATTGCTGGCGCGAACCGATCTGCTGCACCACGGGGTTCATCGGCGAAAGCGAAATGGATTTCACCTTGGCGGATTTCAGATTCAGCTTCGCGCCATTGGCGATCCAGTTGTGGATGATGCGGTAATATTTGCCGCCGGGCGGAATCACCTGTCCGCCGGTATGTGGTGCACCAGCGGTGGCCTTGAGCAGCATCATGCTGTCATCCGCAGAGGCTACGTTCACACGGCGCGAAGCCAGCTCATCAGTGAACGCCCGCACGTCGTAAATCGGATCGTACCCGCGCAGCGACAGCTTGAAGCCGTTCTTACCGTCCTTCGCGCCGTGGCAGGTGCCGGCGTTGCAGCCGGCCTTGGATAGCACGGGCGTCACGTCGCGGACGTAATCGGCCTTAAAATCCGTCCCCTGCCCACTGACCTTGACCGGTGCCGAGGCGCTTTTGCCAGCCAACGAAACCGTAAGGGTGGTGTTGCCGTTCTTCAACGGTGTGGCCACGCCGTGCAGCGTGATGGCCGCCATGTCACTCAACTGCAGCTTGGCCAGTCGTGTTACGTCCACCACGTCGCCGGTGGAAAGCTTGGCACTCACGAGCACCTGCGCATAAGCAATGGGACTGGCCAGCACCACCTCGGCCGGCTCAATGGTCAGTTCCTGTATTGTGGCACCCTTGGGCAATGACTCGGCAGCGGGGAGGTCGGCCTTGGGCGTGGGCTCCTTCACGTTGCTTTTGGCTACGCCTTCGCCCTCGAGTTTCACCGGCACAAACGCCGTAGTTGCCTTGCCGTCCGCAGTGTTGAGCAAACGGATTTTGCCGTCGGACCCGGCAGCGGCCACAGTTTTGCCGTCGGGGCTCACGGCGACGGCATAAATTCCGCTGTCGCCTATGTCCACCTTGGCGACTTCGTTCACGTGATCGAGATAAAACTTGTCGAGCTTGATAGTCTCGCCAGAGTTGAGGTTGTCCTTGGCGATGAGCTTTTGAATGTCATCGGGAATTTTCTCGGGCAACATCTCACGGAAAATAACCACCTGACCCTTGCCGTCCAGCCCGCTGCCGGCGGCGAACACACTGCCATCGGTGCTGTAGCGCACGCTGAATACGCGCCCAGGCATCTCGGGAAACTTGCGGATGAGGTTGGCGTTGTCGCCAATCTTACGGGCGGTTTGGCGGAAGATGCGGAACACCTGCGGCGCGCTGTCCGAGCCGCCCACGAGGATCTGGTTGCGCTTGGGATGGCGTGCGATGGCGGCCAGACCGCCCTTCAGCGCCTTGGGGGTGATGGAGGTAATGTTGTCGATGAAACGTGAAGTTTGGAACACGGTGAGCTTCGCGGTCATGTCACGCCCCACGGAAATGAGGTGCTCACCTTTCACATCGTAAGCGGTGTCGAACACCCAGTCATTGTGGGCGCCTTGGAAGAAGACCTGCCGGCCGCTTTTCACCTCGATGGCGCGCACGGTGTTATCCGCGCAACCGAAGGCAAGGTGTTGGCCGTCGGGCGACCAGCACGCGCCGTACACGGTGTCAAAGGTGGTCGGGTGCGAAAGCTCGAGCGTTTGCTTGGCCACGTTCCAAATTTGCACCTCGCCCATGCGCGCGGGCTTACCGCCGGTCACCGCGAGCTGTTTGCCATCCGGTGAAAAACGCACACTCTCGATGCGTTCGGACATGCCGATCAGGCGTGCCACCAGTCCCGAGCCGTCCGCCTTGTGCAGCAGCACCTCGTGAAAGCCGGCCACCGCGAGCAGCTGGCCGTCCGGTGAAAAGTCCAGCGAAGTGATTACCGGGGGCAGGGTGTAGGTGGGAGGATTGTCCACGTCATACTTCGCCTTGGCGTTGGCGGGTGTGTCGTCGATGGCGCCGGCGGCGATCCACTTTTGCACCCGTTCAATCTCCGGCTTGGAAAGCGGCGCCTTGTCCTTGGGCATCTCCGCCTCGCCCTTGGCGTTGGGGGTGATGAGCGCGAGCAGATGGCTCTTGGCGCCGTCCTTCGGCACCACGGCGGTCTTCTCCGAGTCGCCACCGGCCAACAGGCTGGCAAAATCCGTCATCACATATCCGCCCTTGTCCTTGGCGGGCTGATGACAGCCCTGACAGTGGGCCTGAAAAATGGGGCGGATATCCTCGTAATAGCTAACGGGTTTCTCAGCCGCCTGAATCGAAGCGGCCAACACCGTCGCAAGTGCCAATCCGATGGTAAAATCGCGTGTCAGCATAAGCAAAAAATCTACCAGTTTTGACGCAACGGGGCAACGCCTATTCAGGTCGCGGACAAGAGGCAGCGGGGTGCATTTGGCGGGTTGATCCGGATGACTCCCGAGGTCCGCTTGTCAGCAAAAATAGGTTATTTTTCTCCCCGCAACCCTTTACAATGAAAAGGGCGAATGAAATGATGCGGTCCGGTGGAAAAGAACTGGGACACGCTTATGAATTCCACTTTTGATTACGTTCGGCGGCGGCGGGCGTTTACCCTCATCGAGTTGCTGGTCGTGATTGCCATTATTGGCATTCTGGCCGCCATCCTGCTTCCCGCCATGGCTGCTGCCAAGAAACGCGCCCTGCGCGCCCAATGCGTCAGCAACCTGCGCCAGATTGGCATCGCCTTTCAGGGCTTTGCCAATGATTACCACGGACGCCTGCCATGGCAGGTCAAGCCCAATGACGCCCGGGTGCTGCTGCGCGGCGTGGTCAGCAACGCTCCCGATGCCACCAGTGCCCAAGCCACACTGGCCAACCCGCTGGCCCGGCCCGAGATTGTCTTTTCATTACCCGAAATCAAGTCCGGCCTGACCACCGCCAAGCTTCTGTTTTCCCCCTGCGATCCCGACCGGCAGGCCGCCAACGATGCAGTTGAGGCCGACTGGAAAAAATGGGAGCCCGCCAACCCCATCCCTGGCGACGCTATCAGCTATGTCCTGATCGAGGGCGCCGAGGTGGCCCGGCCCACCACCATTCTGGCGACCACCCGCAATATCTCCACCGACGATCTGGCAAATGCCCGCTGGGCGGGTGCCGAGGAAACGGATACCGCTGGCGGCGGTATGCTTCCCCAATCCATGGCCCTGCTCAATAAGAACGAAGGCCATTTGGTTCTCACTGACGGCAAGGCCGCCCAATCCAACGACACCGACCTCGGCCCCAAGGGCGGCGCCGTCCGCAAACATATTGAGGCCACCGGCGGACTCACCAAGGGACCTTCCAGCACACTCGTTCTGAGGCCGGCTGGACAGGCGACATTGGGTGGTGTTGCTACCGCCGTTGTTGTTCCGCCAGAAAACAAGCCTAAGGAACAGACTGAAGAGCCAGAGTTGACCGTGGCCCAAGCGCCCGAGATGGCGAGTAATGTTTACAAATGGGCGGCCGGTAATGGAGCTGCTGTGGAAGGGTTCACAACTTATGGGGAGTCCGGAACAAAAGAAATGGCATGTATCAGCGATGAGAATAAGCTGGCAGTCGTTGCGATTCGCGGGGTTGATCCAAAACTTCTTGGGTTTGCCTCCGCTCTCGCTGAACGTTCGTCAGTTGGCAATATTTGGCTTGGTGACCTCACAGATTATGAGGCAAGCAACAGGTATCAGAATGCCAAATCGTTTGTCGATGGTGTGAAAGGAAAATATCCAGAACACACCTTGATGCTGGTGGGGCACAGCCTTGGGGGAAGAATTGCGATGGATTTATCCAAAGATGGAGGAGTGACAAAAGTATTCGCATTCAACCCTGCGATTCCGAAATGGGAGAGTTATCAGGGAATAGCCAACATGCATGTTTACAGTATGAAGGGAGATCCTTGCTCTTTGGGTGTTAGAGACGGGGGTTCCAAGGGGTTTGGAACCAATAAAACTGCTGGAGAGAAATCAGAACAACAAGAGGGGCAACTCTCTTATAAATCGTCGTTTGCTACTACTTGTTACTACAAATGCTCGGAAAAACCTTCAGGTTGGACATTTGGGAGAAATTCATTCGATAATTTTGCGAAGGCTGTAAAGAATGACAAGGGAGGAGCCCTTACGGGTCACAAAATGGATTCCTGCGTGAGCAATTTTGGGAATTGATGGGAATACCCGTTGTGCAAACCGAATGACTTTTCCTTGAAGGAGATTTTTTAAAGCGAAGCTCGGAGTCGGTCGTTTTAAGAGTCAGAATATTGCCGTTTCGTGAGGCATAAAAGATTTCTTGGGTGAGGGCTTGGCCGTTGGGCGCAGCGTGGTTAATGTACAGGTGCCCTTCTTTAAATTGGTGGGTGACTTTGTTTGTTTCCGCCCAAGACCCAAAAGATCCGGAACCATCCTCGTTGAAGATGAAGGTTGATCCACCACCTTCCTCTGGGCGTTCCAGGATCATTTCCCATTTCCCAATGATGTCCGGGTTGCTGTTCCCGCACCCATAGGCAATCAGGGCCACCAAGGTCAGCAGGGATATATTCGAGCACGACACGAGGAAACCTTGGCACATCGCGGGATGAGTGGCAACCGGATTGGAAGTTCATTTCTGGATGGGAGTTGTGTCGGTTGCCCTGTAACGCAGGTTCCAAACCTGCGTGAGTGGGTGCCGGCAATTTAAGTCGACGCTGAAAACCTAAATGCTTCTCCATTTCCGCAGGCTCGGAGGCCTGCGCTACGGCAGGTTTGGAAACCTGCGCTACAGGGTTGCCGGGTTTCAGGGGCAAAACTCTTCCTTTTCATGTTGTATCAGCAATTCAACTCGGTTGAACGGCCAAACAACGTGTTGCGACGACCAAACAACGTGTTGCATGGAGGAGCGGCGTGTCCGTTGGGTCTTGCAGCGTGTTGCAAGGGCCTTCGGGCACGCCGGGGCAGGCTGGTTTAAATGTAATTATTAAAAAAAGTAAAATTTGTTTATTTTATTTGAATGACACGCCCAGGGCGTCGTCGAACATGTAGTTATTATAAAATAACATAACAAAAGGAATATATATGAAACAGTCAAAGTATAGAAAAGGTCAAGTCGAGCAGCATCGCGTACTGGTCGGCCTCTGGGGAAAATACGCGTTAAACAAGTCTTACTTCGGACTTACGCCGGATGTGGTGGAGGAAAAAGTGGGCGAACTGGGTTCGCTGGTGGGAGACATGGCGGATGGCAAGCGTAAATATCGTTCCGACATGGTGAGACGGAATGACATGGCTTCGTTGCTGTTAGACTGGCGATTCGGGGTCATCAGCGCCATGAAAGGAGACCCGGACTTGGGCCCGGTCCATCCATTCCTTGCGGAGTTGGACATGGTTCCCCGCAAGAATTGCACGGGTTGTCATGGCGGGGATGGTGAGTAGCTGGGTTAATCCTGCTCGTGCCTCGCACCTCGTATTCTTGCTCGGGTTTTTCGAGTGCGGGTAAGGGGAGGAGGTGGGAGCAGGTTATTCTCTAGCGGATGGGGCCCCAGATCTTTTCCATGATCTTGTACATGCGGGGGTCGTGTTCCTTCAACTCGGCGCGGACGAAGGGGTAGAAGTCGTTGACGCCGAGATAGGCCTCGGTGCTTTCGGCAAAGTATTCCTTGTGGTTGTTCAGGCCATAGTGCTTCACGGGGCGGCGGCCGGTGTAGAGGAGGACTTTCTCATAGATGCCTTCCTTTTTGGCGGCTTCGTAGGCTTGGATGATTTCCTTGTTGTCAAAGCCGAGGACTTGGTCGTGGTAGGCGTGGGCGAGCTCGTGGAGGACGACGTAGGGGTGTTTGGCCCACATGTGGGGATCGAAGAGGGACTTGGCACGCGGGAGATGGACGTGCTTGGCGAGGGCGGGATCGTGCCGGTTGATGCGCAGCCAGGAGACGGAGGGATGGTATTGCATGTTGCCGAGGCGGTCATTGTTGTACTCGAGGCGGATGGGGAGTTTTTGCAGTTCCTTGACCTTGGCCTCGTGCAGGATGAACTTGACGCGCTGCAGGTGGTTGGCCAGTGCGGTGAAGGCCTTGTCGGCGACGGCCTTGTGCTTGGGCTCGAGCAGCTCGGGGTCCACGGCAATGTTCCAGCCCTCGACGTTTTTCTGTATGGGCTTGTAAAAGCGTTCCTTGTCCGGGGCGGCATGGAGGGTGGCGGCCAAGAGGGTGAGCAATGTCAGGAGCCTGAAAGTCATGGACGAGAGCAAAGGAGCTGGTTGCGGTTTGGTCAATCGTCTTTTGTCTGGCGAGAAGGAGGGCTCTTCCGCAACAATCGCTCATGCCGCTTTTGAAGATTCAGGTGAGCGAGGAGGTTTCCAGTGAGAAGGTGGAGGTGTTGCTGGAGCGTGGGACGGATTTGGTGGTGGATTTGATGGGCAAACCGCGCGGGGTGGTGCAGGTGGTGGTGGAACCGGGTATGGCGATGGCGTTTGGGGGTGAGGCGGGAAATTCCGCCTTGGTGGAATTGCGCAGTCTGGGGCTTCCGGAGGATATGGCGCGGGAGTTGAGCGCGGGGATTTGCGGGATGTTGGAGGGCGAACTGGGGGTGCCGGCGGAACGGGTGTTTATCAACTTCTTTGATTTTCCACGGCCGATGTGGGGCTGGGACGGCAAGACGTTTGGTTGAGATGGAGATTCGCCTGCAAGGGGTTGATTTCCGGTACGGCGGCGATGGGTTTCGGCTGCGGGTGCCGGAGTGGCAACTGGAGGCCGGCGGCAGGGCGGTTTTCACGGGGGCGAGTGGATCGGGCAAAACGACATTGCTACGCATGTTGGCAGGCATCCTGTTGGCGGATGAAGGGAAGGTGGAACTGGGCGGGGAAGATTTGGGGGGATTGGGTGACGGGGAGCGGCGGGCGTTTCGCATCCGGAACGTGGGGTTTGTGTTTCAGGATTTTCGGTTGGTGGAATATCTGGATGTGCGGGAAAATCTGTTGTTGCCGTTTCGAATCAACAGGGCTTTGCCCATGGAGCGGGTGGAGGGGCTGGAGAGCTTGGCGGAAGGGCTGGGGATTTCGGGTTTGTTGGATCGACATCCGGGCGACCTGTCGCAAGGGGAACGGCAACGGGTGGCTATCGGCCGGGCCTTGCTGCCGGGGCCGCGGCTTGTCCTGGCGGATGAACCGACAGGAAATCTGGACCCGGATAATTCCATGAAAATCATGGACTTGCTCTTGAAACAGGCGGCGTCGGCCACCGTGGTGATGGTGACACACGACCATTCGCTGGTGGAGCGGTTTGATGTGGTGAAGGATTTCGGGGAGTTTGCCGCATGAACGCGCTGCGGTTGGCTTTGTTCTACCTGCGGTTTCACCGGGCAAAAACGGTGATCTTGGTGGTATGCGTTGGGCTGACGATTTACCTGCCGCTGGTGAGCCATTGGTTGGTGGGAGAATTTGACGCGCGAATGACGGCGCGGGTGGGGGTGCACACGGCGACGCCGCTGGTGATTGGGGCACGCGGAAGCCGGTTTGACTTGGTATTGCATGCGCTGAATTTCCGTCCGTTGCCGGAGGGCAGTGCTTTTGGCGCGGCCGAGTTGCAACGTCTGCGTGAGGATGGCTTGGCGGCACCGGTGCCGTTGTTCCTGCAAGATTTTAAGCAACGGAAAGGGCGGGCGTTTCCGATCGTTGGCACGACGATGGACTATCTGGATTTCCGGAGCTTGGGATTTACTGAGGGTGGCGCCATGGCGTTGCTGGGGGATTGCGTTCTCGGTGCGGAGGCGGCCAGGGCACTGGGTGCAAAGGTGGGTGATGCGGTGACACCTGACCCAGGGTCACTGGCGGACTTGACCAGTCTGCCATTGAAAATGCGCGTGACGGGAACTCTGAAAAGGACCCATACGGCGGATGACGCGGCGATCTTTACCGACCTGAAAACGGCGTGGATCATTGCCGGGCATGGTCATGGCCATGAATCGGGAGAGGGAAATGAGACGGTGTTTAACGCCGCGCTGGAGACCGCGGGGGAAGTGGACGGCGGAAACCTGGGAAGTTTTCATTTTCATGATCCACCTGAAAAACTGCCGCTGACGGCGGTGATTGCCCTCCCGAAAAGCGAGGCGGACTCGGTGATTCTCCAGGGGCAAAACCGATTCCTTGAACAAGACGCCATGTTGCAGGCCTTGGAACCGGCGGCAGTGGTGGGGGAGATGCTGGACGTGATCCTGCGCGCAAAGCGATTTATCGATGCCAACCAACTGGTAGTGGCCGTTTGCACGGGACTGTTTTTGGGGTTGGTGATTTTGTTGTCGCTGCGTTTGCGGCGTGATGAAATGGAGACCCTGTTTCAACTGGGCTGTAGCCGGGCGATGGTGTTCTGGCTGCAGGTGGCGGAATTGGGCATTGTGGTGATGATGAGCGTAGTGCTGGCCTTGTTGGGTGTCTGGGTTACCTTGGACTACGTGGATGGAATGATGCGGGGAATGGGACTTTGATGATGAGGGGATGGATATGGCTTATGCTGGTGATGCTGGTGGCTTGTGGGCGAGACCTCGAGGAAGGGCGGGGGTCCAAGAATGGGCAAAGTGGCCCCCTGACGGTCGTGGCCGTGAACTATCCTCTTCAATATTTCGCGGAAAGGATTGGCGGCGATTTTGTCAAGGTGACGATGCCCGCGCCGACGGGGGAGGATCCAGCGGACTGGAGGCCCGCGGGGAAGGCAGCGCGCGAGTTTGTGCAACAGACGCAAAAGGCGGACTTGATTCTGATGAACGGGGCTGGGTATGCGAAGTGGATCAAGTATGGCTCATGGCGGGAATCGCAACTGGTGAATACCTCCCGGACATTTCGCAGCAGTCTGATTGAACTGGAGAAGGCGCACAGGGTTGTTCATCGGCACGGGAAGGGCGGTCGCGAACACAGTCACGGGGAAATTTCATACACGGTGTGGCTGGATCCAGGTCTGGCCGTGCGCCAAGCGGAGGCCATCCGGGATGCGCTGACGCGGAAACGGCCGGACAGGGCTTCGATGTTTGAGAAGCATTTTGAAGCGCTTAAAACTGATTTGGAGATACTAGGAGCGGATTTGCCAGAGTCTGCCACGCCGTTGCTGGCATCTCATCCAGTGTACCAATATTTGCAAAGGCGGTTTGCTTTGAACCTGCAGAGTGTCCATTGGGAGTCGGGAATTGTGCCGTCGGAAAAGGAATGGGCCGCCTTGGAGGAGAGGCTGCAAGAGCACCGCGCGTCCGCGATGCTTTGGGAAAGTGAGCCGGCGAGGGAGACCGAGGAACGGCTTCGGGCGTTGGGAGTTGTGCCGGTGGTTTTTGTACCGTGTGGCGATGCGCCTGCGGAGGGGGATTACTTGGGGGTGATGCGGTCAAATTTTGACCGGCTGAAAAAGGTGCTTGAAGCAGAACAGTAGGTGGGTGCACAAAAAAACCCTGCGGCACACCGCAGGGTCGTGTTCAGGTATTCCTGAAATTACTTCTTTTTCTCGACCTTCGAGATCTTCAGCGTGCCTTCCTTCACCGCGCCGGTGATCTTGGCGGCTACGCTTGAGCCGGGCTTGCACACGGCCTTGTGGAGGGCCTTGGCTTCTTTGCCCAACAGCAGGAGAACCTGCTCCTTGCCGTCCTTGCCTTTGGCGACGAGTGCCGCCTGGCACTTCCCCTGCTTCTTCAGTGTGCACTTGGCGCACTGCACCTTGCCTTCGAGGGTCGCCTCACCGGCGAGCGCCACGGTGGCGCTAAAGCCGAGAGCCAATGCGATAGTCGTGATGTATTTCATAGCTATGTTTTTCTTAACGCTGTTGTCCAAGCGCGTTAGGACTTTGACGCTCCAAGACTACTTCGCCATTTAGGGAATGCAACCCCAGAATGTTATGGGTGCCGGGTGATGTGATTGACAGGCAGGGCCGGGTTGCCCAATCCTGTGTTGGGCGGATGTGTCCGCCATGAGACTTGATCCGATGAAAAATGCCATGATTCGCTGGGGCACCTTGTGTGCCGTTTTCGCTTTGCTCACCACGGCCTGCAAGTTGTTCGAGGGCGGGCAACCGTCGATGAAGACTGTGATGCAGGAGGGGTTCAAGGGTGACGAGTCGCTACGCAAGAAGATTATCGACGGCGTGGCGACGCAGGCGGACAAGGATTTGTTCCTAGTCTATGCGGAGACGCTTCCAGGGTTTGCTCCCAAGAAGGGAACGGCGGCAAGCTGGGCGGAAAAGTCGGCGGCGGTGGTGGCGGCGGCCAAGGCGATAGCCGATGGCATGGGCACGGTGGACGATTTTGAAGCGGCCACCAATTGCCGGGGCTGCCACGAGCCTCACAAGGAGTATCCGCCGGGCAAGAATCCCTACACGAAAAAGTAACGTGGGATTGGCTAGTCATTTTTCGACAGCAGTTTTTTCAGCGCTTCCTCCATCTCGGGGATGTTGAATTCGCGTGGCCCGCGGCCGCCTTGGTAGGCAATGCGGGAATCGGTTCCCAGAATGTAAAGGCGGTCGGGAAAAGCAGCGTAGGCGCGGGCGACGGTGTCCTCCATATCGTCCACCACACAGGGGATTTTCAGGTCCAACCCGGCGGAGCATTGGCCGGCAATTTCCTGTCGCCGCAGAAACGTCTTTGGCTGCTCGATCTGCACATGGCGTGCGGGTCGGGCGGAATCAGTTGGATGCGCCTCACGGATATAGACCCACCAAAAATCAGCGCGATCCTTGAACTGCTCGTAGTTTTTCTGGAGGCGCACGGCCTCCCGGGCGAAGGGCCCTCAAGTGTAGGATCCAAAAATCAAGACGGTTGGCCGGCTGACCTTGGAAAGGTTAATGAGCTTGCCGGTGTCCCGATGTTTGGCGCTGACCTTTGGTGCGGGTGTGCCCACGACCGGCCCCATGCCACGAATCGGGGCACCTTGGCCGGGCTGCATGAAATGATGCAACTCGCGTGGAACAACGTGGCCGTCCTTGTCGGTGTCAGCGGCCTTGAAATCCGCGGGCTTGCAGAAGGCCGACCATTCCATGGCGCTGATGCGGTGATCGGAATTCGCATCAATCAGACGGAAGAACTCCCGGGCAGCCATGCTGCCCGGTCGGCGGGGTGCGTTTTGGGCGAACATTATCCCCGCCAGCCCGAGGGCCGCCATGGCCCATGTCATCCTTTGCATCATCCTGTTAGACGCGTCGAGAGTGCGCGGCGTTACTTGTGTTCTGGTTTTAAACAGCGCTTGAGTGCCATGACGGTGAGGGCCGTGCCGTATTGTTGGTGGTAGTCGTAGAGGGGAAAGTCCCACCAACTGCCGTCCTTTTCCTGCAGTTTCATGAGCGTGGTGGCGAGGTGGTCACGCAGTCTGCCACGATCGGGTTCAGGCACCAATTCAATGCAGTGTGCGGCGTAGTAATGGCCGTAATAGTAAAAATAGCCGGCCACGGCGAACCACGACTCGTGGGGCACGGGTCGCTTGCGCCCCATGCCCAGCCACTCGTTGCGGGCAAACAGACGATTCAGCCAAGTGACCATGACCTTGTCGGTGATTTTCTTGTCGTCCCAAAGCCGGAGGGCCAAGTTGCAGCACTGGGAACGCCCGAGGCTGCCGGCGGGCCGGTTGATACCGGAGCGAGGGCGCATTTTCAGGTATTCGCCGTAGAGGTAGCTGCCGTCGGGAAGGCGTTGGCGGTTGATGGCGGCCAGCGCACGCGTGACAAGACGCTGGGGTGGTTGGACCCCGGCTTGTTTAGCCTCGTGAAAGGCGTGCAATACGGTGCCGTTGACGAAGGAAATGGAACTGCTGGAGGGCTGCTTGGCACCCGCGCGAAAATCGTAATAACCCCAGCCGCCATCGACGGATTCATAACGGGTCAGCCGATCGAACTGGTGCCGGATTAGCTTGTCGATCTGTGTGACCCGCGCGGTGTCCTTGGGCAGACGCGCACGCATTCGCACCAACGCTTGGATGCCGTAGGCGTGTGACCACACGTTGTACATGGCGTCTGCCGTGGCCCGGCGAAGCTTGGGGAGATGTTCGAGCAGATATTTTTCGCCATCTTCAATCGCGCGGTTCACGCGCGGAGAATCTTCGCCTGCCTCGATGAGGGCCGACGTGGAAAGCGCCGTGACCGCGAGCCGAAAGGCATAATGGCTTTGGTAGGTGGGCGCGTAGATGTTCAGCCCCTTCGTGTTGCGCGGGCTGCCCCACGAACCATCCTTGTTCTGCCGCTCCAGCAGGAAATAAACCCCGCGCTCAATGGACTTGGCCACCTTGGCATTGCCCGGCGGTGCGACCTTGGGCACGGAGTTGCTCTTGGAGAAATCCGGCTCGGCGGCCAATGCCGGCCCTGCTGCCCAGAACGCGGCTGTTGCGGCCAGCAGGCTAAGGCTTTTCGAGAAGAATTTCATCACCCGCTTTCAGGCCCTTCAGAATTGCAGTCTTGCCACTAAAACTCCTTCCGGTGGTTACCATGCGTTTCTTGCCGCCCTTGAGCCAGACATACGTCGCGGCGTCTTCTTCAAAAACCGCCTTGGCCGGTACCGCCAGTGCCTTGGGGTTTTTGTAGGGCACAAGCTTCACCGTGCAGGCCATGCCAGGCACGAGAATGCCGCCGGCTTGGCTTTCGAGAATGACCTCGAACTTGCCGACATCCACGGGCACACGGGATACGTTGGCCACCGTCACGGGTAAGTTACGGTCCGGATCCGCCTTGGCTGTGGCGTTGCCCTTGTCGCCGGCTTCAACATGTCGCAAATCTTTCTCATCCAGTAGCGCGTGGATGCGCAGTGGCCCGGGCTCCACGACGGTCATGAACGCGGTGCCCGGGGTGAGTTTGCCGTGTTTCCTGAGCTTGGGTTCAACGAGTTTCAAGCCGCTCCACGCGCCGCGGCTAAAGGTGCCGTAGAAAACAGTGCCGCCCGCTGGTGCCTTGGGCATGAGTCGGTCCCGGTCGGCCTCCAGCTTGGTCAGGGCTTCGATGGCCAGATTGTGTGAAATTTCCTGTTTTTCAACGGTGAGTTGTTTCTTTTTCAGGTCGGCATTATTGGAAACGCGCGCCTTGACCAGTTCCAGTCGCTTGCGTAGTTCGCCCTCCTTCTTGGCCGTTGACTCACGCGGAATAGTGATTTTGAGCGAGGTTTCACTTCGAATCCTGGCACCCTCAAGCGAATGGCGTGCACGATCCACGGCATGCTGTGCGCGCTTTAAAATGATCTCCTCGGTGTCCTCCGCAACGTCGTCGGCTTCATACATTTTTTTCAGCTGCTTCAGTTCCTCCTCGGCATTGGCGAGGTAGTTTGCGGCGCTGATGACGGTACGTTCGGCGGACTTGACGTTGTAGGGCTTGGTGACCTTTTGGTAGCGGTCGAGATCCTCCTTTACCTCATGGTAGGCGCGTTCCACCGCGGTGAGATCCAGCGGGATGGTGGCCTCGGCATATTCCAAGTCTGCCTTGGCGAGGGCCAAGTCCAGCTTGCTGAGTTCCAGATCGATTTTGGTGTCTCGGATTTTGCGGTCCAGTTTTTCAAGGTCGAGTTTCACCAGCGGGTCACCCTTCTTTACCGTTGCGCCGTGTGGAACGGCGCTGAGCACGCTCAGGTCGGTCCATGACTTGGGGCGCAGCGTGATTTCATGCACCTTTTGTGCCGAGAACCTGCCGTCAAGCTGAACCTCGATCTTGAAGGGGGCGGGTTGAACCTTGTGAGTGGGGGGCGCGGTTTTTTCGGCGGCCCCGGCGGGCAGGGCCAGCAGCGCGGCCCACAGCAGGGAAGGGGTCTTTCGCATGCCGGACTTTGGCGCGGGGTCGGTCGGCTGGCAAGCGCGGGGTTTACCCTAATGCATGTTGGCGCGGTGCGCGTGTCGCTGAAGCCAAGCGGGAAGTTCCTCCAAGGCCTTCTGGATCTCCGGTTCCAACTCGTCAATTACCTTGTGCTTGGTGTGGCGGCGGTAGGGCATCTTGCGCTTGCGGGGCTTGTTGTACGCTGAATCTCGCATCCCCTGAGACACAGCACAACGCGTGCCATCAGGCGAAGGCCCGGCGCAACATTTTCAGGCTTCGCGGAACGGCGGTTTTTGCGTCGTCCTTGCCCTCAAACTCAATCGAGACGTAGCCGCGGTAGTTGACCTTGCGCAAAATTTCCGCAATGCGCGTGTAATCCAGATCGAGTGTGTACCATTTTCCGCCGCCGTAATAGGTTTTGGCCTGCACGAAGGCGGTGTGCGCGGCGATCTGCTCGAGCTTGGGGTAGGGGTCTTCCAGAAAATTGCCCGTGTCCATCAACACCCGCAGCCACGGCGAGTTGACGGCGTTGATGATGCGCATCAATCCCTCCGGCGTGCGGGACAATCCCCAGTGGTTTTCCAGGGCCAGCATCACACCGCGTTTTTCCGCGTGTCCCAGGCATTGGTTGATGGCGTCGATGCACCACTTGAAGCCTTCATCTTCCGTATGGCCCGGCAGCACGGGCTCGATGCCGCGGTTGGCCATCAGTTCGTCAAAGGTGGGCGTTGTGCCCCAGCGGCCGGTGTTGAGACGGATGCAGGGGATGCCCATTTCGTGGGCGATGTCGATGTAGCCGAGAGTGCGGGCCACCTGCTGGGCACGCTTGGCACGGTCGGGGTCGACAAAATCCTGATGCACGGAAAGGCAAACCAGATCCACTCCATTGACCAGCGCGTGTTTCTTCAAGGATTGCAGGTAGGTCGTGGAGGTGTTGGTCATTTGAACCTTCAACACGTCCACTCCCTCCGCACCCATTTCCGCCGCGTGGTCGATGACTTTTTTGATCGGGTAACGGGTTGGCGTAAAGTGCCAGTAGGAATAGGTGGCGATGGCAAACTTAACTCGAGGCTGCGTGGCTAGGGGAAGGGTGGGGGTGACACAGCCCGCGAGTGGCAGGGCCGAGGAGGCGAGGAATTGGCGGCGATTCATTTCAGGCAAGTGCATTGAAGAAGACCCCGGGACGATACCGGTCGAGGTTCATCACGTCAAATGCCTGCAACTGCCCAAATACCATTTGGCCGGTTCCTCCTTGGGGCGTGGCGTAGAAATTCGGGAGAATTGCGCTGGTTTGCTCATGTTGTGACATGAGGTGATCCATGGGCGTGCCCGGATACATGTCATACATCATGTTGCCTGAATACATTTGAATATTCATTGCCAGACGGTATGTTGTGGGGAGCAGCCGATGAGCCGCCAGCGCGCACGTTTAATAGCCAAACCCACACGTTGACTCAACCGAAAACCATTCCCATGCACAACATGAACGACTCCCTTGACCGGCGCCAATTTCTCGGCTTCGCCGCCGCATCCGGTGCGCTGATTCTTCGCGCGGATGCGAACCCCACTCCGGCCACGCCCGATGCACACAATTACGTGGCCTATCTCCAGCAACAAGGAGTGCCGGCGATTTCCCCTGAGGGAAAGTGGAAGCCCACGCACCCGGACATCCTAGGCCCGTTTTGGGCTGGTGGCGCGCCGTTTCGAGGCAAGGTGACGCCCCCGTTGGAGCCTGGCGAATTGCTGGTCATCAGTGGCCGGGTCTGGAGCCATGCCACGCGTAAACCCATGGCCAATGTCATTCTGGATGTCTGGCAGGCAGATGCGAAGGGGCGATATGATTTTCAGGATCATCCCGCCACCGAGCCGCGTCCGGTCGTGGGCGGCAGGCAACCCAAACTGGCTCACTTCCGTAACCGTATCCGTTTACTCACCGATGAGCAGGGCCGTTACGAATACGAGACGATCAAGCCTGCCGCCTACAGCGTTGGCCGCCAAACCCGCCCATCGCACATTCATTACATGATTCAGGCACCCGGCCATGCCCGGCTCATCACGCAGATCTATTTCAAGGGCGACCCCAACATTAAAAACGACTCTTTCGGCCAGAATCTGGGTGCTGCAAATTCACCGCTGGTCATTGCCACTCAAAAGATCAAGCGAGGCAACGGCCATTACCTGAAAGGCACGTTCGATATTGTGCTTGGCGGCAATGTCTGAATTGAAGTGCCGCGCTGCGGCGTGACTACAGTTCCAGGGCCGGCTTGCCCAGCACCTCCAGCCGGGGGGCGATGCCCAGTCCGGGCGTTTCATTCGCTCTCAGCCGGCCTTCATCGCGTTGAGGCGCATTTTCCGCAATGCTCGTGGTCACGTAGCTGTTGAAGTCCGTGGAGCTGAAGAGCAGTTCAGGCGGCGTCCCGTGTGCCAGGGCCGCAATCGCGGCGGTGACAATGTCGCCTCCCCAGCTGTCCTCGACGGTCATGGCAATGCCCAAGTCCACACACAAGTCTCGTGCCTGTTTTAATTTCGTCAAGCCGCCCAACTTGCTGATCTTCAGGTTCACGACGTCCATGGCTCCATCCGCGTGACCGCGAATCAATGGACGAAGGCTGTCGATGCATTCGTCCAGCACAAAAGGATGATCCGTTCTCCGGCGAATGGCCAGGCATTCCTCGTAGGTCTGGCAAGGCTGTTCGATATACACATCCACGTCCCGAACCGCACGGACTACCCGGGCCGCCTCATGCTGGGTCCAGCCGGTATTGGCGTCCGCCACCAGCTTGTCTGTGGGTTCCAGTACGGCTCGCGTTTGCCGAATGCGCTCGATATCCACATCGGGATTGCCTCCCACCTTCAGTTGGAACCGGCGGTATCCTTCCTCGCGGTAGCCGGCAATGTTCTCCGCCATGGCCTCCGGCTCCTTCTGGGAAATGGCGCGGTACAGGACAAAGTCCTCCCCATGCCGGCCACCCAACAACTCGCACACGCTTTGTCCGCTTGATTGCCCGAGGATGTCCCAGCAGGCCATGTCCAAGGCGCTTTTCACGTAGGGGTGCCCCTGCAGTGCCTGATCCATCAGCCTATTCACAGGGCCGAGCCGGGTTGGGTTTTGGCCGATCAAGTGCGGCCCCAGTTCGCCAATGCCCTCTCGTGCTCCTTTCGCGTAGGCCGGCAAATAGAATGGGCCCAAGGGACAAACCTCGCCATGGCCGGTTAATCCCGCGTCCGTCTCCACCGCCACCACGGTGCTGTCGAACACCTCCACCGATTTGCCGCCGGACCATTTATACGATCCCTCGTGCAGAGGCAAATCCACCTGATAAACCTTGATGCCGGTAATTTTCATGTGCGTGACTCGGTGAAACGGGATAACCCCAAAAAGTCAATTGGCCAATCCGTTTTTCCCTCCGTCGCTAGGTCCGCCAGCACCTCGCCCATCACCGGGGCGAATTTAAAACCATGCCCGCTGAAGCCGCACGCAATGATTGCGCGCTCGCAATCGGGATGCTGATCCACAATAAAGTGTCCATCCGGAGTGTTGGTGTAGAGGCAAACGCGCAGGGACAAGAGCGGTCCGTCGCCACTCGGCACGAAACGACGCAGGCCATTCCGCACTTCTTCTTCATCGCCCGCCGACACGTCACGTGCCACATGATACGGATCGACCTCCATGGCTGGAAAGTGCCGCGCGGATTTTAGGCCCACGCCACCTGATCCATCCGGTGTCAGGGGGAATCCATAGTGCACCGCACCGCCGCCCGCATCCGCCACCCAGACCGGGAATTTTTCCGCCGTGAAATCCAAGGGGCACTCGGGCCAAGTCCATCCCAGCACTTGGCGGGTTACCTTCAAGGGCGTCTTCAAGTCTCCCAAGATCTTTCCCGACCACGCCCCGGCCGCGAAGACCACCCGGTCCGCCCGAAAATTCCCCTGGTCTGTCTTGACCACGATACCATCCCCATCTGGCTGCCAATCCGTCACTGCGACATGCCCCTTTAACTCTGCCCCCGCCAGTAGAGCGCGATGCACCATGGCTCCCACGGCCCTCTCCGAAAGCACGTAGCCCGCCTCTTTTTCGAACAGCCCCACATCCTCTTCCGCTATTTGAAACTGGGGCCAACGTTTGGCCAACTCCTCGCTCGTCAACAGTTCATGTTCCAGCCTGTGCTCCACCGCGGCCCGGAGTGCGCCGCCCACCATGTAACCCTCTTTTTTCCCAAGGTAAACCGCACCTGTTCGAACCAGAAATTGATCCCCGGTTTCCTCTCCCAACTCATCCCACAGCCGGTAAGCCCCGCGCAGCAGCGGCACATAATCCGGATGTTCCGTGTATGAAAGCCTGATGGCTCGCGTCGCCCCGGCGAAGGAGGCCAGGGGGTTAGGCAGTGCCCCCTGTTCAAGGCCCAGAACCCTGATGCCTTTCCGGGCCAGTCGCCAGCAAGTTGCGGCTCCCATGGAGCCAACGCCGACAACAATCACTTGGTATGACATGGAATCCTCGATGGATTGTGTTACGGCGAAGACAAAGGGTAGCCAAGGAGAGCAGCCGTTTGATCCGCAAACGGCTTGTGGGTGGGAGGCAACACCTTTTTCCAGCGAGCCAAATACTGGCGGGTCGTGAGCGCCTGATCTTTCAACCCCGTGTTCAAGAGTCCGATGGCAGCAAGATGTTTTGGGTTCCGTTCGATCAATCCATA
Organism: Verrucomicrobia bacterium UBA6614; assembly: GCA_002433235.1. GTDB lineage: Bacteria > Verrucomicrobiota > Verrucomicrobiia > Limisphaerales > UBA1100 > UBA6614. Next base: position 60,296 of record DJHS01000101.1, read on the forward strand.
AAGCTGATAGGAAACGTATTTATAAATTTCCCGGTTGGGATAGCGTTTGCCTAACCGAAGCGCCTTCTCATGCTTGCGCAGCCATGGGATAAATTCCATCCCCTCGGGCTTGGCATTCTCCTTTTTCAAGTAATTGCCGGCGTAGGAATCGAGGTGCTTCGCATATCCCTTCCAGTTTGGATAAGGCGGATGGGTCTTCCACTCTTTGGCCATCACCATGATGGCATGATACGAGGCTGCCTCGCAAAAAGCCTCGTTGATCCAGTGGTTGGGCCCGGCACTGGGTTGATCCTGATTGATGACAATATGCGTGAACTCATGGGAAAACTGGAAGGCAATCTGTGCCCAGCCCCAGCCATCCGAGACGCTAAGCATAATGCGCGACTCCCCATTCGGCCCCTTCCGGTCCAGTTGCACGGGATAACCATGATTCGCCTTGGGGATCAGGATCGGCTTGAATTTTCGGTCCGGATAATGCCGCGCAATTGCCATTGCCGCCGAGTTGCAAACCGCCACAAAATTCTCCGGCACCGTCCTGAAACCCTTCTGCGTAAACCGAATATCCAGCTTGGGAACATTGGGTGGAGGATTGTCGCTCCACGCAATAGAACAGGAAAGTAACAACCAAAGGGCCAGGGAAGGTAACGATTTCATCCGATGGGTCATCGCATAAACCGATTAGTTTCGCTTTTCAAGATCATATAGTGCCTTCACTTCCGCCTCGCTCAAGGCGCGGTTGGTGGATGTTTTTGCGGGGGGATCTTCCTTGGAGGCTTCGCTCAAATTAGCCTTGGAAGCTATTGTCAATGGGATTGAGCCTGCTGAGCGGGGGGCGGTTTTATTGCTGAATGAGGATCACACGCGGTTGGAATTTCGCGCGCATTTTCCCGAATATAAACCGGCATTCAGCAGCACGTTAGCCATCAACACCCTGAACAGCGGGTCGGCTTTTGTTTGGAAAAGAGATACGGATGCGGCAGCTTCATCCTCTATCAAGAGATTGAATATTCAGGGGGGCTTGTATGCGCCGCTGGGTTTTGGGGCCAACAGCCTAGGGGTTGTTTGTGTGGACTCAACCCATTCCAGTGCACAATTTTCGGGGGATCATCTGTCAGATTTTGTGAGCATGGCCAAGGTGCTCTCGGTTTCGGTTTGTGCTTCCAAGGAGGATCATTAAAAACTGGATTTTTCTTTGACACCGCGCGGGGAGGGGCTAGTTTTAAAGCATGCCCGGCATCGAGGTGACGGTTTGTGTGCGAGGCAAGCGGGAGCATTATGCCTTTGATGAGGATGAGGTGTTGGTGGGGAGAATGGTGAAAGGGGGTTTCCCGGCATTAATTGTGATGGATGACAAGGTGTCGCGCCGACATGCCAGGATTTGGCGGGCGCTGGACGGGTATTGGATGGAGGACTTGGGCAGCACGCATGGGACTTTCAAGGATGGGCATCGGTTGACGATGCCGGCGCGTTTGTGTTCAGGGGATTGTTTCAACTTGGGAGACTCGGCGCTAACCATTGATCGTGCGGATATTTCCTTGGGGACTGACGGAGGCGAACTAAAGGAGTTGCTGGATTTTCATCTCGTGAAGGATATTGGAATTTCGGATGAAACGATTGAACTAAGCCCCAGCCTCCAAGCAAAAGTAGTGGCTCAGGAGAGAGCACAAGATGAGGTGGAAGAGTTGGCTGTTGAGGAGGGGGGAGGTGAGGGGAGAAAATGGACTTGGAGGGATACCGAGAGAACGCGGTTGGCTACCAGAAGTCATTCGTCAGGCTTGTTTGGGCGATTGGCGGATATTTTTTCGGCTGAGAAACCTTTGGAAGAATTGCTTGAGCTGGCTGTTAAGGCGATTGTGGAAACCATGGAGCCGGCTGAGCGCGGTGCGGTCTTGTTGTTGAATGAATCGCATACCCGGCTGGAGGTTGGGGCGCACTTCCCGGTGTTTGAGCCTGCGTTTAGCCGCACGCTGGCCCTGAAAGTCTTGGCGTCCGGGAGGGCATTTACTTGGGAGCGTGATTTAAGCGGGATGACGTCTGACTCAATCAAAATGCTGAATATCTGCGGGGGCATTTACGCGCCCATTGCCTTCGGCTCCCAGCAGATTGGCGTTGCGTGTGTGGATTCCACCAACCCCAAGGCCGAGTTCACCCATGAAGAGTTGGCTTTGTTTATCAACACTTCACAGGTGCTCGGGGCCTTGATCCACGGCAAGTTGACCGTGGAGCGGAGTGGCGCGCCTAGCGCCGGCTAAGGGTCGGAATGGTGGGCGATATGGCGGAGCCCATTTGCAATTGGGGCATGGGGAACTGGATCCGGTTGTATTGGAACGACTGGAAGGCATAAGAGGGGTTTTTCTTCAACATCTCCTGAGCTTGCTTGTACATCGCCATGGCGCGTTCCTGATTCTGGCGGGCGTGCTCCATGTACTCGTGTTTCCGACGAACCGCAGCCCAATACGCTGCGTCCTGCTGAAACATGGAACCCATGTTGCGGGAGACGGATTCCTGCGCCTGCATGGCATTCATCATCATTCGCTGATAGGGGTTCATGTGGTAGTTTCCGCCGTAGTACGAGTAACGACTGCTGAATTGGGGTGAGTAACGGCTTTGTGCATTGGCAATGTCCCCAAGAAATGTGCCGAAGGCGGCGAGTCCCAAAAGGGTGATTTTTTTGGCCCAGAATTTCATTTTCGTCCTTTTTTAGTTTGTTCACTGCCTGAAGGCAGATTGTTATTCTCATTGGATAGTACTGGGGCTGCCTCGGATTTCTGTCATTTTCCTGAAATTTTTTTTCATCACCAGAAAGAGTCTGTTTTTGTGGGGATTTGGGTGCTTAGTGGGCTGGACGAAATTGACGGATTGGTGTTAAATCAAAGCCGATGGAAGCTCCCAAGACAAGGCGGGAACTGCTGGATAAACTCCGGATGACCAGTGTGGCCAAGAAGGATTGGGACGAGTTCTACGAGATTTACTGGAGGCTGGTTTACAAGGTGGCCACGAACTCAGGTCTGCCCCATGCCGATGCCCAGGACGTTGTCCAGAAGACCTTTATCAAGGTGGCTCAAAATATCGGCAGGTTTAAATATGATTCCAAAAAGGGGAAGTTCAGGAATTGGCTTTGCCTGATCGCCAAGCAACAGGCGGCGAGTCATTTTCGTAAAATTCCAATTGCGCCCATGGTCCCGGGACAGCCGCGGGTGTCATCGGAAACCGAGATTCGGAGAATGCCAGATTCAGCGAGTGACTGGGAGTCCGTTTGGGATGAGGAGGAACGCAGCCATTTGCTGCATACGGCACTGGAGCGGATCAAGCCCCGGATTAAGCCACAACAATTCAAGATATTCTTGGCTCACTGTGTCAAGGGAATGAGCGTTAAGGAAGTGCAGGATTTGGTTGGCGTCAGTGCCAACCAAGTGTACTTGGCGAAAAACCGGGTGATGCCGCTCTTTGAGGAGGCGGTAAAGGCAGTGAGCCGGTTTGGGGCCGAAGGACCGGAGGTCTAGTACCCGCTATCGCCGGGGGCTTTTTGGATGAGTTCTATTTCGTAGCCTTCGGGAGCGTCGATGAAGGCGAAGCCACCACCGTTGTCTTTCATGTGCGGTCCATCGGAATATTCCACTCCGTGGGCATTGATGTGCTGCTCGAATTCCTTGAGGCTCTCTACCTGGAAGGCGAGGTGTGTCAGGTCTTCCTGCACCTGCACGCCGCCGCTGCTGGGGTAGGAGCATATCTCGATCTCCTCTTCACTGTTTGGTGTCGATAGAAAAACGAGCTCCGAACCGCGGGGCGACTTGTGGCGGCGGGTCTCCGTGAGGCCCAGGATTTCCGTATAGAATTTAACAGTCTGCTCAAGGTCGTCGACGCGGTAGCGGGTGTGTAGCAGCTTGGTCACAATCGGCATGTACGGAGCATGGCCCAAGCCTTCGCCGGGCGCAAGTGGAGGAATGGCTTGCCTTGAACTGCTGGTTGTTGAGGATGGGGGCTTGTCCCGATGGTTGTCAGTTTGGTTTTGCGTGGCTGCATTGTGTGTGCAGGTTGGTCTGCATGCAGATGGGGTGCGTTTTCATGGCTGGCATCCGGAACGACGCGAGATGCTCATCAGCGCGCCAAGAAAAGGCATCCGCCAGCTTTGGGTTGTGTCTGGACCGATGGGCAAACCGAGGCAATTAACCTTTTCCAATCGGCCGGTATATGAGGCGATGTTTGAACCCATCTCGGGCAAGTGGGTGCTTTTTGCCGCGGGGGAACCAAAGGCTGGGCCGCAACTTTTTCGGGTACATGCGGACTCCGAAAAGCCTCTGCCCATTCTGCTTTCCGATGCCAAGCGGCCCTATTCCCACGCGCTCTGGGCGCCCAATGGCCAGCAGGTTGCCTGTCTTGCGCGTTCGCCGGGAAAGGAGGGGTTGGGGCTTGAGATTTTTAATCCTCTTGCGCCGCGTACGGCCCGGCGGCTGGAGTCGCTGCCGGGAGGCGGTTGGAGTTTGGAACACTGGGCGGTCAACAGCGGCATGATGCTGATGCGCGAGGAAACTTCTGATGCGGAGAGTTTTCTTTACCTGGCCGATGCCGGCACGGGGACGCTGTCGGTGTTGACTCCCAAAGGGCAGGCCAAAGTGGCCCATGCGCACCCGCGTTTTTCGCCGGGAATGGACGCGGTTTATTTTACGTCGGACCGGGAGAGTGAGTTTCAGCAGTTGTGCCGTCTGGATCTGCGTCGTGGCACTTCGAAGGTGTTGACCGCGAATTTGAAATGGAATGTGGAGGCGTTTGCCGTGGCGCCCAGCGGAGCACAGGCGGCCGTGGTAGTGAATGCTGCAGGCATTAGCCAGCTTCATTTGCTGGACTTGAAAGGTGGTAAATTGAAACCGGTGGCTGATGTGCCGCGCGGAGTCGTGTGCGATCTGCACTGGCGGGGTGGTGGTGAGTTGGGTTTTTCTGTCAGCGCAGCGGATTCCGCGGGTGATGTTTTCTCCCTGAATGTCGACAGTCAAAAACTCACACGCTGGACGCGTCATAACCCCAAGGCTCATGCGGCGCCGAGCCTTGGAATCATTCGCGCTTTCGATGGCGAGATTGTGCCTCTGGTTTACTGGATGCCGGACATGAAGCGCTTTGAGGGACGGCGTCCGGTGCTGGTGGTCCTGCCGGATGGCCCAGGTACGCAGGTGCGGCCATCACATCTCGGTCTCCTGACGCCGCTGTTGGAGCGGCATGGGATTGCCGTGGTGAGTCCCAACCTGCGCGGCGCGAGTGGCTACGGCAGCCGGCACCGTGATTTGGACAATGGCCGGCTGCGGGCCCATCAGGTTCGTGACTTGAATGTTGTTCTGAACTGGATTCGCCAACAGCCTGGCTTGAATGGTGAACGCGTGGCCTTGTGGGGCAGCAGAGCTGGAGGCAGCCTGGCACTGTTGGCCATGGCGGAGTTCAATGCTTTTATCCGTTGCGGAGTGGTGAAAGATGCGATTCCCAATTGGCCCGAACACATACAGAATGCGCCGGAATGGCGGCGACCCGCCTTGCGCGTTGAGTTTGGAACAGAGTGGGACGCAAAGACGCGCGCGTTTCTGGAATCCATCTCACCGTTGGATGCTGGAGGGGAAAACCTGCGGGCGGTTTCGCCAACAAGTCCCGTGTTGTTGGCTGGCGCAAGCGCGCCGGTGATTGCCAAGGCGTTGCGGCAAGCGGGTAAAAAGGCGGAGACAGTCGAGGCCGGGGAGCTGGCCGGAGAAGCCGGGAAATTTTTGAAGCAACAACTGCTGGAGGATTAAAAACGGCCGATGTACGCCTGGCCGTAGGGGTAGGGGGCAGGCTGCGTGTATTTGCCGCCCTCGTGTTCCTCCCAAGCGGTTTGGGCCTCGGGGATGCCACCGGTATACCATTCCGGTTTCCAACCCTCGGCCATGCTCACCTTGCTTACGTGGCCGTCCGCCCACAGGACACAACTGGAGCCGAGGTTCCGATAAATCTCCTGTAGCGCCAGTTCAGAATTCTCGCGATGAACGCCATCCGGGTTGAAATTTGCGTGGCCCTTGTTGAACGCGTTTTGGTCCTGGCCGAAGGCGTAGCAGGGAACGTCGCCGTCGCCATCGATCATCGGCTCGGAATGATCATGAGCCCAGATGGTGGTGGCGGGGTACGGGTATGAGTCCAGATCGCGTGCCAAGCCGGTTTTTACATCCTGAAAAGTGGCGCCATCATCCGACCACTTGGCGCAAACGCCGTTGAAGCCAAAGTCCACAAACTTGTGCCCATCGGCACGTGATCCGTCGGAGCGTTCCTCAATCGTGTTCCAAGTCAGCGGCGAATTGAACAATTCCTTGTCTGCGCCGTACTGGTAGCCCCAGTAATGATTCTTGGGATTGCCGTCGGCGGGTGTGTTCCAGCACCCTCCATCGGAGTGCGGCGCGCCCAGTCCCTCGTTGTTGAGATGATAATCCTTGATGAACACGCCAATGACGCGAAGGTTGTTGACGGTTCGCTCAATTCGCATTTTCGTGCTCGAGCGGGACAACGAGGGAAGCATGATGGACATGACCACCCCCAAAATCAGGATCACCACTAGCACTTCGATCAGGGTGAAGCCTGAACGGCGTGTGTGTGGATTTGTTTCAACTTGGTGATCAGTCACTTTCGTGATTATGTCTGCGCCCCCGGGAAATGTCAGCAACGGAATCATGAAACGCGCGCGTCAATTTGCCAGTGACAACAATGCCGGCATTTGCCCAGAGGCTTGGGCCGCTCTGCAGACCGCCAATTCCGGGCATGCTGCGGGCTACGGGGACGACGACTGGACCGCTCGCGCATGCGATCTGGTTCGCGGTGTTTTTGAAACCGATTGCGAAGTTTTCTTTCTCTTCACGGGCTCCGCTGCCAATGCGCTGGGGCTGGCAACCATTTGCCGGTCATTCTACAGTATTCTGTGCCATGAGGCAGCACATGTGGAGAACGACGAGTGCGGTGGCCCGGAATTTTTCAGTGGCGGCGCAAAGGTGCGCTATTTAAAAGGACGCGACGGCAGGCTGACTCCGGCCGCGTTGCAGGCGGCTATCGCCCGACGCACGGACCTACATTTTCCAAAAACGGGCGCGTTGAGTCTCACTCAGTCGACCGAATTGGGCACGGTTTACACGCCTTCGCAAATCAAGGCATTATGTCGAGTTGCCTGTAAAGCAGGACTGAAGGTTCACATGGATGGCGCCCGTTTCGCCAATGCCGTGGCCAGCTTGGGCGTGAAACCCAAGGACATTACCTGGAAGGCGGGCGTTGACCTCCTGAGCTTTGGGCTCACGAAAAATGGAACCCACGCGGGTGAAGCACTGGTTTTTTTCGACAAGGCACTGGCCGCGGACTTTGATTGGCAAAACAAGCAGGCCGGTCAATTGGCCAGCAAAATGCGTTTCCTTGCCGCGCCGTGGGTGGGGCTGCTGGAGGATGGAGCTTGGTTGCGGCATGCTGTACATGCCAATCGCATGGCCCGACGATTGCGGCGTGCATTGAAAGGAATGAGTTTCCTGCACCCCACACAAGCCAACGCTGTGTTCATCGACATGGCACCGGAGTTGAATGCCGCTCTGCACCGGCGCGGCTGGCATTTTTACACCCTATACGGTGACCGCGATGCGAGGCTCATGTGTGCCTGGGACACTACGGAGGAAGATGTGGATGCATTTGCTGCGGACATTATGGACTTGGCTGATAAAAAACTGGCTAGCCCCAAGCGTGGCCGAAAAGGTCGTTGACGGACGCAGGCAATTCATGAATTGCGTCATTTTCACGCAAAGCAATTGCTTCCCATTCCTCGCGGATGAAGTAATTTAGGGGGGTATGATAAAAATTTCCATAGATGTCCTTGGCATGTTTCTTGCTTTTAAAATGCGTGATGTAGCCGCCAAGCATCAACACCTAGGTCGATTTTTGGCGTTTGAATCAACATTATTATGAAAAGGATATCTCCGTATAATTACGGTTTCACACTTATTGAGTTGCTAGTTGTTATTGCCATTATTGGCATACTTGCCAGTCTGTTGCTTCCTGCCATGGCGAACGCCAAGCGAAAGGCATCGCGAGCTGCCTGTGTTAGCAACCTTGCCCAGGTCGGTAAGGCATTTAACTCCTATGCCGGCGAAAATGATCAACGGCTTCCCTGGCAACTAACCCCGCGTAATGCTGCAGTGCAGTGGAAGGGAGGAGATGCGGCTAAGTGGCATCCTGGAACGGTTTATGCCTTGCCTGCCATGAAGGACGCGCTCAAGAATTCCGATGTGCTCGCGTCTCCCTGTGATCCGGCGATGAAGGCTGGCAGTGAGGAGGCCGGTGATGCATGGGCCGCAGTCACGCCTGCCACGGGGGTGCAGTGCAATGCCATTAGCTATAACCTCTGTAAGGGCGCAGATGTGCAGCGCGAATTCTCCGTGCTGGCTTTGACTCGCAATACCTCGGGCGACCTCATTTCCACTCGATGGCTCGGTGCGGATACGGATCCGGATAACAAAAATACAATGGCACTCCTCAACAGCAATGAAGGCAACGTGGTTCGCGCCGATGGAAGTACCTTGGCCGCAGATGATGCTGATATGGGCAGTGGTGGTGAAATTACGGGGCGTCACAGCAAAGAGAAGGGTGGTGTGAGCACTGCTACGTATCTATTAATTGTCCGGTGTGGTGGCGATCCCTCCATTCCGGATGATTCAGCGTCAGTTGGGGGTGCTTTTCTCGCAAGCACCACACAAGCAGTCATGGAGGCAGAAAATTATTCGAAAAAAACATCTGCCCTTAATCGGAACTGGGAGTTGATAGGAGATACTAAGGCTAGCGGAGGAAAGGCGTTGCAGGCACTTCCGGACAAATCCAAGGATGGGGCCCTTCCTCATGTTGGGACAGGAAAAGCCATTACGGGGCCCCGACTGGATTACGATGTTAAGTTTAGGAGTGGGGGCAAATATTACGTCTCAATTCTTACGGCTTGTGCGAGTGCTTATGGAGGAAACAGCGATTCCGTGCATATCGGCATTAATGGAAAACAGGTTACTAGGAATTCAAAATATGGAATCGGACGTAATAATAAAAGTTGGGGTTGGGTGAATTCAGGGAATGGCCTCAGCAGAGTTATTTTGGAGGTTCCTGATGCTGGGGTACATACTGTCAATATATGGATGCGTGAAGATGGGACCAAGTTAGACAAAATTGTTGTCAACAAAGTAGACGGCAAGCCTTCTGGAAAAGGGCCGGCTGAAAGTCCTCGTTAGTTTAAGGCCGATTGAATATGTACGAATGCGCTTAAGAGCTTGAGAACAAGCCCATGTTGGAGCATGACGGTTTCGTGGTTAACTATTGATCGCTTCCTTATTTTTAATAAATTAATTTTAACCAAATTCTATAATAGACATGATTGTGGTGTTAAATAAACTTGGCCCGAGTTTGAATTTGGGTGGTCCGGCATGCTGTATTTTGCTTTTGATCATCAATTATTTGTTCATGGGTTGTGGCGACAGGGACGCCGTAGTAGTTGATCCGCTGGAATCTGCCTTGGTGAAAATCGAGGACAATTCGGATGCCGTTAGACTTGAAGGAATTAATGAGCTTTCAAGTCTGGGTGACAAAGCTAAACCTCATGCAGCAAAGATTGCTCTGCTTTTGAAAGATTCCTCCGCGGAAATTCGAAATATTGCAGTTTCCTTGATCGGGGTTTGGCAGTATCAAGATTCAGGGGTTCTGGTTGATTTGAAGACCCTGGCGGTTGATGATGATGACATGGACGTGCGTGGAAATGCGCTTCGAACTCTTTTAATGATTGGCGCGAGTGATTCATTTACCAGTGTGGTAAAGGCGGTTCTAGCCGGAGAGGACACTGAATTTAAAGAAGAAGTGTTGGTGATACTTGTCGAATCGAGTAAGGAGGCTGTTTTGCTAGTGAAAGCGGAACTTGAAGCGATCGCAAAAGGATCGAATAAGGAAATGGCAGAGGATGCAAAGTTAGCGCTGAAACTATTGGGCGAATAAAGTAGTTAAACCTAACTTCGTATGGCGTCTATATTTTTGTTGTTATTCGAGGTAAAGGATTCGTCATGTATGTTAAAACTTAGCTCAGGATCATAAGCCGCGCGCCGGCGGCTGCAAAGCCGAACAGGGCTCCCCCGATAAAAGTGGCCATGAATGAGGCGCCGTAGTCATGGTCGGCTTTCCAGGCACCCCACAGGCTCATTAGGCCGCCCATTAACAGTGGGGTGATCAAAAGACTGATGCCGGTGATGGGGATGGAGGCGAATATTTTTTCCGGAAACACCTCGGAGATGACCCAGCCGGTGCCGGCACCCATGACGAGCAGTAGGACGAACATTCCACAGCCGGCCTTGGCGGTGGCGGCGGCGTCGCTGACGGCCTCTGCGGCATCACTGGCTTTTTCCAGCATAGCGGACAGGAAGTCGCCCAGCAGACAGAAGAAGCTGCAAATGGCGCCTTCGAACATGACCTCAATGAGTAGCTCCAGGAAAATCTCAATGACCGCCAGCATCATCAATTAGCATACTAACTTGAATTGCTAACAGAATCAAGTTCAGGTTGGGGCCGGGGAGGGTTTGCGACCGGTTTGCCAAGCCCAGTAGCGGGAAAATAGGCTGCGGATATCCTCGAGAATAAGGTAGCAAATGGGGATGAGTAAGAGGGTAATGAAGGTGGCGAAGAGGATGCCCCAGCCGAGGCTAATGCCCATGGGGATGACAAATTTGGCCTGAGTGCTGGATTCAAACATGGTGGGCAGGATGCCGCCAAAGGTCGTGAGGCTGGTGAGGAGGATGGGGCGGAAGCGTGCGCCGCCGGCGGTCCGGACGGCTTCAAGCAGGGGCAGGCCCTCATCACGGCTGCGGTTGATGTAGTGGGCCATGACCAGGGAGTCGTTGACCACGACTCCACACAGCGCCAGCGCGCCAAAGGCGCTCATGATGCTGATGGGCGCGCCCATGACCATGTGGCCTAACACCGCACCGACAAGCCCGAAGGGAATGACGCTCATAACGATGAGCGGCTGGAGATAACTGCGAAAGGGAATGGCGAGCATGGCGTAAATGCCGAGGAGCACCATGACGCCACCGATGTGCAGGGCATCAAAAGATTCCCGCCGTTCACGGCCTTCGCCCTCGAAGCTGTACATCATGCCGGGGTAGGGGGCGACGATGGTGGCGAGTTTCTTGTCGAGTGCTTTCCGGATTTCTTCCAGGTTGGCTTTTTCCTTGTCGGCATCGGCAAAGACCATGAGCGTCCGCGCAAGGTCGGTGCGGCGAATGGCGGTGTAACTGCTCCCGATTCGAATGTCGGCAATTTCGGCTAATGGTGTGTCGGCGCCGTCGGGCGCGCGGATGTGCATGGCTTCAAGGTGGGCCAGGCTTTCGCGTTCAGCGCGGGGATAGCGGACCATCACGCGGATTTCGTTCTGCCCTCGCTGGACACGTTGAGCCTCGTGGCCAAAGAAGGCACCGCTGACTTGTTGGCCAACTTCCAGCCGGGTGAATCCTCGCTGCATGGCGCTGGGTTTGAGGTCGGGCTTGGCTTCCTCCTTGGATCGTTCAAAGGTGTCATTGATGTCAAACAATCCCGGATGTCGGCGCAGCTCAGCCTTGATGGCATTGGCGGCTGACTGCAAGTCCTGCGCAGCCTCCTCGGCCGTGCGCTGCACGTAGGGCATCTTGAGCAGGATGGCGATGGGTTCGCGAAACCGGCCAATGACTGCTCGGGTGGTCAGTTCCTCCGCACCGGGAATGGGGCCGATTTTTTTTCGCAATTCGCCGATGAGGGTGCGGGTGTTGGCATCACGGATGCGGGCGTCAAGAAAGCCGCCGCGATCCTCCGGCGGGACCATGTGGAAAGAGGCCTCGGCGATGTGGGGTGTGCCTGATTCGGCGCGTCCACGAACTCCGGCAATGTTTGCGCCACCGGTCGTGATCAGAATGTCCTCGATGAGGCTGCGACGCGATATATTACCCGTGTTTGGATCCATGAACTCCCCGGTGTAATCCTTCCGCAGTTCAATTGTGGCACGCCGGATTTGGTCAATTTTGTCACCCGTTACCTCCAGCGGCGTGCCTTGAGGCATGATCAGCCGTACGGTGCCATATTCGCTGTCTATCTGTGGGAAGTAGATGGATTTGATATGGCCGGAATAGGTATAGGCGCACACCATTCCTCCAACGCCGAGAAACAGGCAAAGGGTGACATAGCGATGGCGTGACGCCAGGGAAAGAACGGGCTGATAAATCTTCTCAACAAACCATTCCAAGCCATCCGCGAAAGTACGCTGGATGCGGGCGAGTGGGTTGAGTTTTTCGCGCTTGGGTTTCCCGGTGGAAAGGTATTTCAGATGGGCGGGGAGGATGAGCTTGGATTCCACCAGCGAGAAAAGGAGGACAGGAATGACCACGGCTGGAATCTGCATGAAGATGAGGCCGCGCCTCCCCTCAACCATCATCAAGGGCGTGAAGGCGATGACCGTGGTGAGCACACCAAAGATCACGGGCACGGCGATTTCCTGCGTCCCTCGGATGGCTGCATCAAGCCCGTTGCCGCCGCGCTGCTGGTGCACATGGATAATCTCACCGGTGACGATGGCGTCATCGACGACAATTCCCAGGACCAGAATGAACCCGTAAAGGGTGAACAGGTTGATGGAGACACCCAGCCACGGCATTAGTGCAAAGCCACCCATGAATGCCACAGGGATACCCACACAAACCCAAAGTGCTACCGCCGGCCTGAGAAAGAGCCCTAACAGGGTGATGATGAAAATGCCGCCGTACAGGGCGCTGTCGGAAAGGGTGTTTAATCGCTTGGAGACGATGGAGGCTCGGTCATTCCAAAGGTCGATGGCCACGCCCTCGGGGAGTCGTGCACGGTAATCAACCAGAAAACCCTTCACCTTGGCGGCAATTTCCAGGGCATTCTGGTTCCCTGTACGGGCCACATGTACAACGATGCATCGGCGGCCATTGAATTTCATGATGGCCTCATCCTCCTCGAATCCGTCTGAAATTGTCGCCAATTCACCCAAGGTCAGGTGTGTGCCGTCCTCCCGGGGCCGGATGATGATTTGCTCAAACTCAGCCTGTACATACGCACGGCCTTCGGTACGCACGAGAATGTCCCCGGCGTGGGTACGGATGTTTCCGCCGGGAATATCCACCGCGGAACGGCGTACGGCGTCGGCCACATCTTGCAGCGTTAAGCCGTGCTCACGCAACACGGTCTCGGAAACCTCGATGGCAATTTCGTAGTTGCGCACCCCCCGCATTTTCACGCGCGAAATGCCCTCCAGTCGGCCGATTTCATCGCGCGCCTGTTCGCCGAGCTTTCGAAGGTCATTCTCCGACAGGTCGCCGTGTAGGATTAAGGTCAAGACCTCGTGCAAACTTTGCTCCAAGCGGACAACGGGTGGCTCAATGCCCTCGGGAAAAGAGGTGATGCCGTCAACCCGGTTTTTGATGTCGTTGCGTAGCTCGGCGGGATCGTGATCCTGTGCCACCTCGATATCCACGCTGGCCCGTCCCTCGGAGGCCGTGCTGCGGATCTCCTCGACTCCCACCAGATCGCCGATGCTCATCTCGATCGGTTGCACGATGGCTTCCTCCACTTGCTCGGGCGTGGCGCCTCGGTAGTTAACGAGCACCTCAACCTCGTCCGCGCCAAAATCTGGGAAGACCTCCACGGGCAGCCGGTTTACAATGCCATTCAAGCCTGCCAAGATGATGAATGCCATCAGCAGGTTGGCCGCCACGCCATTCCGGGCAAACCATGCGATCAAGGCGTTCATTGCTTGCTGAAATGCGCCTTGCCGGGCCGCTTTTGCCCCTTTGGCCGGCTCCGGGGCAGGGGTTTGCCATCGCGGTTGGGGACTACAAGTTCGCCCTCCGGGGCATAATCCACGTTGCTAATGCACAGCCGTTCGCCAGCACGCAAGGGGCGTCGCTTATTGTCTTGGATGACCTCGCGGATCAGGATTTTCCTTTCATCCCGCCATAATGCCTCGGCCATGCGGACTCGGCGCAAACGGTTCTCCTGGTCAACCAGAAGGATTTCGCCACCACGGCGTACGGCGACTCGGGGAATTTCAAAGACGCCTGTATGCACGCGGCCATGGATGCGGGCCCGAACGAAAAGTCCCTCGTGAAGGAACGGAGGTTGCGCAAAGGGAGCATTGACTCGGGCAATCAGGAAGTGTTGCTGGCTGGAACGATCTACACGCGCCTCGGTACGTTCAATACGGCCGGTCCAATCGGGCGGACTGTTTGAATCGCTGGTTGGAAGATGAATGTCGACGACCGGGCCGGAGTTTGTGGAATCAGAAATGCTGGGCATCTCAATCTGCGCGAGAAGGCTCCGGGATATGGGCAGGCGCACTTCGGCGTAATCCACCGCAATGGCACGCGCAAGGGTGGTGCTGGTGGACACATGCTGTCCCACGTCGGCGCTCTTTTCCACAATGCGGCCGTCGAAACTGGGGGCGCGAATGATCGTTCGGGCCAAGTCGGTTTGGGCGCGGCTCAGCCGAGCTCCGGCAGCGTCGATCTGCGCCTGCAGCTCCGCCTCCATCCGGGATGGGCGCTGTTTCAAATCTGCCAACGCCTTGGCCAGTTCCGCGGCGGCGGACTGGACCGTGGCGGTGGATTCTTTCACCTGTGGCTCGTGCCGGGCCAAAGGGGTCGAGTTGTCAAAAGTGCCGAGGAGCTTGAGGCTGGCGATCGCTGCGGCTTGCCTGGCGTGCGCGAGTTCAAGCGCGGCCTCTGTCTTGCGAAGCTCAGCCTGAGCGAGGGTGACGGCATTGGTGTAACTGGAGCGATTGATGCGCTCGAGGTCCAGCTTGGCCTGAAGTTGGCGCACGGTTGCGTTGGCCTCTGCGATGGCATGGATGGCGTTGGTGGGATCCAGCCACACAAGAGGCTGGCTGGGCTCGAAGGAACCGCCTTCCCGAAAATCCGCGGCGATCTTCACGATGCGCCCCGTGACTTCCGGAACAATGCCGCTGACCGCCCGGGCCTTGACCCGTCCCTGCGATGGAACCCGCACGGCAAAGTCGATCGGTTGTAGCGGGATGACCTCTACCTGCAATGGGGGGCGCGCCTTGGACATGGGCCGGGTGAGAGGTCGGGTGTTCCAGAAATGCCAGGCTGCAAACGCGCTGCCGCCAAGAATCGTCCCGCCTACGAGCAATCCCACAACCGCGCGCAGCAGATGGCCACCCGTATGGGGCTTCTCCGCCTTGTCGTGGGCGAGTTCTTTACGCTTGTCCTTCACTTTTCGGGGGCACTTTCGAAGGGGCCGCCGAGTGCGAGGTAAAGATCAACGCGGTTTTGCAGCCTTTCGTTTTGCATCTCGATCAGGGACCGTTGGGCGTCGAAGCTTCGCCGCTGCGCCTCCAGCACGGCAATGATTTCCACTAGGCCAGCTTGATATTCGGACAGAGCAAGCGCTTCTGCCTTGCGCGCCTCGGCTGCTGCTTCATCAAGGGCGGCGACTTGTTCCTTCAGAAACATTTCCGCAGCGAGTGAGGTTTCCACTTCCTGAAATGCTGCCAGTGCGGCTTGGATGAATTCAAAACGTGCCTCTTCGCGCAATGCGCGGGCACGGTCAACCTGCGCCCGAAGTCGTCCGCCATTCAGAAGAGGTTGTGTGAGGTTTGCGACCAAGGACCAGACGTTGTGGTCGATATCGAGGACGTCCTTCAACTCATCGCTGGATGTGCCGCCGCTGGCGGTGAGGCTGATCTTGGGTAGTAAAGCCTTGCGGGCCGCGGCTACGCGCCGGTGCGTGGCGTTGAACTTGGTTTGCGCGGCAATGATGTCGGGCCGGCGTTCGAGCAATCCCGAGGGCAATCCTGTGGGGACTGTTTTTTCCATTTTTGGCAGGGCAGCGGAGGCTTCCAGTTCCTTTCTGGGATACCGGCCTGCCAGGACTTCGAGTGTGCGCCGGGCACCGTCGTGTTGGCGTTTTCGAAGAGCGAGTTGGTTGCGGGCGTTCTGGACGCTGGTGCGCATCAGGCGCACGTCGAGTGCCTCGACAAGGCCTCGCCGTAGACCTTCTTCAAGGACGGTTAGATTTTTCTCGTAACTGTCCAGGGTACGGTTGGCAAGTTGGACTTGGAGATGTGTTTCGGAGGCATCGAACCAGGCCTTGGCGGTGTTGGCGGCAAGGGACAAACGGGCCGCTTCCAAGTTGGCGGCGGCTTGTTCCGCGTCGAGATGGGCGGCGGCGCGGGCGTCGGCCAGCCGGCCCCAGACATCCAGTTCCCAGGACAGGTTCAGGCTGGGGCCGAAGCGGTTGGCACGGCTGGTGTTCAACTTGAACCCCGTGCTGCTGCTGCGCTTGGTTCGTGAGGCATTGAAGCTGGCCTCTATTTGTGGCTTTCGATCTGCGCCGGCGATGCGTGCCTCGGCCACGGAAGTTTTCAAGCGGGCGGCTGTGAGCCTGATGTCCGGATTGTTTTCCAGAGCTTCACGGACAAGTGATTCGAGACGAGGAGCGTTGAAATCAGTCAGCCAGCCGTTGGCCACGGGCGCGTTGGTTGATGCCGTGCTGAAACGGGCAGGCACACTGAGGCTGCTGGCGGGTTTCGTATCGGGCGACACGCAACCCACGAATCCCCACGCGACAACGGCGGGGAACATGTAACAATGCCCTTTCATTTTGATCGGTCAGCACAATGGGGGCATTCCCTCTCTGGCTTCAAGTTGTTATCGGCATTTTTTCCCGGAAATTGAGCGGAATTTGAGTAAGACTGATAATTTTGAGCACAAAAAACGCCCCGCCGGAGCATTGGCGGGGCGTCTTGAGGATCGGTTTTCTAGCCGAAGAGTTCCATCACCGGCTTGGCACCCTCGCTAATGAGACGCATGGGACGGCCGAGCGGAGTCTCGACTTCCTTGGTGTGGTCGATGCCCAGCGCATGACAAATGGTCGCGTGGAGATCGTTCGGGTTTACGGGCCTCTCGGCGGGGCCCATGGCATCCTCGTCGGATTTGCCAATGACCTGACCACCCTGAATGCCGCCGCCAGCCATGAAGCAACTGAAGCACCGCGCCCAGTGGTCGCGCCCGGCGTTGTTGTTGATGCGCGGGGTGCGGCCGAATTCACTGAGCATGATAACCATGGTACTGGCGAGCTTGCCGCTGGCGGCAAGGTCCTCGATGAGAGAGGCCAGCGCCGGGTCCATCACGTCGCCGTGGTTTTGCATGGCGGGGAAGTTATTGTTGTGTGTGTCAAACCCGCCGCGGTTGATCTGCACGAACCGAACGCCGGTTTCCACCAGCTTGCGGGCGAGCAGGGCACCCCGTCCAAAGTCCGTGTCGCCGTAGCGCTCCAAGGTCATGGGATCCTCCTTCTCAAGCTCAAAGGACTTGAGTGTGGGGCTGCGCATGAGGTTGACGGCTTCGCGTGTGGCGGTGTCAACAGCCTTCAACTCCGTGGCGCTAAGCTTGGCCTGTTTGCGCAGGTTGATTTGCTTGAGGATATCCAGACGCTTGTTGCCGCGCACATTGGTGATGCCGGCAGGGAAGGCGAGGTAGGGATCCTTTTCGCCGGGGCGGCCAACATAGTAGGCCTCGCAGCGCTGGCCGAGATAACCGGCGCGGCGCGCATTACCGCTGATGGTGATGAAAGACGGCAGGTCGCCAAGGCGCTCCTTCTCGTGTGTTACGATCGAGCCGATGCCCGGATGCACAAGGTTGCCGCTCTGGTTGTAGCTGGTTTGCAACTGGTAGGAGGCGCGGCCATGGGCACCGTTGGTGCCGGCGATCGAGCGGACCAGTGCGGCATGATGCATCTGCTTGGCCAGTTTGGGGAAAATGCTGCTGATCTGAATGCCATCGGCCGAGGTGGCGATGGGATCAAACTCACCCGCCACGGGTCGGCCCGGTTTGGGATCCCACGTGTCGATGTGGCTCATGCCGCCGCCGTTCCAGAAGAGGATGACGTGATCGCACTTGGCGTTCTTGGTTTCTCCCGCTCGCGCCAGCATTTGGGCGATGGGCATGCCGAGCAGCGTGGCGCTGGAGAGTCCCAGCATGCGGCGCCGCGTCATTTGGTAGTCAAGGCATCCTTGGTTCATTTGTGCTCCTTATTTTTTGGTTAAACCGATTTCAATTACGGGAGGTATCGGAATTCGTTGCTGTTAAACAGGGCCCAGCGAAGGTCGGCCATGCCGTCCATTGCAGGTTTGCCAGTGCCAACGACTTGCTTGGCAAAGGCCAATTCCTCCGCATCGGGCTGGCGGGTGAGAATCTCCAGATAGGCCAGCCGGATGGCGCCATCGACGTTCTGCTTGTCGACGCCGAGGAGTTTATACATGGGCTCGAACGGCCCCACCCGAGAAGCTTCGTGGGTGGCCTTGCCATTGAGCATCATCAGTTGCTGCCGCATGGAAGGAGTCTCGTCACGGAACTGACCGAGGCCGTCACGGGCGGGCTGGCCGAACACGCGCAGGAAGTGCGCGGGCGGGGCTGGCGTGGCCATCCGCATGGTGCTGCCAAAGCGTGGATTGTCGTCTACTTTGCGCTCCACCAACTCGCTCTTGTAGCGCATGCGCGGGTTGTTGGCCTGTCGCTGCATGGCCATTTCCTGCATGCGGCGCTGACGCTCCAACTCGGCGTCGCTCATTTGTTTCATGGACTCAAGATCCTTCTTGAGCTCGCTCTTCAACAATTCATCAAAGTTGAGTGAGATCTGGTTTTCAAGGTCATAGCCTCCACCAGCCTTCATGGCCATCATGCTGGGCTGCATGTTGGGTTGTCCCGAGGGAGGTAGGGGCGACGCGGTGCCGGGCTGGCTTTCGCCGCCCTCCACGGGGCCGATGGGTATCCGCACGCGCTCGGTGTAGGTGCGGATGTTTACGCCGGCCGGCCACTTGTAATCGGTGAGGTGTCCGGCTATGACAACGCTATCGTACAGGACTTCGCTGATCATTCGCCGTTGCCGGGTGGCAGTGAAGGCCTCCTCTGCGTGACGAATTTCCTCCACGGTATGGCTGTCGCCGAGGTGTCCGCGCGCGTAGGCTTGAGTTTGCACAATGGTGCTGATGAGCCATTTGACATCGTACCCTTGAGCGACGAATTCCTCGCACAGGTAGTTGAGCGTTTGTTTGTGGCTGACGATGTCCTGAAAGTTGTCGACGGGCTCATAAAATCCGCGGCCCACCAGCTCAGCCCAGAGTCGGTTGACCATGTTCCGCGAGAAATAGCGGTTGTAGGGGTGGGTGATGAGCTTGGACAAGGTGGTGCGGTCGACACTTTGTTTGTAGAGGTCGCCGACCACGTCCAAGGCGCGGGTCTGGGCCTTGGCTTCCTCGGCCACGTCACGGTTGAAGCCGGCCTTGGTAAAGGCTTTGGTGGTGTCGACATCATCAAGAAGATCGTCGAGTTGTTTGCCCTCGGCGCCCTTTGTTTGAGCGATCCGGATGGCCTCCCGCTTGGCTTCCAATCGCTTCACGAAACTGGGCTTTTCCGTGTACTCATCAAAATCGATGGGGAACTTGGGTGCGACCGGAAAGCGCTCCGGTGGCTTACGGCGTTCGGGCGGCCAAAGAACGGTGGTGTCCTTGGCTTCGGTGGTATAAACCCGACGGGAGAATTGATTCTCGACCCGGCGTGTCTTGCCGAAGTAGGTGGCCAACTCGTAGAACTGTTTTTGCTTCCAGACATCAAACGGGTGATTGTGACACTGCGCGCATTGCATGCGCACACCCAGAAACATTTGGCTGGTGGCCGCCGCCAACGACATGGGATCGGCGTCTTCGCCCAAGATGAAACCGACGGCCGGAACCTTGCCGGTGGTGCCGTTGGCGGAAATCATCTCCCGGGCCAACTCATCCCACGGGCGGTTTTCGCGCACGGCCTTGTGCATGTAGGCCAAAAGTGAATTGCCGCCGGTGGCGTTGCTGCGAATGCGGAGGATGTCGGCAAAAAACACCGTCCAGCGGTCGGCGTAGCGGGCCTCTGTCAGGAGCGTTTCCACCAGCTTCGCACGACGCTCAGTGGCGGGCCAAGCGAGGTATTGCTTGATCTCCTTATGGGTTGGGATGCGCCCGATCAGATCGACGGTGACGCGGCGCAAAAAGGCCATGTCGTTGATGCCCCCAGCGGTCTGGGTGATGCCGCGCTCATGTTTGGCGTTGTCGGCCTTGATGAGCTTGTCCACCTGACCGGGGTTGGCATTGGAGGGAAGGGATGCAAACAGCCCGAGAGCCATTCCGAGAAAAAGTTGAACCACAGGTTTCATGGCATCATTGTTGACACAGGGCACCCACGCCCCACGGCCACAGGTTCGCCCAAAAATAAGACGTGGTCAAGACAATGGAATTCAGGGAAACAACGTTGAAACTTGCCTCGAGAGACGGGTTTGAGCAGAGTCCGGGCCATGTTTTCTCTGGAAGGCAAAAATGCGGTGGTGACCGGCGCAGGAAGCGGCATCGGTCGGGCCATTGCCAAGGCATTTGCGGGGCAGGGCGCAGTGGTGGATATCCTTGATTTGGACGAGGCGGGCGGGGCGGAAACGGTGGCTGAAATTGAGGCGGCAGATGGCACGGCGGCGGCTCACCGGTGCGACGTGACCAGCCAGTCGGAGACGCGCGAGGTGTTCGGGCGCGTGGCAGGTGAACGCGGCGGGATTGATTGTCTGGTAAACAATGCGGGGGTGGCGCATGTGGGCAATGTGTTGAATACCTCGGAGGAGGATTTTGACCGCGTGCTGAGAGTGAATGTGAAGGGGGTTTACAACTGCCTGAAGGCCGGGGTGGAGTTGATGCAGGATAAGGGCGGGGCCATTGTGAACATCGCCTCGACGGTGAGCGTGATGGCGATTGACGACCGGTTTGCATATTCGGCAAGCAAGGGGGCTGTGTTGACCATGACCTACTCGGTGGCACGTGATTACCTGAAGCAAAACATTCGCTGCAATGCCATCCTGCCGGCGCGAATTCAAACGCCGTTCGTGGACGGCTTCATCAAAAAGAACTACCCTAACAACGTGGATGAAATGTTCCAGAAATTGTCAGAGTCGCAGCCGGTGGGTCGCATGGGCCGCCCGGAAGAGGTGGCGGCGATGGCGGTGTTTCTCTGTAGCGACGAGGCGTCATTTATTACGGGCTGCCCTTACCCCGTGGACGGCGGGACACTTTACATAAGATAAAATGAAACTGATACGAGTTGGAAATCCGGGTGAGGAAAAGCCGGGTGTGCTCCGCGAGGATGGCACGCGGGTGGACGTGAGTGCCTTTGGAGAGGATTACGGTGAATCATTCTTTGGCACGGATGGCCCTGCCCGGCTGATTCAATGGCTGGAAAGGCAGGAGGGGTTGCCGACCTTCGGAGCGGAGGAAAGGCTGGGCCCAGCAGTGGCGCGGCCGAGCAAATTGATTTGCATTGGCCTGAACTACAAAGCCCACGCGGAGGAAGGGGGCATGGAATTACCTCCCGAGCCGGTGATATTTTTCAAGGCAACCAGTGCCATCGTGGGGCCGAATGATGACATCGTCATCCCTCGGAACAGTGAAAAGACCGACTGGGAAGTGGAGTTGGCATTTGTGATTGGCAAGAAAGCCAGCTACGTGGAGGAGGCGAATGCGCTGGATCATGTGGCTGGCTATGTTTTGCACAACGATTACAGTGAACGGGCGTTTCAATTGGAGCGGCATGGCCAGTGGGTGAAAGGCAAAAGCTGCGACACATTTGCGCCGATTGGCCCATATGTGGCCACGACGGACGAAGTGCCGGATCCACAGGCGTTGGACTTGTGGCTGAATGTAAATGGCGAAATGCTTCAGAATAGCAACACGAATGACATGGCCTACGGCGTGCAACACCTCGTCCATTATCTGAGCCAGTTCATGACCTTGTTGCCGGGTGACGTGATTAGCACCGGCACCCCGAGCGGGGTGGGTTTGGGGTTTGATCCCCCACGCTTCCTGAAGCCGGGCGATGTGGTTGAGCTTGGGATTACAGGGCTTGGTGAATCCCGGCAAAAAGCAGTTGCTGCAAGATAGTCCGTTCTTGATTAGTGGTCTTCTGTGGCCTGTTTGAATCCGGGAAGGGCGGTGAATGTGCTTTCTACTTTTCCATCCTCAAGATTCCACAAACGCACTTTGCCGTCGAAGCCGCCGGCAGCCAGTCGTTTGCCGTCGGGCGAAATCGCCACGCTCACCGCCCAGTCGTCGAGTTGGTAGTCGCCGGTCTGCTTTGGTTGGCCGGGGGTTTGGAAGCGGCGAATGTGGTGGTCGGCGGCGGGCACAAAAATCGCCTCACCCGCCCGCGCCAGCTTGAAGAGTTCGCCGCCGATGCCAATCTCGCGCACAGTCTTGTTGTCCGACACTTTCCACTGCCGCAGCTTCTTGTCCATGCCGGAGGTGAAAACCTCGTTGACCGATTTCGGGTGAAACGCCACGCCGCGAACATTCTTCCCGTGCCCGGCATACGTGGCGAGCGACTTGCCCGCGGCGAGGCTGTAAACCTTCGCCGTGTGGTCACGACTGGCGGTGGCGATGCGCGAGCCGTTGTTATCCCATGCCACCGCGTTCACCCAGTCCGAGTGCAACGGCAGCTGCTGCGTAACCTTGCGCGAGGCGAAGTCAATTACCCGCACTTCCCCGTCCGCACCGCCCGCGACCAATCGGTCGCCTTTCGGGCTGAAGGCCACGTCCAGCATCACATCCGTCGCCGTGGCCAGCACGCTGTCGAGCTTGCCATCAGCGGTTTTGAACAGGCGCACCTCGCCCAAGCGCCCCGGTTGTCCGCTTGCCGCTGCCAGCCATTGGCCGTTGGGGCTGACCGATAAGCCGTACGTTCGCTCGCCCTCGCGCATGATGCGGCGAATTAGTTTCCCTTCGGCGGCATTCCAAACGGTCACCTCGTGATAGCCCGAGGCAAACAGTGTCTCCCCATCCGCGCCAAACGCCAACGCCGTGATGGGAATTGATCGTGGATAAGCCTTGGGCGGGTCTGAATGCGCGGGCGGCGGCACGAGGCTGGTCAATTGTGCCTTCGGATTAGGCGCATCCAGTTTTGCGCCGGCAACAATCCATTGTTTGAATAGTGCGATCTGCGCAGGAGGCAGCGGGTCGGCATCCTGCGGCATGCGCTCGTCGGGGTCATTGGTCGTGAGGCGGTAAAACAACTCACTCGCATCGAGCTTGCCCGGCGTGATGCCCGGCTCGCCGCCATCGCCCGCACGCATCAGCCGCTCGAACGTATCCACGCGATACCCGCCCTTCGCCTTCTTTGCCTCGTGGCAAATCTGGCATTGCTGAATGAGAATCGGCGCCAAGTCGCGTTTGAAACTGACCTCCGCGGCGGACACGGAAAATGCGCCAACCAAAATCAAGACACGGATTTCACGGATGGCGCTGATTAATAAATTCTGAATCCGTGTCATCCGTGAAATCCGTGTCTGAAATATGTCAGTGCTGAAACAGAAACTCCGTCTTGTTCAGCAACGCCCAAAGAATGTTTTCATAGGCGGCATTGCGGTCCTTGCTCGCGGCGAGGTGACCGGTGATGATTTTGCGCTCCCTATCCGTCGGCCGGCGACTGAGAGCGGCAAGGTACAGTTCGTCGATGACCGCTGCATCCGGCTTGCCCGCGGCGAGGGCGCGGCGGAAACGGTTGCCGCCGTCCTTCAAGCGCCGGTCTAGCAGCCGCCCGTTGTACAGCGCCAACGCCCGCTCAAGACTGCTCTCGTCGCTGCGTTCGCATTCGCACGCCGACTGCCGCTCGGGCTGCCCGAAGACTTTCAGGAAATCCACATTCGCCAACTCCGGCGCGGGCACCTGCGTGCATTTCATGTCCGGCGGCAGTCCGTTGAGCCGCTCAGGAATGCCCGTCACTTCCCCGATGGCATCGAGCAACTGCTCCGCCGAGAGCATGCGCGCGCGGTAATGCGAAAAATATTTGCGATCATCGCGATTCAACGCACTGGCGATCGAGGCAGCCTGATACGCGCGGCTGTTCAAAATCACGCGCAAAATATGTCGCCGGTCAAAACCGCTCTTCACGAAATCCGCCGCCAACGCATCGAGCAGCGGCGCATTTGCGGGCGGATTCGTGTCGCGAAAATCATCAAACGGCTCCACGATGCCGCGCCCCATCACGTGCGCCCAAAGGCGGTTGACCTCGACCCGCGCAAAAAAGGGATTGTCCGCGCGGGTCAGCCAGCGGGCAAACTCGCGGCGCCGATCCGCCTCCGCCGGCAGCGCCATCTCGCCGGCGGCCGGCGCCCAGGGCTTCATCGTGCGGCCGTTGAGGGGATGCGTCACTTCGCCGGACTTGGTATCGAGAATCCACGTCTCGTCGCCCTTGCCTGTGCGGTGGCGCTGGATGCGATTGAAAAAGGACGCCATTCCATAATAGTTATCCTGCGTCCAGCGCTCGAAGGGATGATTGTGGCACTTGGCGCAGGCGATGCGTGTTCCGAGAAAAATCTGCGCGGAGGTCTCCACCGCATCATCGCGATTGGCTGCGGTGCGAAAAAAGTTCGCGGGCGGATTGCGCAACGTGCTGCCGCGGGCGGTGAGCAGCGCGGTGGCAAAGCGGTCATAAGGCATGTTCGCCGCAATGGCTCCCTCGATCCAGCGGTGGTATTTGTGCACGCTTGGGGCACCGATTTGTTTTACGGAAAGCCGGAGGAGATCGCCCCATTTGAGTGCCCAAAACTTGGCGTGCTCGGGCCGATTGAGCAATGCGTCGATGAGCCGGGCACGTTTGTTGGGGCGTTTGTCGGCAATGAAGGCTTCCGTCTCGGCGATGGTGGGCAGCGTGCCGATGAGGTCAAGGTGCACACGGCGCACGAAGGTGCCGTCATCGCACAAGCCGGCGGGCGCAAATTGCAGCTGCCGCAGCTTCGTGTCCACGTGGCGGTCCACGTAATTTTTCTGCGGCACGTTCGGCCAAGTGAAGCCTTCGACATCGCGTACGAATGTAATCAGAACGCTTTCGATGTGCTCGAGGTAGCGCACGAGCACGGCAGCCTCGCCGCGGCGAATGCCGGTGACGCGCCCGGTGCGGTCGATGTCCGCCACCTTGTCGTCCGAGCTTTCGAACACCGCCAGCCGCGTGACATCGCGTTGGCTGCCATCGGTGAAGTGCGCCATCACGCGAAGCTGCTGCGTCCACGCGGGATGCTTCAGCACGCGACCGGAGTCGGGCGACACGGTGAGCTTCACGCAAGTCGGTTCATCGGTCTGCACTTGGCAACCCTCGGCAATCCAGTCGCGCAGCAGATTGTAAAACTCGTCCCCTTTGCGAAACCGCCGTCCGCCCTCGTGCGCCACCGCCATCGCCGGCTTGGCCAACAGCAGGCTCGCGGCGGGTTGCAGCGGGTTCGTGCGCCGCCCCAGCTCCTCGCGCGTGAGCGTGTATTCGTCGAGCACGGGGTCGAACGCCCGCAGCGACAGCCGGAATCCACCCTTGCCGTGCGGCGCGCCGTGGCACGAGCCGCTGCTGCAACCGAGCTTCGAAAGTAACGGCAGGGGGTCATGCTTAAACGAAACCGCCCGCGACTTCGCCTCATTCACCAGTGCCACCTTCGCGCGTTGCCCGGCGTATTCCACGAGCACCTCCGTCGCCCCACCGCCTTTCGGTCGCAGCAAGGCGCGGTCGATGTCCGCCAATGCCGGATTGCCCAACGTAAATTTGGCCGCGTGCGTCACGTCTATCACACGCCCGTTGGCGAGATGCGCGGTCACCGTCAACTGCGCCGAGTCGCGCAAGTGCACGAGCTTCACCGCGCGCGGCTCCACCTCAATTCGCGAAACCTTCGGCGCAGCTTGCATCGCGAACGCCGTGAAAATGATGGCGAGAATACCACGCATCATTTCGGCAACACCTCCAACGCCACCGGTTGGCCTTCATGCGTCCAGTCCGCGCCGCGGTATTTGCCCTTGGCGATGACCACCAGCGAGTGCTTGCCCGCTGCGGTCTCGGCGGGTGCGGACAACTCGAACTCGACGAAATTTTTGTTGGTGGCAACGGTGATTTTCTCAGGCGCCTTGATGCCATCGGGGAGATTCTTGAGTGTGATGGCGATGGGTTGCGGAGCCGCCTTTTGGCCGATGGGCGGCGGCGGGCGCAGGGTGGTGACGCGCACTTTCGCCTTGGCGCCAGCCTTTAATTTAATATCGGCAACAGTGATGCGCGTGGGTGCGATGACGGCGACAGGCACGACATTGCGCAACGCCGCGGGCGGAAATGCAAGCTGCGGCCAGCGGGCTCGGTGGGCGGCTAACAGGTCGAGCGTACTCTTGGCGGGCGAATCGCCCTCGCCGACGCCGGTGATGCGGAGGTGATGCAACGTGCCGGGTTTCGCGTTGGCGGGCACGGTGAACTTGGCGGTGAAATCCTTTGCCTTGGCCTGGATGGGCTCGGCAGCCGTCCAGTCGGCGGCGAGCGTGATGGCGCCGTCGTAGTCGTGCCGCTCGATTTGCAACGGCAGATTCACCTGCTGACCGGGGATAGCCCAAAAACGGTCGGCTTTGTTTTTGTCGGTCTTGAGATTGAGCTGAAATGCGCCGCGCCCCGCATGGGTGGTGAGGCGATAGGCATGATGCGGGCCGCCGGCGCGGATGAGTTCCTCCACGCGCAACGTGTACGCGCCGGCGGCGGGCAGGCGATGGCGCAGGACGGTTTGGCGCGTGTTCTCCGTGCCAGCGGTGGCGATGGCACTACCGTCCTTGTTAAGCAGTTCGAGGTAAATATATGCGGGCGAGCCGACACTGCGGCTGAAGGCGCGAATGGTGACCCAATCATCCTTCTTGCCGGTGAAAGAAAAATGGTCGCGAGCTCCCGGTTCCTCGATGCGCCCAAAGGCCGGCTG
The DNA here is from genome assembly GCA_002433235.1 of Verrucomicrobia bacterium UBA6614. GTDB lineage: Bacteria > Verrucomicrobiota > Verrucomicrobiia > Limisphaerales > UBA1100 > UBA6614. The sequence goes on from DJHS01000101.1 coordinate 87,131, forward strand.
CCCCAGCGAAAGCGGCGTGGCCTGGGCGGGGGTGTTGTTGGGTTCCTTCTCGATGACGGCGCCGGATGCGGGCCGCACCTTGGGCCAGATTTCGAAATCTCCGACGCGCAGCCGGTATGCCTGTCCGCCGCGGTATTGCACGTCGCGCAACTCGAGGCGGTATTGGCCGGTTTGCTTGGCGGTGTGGACAAGCCCTGCATCGCTTCCGAGTACTTCATCATCATCGGCATAGTTTACTTCGCGGCCCATGGGATTGAGCAGACGAATCATCGGGTCGGCGCCGGAGCCGATGCGCTCGGCGAAAACTTCGATGGCGAGGCGCTGGCCGGCTTTGGCGTCGAAGGCGAACCAGTGCGAATGCACGCCGCCGGTTTTGCTGTCGATTGCGGCGGGGAGCTTGAGAAGGGCAGGCTTGGTTTTGTCGGTGCTTATTTTTTTTGTGGCGGGCGTGGAGTCGAATGCGATGAAGCGCGCGTCGCTCAATCCGGAACGGTCATGCAACCGCAGCACGCCGACGCCGTTGGCATCTGCGGGCGCGGTAATGGTGAAGATGGCTTGCTGGGCGTTGATGCGTTTGACGAGCTTGGCGACGCCGAAACTGGTCCAGAGGCGAAGATCATCGCCGAAGCCGTTACCAATGACTTTCACCTCACCGGTTTTGCCGGGCGCGATAGTGAGCGGCTCGGTGCCGGAAAAGGAAGGCATGGCGGCAACGCGACACACGAGCAGTGCGAAGGCGAGAAAAAGCGGGAGGCGCATGGCCGATGGTTTCGCGGAATGCATCGGCGGTCAACGGCGTTATTTGCGGGCGGTTTTGGTGGCGCTGGGCATGTCGAGTAGATACAGGTCAAAGCGCCCGCCGCGTTCGCCGACATAAATGATGCGACGCCCATCGGGATGCCAACTGGCGTAGTCGTCGCGCTCGTCGTTGTGCGTGAGGCGGCGGAGGTTTTTGCCGTCGATATCCATCACGTACAACTCGCGGTTGCCATCGCGCACACTGGTGAAGACGATGCGCCGGCCGTCAGGCGACACCTCCGGGCGGATGTCCATCACGGTGTTGTTCGTGAGGCGCTTCACGTTCTTGCCGTCGGCATCGCTGGTGTAAATCTCGTATGTATTCGTCCGACTGCTGCCGAAGACGAGCGTCTTGCCGTCGGGCGTGAAGCTCGGCCAGTTGTTAACGCCTGTGCCCTCGGTGATTTGCTTTTTGTTTTTGCCGTCGGGCGTCACGCGCCAGATGTGCTGCGGGCCGGTCTCGGCGAAGCAGTAAAACACAAACTTGCTGTCCGGCGAAAACACCGGGCTGCGATAGCCGCCGCGCCCGCCGTGCTTCACGTGCGCGTCCTTGCGCGGGTCGCGATGGCGGATGACAAAGTGCGCCGTGAGGTTGCCCGTGCATTCGTTGAACGCAATGTACTTGCCGTCGGGCGACATCGCCGCGTTGAGCTGATGTTTGTTTGCGTCCTTGAACATCGGCTGCGGCTTTAAATCCTTCGCATCCATCACCATCAGCCGAATCAACGCCCGCGTCTCGTCGAACGAGTACATGATTTCTTTGCCGTCGTTGATGAAGCGCGGATCCCGCTTGTTTGTGCCGTCGGTTGTCAACCGCACCTCCGCCGCGCCGAGCGCAATCGTGCCCGCGATGAAAATGAAAAACAAATTCGCGCGCATTAAATCAACTCCTTGATGACCTTGCCGCCGTCGAGCACCTTCATCTCCGCCCGCGCCTGCGCATCCACACCGGCCAGCTCGCAGATGGTCGTGCCCGTCATCAACGGCGTGATGGGCGGGGTGACGGGGTAATTGCCCACGCGATCGCTCTCGCCGATGCAACGCCCTGGCTGCACACCACCGCCGGCCCAGACGGAGAAGTAGCAGTGCTGCCAGTGTTCACGTGCGGCGCGTTTGCTGATCTTGGGCGTGCGACCGAATTCGCCCATCGCCACCACGAGCGTGTCCTTCAGCAAACCGCGCCCGTTCAGGTCGTCCAACAACGCAGAGAACGCGCGATCAAAAATCGGGCAGTGCCGATCCTGCAACAGCTCGAAGTTAAAAATGTGTGTGTCCCAACCCCAGTCGCCGTTCGGCGTAAAGGTTTCCACGTACTCGCTCCAGTTCACCTGCACGTACGGCACGCCGGTCTCCACGAGGCGCCGCGCCATCAGGCAGCTTTGGCCAAAGGTCGTCTGGCCGTACGCCTCGCGCGTCTTCGCTTTCTCCTTCGTCAGGTCAAACGCCGCCCGCGCCTTCGGATCCGCCAGCAGGCCGTATGCACTTTGGTGCGTGCGTTTCCAGTCGGCGATACCCGCGTTGTCCAGCTTTCGCTCGGCGGCGTCCAGTTGCGCCAGCAAATCTTTCCGATCCGAGATGCGGTTCGGCGTTAGTCCCTCAAGCAGCTTCAGCGTCGGAATGTTCGCCTCGCCCTTTTCGCTGCACTCCACGAGAAACGGATCGTGCGCCTTGCCCAACGTGCCGCCGCCATAGCCCGCGATGCGCCGCGGCAGATCACGCGGGATGCCGTGCCCCACATAAAAGAACGGCGGCAACGCATCCGCATGTCCGCGATGCTTCGCGACGATCGCGCCAAAATTCGGATGCACCGTCGGCCGCTCCTCAAAGCCCGTCAAACCCACCGTGCCCGCGCCCGGATGCCCTCCGTTGGTGCTCTGCATCGAACGAATCACGCTGAACATGTCCGATCGCTTCGCCAGCTTCGGCAGCAGCTCCGTGAAATGCATGCCCGGCGTCCGCGTCGGGATCGTGCCAAACGGTCCGCGATGATCACTCGGCGCATCCGGCTTCGGGTCAAACATGTCAATATGACTCGGGCCGCCCCAGAGCCAGAGCACAATCACCGACTTCGCCCGCGGCGCCTTCCCTGCCGCCCAAGCCTCGTTCCCCAGCCCAAACGCCATCGGCAACGCCGCCGCCGTCTGCAAAAACGACCGCCGGGTCTGCCCGCCGCAGGACCGCGCTTTAAAATCCCCAATGCCGAGCATGCTGTATTCTCCTAATGGCCGCCCGAGGGTAGGCAGCCCCATTTAGTGAACGCCCAGACGCCAATGCCTAGGTTGGCGAAAAATGGAACGGCCGCAAACAATGTGCCGCCTTTGGCAAGAATCACGACACTTGCGCCCATCACGACGCCCATGAGGGTGATCAATCCGAATGCTTTCAAGAACTCCATACGCGGTCATTCTAGCAGGTGTGCGGTGCCGTACAAGGGCAAAGGCCTGGTGTTAGTCAGTGATGATACACCACGGCATGGCTTCCCGGAGAGAATCGACGGCGGCGAAGGTCGCGGTCTTATAAAGGAGCAGGGTTTTTAGCTGGCGCAGTTGCTTTAGATGCTCCAAGCCGGCCGGAGTGATGCGCGTATGAGCCAGCGAGAGAATTCGGAGGTTTGATAATTCCTTCAGCAGAAGTAGATCATCATCACGGACGGCTGTGCGAGCGAGGATGACCTCATTGACCTTGCCTTGTGTATCCACACGCACCACACCGCCCATGTCACGGAAAATCTGTGCAATTTCAGCTTCGCGGGCATTGACAGGCTGGGGAGGGCGCATGGTTGGGCACGCCAAACAAATCAAAACAGTAAGCAAGAGCAGAACTTGAGGGAATCTTCGGGAAATGCTCCTCACGTCCGAAGACTATCGAAAACAATCGCGTGATTCAAGCCATCATGCCTCGAGTTCCCAGCGGGCGAGCTTGTTGTGGCCGACGGCGTAGATTTTGTCGGCGGTCTCGTTGAGGTTAAACTCGTGAATGTGCATCGGGGCTTTTTCGGAGCGGGTGATTTTCAGCGCATCGGGGTCGATGAAGAGTAACCAGCC
>DJHS01000074.1:0-936 GCA_002433235.1 Verrucomicrobia bacterium UBA6614
GAGGGTAAGATTCACGGGATGCCGCCTTATGAGGTGCACTTTCATGAGGTGGGCGCGGTGGATTCCATTGTCGATATCGTGGGCGGCTGTATTGCGCTGGAACTTTTGGGTAAACCACGCGTGCGCAGCGGGCCGGTCATTGAGGGCACCGGGTTTATCATGTGCGCCCATGGCCGCTTTCCCATTCCCGCACCGGCGACACTCAATATTCTCGCTGAACGCGGTGTAGCCATTACCCAGTGTGAGGAACCTAATGAACTCATTACCCCGACAGGTGCGGCCTTGATTGCTGAATTTGCTGAGGACTTTGGGCCCTTGCAAAATCTCACGCCTGAGAAGGTTGCCTTTGGTTTGGGCACGCGCGATTGTGAAACCCGCCCCAATGTTCTGCGTGCAGTGTTGGGCGAGGAAACCGTATCAGCCTCCGGCAATGATTGGGAGACCGACACGATTTGCGTCCTGGAAACCAATCTGGATGACATTAGTTCAGAAGTCTTGGGGGATTTTGTGGAACGCGCACTGAAGGCCGGCGCACTGGACGTGGTGCATACACCTATCCAGATGAAAAAGAACCGGCCCGGTGTCCAGCTGAGTGTCCTGTGTGCTGAAGGTGATGCCGATCAGTTTTGCGAAATGATCCTGCGCGAGACCAGCGCCTTTGGTGTGCGGCGGACTTTGACTGAACGCCGCAAGCTTCAGCGTGAAACCAAGACGGTGACCACCCCGCATGGTGAGGTGACGGTTAAGCTGGGTAAACTCAATGGAGAAATTGTGCAGGTGGCACCCGAGTACGAAAGCTGCCGCGCTATTGCGGCAAAGGCCGATGTACCGCTAAAGGCAGTTTATGATGCAGCTGTGGCTGCAGCGCGTTGATTGGGTTTATTCCTTCTTAGGCGCGCGTCCGTTGTGTTTGGGGTTTTGGCCGCGCATGGGCCA
>DJHS01000074.1:1293-27016 GCA_002433235.1 Verrucomicrobia bacterium UBA6614
GGAGTCGGTCTTGATGGCATAGAGTTTTCTGTCATCTGACCCGACGTACACCGTGCCATCAGAACCAATGGCGGGGGAGGAATTCACCGCACGTCCCGTTTTAAATTCCCATAGCTTCACCCCAGTCTTGCCATTGATGGCATAGAGCTTGTTGTCCTTTGACCCGACGTACACCGTGCCATCAGATCCGATGACAGGGGAGGACTCCACATGAGCTCCCGTTTTAAATTCCCATAGCTTCACCCCAGTCTTGCCATTGATGGCATAGAGCTTGTTGTCATCTGATCCGACATAAACCGTAACATCTGGCCCAATGGCGGGGGAGGAGTCCACATAACTTCCGGTTTTAAATTCCCATAGCTTGACCCCGGTCTTGCCATTGATGGCATAGAGCTTGTCGACCTCTGACCCAATGTACACCGTTCCATCAGATCCGATGGCGGGGGAGGAGGACGCAATTAATTCACCATCACCTTTCGTTTCACATTCCCATAACTTGATCCCGGTCTTGCCATTGATGGCATAGAGTTTTTCGTCATTTGACCTGATATAAACGGCACCATCAGATCCGATGGCGGGGGAAGAGTTCACAACCCATCCCGTTTTAAATTCCCATAGCTTCACCCCAGTCTTGCCATTGATGGCATAGAGCTTGTTGTCATCTGATCCGACATAAACCGTACCATCTGGCCCAATGGCGGGGGAGGAGTCCACATAACTTCCGGTTTTAAATTCCCATAGCTTGGCCCCAGTCTTGCCATTGATGGCATAGAGCTTGTTGTCACGTGACCCGACGTAAACCGTGCCATCAGAGCCGATGGCGGGGGAGGAGGATACATTCGATCCAGTTTTAAATTCCCATTGCTTGACCCCAGTCTTGCCATTGATGGCATAGAGCTTGCCGTCCCATGATCCGACGTAAACCGTGCCATCAGGGGCAATGGCGGGGGAAGACACCACCCAATGTCCCGTTTCAAATTCCCATAGCTTATCCCCGGTGACTACTGGTTTTACCGGAGCAGCATCGTCTGAAGGTTCCTCCGGTCCAGTCTCCTCCCCGCAGCCAATCGCCAAGACAAAGGCAAAACTGAGCATCACAGCCTTCATGTCATCAATCTACGGCAACCGTCCTCACCCCGTCCACTACAAGCTCAATGTTTTTTTGTAGTAAAAACTCCAAGGCAGGGCGGGCTTTCCGAGCCCGCCCCTTTCGGCGGCGGCCACTCTTTGCCCCACGGGTACACGCCCTTGATGCCCTCATCCTTCTCCAGGGGTGTGTTGCCTTTCTCCTGGCCCAAGCCCACCGCCATGCTCCACTCCGCATCGGTCGGCAGACGGTACTGCTGCCCCGCCTTGATTTTCCCCGCCGCCCGTTCCTTCCGCGTCAACCACGCACAAAACGCATTCGCATCCTCCCAGCTCACGTTCACCACCGGGTGGGTCTCTTTCTGGGCGAAGTCTATCCCCAATGCCGTGGGCTTCTTCCAACTGCCATCCACCCCGGCCTTCGCCGTCGCGTACGCCGCGTAATCCTTCACCCGCGTTTCCCAAATGCAGAATTGAACATCCGTCCCCGGCACGGGCTTGAACATCATGCCCAAGGTGTTGGTGAAGTGTGACCTGACCAGAATCAGCACGGTGGCCGCCTGCACTTCCTTGACCACGGCGGAAAATTTGCGTTCCTTGGCACGCGAGTTGGGATCCTTGAGCTTGCTGGCCACATGGGGCAGGGATTCCAGTAAGCCCGCAGCAAAGGTGCCCTTCACCGCATAATTGACATTCTCCGGCAAATCCACTCCCCGCGACTGGGCCAAGAGATACGCGGCGCTCAACTTGGACACCACCACTCCGGCCACGTTGCCGTATTCATCCGCCAAGGCCCCGCCCGAGTTGCCTGGCTGAATCGGGACGCTGATTTGAAAGGTGTGTGGGTCATCCTGAATGCCCGCCAAGCTGCTGATGACGCCCTTTGTGAGCTTGGGCAAATTGCCCTGCACCCCAGGCCGGGGAAAACCCACGGTGAAGACGTCATCCCCCAAGCCCACCTTGCGGCTGGAAATAATCGGCAGCGCGGCGAACTTGCCCTCCACCTTCAATACGGCCAGGTCGATTTTCTTGTCCACCTTGACCACCTTGGCCGGCAGGACTCCCTTGGCCGTCTTTATGGAGACATGGGTGGCCCCCTCAACAACGTGATGGTTGGTCAACAGATAGCCGTCCTCCGTGATGAAGAAGCCCGTTCCCGTACCCGTGACGGGGCCCAAGTTTTTCGGCAGTGGTTTCGGCTTGTCCTGCGCCAAAACGGAAAGGCACAACGAGAATGCGAGCAAGACCGTGGAGATGGCTTTCATGGGCTGAATCTACCTTTTTACGCGCTTTAAGCCTAGGGGAATATACAAGGGACGAACTCGCAAGTCCGGGGCCCCTGCTCCTGACTGGACAAACCACATGCGTCCGCCAAACTGCCGCCGATGCCGCGCTCTTTGCTCATCACGATATTGCCGCTGCCAAATGGTTTGGTAACCGCGGCAAGGGACTGACATGCTTGCGCCCGGGCAGGTTGAGGCGTTTCAGCGCGACGGGCATCTCACGGTTCCATTGGTTTTCAGCGAGGCCCAAGTGGACCGTGCGCTGGCAGACATGGAGGCGTGGGGCGAAGAGTTTCGTGAGGAGTTGACGGCGGAGCAGCGGCAGTGGTTTTTGGAGGATCCCGATGATGCCGCCAGCCCGTTGCGCAAGCTCGATGACCCGGTGTTTCATCGCAAAGTCTTTCGCGAGTTGGCGGGGCACAGCGAATTGGTGGAAGCGGCCGAGCAGTTGATTGGAACAGGTGTGAGTGTTGTGTTCAGTCAGGTTTTCTGCAAGGCACCGGAAGTCGGCGGTCCAAAGCCGGTGCACCAGGATAATTTCTATTTCGCACCCAGCGATACTGATGCACTCCTGACCACGTGGATCGCGCTCGACGCGGCTACTGAAGAAAATGGCTGCCTGCATTATGGCTTGGGTAGTCATCGCGAGCCGGTGCTCGAACACACCGCACCCGAGGACGCACCCTTCAACCTGCAGGTGCCGTCAGATGTCGCCAAAAAATATCCCATGACACCCGCGCCTGTGCCGCGTGGCGGTGTTTCCATCCACCACGGCAATACGCTGCATCAATCATCGGCCAACCGCAGTGCTCATCCGCGCCGGGCGGTGACGTTTCATTTTTTGCGCAACGACGCGCGATTGGTTAATCCCGCGCTGCCGTATGATCCGGCGCAAGCGATCCAGATTAGCTGAAAACAGTCAGCGTTGGCCTTTGTTGTCCGCTTCGAATTTGGGATTGAACACCTCTGTTGGGCTGCTACTTTGTCCGCGCATTTCCGCCTGTTCTTTTGGCGCACGGCGTGCCGTGGGCAGGTGTGGCTTTTATTACAAACCATGAGCGCACTGAAACTACACAATGCCATGTGGCCCGGGCTCGTCGGCAAGGGCGACGAGGAAGGTCAGGAACCCCCCATCAGTCTCGAGCGCATGCTCGATCTCACTGCCGCCGCCGAGGTGGATGGCCAGAAATACGATGGCATCGATTACTTTCTCTTTCTGCCCCACACCAATCCTGAAGCCAGCGATGATGAGTTGAAGGAAATCGCCGACCTAATTCAAGGCAAGGGCTTCGACATCGGCTCGCTCGTGGCACCCGTGTGGCCCGGCACCGTCGGTGATTCCGCCATGGGCACGGAGGAGCAGCGCGGTAAATTCCTCGAGGCCGTCAAGATGGCCTGCCGGATTGCCAAGATTTTCAATGAACACGGCGCCCGCAAACGCGGTGTGATCCGCATCGACTCCGCGGAGTTTGGCGTGGAGAAATGGCGTGAAGACGCCGCGGCCAACACCGCCACCATCGTGAACACCTTCAAGGAAGCGGCCAAGATTGCCGCCGACAACGGCGAGCGTCTTGCCGCCGAAGGCGAAATCTGCTGGGCCGGCATGCACAGCTGGAAAGACATGCTCGATGTGCTCGAAGGCGTCGGCATGCCCGAGGCGCTCGGATTCCAAGCCGACCTCGCCCACACCTACCTGTACACCCTCGGCTACAACGCCCCCGAGCACGCGCTCGTGCAGGAAGGCTATAGTGAAGAGGAATTCTGGCCGGCTTACGAGAAGATGACTGACGCGCTCCGCCCGTGGACCATCGATTTCCATGTCGCTCAAAACGACGGTGAAGTGCACGGCGCCGGCAGCCACGACAAGACCGGCAAACATTGCCCGGCCGATGATCCCAACGGCAAACTGGACATCACGCGCTGCGCCGGCTATTGGCTCAAAGGCGCTTCCGAACGCGGCATCGAGCACATTTGCTGGGACGGCTGTATGTTCCCCAACGCTACTCTTGAAACCCCCGACACTTGGAACACCATCCTCAAGGCCATGATCGACGTCCGCGACGCGCATAGCCAAAACTAAAAAGACTTCAAACGATGAGCGAAAAGAAACCTCTCAACATCGGGCTCGTGGGCTACGGCTTCATGGGCCGCACGCACTCCAATGGTTACAAGCGCGTCAGCGACTTCTTCCCCGACCTCGGCCACACTCCCGTGCTCAAGGCAGTGTGCGGCCGCACCGAGGACCGCACCAAGGCGTTCGCCGACCAATGGGGCTTTGAAAGTCACGAGACTGACTGGCGCGAGTTGATTAATCGCGACGACATCGACGCGATCGATATTTGCACGCCCAACGATCAACACGCCGAGGTGGCCATCGCCGCCGCGGAAGCCGGCAAGATGGTGTTGTGCGAAAAGCCGCTGGCCCGCACCGCCGAGGAAAGCGCGCCGATGGTCGACGCCGTCGAGAAAGCCGGTGTGGCCAACACTGTGTGGTACAATTACCGCCGCGTGCCTGCCGTCACGCTCGCCAAGCAAATCGTCGACAGCGGCAAACTTGGCCAGATCTTCCATTACCGTGCCAACTTCCTGCAGGATTGGACCATCAGCGCCGACCTCCCGCAAGGCGGCGAAGGCCTCTGGCGCCTCGACGCCGCCGCTGCCGGCAGCGGTGTGACCGGCGATTTGCTCGCCCACTGCATCGACACCGCCATTTGGCTCAACGGCAGCATCAAGGATGTGTCCGCTGTCACCGAGACGTTCATCAAGGAGCGCGTGCACACCGCCACCGGCGAGAAGCAGGAAGTGACCATCGACGACGCCTGCATCTTCCACTGCCACTTTGGCAACGGCTCGCTCGGCCTGTTTGAGTCCACTCGCTATGCCCGCGGCCACAAGGCGCTGTACACGCTGGAGATCAACGGCTCCGACGCCTCCATCCGCTGGGATCTGCACGACCTCAACCGCCTCGAGTTCTTCGACCACAGCGATGAGTCAACCACCCGTGGCTGGCGCAGCGTGCACATCACCGACGGTGACATGCCCTACATGGACAAGTGGTGGGTGCCCGGCCTCTGCATTGGTTACGAGCACACCTTCGTCCATCAAGTGGCTGACTTCCTCAAGAGCCTCGACGAAGGTACCCCATGCAACCCGACTTTCCGCGACGCCCTCGAGACCGCCAAGGTCTGCGACGCCGTCCTCGCCTCGGCGGCCGACCGCGCTTGGAAAGACGTGTAAACGGAAAGTCACTTAATAGCACCCGCGTCACTTGGCGCGGGTTTTTTGTTGCCAGTTTGGGTTGGATCATCGAAGGCTCGGCGTGTTTTGATGGATGTTGTGATTCGAGAGGAGGCGAAGGGGGATCGCATTCCGATACGGGAGGTGAATTGGTCGGCGTTTGGAACGGAGATCGAGGCCGACTTGGTGGATCGGCTTCGAGCGGAAGGCTTGGCCCGCTTGTCGCTGGTGGCCGAGGCCGGGGAGGACGGGCTTGTTGGTCATATTCTGTTTAGTGAAGTTCAAGTAGGCGAAATGCCCGTGTTGGCGCTGGCACCAATGGCGGTAAAACCGGAATGGCAGCGGCGTGGCGTGGGAACGCAACTGGTGGAGACGGGTTTAAAACTGTGTCAGGAGGCAGGGCACAAGGCAGTGCTGGTGGTGGGGCATCCGGCGTATTATCCACGATTTGGATTTTCTGTTGAGCGGGCGAAGGGGCTCAATTCCCCATTTTCCGGGGAGGCTTTCATGGTGTTGGAGCTTGGCCCGGGGGCATTGGATGGAGTGACAGCAGAGGTTCAGTATCCACCTGCATTTGATGTTTTTTTGTGAAAAACGGCCCTTTTTTGGCGCGAAACGATGTTTGTGGAAGAAATGGGTTGAATCGGACGGGTTCTTGTGGCGTCTTATCCGACCCCGTTTGAACAAGGGAAATTGAAAGGAATAACAGGAACATGTTGAAGAATGTTTTTACGAAAATGCTGATGGTGGCGGCCTTTGTGTTGGGCGTCGCAGTTTCAGTTCAAGCTGCGCCGAATCAAAAGATTTGCCCGTTGATGATCGAGGACGAAATCGATGAAGAGGAGTTTGTTGTCTACAAGGGTGTAAAGGTCTTTACCTGCTGCGGCACCTGCAAAAAGCTTTGGGCCCAGAATCCTGACTATTACGCGGTGGTTTCCGTGAAGCAGGCTCCGCAGTTGGCAGCCGTGGCCTCCAAAACCATCAAGCCGATGAAGCAACTTTTCTGCCCGGTGTACACCGACACCCGCGTGCACCCGAAGAGCCCGTCCATGGAAGTTGGTGGCAAAAAGGTTTATTTCAGCAAAACCCGTGCCGTGAGCCGCTTCAAGGCCAACCCCGAGAAATACTCGAAGAACCTGCCGAAGTGATTTTAGGCATATCCGAAATTGCGCCCCCGTTCGCGGGGGCTTTTTTTATGCCGCCACCACGCGCGCCGGTCGGGTGAACACCAGTTGGCAGGCGATTGCCTTCTCGGGGATCCCGGTCAATCTTGCCAGCACGCGGCGGTACAATTCCAGTTGCGGTTGATGACGCTTCACTGCGTCATCGATCGTGTCGTCATCCACGCGGTCGGTTTTGAAATCGATGATTACTGCCGAGCCATCGGCGAGGTGGACGCGATCGAACACGCCCGAGCAAAACTCCCCATCGATCACCAGCTCAAACGCCCGTTCGCGCCACACCTTCACGGCGGCATTCGGCTCGAACAGCGCCGCCACCTCCGCACTTTGTAAACATCGCTCCACCTCGGCGGCGGCGTTTGATGCTTTTTGCATTTCGAGCATCGCCGCGGTGGTTTCGTCCGCCCACTCGATCTGCTCAAAGATATTGTGAACCGCCGTGCCAAAAGCCGCCGCATCCGCGCCCTTCGGCTCGAACAGGCTGGCGCCGCCAAACTCCGTGCCGCCGTGCGCGGAGGGTCGGCGGCGGGCGAGGCGGCGGTGGCGCCGTTCGGCAGTGTCCGGCGCGAATGGCGTTTCATCGGCTTCCAATTCCGTTTTGGCCTTCCACGAATCGAGCCACTTGAAGCTGCCGGATTCAAACCGGACTGTGGCGGACACGGGACAGCCCGCCAAATCTTCGCCTTCATCATCGGGCTCCGTCAGCGTGTCCATGAGCAGGCTCGGATAATAGCCGGCTTTGGCTGAGGGCGTAGAGGTGATGACGTACAATCCACGCCTCGGTCGGGTGAGAGCCACATACAATTTACATAAATTTTCATAACACGCTTCCTCGCGGGCCTGTGCGGAGGCATCACCCAACGGATCGATCAGTTCACACAGTTCCTTCGGCGGCAAATCCAAAATCCACTCCGCCCCCCCGTCGGGGCCGGGGTGGGTGTGGAGGGCGTCCTGGCGGGTGGTGTCGAGGCGGGCTTTTTGGTTTTCGAGGTCGGGCACAAGGGTTACATCGAAGGTGAGGCCCTTGGCTTTGTGGATGGTCATGACCTGCACGACGTTGGCGCCGGAGGCGTCGGTGGATTCCTGGGCGGGCATGAAGCGCAGGAAGGCGTCGATGTCGCGGCTGCCGGTTTCGTCAAATTGCCGCGCCAGCTCGAGGAATTGCGCGGCGCGCCAGCGGGAAAAGTCGTTGAGGTCGGTTTCGATTTTGCGAATCCAATTGCGCGCGGTGGCTTCGAAGCCGTTTTGATGGAGGTCTCGCTGGAGTTTGCGGAAGGCAATTTGGCGGTCGTTGTGATCCTCGGGGAGATGCCCGGCAAAGGGCGTGAGCGTGAGGTGCCCGAGGCTGAAGCGATCGGCGGGATGGGCGGCGGCACGGAAGAGGGCGAGCAGTGCGGCACCGAGGGGGTTGTCGGCGCCGGGATTGGTGGCGGACTCGCCCATGACCGGGATGGTCGGCAGGGCGCCGCGAAGGAAGTTGACAACCTCGCGCACGGTGTCGTTTTTCTGCACGAGGATGGCGCAGTTGAGCCCGCGCTCAATGGGCTGCAGCTGTTCGAGAAGATGCTGGAGCACTTGCCAGCGGTCATCGATGTCGCCCACGGTGATGTACATTGCGTGGCCTTTTTTCTTCAACAACGGCTCAGCGGCGGTGTGCTCGCGCCAGCCATTGCTCCAGCGTTCGCCGGCGGTGGCGTTGTATTTGTCGCCGGCAATGATGGGGGAGCCGAAGACGGTGTTGATGAGCTCGAGCACATCCGGAACTGAACGCCATGAGACATCCAGCGACGAAGACGTGATGCCGCCCCGATATTCTTCTTCCACGCGCTCGAAGAGCCGCGGGTCGCCGCCGCGCCATTGATAGAGCGATTGTTTCTGGTCGCCGACGCAATAAAACCCACGCCGTCCCTCGGGATCCTGCATCACCTCGTCGACAAGATTGGCCACCGACTGCCATTGCAGCCTGCTGGTGTCCTGAAATTCATCAAGCAGCCAGTGATCAAACGCGCCATCCAAACGATACTCGAGATCGAGCTTGTCCGACCGCGCATTGAGCAGCACCGGCAAATCCGCAAAGCACAACCTCCCCGGCCGGCGCACTTGGGCGTCATAGCGTTGCTCGAAGGCGTCCATCAAGCCGTGGACTCCCTGGGTACGCCCGAGTCTGGATTCCAGTTCCTCAGCCACGCATTGGCGCAGGATGGCCGCGAGCCGGCGACTGAACTCCGGAGAGGAATTGTTGAGTGCCTTGGCGGTGCCAAACTTAAAAGACCAATTGCCTCGATCCATGGCATCCCGATTTTCCAATGCCCGCAGCATCAACGTCTTGGCTTTGCCTAACAGTTCCTTCCCTGGCGCCCAGATTGCCAAGTGCTCAGCCATGGATTGAAAACCGTTTTGCACACGTTTCCCGAAACCTTCCTTCGCAATCAAACTGCGCCACTCGGCAACCATCGCCGCGCGACCCACAGGCTGTACCGGCCAGGATATTCCATTAGGCCAGAGGCAGGTTGGATCGCCCCAGCGGGTGGAGTCGGGTACGCGTTGGAACAGCTCGTGGCAATCCTCGAGATGCTGCTCGAACGAGCCGACGAAGCGGCGTTCGTCCTTGCCGGCGGTGGAGAGGCGATAGGTCTCGATGAGGCTTTCGCGATCGGCTTGGCGCGCGGCGTTTTCGTCCAGCAAAGTTTCCAGCACACGAAGGCGGGCTTGCTTCACCTCGAATTCACTCATCATCTCGAAGTCGCCGCCCAAGCCGAACTCCAGCGAGAACATCGCAATCACCCGATGAAAAAACCCGTCGATCGTCCCCAGCGAAAGCTGTCCCATCCCGTCGACCAACCGCCGCAGCGCCTCGCGAAACGCCGCCGGCTTCGTGTCTTCCATCCCGATTTCCGCCGCCAACTTCCGCGCCTCCGCCGGCTTCTCCGCCGCCTTCGCGAGCTTCGTGAGGATGCCTTCGAAAAATTCGCCCGCCGCCTTGCGCGTAAACGTCAGCGCAATGATCCGTTCCGCCGGCAGCCCGCACAGCAACAGCTTGATGAACCGGTTCGTCAACTGATACGTCTTGCCCGTGCCCGCGCTGGCGCGAATCATCTCATTCGGAATCGTAATCATGCCGCCACCCCCTTCGGCTCATGCGCGCACATTTCCGGTTGGCTGAACAAAACGCCCTCGTAGTCGTCGTACTTCAAATTCGTCGCCGGCGGCCAGAAGCGGCCCGCGCCCACATCCGCCACCACCCCGCGCGCGCAAGCCATCGCCGCCCCCAACACCTCACGATCAACCGGCGTAATCAGCTTCACCCCCGCATCGGCCCCGACGGTGGGGAGGTTGAAATAGCCCAGCTCAAGGTCGTCCCGGTCCATCTCGCCGAGCGCCCAGGCGTAAATGAACAACTGCAAATCCCGCCACACGTGCGGCTTGTCGGCGATCTCGAATTGCGCGTATGCGGGCACCGCATCATCCCGCCCCGCCTTGAACGTTTGCCAGTGCGTCTTGGCAGGGCCATCGCCTTTGTTCGACGTTTTGTAATCCAGCACGCGCATCGCGCCGGTTTTGCGATTTCGCTCGATGCGGTCGATCCAGCCGATGATCGGCAGGCCATCGAGCTTTTCGTCGATCTCTTTTTCGCAATCGGTGATCTCCCAGCCTGCCGCGCGTTCCGCCGCTTGAATGTGCGCCGCGTGGGCGAGCCGTTGGCCGGCGATTTCCTGCTGCACACGCAAGGCCAGCGGCGGTCGTTTGCCATACTTGGCTACCACTTGCCGCGCCAGTTCCGCGGCAAAGAATTTTTGGATCGCCGCTGCATCCTTGAGCTTGTGCGCCTTGGCGTCCTTGCCAAACGCCTCGAGCACATCGTGGACCAAGCTGCCGAACCGTAACGCGTCGAGTTCGCGCTGCTCAAAATCAACCGGCTTCATGCCGACCATTCGCCGCAGATAAAAACGATACGGACACTTGAGATAATCGCGGATCGCCGAGGCACTGAGATGGTCCACGGTCTTGCCCGCCACCGGCGCGAGCTTCCACGGCGCTTCCCAAGCCGGCGGCTGCGGGCCGGGTGGCAACTCGGCGAAAAGATGTCGAATGCGGACGGGCAAGGCCTTGGCCGGACAACGAAACAGCAACCGCGACGGCTTGAGCGGTTCGCCGTTGGCGCGTTGGCGGCCCACGAAAAACTCGACCCGTCCCGCTTTCGCGCGCGTCGCCAGCAGCAGCTTCATCAACCACGCATCCCGCGCGAGGCGGTCGGCGTTGGTGCGCAGCCCGAGCAATTCACGCAGGTTGTCCGGCAGAAACAGGTCGCCGTGAATCGACTCGGGCAAGTGGCCTTCGTTCACGCCCGCCACCATCAAGTGCGGTGCGTCTTCCCACGCCAGCTCCAGCCAACCTTGGATGTCCACCGCCTCCGGCAGCCGCTCGGCAAACACCGCCTCGCGACTGATCGACTCCAGCAGCAGCGCCAATGCTTCCGCCGCCGGATATCGCTCGCCGCCCACTGCCGCCTCCCAGTCGCCCAGCCGTTCCATGAATTTCGCCGCCGCTTCCAAATCAGCCCCGTCGCTTTCGCGCCCTTCCACAAACTTTCGCGGGCCGAACGCCGCCTGCAAAAACTCCAGCAATCCTTCCGAGAGCGGGGCTTTCTCGATTCGCTTCAGCGCCTTTTCCAGCTCGACCAAAACCGATCGTGCGTGAATCCGGTCCGGCGAGTCATCCTCGAAATGCAATTGCGCCGCCGCATCTAGTCGCGTGGGCAAATGCTCCGTGCGCAACTTGTCCAACCCGCGCAGCAATCGGTACCGCGAAAATTTCTCCACCGAGCCCTTCGCCCAACCCCATGCGTCCGGCAGCCGCAGGAACGCATCGGCATTCGCAAAGCTCGGCTGGCGCAGCAGCTCCGCCAACGCCTGCAAAAATGCCACCAGCGGCGCCCGCCGCAGCGGCACGCCATCCGGATTGAAACTGGCGATCTCCGCATCCGCCAGCGCCCGCTCCAATCGCGGTGTCACCTCCGCATCCGCCACACCGACTGCCGCATGACGCGCGCGCTGTTCGCCATACGCTTCAAGTCGTCCGGCGATTTCCCGCGCCTGCGCCGTTTCATCGAGGCAAGCCAGCATTTGCTCCTCCCCCAGCAACAACGCCCGCGCCGCCCAAGCCTCCGGCAATGGCCTTCCCCAAGTGTCGAACAACGACTGCCCTTTCGCCGGGCCAAACGTAAGAACGTGGACATCCACACCTTGCTCCACAAAACTTTCCAGAGCCGTTTGGACAACGACTGGCAAATCCGGC
Organism: Verrucomicrobia bacterium UBA6614; assembly: GCA_002433235.1. Classification (GTDB taxonomy): domain Bacteria; phylum Verrucomicrobiota; class Verrucomicrobiia; order Limisphaerales; family UBA1100; genus UBA6614. The sequence goes on from DJHS01000074.1 coordinate 13,376, forward strand.
ACGCCAAGCACGGCGATTTTTCGAATGCCATCGGCGAGCTGCGGCTGCCCGGCTGTTTCGCGCTTGGCATCGTGCACGTCCAGCAAATTGCCAAGCGACCGGCGGTAAGCCGCCTCGAGCTTTTTCAAATCGCGCCAGCGAGTCGGCTCAGGACAATTGTCCGCCGCCGCCACCGCCGCACAGTCCAAGCCGCCTTCGGCCAGTGTGCCGCGCATCTCATGGAGCGAACGAGCCAGTTGCCGGCGCCACGCTGCATCGAGGGTTTCGGGCAGCCGCGGGAACAAGCTTCGATACTGGGCCAAGTCCGCCTCCGCCAGCACGCGGTCCCAATGCCACAGGCACGCCAATTCGCTGGCGACAGTTTGCTCATCCGCCTTCACCAGCTGCCATGGTGTGCCGGTTTTGGGCGGAAACAACGCGCCACCGCGCCGATCCATTTCCCACGCCAACGCCTCGCGCAGCCGACGCCCGGCTTGGCGCGTGGGCAAAATCAACTGCCATTCGCGCAAGTCCACGACGCGTTCCGAAGCGTCGCCGAGCAGCCAGTCGACCGCCGAGGTCAGCAGCGGTTGATCCCACCGTTTATAGATGACCGAGGGTTGGGCCACGGGCGGATGGTTAAACGATTTCACGTGCCGGGCAAGGTCGCATGGTGGGAGGGACATCTGCTGTCCCGGTAGTGGCATTGATTGCGTGCCTTGGTTTTTGTGTCTCGTTTTGGGTGGGGTAGGTTTCTTTCGATTTTAACTTGCCTCGATGGAGGTGTTGTCATTTTCTGGGGTGAGTTCCACACGATGTCGACTTCCTTGCCATCTGTCGCGACGACGATGAACCGGCAGCGGGATTTTCCGCAGTTGGAGCTGGTGGGGGCTTGGCTGGAGGAGTTGCAGGCGAGGACGGTTTTCATTGTGGCCGACCCGGAGGGGTACGCGGCTTCGGGGGCGGCGGGGCGTTTGCAGGGGCTTCTGGGGCAGCGGGCGGTAACCTTGTTTAACAACGTGGGCCGGCCGCCCTTGGAGTCGCAGGTGGTGGCGGGGGTGGCGGCGTTTCGGGCTGCGCAGCCGGATGTGATGTTGGCCATCGGCGGGGGCGCAGCACTGGACTTGGCCAAGGCGGTGAACCACTTGGCGGCGCAGGTGGTGGATCCATCGCTTTACCTGCGGCGCAAGCCGGGTGGAGCGATGCCGGGCAAGCCTTTGATGGCTATCCCCACCACGGGTGGGAGTGGGGCGGAGGCAACTCATTTCGCGGTGATTCATGCGGACGATGGGATGATTCATTTTGTGGCGCACGCGCATATGCGGCCGCAGTGTGTGGTGTTGGATTCGTCCCTGTTGGGCGCCTTGTCGGCGGCTGAGGTGGCGGGCTCGGGCTTGGGGGCGTTGGCTTTGGCGTTGGAATCGATGTGGGATATTCAAGCCAACGAGGGGACGATTGGCTACGCACAGGAGGCGCTTCGATTGTTGATGGAACACTTGGAGAACGAATTTTACGGCGCCACGGTGGAGGGCCGGGCCGGGCTTTTAAGAGCGGCCAATCTGGCGGGGAAATCGGCTGACCTCATTGCACCGGCGTTTTTGATTGCAGCGGCGGGGGCTTTGTCTGTTCGGACGGGAGTACCTTACGGGCGTCTGGCTGGAGTGTTACTGCTGCGACTGTTGGATTATAACCGACAGGTGAGTACGGCGGATTGCGCGGATTTGCGAGGGCCGAATACGGTGCAAATGCGGTTTGTGCACATGGCCCAGTCGCTGGGGGTGAATTCGGCGGAACAGTCGGTAGAACGTCTTACTCAAATGCTGGGGGCACTCCAGATACCGGCGCGGCTGGGAGATTTGGGAGTGCAGTTGGCTCACGTGCAGGAAGTGGCGCGCCTCCTTCCCTCCAAGCTATATGCACATAATACCCGGCGCCTGTCTCCTCAGAATCTCAACCTGTTGCTTTCAGGATTGATTTAGGAACCGTTTTCGCGGAGAAACTCCATGATGCGATTCCGAACCTCGTGAGGTTTGATCGAGGGGCGACCAAGGGTGGCGGGGGCGCCGGGCTGGATTTTCGCGTGGATCAACGACGGGCCTTCGGTGGCGCGGAGTTCCTTTAAACTGGCGCGAAAATCCTCGGCGCTGGTGACGGCATGGGCGTGGCGGTAGTTGGCGGCGGCGGCGATTTCGGCAAAACGGGTGGTGGGGGATACGGTGGCCTGGCCGCCGGTGGAGTCGTGGGCCTCGTTGTCGAGGACGATGTGCAGGAGGTTGGCGGGCTGGACGTGGCCGATGGTGGCGAGCGCGCCCATCTTCATGAGCACCGCGCCGTCGCCGTCGAGGACGACCACGGGTTGGCGCGGTTGGGCGTGGGCGATGCCCAGGCCGATGGCGGAGGCGCAGCCCATGCCGCCGACGACGTAAACGTGGCCGGGGCGGTCGGCGAGGGTGAAGAGTTCGCGGCCAGTCTTGCCGGTGGTGGCGATGAGGGCCTCGTCACCATTCAGGGTCTCCAGCGTCAGCTCTAGGGCGGCGGTGCGGGTGAGACGTTCGCTGTTGGTGTTTAATAGGTTCTTTATCTCGCAGGTCGTGACCTCGGACGTGGGCTGGGTTTGCAGGGTATGTTTCGCGACGGAGCCCTTGCTCATCACCAGTGCGAAGGGGCGGGAGTGTTTGGCCATGTGGGTTTCGGCCTCGTCCATGGTGGGTGCTATGGTGGCCTCGTCGGTGGGGAAGGGGCGCCAGGGGATGTCGAGGGTTTCCAGAAGGCCGTGGGTGATCTGGCCCATCTGCTCGTGCTGGGGTTCGTCGGGCACGCCGGGCTCGCCGCGCCAGGTGGTGATGAGCAGCGTGGGGACGCGGAAGGGGTGGTTGAGAGACGTGAGCGGATTGACCATGTTGCCAAGGCCGGAGTTCTGGCACATGGTAACGGTCTTGCGGCCGGCGAAGTGCGCGCCGAGCGTGATGCCGACGGCCTCGCCCTCGCTGGCCGCGCCGAGGTAGTCGAGGGTGGGGTCGTCGATGACGTAGTTGATGAAGGGCTTCAGGTAGGAGCAGGGCACACCAGCGTACTGGGAATAGCCGAGTTCGCGGAGGTGCTCGATAAAGGCGGCGGCGGGGATCATGGTTTAAAAGGACTGGGCGCGGGCGAGGTCGTCGAGGTTGTCGACGTCCAGCCAGTGGCCGGTGATGTAGAGGATACGGATTGGCTCGCCCTTGGCGATGAGGTGCTTGAAGAGGTCGGACATTTGCAGGGTGGGGAAGTCGTCGCGCTGCTGCAGTTCAGCCAATGCCTCGCGCAAAGTCGCGGAGCCGCGAAGGGAGGTTTTTAAAAGGCCGATCCACTCGCCATCGGTTGCTTCGGGATCAAGTTTATTGCTCATCTCGGTGAGGTGGATTTCTTCGTCGCTGTATTGCAGGCTGTGGGGGGCGGTGGTACGGACGTAGTCCTCGTTGCCATTGCGGCTGGTTTTCTCACGCCACGCGGCATCGACGATGAGGGTGATGTCGCTGGCGGCGTCGAGCAGTAAACCGAGGATGTAGCGGCGGAATAGGATGTCGCCGTAGGCGATGACCACCTCGCCCTCGAGCGCATCGGCGGCTCGGGCCAGCGTGGACAGTTCTCCTGTAATTTCATAATCATCGTTGTCCACGTAACGGGCATCGGGGGCGTGCACCTCATTCTTGGCGTAGCCACGCACGACGAGCAGGTCGCGGATGCCCTCCTTGCGAAACTGCGCGGCCAGCTTGTGCAGCAGCGGTGTGCCACCGATGGGGGCCATGGCCTTGGGCCGGTCGGAAGTGAGGTCGCCCAGTTCGCGGCCGCGACTGGCGGCCAGCACGATAGCGCAGGTGGGTTCGCGCCGGGGCAGATAACGCTGCTCGGCTTCGGCCAGCTCGCCGGCGTCCTGCAGGCGGAAAATCTCGGCCACGGGCGCGATGCGGTCCTCGACATTGCGCAGGCTGCGTTCCTCGAATACCTGCCGCGCGGTTTGCTGCATGGCGGTGATGGCACTGCGGACATTGTGGTTGGCCCAGATGACCAGCCGGATGCCGGCCTCCTCGAAGACTTCCGCGGGCGTGCTGTAATACATGGTGGGCACGATGACTAGCGGACAGTCGCGGTCCCACGCGCGGGCGAAGGCGAGGATTTCATCGGGCGTGCTTTTGCGGGAGTGGACGAGCAGCGCGTCGGCGCCGGCGTCGTGATAGGCGCCGGCGCGTGTTAAAACTTCGTCCAATCCCCAGCCAGCGATAAAGCCTTCGAGTCGCGCGATCACGGCGAAGTCGGCGTCGGTCTGACCGTCCTTGGCGGCTTTTATTTTTCCGGTAAACTCGTCGATGTCGGCCAGCGCCTGTTTCCCGCTGTCGATGAAGGAGTTGGTCTTCGGGAAGAGCTTGTCCTCGATGCACACGGCGGCGACGCCGCGCTGCTCGAGCTTACGGACGAGTCGGCGCATGTTGTTGAAGTTACCGTAGCCGGTGTCGCCGTCGAGCAGGATGGGAATGGCGGTGGCATCGGTCATGAACTCGACGACCTCGAGCACCTGCGTCCAGCTGGCCTCGTTGTTGTCGCGGACACCGAGCGCGGCACTGATGCCCAGCCCGCTGGCCCAGATGCCGGAAAAGCCCGCCTCCTCCACAATGCGCGCGCTGAGTCCGTTGTGGGCCTCCATGAGAAACTCGGTGCGCGGCGACGCCAGCAGTTCGCGGAATTGTCGGGTGCGGGACATGCGCGGGCATTCAAGGGCATGGCGGGTGGAGAGGCAATGAAAAGTGGGGAGCATTCCGTGCAGGTGCGGGATTTTCCTTGCCTCCGGCGCGGCGTGCCGGTTTGTTTCGGCGGAGTTTCGCGCGTGAGCATTCCGGCTATTTTCTTCTGCCAACCCGAGCATGCGGGGCTGCGCGTGGCCGCCATGACGGTATTGGATCGGCTATTGGTTACGGCACATCGAGCAGGTTGCCGGACACTCACGGTGGTTTGTGACGGGGAGATGCCGCCGATTCCACGGGCACGCGCGCTGGGAATTGACCCGGTGGTGACGAGGGTGGCTCCGAAAATCACGGGGCGTACGTTGGTGGCTTCGGCCAATCTGGTTGTCCAACGGGGCGACGTGGAGAAGCTTTTAAAAAATAGCGCCCGGTTGGTGACGGCGGATCGAAAGTTGCTGCCCATTGGTGTGGCGGAACGGCTGGAGGATTCCGTGGCCCGGACCTTGAAGAGGACGCCGAAGGTGAAGGCGGAAGGGGTGGCAAGGCGAGTGGAGGATGGTTTCATGGCGGCGGTGGCGGAGGACGAGTTGTGGGAGACGATGGGGAGCACGACGGACGGGGTGGTGGACACGTATTTCAACCGGCCGGTGGGGCGGCTCTTGTCGAAGTTGTTGATCCGCACGCCGGTGTCGCCGAATCAGGTGTCTGTATTTGCGACGTGCGTGGGAGTGGGGGCAGCGGTGTGTTTGGCACGGGGAGAGCAGTGGTGGGATGTGGTCGGGGCGCTGGTGTTGCAGTTGTCGGCGGCGATTGATTGTGTGGATGGGGATATTGCGCGGATGATGTTCAAAGAGTCGAAGCTGGGCAAGTGGCTGGACTTGGTGGGGGATCAGGTGGTGCATGTGGCCTTGTTTGTGGCGATTGCGCTGGGGGTGTCGGTGTCCCAGCCGGATGTCCCGGCGCTGGCTCTGGGGGTGTCGGCGGCGGTGGGAGTGTTGATCGCCTTTGGGGTGGTGTTACGGGGCATGCTGCACCCGGGGGCGCGCGGCAACTCGCGGGTGCAACGGCTGATTGACGCGACGACGAACCGCGATTTCTCGGTGATCATCATCGTGCTGGCGTTTGCGGGCCGGCTGGACTTGTTCCTTTGGGTGGCGGCGATTGGCGTGCATGCATTCTGGCTGCTGGCCTTGGGTCTGCAGTTGCGTGGCGGCCGGGCGGCGGGGGAAACATCATGAACCGGGGCCTGCGCATCCTGCTGTTGGTCTTGGGTCTGGGCCTGTTTGGATTCTTCATTCACAACGCGGGGGTGGACCAGATTGCCAAAGCGTTCAAAGGGCTGGGTTGGTGGGCGGCGGTAGTGCTGGTGCCGTACGCGACGGTGTTCAGCATCGATACGCTGGGCTGGCGACACACGTTCACACGGGAGGTGGCGGAAAAAGTGCCGTACCGGGTGATGTGGTATGTGCGGCTGGCGGGGGAGGCGGTGAACAATGTGATCCCCAGCCTTTACGTGGGGGGCGAGGCGGCGAAGGTCTATTTGTTGAACAAGCGCGGGGTGCCGGTGGTGAACAGCACGGCGGCGGCGGTGCGCTCGAAGACGGCGCAGTCGGTGGCGCAATCGACCTTCATCGCGATGGGTGCCCTGATCGCGGCGGTGGCTTTGCCGGCCGAGCAAGTGGTGGCAAAATACGTCTTCGGGGGAATGGCGGCGTGTGGGTTTGTGGTGATGGCGCTGCTTTTTAAACTGCAGGCACGCGGGATGTTCATGACGCTGCTGGGTTGGGTGCGGCGGCTGGGGTTGCGGTTGCGGTCACTGGATGCGCGCGAGGACGGATTGCGGAGAATGGACGAGGCGATATCCTCCTTTTACACGCAAAGTCGGCGGCGGTTTGTGAAGTGCACCTTGCTGTACTTGGTGGGTTGGGTTTTTGACACGTTTGAGATTTTGCTAGTGTCGTATGCGCTGGGCACGCCGGTGTCTTTTCACGAGGCGCTGGTGATTGAGGCGTTCATCGGGGTGGCAAAGGGGTTTAACACCGTTGTGCCGGGCGCGTTCGGTGTTCAGGAGTTCAGCGTGATGGCGTTGTTCATGATGTTTGGACTGCCGAAGGAGTTGGGGGTTCAGTATGCGATTATTCGTCGCGGGCGCGACCTGGCATTCACGGCGTTGGGGTGGGGTTTCCTATACCACAGCGAGGCCAGTCTGCGGGGTTTGACGGAGCGGGTGCGAAGTGAGGCGGAGGAAATGGAATCGGTGGAGGATGCGGCGCGGGCGGAACGGCTGGAGGATTAAGGAATGGTTTTTCGTTGCGCTGGGTTGATGGGATGGGTTGAGTGGCGGAGGTGAGCATGGATGGGACAGTTGTGACTGGTTGGGATGCGTCGCTGGATCCAGCGAAAGTGCGGTTTGCATTTTCCGAAGAAGCCACGATGGAGGTTCGTGTGTCCCTGGAGAAGCAGCAGACGATTTTTGATCGGCTGGAAACGCCGCAGGACTTGGAGGGGATCAAACTGGACCCGGGCTCATTGCCGTCCTTCATGAAAGACATGATGGCGCTGAAGAAGGAAGCGCGCACGGGGCATCGGGTGGTCGTGGCACAGCCCATCAAAGGGCTTTCGCTGGAGCAACAGTTGGCGGTGCCATGGCTGATGAGCCAGGCGCTGGGCCGACCGCTGGCTCAGAACGAACAGGGCCACCTGTTTTACATCATCACCGACCGCGGAGGCCGCATGGAGGAGGGGGCGCGCTATTCGCAAACCCGGCAAGGGGGATCGTTCCACACGGATGGGGTGAACCTGAAGGAAGGGTACGAATTTTTCCTGCTGCATTGCGCGGCACCTGCAGCGGAGGGAGGTGAGAGTGTGTTGCTGGACGGCCATACGGTGTTTCGTGACTTGGCGGAGAATGCGCCGGAAACAGTGGAGATTTTAAAGCAGGACCGGGTTTGGGAATACAAGGGTGTGCGTCCGGGGGAATTTTATGAGGAACCTGTACTGCGGTTGATGGAGGGGCGTCCGGAATGGCGGTATTTGCGGGATTACCTCGAGGAAGCGGGACGGCTAAGGGGCGCGCCTTTGGCGGAGGATGTGGTGGCGGCGTTGGATCGGCTGGATGAGTCGCTGGCAAACCCGGCATTTCAGTTCCGGTGCCGGCTGTGCGCGGGAGAGACGGTGGTGGTGAATGACAAGAGTATTTTCCACGGCCGGACCTCTTTTCGGGACAACCTGGGAACGGTGTCCATCGAGGATCGGTTGGCCTCTGGCGGGGATGCGCCGTTAAAACGAACATACTGCCGATTCTGGGTGAACCCGTGAACGACGGCCACACTGCCATCCTGTTGGCCGCGGGCCAGGGCACACGCATCGCGGGCATGACGAATGCGCCCAAGGTGTTGTTGGATCTGCATGGGCGCAGCTTGTTGGCACGGCATTTTGAGGCTTGGGCAGAGGCGGGCTTGCGACGGGCGGCGCTCGTGGTGGGATATGGGCAGGGTCAAGTGCGCGAGGCGGTGGCGGCGCTCAACCCTCCGCTGGAGATTGTGTGGGTGGACAATGAGGAATTCGCTACGAAAGGCAATACGCACTCGCTGTGGCTGGGGCTTGAGGCGGCGGCTGGGGCGGCGGTGATTTTTGATGCGGACTTGATTTATGAACCGGGGATTTTAAGGAAATTCATGGAGGCCCCGGCGGCGGATGCCATTTTGGTGGGGCCATCGTCACTGGAGGATATTGAGTGTGCGAAGGCTCTGGTGGATGGACGTGGTTGCGTTCGGATGACAATTGACAAACGCGCGGTCACGGCGGAGGAGCTGGCCCGTCATGAGTTTGCGGGTGAAGCGATTGGGGTGTTAAAATTTGATGCGTCGTCATGCGAAGCCTTGGCTTCGGCGGCGGCGGGATTTTTGGCGCGGCCTGAAAATGTGATGCTGAACTGGGAACACCTGCTGAACCGGTTTTTGCCCAATCACGACGTGGCGTGTCATCATGAGCCCTCGGATAAATGGGTGGAGATAGATACGCCGGAAGACTACGCGGTGGCGCTTGAAAAATTTGCGCCAAACGGCGCGGCGGGTTAGGCTGCGGACGTGGCGGGGGACAAGGAGGCTTTCAACGTTCCGGATGGGGTTTCAGTGCCCTCGATGGATTTCGCGAAGCACGTGGCGGAGATGACACGACACACGGCGCGGCTGGCGCTGGCTTCGCTGGGTGTGGTATTCGCTTTGGGGCTGGTGGAGGCGTTGAGTGTTGGGTTGTCGGTGCACTGCATCGTGTTAATGACAGGGGCGATCCTCTCGGCGGCAGCGGTTTGGGTTTACAACTTCACGGCGGTGATGTTTGCGGCGGGATCACGCCGCCGGCAGTTTTATGTGTTGACCACACTGGGTGTGCTGTTGCCTTATCTGCTTGGGTTTTATGTCTTGGGCTACCGGGGGTTTTGGGGATTGATCGAAACCTCGCGCAACTTTGAGGCCGGGCCAGCCGGTGTGGCGATGGGGTCGGTGCTGTTGGGGTTCTTTCTCTTGTCACAACTGCGCCAGCTGGTGGAGGTGCGCCAATGGGTGGATGAGCTGGTGACCAGCGCCGTGCCGGCCCAACTGGCGGGGGAAGTCCAGCGGAAAAGTCGGCGCAAGAGAAAGCGCCGCTGAGATTGCCACGCGGCTGCGGTCGGGCTAACCTGTGGGCATGCGTGGCGCGTGTTTGCTGTTGGTTTTCGTTTTCTGGATTTCAGGTTGTGGGGATAAAAAGGAGGAGGCACCCAAGCCTCAAGCCAAGCCCCCCAAGGTCGCGCCGGCGAATCCCAACCAGCAGGCGGGTGAACGGGTGCAACGCGAGGTGCGGCTGGGCTACCTGACGCTCGGCGTGACGGATGTGGATGCTCTGCCGGGCGAGGACTTGGACGGGGATGGCACGGCGGACTTAAGCCGGCTGGAGTTCGATACCCAGGTGCGCCTGCAACAACTGATCCTCGCGCGTCAACTGGGCATCGGGTTTGGTCACGATGTTTTAAAAGCGGAGCAGGCGCGACGGTTTACCACCTCGGACGGCAAGGTGAACACGACTGGGCACCAGCGATTCTTGGAACAGATACTGCCAGCCAATGGGTTGACGGTGGAGGACTGGGACCGTTTTGTGGCCAACGAGCTGGCGTTGATTCACATGAACAAACTGATGAGCTTGGCGGGGGCACTGTTGCCCGGGCGTGTGGTGGGGGAATTGTTTGCACGCGATCATGAGGAGTTTGGGGCGGAGGTGATCCGCTTTCCATCCACCAACCACGTGGCGGATATCCAGGCCACACCCGCTGCGTTGGAGGCTTTTTACAACAAGAACCTGAAACTGTTTCGACTGCCTGAGCAACTGGAAGTGGTCCGGGTCCGCATTCCATTTTCGCTTTACGAGGAAGTCTCGCAAAAGCCTCTGGAATCTCTGGAGAAAAGTGTGCGAGCCATTTACAAGGAGCGCGGCGCGGAGGTGTTCAAGGACAAGGAAGGCAAGCCGTTGCCGGCCGAGGAGGTTTACCCGAAAATCCGGCGGATGCTGCTGGCGCAACGGCGGTTTAATGTCATCAGCGCCGAGGTGCTCAAGGGCGTGAAGTCCGACGTGGCGCGGTTGCGGGCCGTGATGGCCGCGGACAAGGCGGAGCCTAAGTTGGAGGTGGAGGGTCTGACCTTGGCAGTGGGCTCGGGGCCGGTGGCACGCATGGCGGCTTCGTTGGAACCGGGTCAGCTGGCGAGTGGCGCGGTTTATGAAGAGGATGCGTTGAGTTTGGTGGGGTTGGCCCGCAGGTTCCAGCCGCCCACGCCCAAGTTTTCCGACTTGGGCGCTGAACGGCTCAAGGTGATTCGGGCGGAATTCGTGACGGAGCAGGCGCAGCAGGCGGCGGTGAAACGCGGCCGTGGGTTTTACCAGATGCTGACCAACCGCATGGCCAAGGGCGAGACAATTGAGGCCGTGGCGGCCAGCGTAAAGCTGGAGGTGGAGTCCCTGCCCTCCTTTGCCTTGGCGGATTTGGAATGGCCGAAATCCCCCATCCAGCAGCCGGTTTCGATCGGTGTGGCGCAGGCAGCGGCGAATGCGTTGTTGCATGGGTCGGCGCCTGCGGTGGGCGAGTTTGTGCCCCAGCCTTGGGGCGGCTTCATCCTGCATTTGAAAACACGGACCCCGCCCACTCCCGAGGTGTCGCGGGATAAATTTAAAGGCTACCGCGAAGAGCTGCTGGCGGGCGGGTTGGCCGCCGCGCGCCAGCCGGGGGTGCATTCCCCGGCGGGCTACTCGGTGGCACCGGGGCCGCGTGGCTGGTTTCTGTCCGAATGGGAGCGGTTGCGTTTGGCGTTTTTCGTGGACTTGAAAGGCGGCGATGCCTCGCAAGCCAATGCGGTGACGGCCGCCCGGCAGCGTTTGCGCGAATGGCCGGAGCCTTTGGGCGCGGAGACTTTGTCCGCGCCGGCCGCCCTTCCGGGCGAGTCCTTGGCCGCCAATGATGCCCTGCTCCGCACCGGCATCTCCACCAACGTCATCCCGGCCGCTACTTGGTTGAAGATGGCCGACAGTCACCCCGGCACCGCCGCCGCGCGCCGTGCGGCCTTGATCGGCGCGGTTACCTTGTATCGAACCGGCAAGCCCGCCGAGGCGGCCAGTCATTTTGAGGCGTTGGCAAGCGCCAAGGTTGACCCGTTGACGCCGGTGGCCCGCTTGGGACTGGCGGTGTGTCTGGATTCTCAGGATGACCCCGGCACATCGGATGCCTATCGTCGGGTCATCAAGGATCATCCGCACGGATTGCCCGGGGTCATTGCCCGACTGGGCTTGGCTGCAAGAGAACAGGATTCGAAGCTTTGTCAGGAAGTCATTGAAACCGACCCTGTGGGCTACTGGGCGAGGCTGGCCTCGGGCCTTCGGCAACGGTTGCCGTAGCGGATTTCTTATTCACAAACCCCGGTCCGATCTTGAGGCCCAGCCTTGTCCATGATAGACGATACCCGTCCGCCCACAAGGGGGGACACGCTGCTGTGGGTACTGTTCCCTTGGCTCTCGGCAGTGTTTTGCCGCTGGGGGTTCCTTGTCACCCCCGGCGGTTTTTGGTTTTGTGCGGCATGCGGATACGAAGATTTGACGAAAGCCGCTCGCTTGGACAGAGTAACGCCAATGAGGATGCTGTTTCCACCCCCCACCTTGGCTCTGGCATTGATGTTGGGTTGTGGTGGAGATTCGCCTAGCACCTACGAGGGCGGGGAAGGCCAGAAAGTTCCGGAAGTCGACAAGACCACTCAGTTGCTTGCCCTGCCCCCCTACACCTTGGGGCCGGAATACTACGCGGGGATTGAAAGCGAACACTATCAGGGCGCTATCAACATCTGGGTCAGAAAGGACAACCAGAAACAGCCCTACACCGGTTCCGCCATCACCCGTTTCCCCAATGGCCGGTTGCGGACACGGGAATCCCTTCAGGTGGGGCTGCTGCACGGCATGGCTCGCGGTTGGCACGAGAATGGCCAAAAGCAATACGAAACCAGTTGGACCTTTGGCGTACCTGACGGTCTGGAGGTGCAATGGCACGAAAACGGGGAACTCCGCTGGGCGGTTCTGTGGGATCGCGGCGTGGTCATCAACAAGAAGGGCTGGACCGCGGAAGGCGCGGCTCTTGACTTGAGCGAAGAGGGCTGGGGCTCCGACGGTAGACGCATTGCGAAGCCTAACTGAGGGCGTTTTTTGCGTCTAGTTCGTAAAAATTTTCTTTTTTGACTGGGATCCTTTCAAATGAATGGTTCGCGAAATTCACGCTTAGCCCAAAATAATTTACGCAATTTTTTCTTGGTAAAGCCTTTAAAATGCATTTTTTGAATAATTTTTCAAAAAATAGCACTTATTTTTTCAGATAATTTCCGAATTTTTCAGCTTAACTGATTTTTTTCGGCCATGGCACATCACATGCTTTTGTTTCTATGACCTAACTGCGCTGGGTTTTCTGAACGAGTACGGACAGGAGACAGGCACACAACCCAAAAAAGAACATGAAAACACAAAAAACCAAGGGATTTACCCTGATTGAGTTGCTGGTGGTGGTAGCCATAATCGGCATTTTGGCGAGCATGCTGCTCCCGGCTCTGGCCAAGGCGCGCCAGAAGGCCAACCGCGTGAAGTGCTCCAACAACCTGAAGACCATTGCTGGTGCGTTCAACGCCTTTGCCTCTGACGAGGACGCGGGTGATTTCCCGTGGCAGTGCTCCAGCGAAACGGCTTCCTCCGGTGGTTATGGCGGCGCGGATAGCGTGGACAATATTCAGACTGTGTTCAGTGGCGTGGGCGGTGACNNATTGGCACATCACATGCTTTTGTTTCTATGACCTAAACTGCGCTGGGTTTCTCGGCCGAGTTGGCTAAGAGACAGGCGCACAACCCAAAAAAGAACATGAAAACACAAAAAACCAAGGGATTTACCCTGATCGAGTTGCTGGTGGTGGTTGCCATCATCGGCATATTGGCGAGCATGCTGCTCCCGGCACTGGCCAAGGCGCGCCAGAAGGCCAACCGCGTGAAGTGCTCCAACAACCTGAAGACCATGGCTGGTGCGTTTGGCGCGTTTGCCTCGGACGAGGACACGGGCGATTTCCCGTGGCAGGTTTCCAGCGAGTCCGCTACTTCCGGTGGTTATGGTGGTGCTGACAGCGTGGATGACATCCGCTCGGTGTTCAGCGGCGTGGGCGGTGACATGAAGACCGCCAAGGCGGTTCTTTCGCCCTGCGATCCTGGCAGCAAGAAGTCCAACCAGTCCGAGGTCTCCAGCGAGAACAGCTCCGGCGTGTTCGCGGGCGACGGCACCGTGTCCGAGGGAGCGCAAAGCTACATCGTGCACTTGGGTGGTTCCACGGCCGGTGGCTCCAACAGCATCATTGGCTCGACCAAGAACATCCTCACCTTGGGTTGCCGCGGTGACTACAACAAC
>DJHS01000091.1:0-48614 GCA_002433235.1 Verrucomicrobia bacterium UBA6614
AGATACCCAATCCAATCATTCTGATCATCAATCGCGATCATCAGAATATTGGGTTTCTTGTCGGCAGCGGAGAGAGTGAAGGACAGGATCAGCCCAACCAGTAAAAGAGGAAAACGCATGGGCCGATGATGCCTAACGCGGCGGCAAGTGGCGAGGTCTGATTTTGCCTCACGTAGAGACGCAGAGGCGCGGAGAAACCAAAATATTGTATTATCTCCGCGCCTCTGCGTCTCCGCGTGAGAATTTTGGACCAAATCGAACCCAGTCATTTTTGGCAGTTTGGTTTTGTCGTGCATCGGGGGGGCGGGCGGGGTATGGAGGGGGATGGTTGCGTTCGCCTTGTTTCCGGGCGACTCGGTGGTGCTGATCGCACTGCTGGGCATTGCCGTGGGAGGGCTTGGCGGTAGGCTTGCGGGTGGGATTCGCGTGGGATTTTTTCTGGCGGCACTGGTCTTGGGATTGGCGCTGGGGGGAATGTTGGGAAAGGTAGGAATTTTTCACACGTTAACGGGGCTGCTGGGGTTTGACGTGCCGCTCTGGCATTTGCTGATTCCCCGGTTGTTGGCGACGGTGTTGATCATAGTCATTGTTATCGCGGCGCTGGAGCCGGTACATCACAAGATTTATCTCCATTACAAGTATAAGTATAAGGATGGTCTGGATTACGGGGAGTTCGATACTTGGGAGTATTTGAATGATATTTGGGGGCTGACACTGGGAACAGCGGCGGGGGCGGTCGCCACGACGTTGCTTTTGAGTTGGTTGTATGTGCCGGGCTACTTGTTGATGCAGGTGCGGCCGGCGAAGGCGGTGGTGGAGAGGGTGGAGCCCACGGGGCATCGGTTGCTGCGGCGGGTGGCGTCGGACATGCATTCATTGAAGTTGGCGGGTGTGGCCGCAGCATTGGGGCCGGGCACGGAGCGCTTTTACGCGGCGTCGGACACGGTGGGGATGATTTACCATAATTATGCGCGGGAGAACCTGTATGAGCGGGACCGCTTTCATCAGCGTGTTTTTTATTACCCGGCTATCTCGGAACTGTTGCGGCACGAGGAGTTTCGCAAATTGCAGGGGAACACAAACCTGATCAAACAGATTTCGGACAATTCAAACATCATGAGCATCATCCTGGACGGTAGTGTGGCACCTTTGTTACGGGCTACGTGCCTGCCGCCGAATGAGGAAGACAATGCCACCTCGGCACCGCCGGCGTGGGCCAAGCAACTTCAGGAGCTGGACCTAGTGGATTACCAGAGGTTTTTGCGGGAAGGCCGATCGGAGGTGTTTCAAGCGGATGCGCCGGGCCAAGCCGCTGTGTTGGGCACGTGGCAATTGGATGTGGATGAGACTTACAAGGCCATGCGCAATCATCCTGTCTATGCGCAGGCGCGGGAGCCGGATCACTTGGCGGTGTTGCGTTTCCTGCGAAGCGCGGCGTTTGTTCAGTACGGCGGCGAGCAGCCGTTGCGGGTCTATGACTGGACGCTCACATTCAAGGCCAACAAGGAGCTATACTCGATGGGGAGATTTTTTCCCACGGGACCTCTGTTCGCGGCGAGAAACCAAGTCTATCACTTTGAAGCTCCGCCCATTGGCAACCAAGCGGCCATGTGGGCCGGTGGAATCTGGAGTCCGCCTTCGGGAGGCACCAACGCCTACACGGCAAACTTGAACATCTTTGCCCAACCGCCCCTCGCGACAACGGTGGCCATCGAGCCGTTCAACAAGCATCTTATCATCACCTTCCCACAGGCGTTCAACGGGGAGAAATACGTCTTTCGACGGTACGAGTTTTAGACTACTCCAGTTCCGTTGCCTTGGCTTCCAGACAATTGCACAGGGTGCAAAGGTCTTCGGCGGCAGGGAATCCGGAGATGGCTTCGCGGGCTTCGGCCAGTAGCTTCTCAATGACACGCTGACATTCGGCGAGCGTGCCGGCTTGTGCCAGCAACTCGCGCAATTCATCGCCTCGCGCGGGCGCCCAGCCGTTGACGAGGTCGCGCAGACGCTGCGCCTCGCCGGCGGACAACTCGCCCAAGGCAGCCAGCACGGGCAGTGTCGGCTTGCCGGTGATTAGGTCGGTGCCCAGACTTTTCCCCGCGAGCGGTTCACTGCCAAAGACGTCCACACAGTCATCGTAAACCTGATAGGCTGTGCCTAGTGCCATGCCAAACGCGCGCACAGCATCGCGCCGCGCGGGCTTCGCACCGGACAACTCCGCGCCCAGCCCGCAGGCCAGGGCGAACAACTCGGCGGTCTTCATGGCCACCACCTTCATATATTCATCGCGGCTTATTTCATAGTTTCCGCGTTGGAGAGTCTGGAGGATTTCGCCGGTGCAGACATTCTTGGTGGCCTCGGAGACGGCGCGGCAGACGCTGGGAGTGCCGAATTCCGCGGCCCGCTGGAGGGCTTGGGCGAACAGGCAGTCGCCGGCGAGCACGGCAATTTCGTTGCCCCAGTTGGCGGAAAGGGTGGGCCGGCGGCGGCGAACACGGGCTTCGTCCATCACGTCATCGTGGACAAGGGTGGCTAGATGGACCATCTCGATAATGACAGCGCCGGTGACGTGCTCGGGCTGGGTGGCCTCAGCGCCGCCCGCGCCCAGACCGACCAGCATGGGTCGGAGTTGCTTGCCGGAGTTGGAGAGGGCGTACTGGACGAAGTTGCCGATGGCGGGATCGAAGGCGTTTACTTCCGCGCGCAAGGCGCTGTTGACTTCGCCAAGGAAGGGCTGAAGGGGCTGGCTGATGGCCTCCCAATCCGCGGGGGGCTTGGCGGCCTCTGGAATCGCCGTGGACATCGGGTTCAGTTTATCGGTGGCGTGATGCCAAGTCAAAGGCTCGTCTGGCCGAGCTTGAGAATGCGCCGGAAATGGGCGGCGGCAAGGGGCATGACGGAGAGGCGGGATTGGCGGATCAGGGAAATGTCGGCAAGTGCTTTGTCGGTCTTGATGGCGTCGAGGGTCACGGGGGTGGTCATGGATTGGACGGGTTTTAAATCAACAACGGACCAGTCGCCTTCTTTCGCGGTGGGATCGGGGTAGGCTACGCGGGTGACTTTTGCCACGCCCACCACGGCCTTTTCGCTGACGCTGTGGTAGTAGAGGACGAGGTCTTCCTTGGCCATGGCGCGGAGGTTGTTGCGTGCCTGATAGTTGCGGACGCCGTCCCAGTAGGTGCCGCGATCCTTTACGAATTGGGACCACGGATATTTTTCGGGTTCCTGTTTAACCAGCCAATATTTCACGCGTGGAGATTGCGGCAGGGGATTGCTGGAAGTCACGATTAAAGGAAAGGAAAAGAGGGCGCGGGCGGCCTAGCTTTCCATCGGCCACTCGGCGACGATGAGGCCGCGGTAGCCGTTCTGGAGGGAGTGGACGTTGGTGTAGCCCATGGCTTGGGCGGCGTCGCAGGTGAGGGCACTGCGGAAGCCGCCGCCGCAGTACATGATAATCTCCGTGTCCTTGTCGGGGAAGCGGGTCTCGATGTCGCGCTCGAGGACGCCCTTGCCCAGGTACTGGGCACCCTTGGCGTGGGCCTTGGTCCATTCGCTTTCCTCGCGGACGTCGAGCAGGATCGCGGCGGGGTTTTCCTCCAGGCGTGCGCGGGCATCGTCGATGGAGATTTCCTGCACGCGTGACTTGGCGGTTTCCACGAGGGCCAGGAATCCGGGCGTATGTTTCATGGGGACATTATAGTCCGGATTGGCTTGCGAAGCGAGTCCGTGCTGGCCAATTTGCGGTGTGGGTGATCGTCGCCGGGATTTATTAATCGCCGCCAGCCTAGTGCTGGCTACGGTGGTGTGGGGGGCAAACAACACGGCCATTGGCTACATTGTACGGGATTGGCCGGTGCTTTGGACGACGGGCACGCGGATGATTCTGGCGGGGCTTTTGTTGCTGGGGTTGTTGCGCTGGACCGGGTGGCTGGGGAAATGGCGTCCGGTGCCGGGGGATGTGGGCCAACGGTTGTGGTGGCGGGGCGCGCCGTTGTTCATTGGCTGGGCGGCGGGGTTTTCGTGGGCGGTCACGTTCACGCCGGTTTCGCATGCATCATTGTACTTGGCGGCTTCGCCGGTTTGGGGCTTGTTACTGGAGGAAGGGCCACGATTGGATCGGGAAAGCCTTCGCAAATATTGCGCCGCGTTTTTGGCACTGGGTGGGATTGTGGTTTTGTTTTGGCCGAAGCTGGCGGCGGGGGCGGCGGATGGGGCGTGGCGTGGGGATGTAATTGCGTTCGTGGCAAGCTGGTCTTGGACGCTTTACAGCCGGGAATCGAGGGCGATCTCCGGAAGCATCGGTGGGATGCTATACACGGCGCAGACGGCATGGCGGGCGGGATTATTACTGTTGCCGTTTGTGGCATGGGAAGTGGCGCGCACGCCGCCGGTGCTGGAGGCACGCCTGCTGGGGTGGCAGGGGTTCAGCATTTTCGCGGGGACGATCGTGGGACTTGGAATTTGGAACAATGTCCTTCGCCATTGGCCGGTGAGCCGCGCGCTTCTGTTCAACAACCTCATCCCCATCTTCACGATGTTCTGGGCGTGGCAATGTCTGGACGAGCCTGTGACGGGGACGTTTGGGCTGGCGGTGGGCCTCGTGGTGGCCGGGGTGGTTGTGGGCTTGGCGCCTTGGCGGGGTCAGGCGGGTGATGCCTCCTGATTATTTCAGTGGTCGAACCACAATGTTGCGGTAGGCCACGGGCCCGTGGTTGCCTTGGAACATTAACGGACCCTTTGCCTTCTCCTTGCCGTCCACGCCTCCGGGGGTTGCCTTCTTCATCTCCACATTCTCGTGCAGTAATTGGCCGTTCAGGATCACCTTCAGGAATTTTGCGTTGGCCATCTTCTGCCCATCCTCGAACCGGGGTGCGCGGAAATGGATCTCATATTTCTGCCATTCGCCCGGTTTTTTGCAGGCGTTCACGCGCGGAGGCGCAGCACCATAGATTGCCCCCATATCGCCGCCGCCCAGTTTCGTGCGCCCAAAGCTGTCCAGCACTTGGATTTCATATTCGCCCATCACGTAAATGCCGCTGTTGGAACCCTTGGGCACCATCAGTTCCACTTCAATGATGGCATCGCCAAACACGGCCTCCGTGTAGAAATCCAATCCCCCAGACTTGGCGTTAATCAACTCGTTTCCGCCCTTTGCCACCACAAAGTTTCGTGGATTCTTGGGGTCCAGCTTGGCCGTGCCCACAGTCAGGGAGCTTCGATCCTTTGGCCCTTTCTGTTTCCAGCCGTCGAGGGATTTGCCGTTGAATGGTTTCACCGCTTCACCCGCCAATACGGCGGAGGCGCACAGAATCATCATTGCCAAAGTCTTCATGGTCATGGGTAAGGCTGATGGTCGCGCCGCTTGGCCGAATGTCAAGCGGGCTGTTGCAAGGTGTCCATGACCAAAACTCCGTTTGCCATGGGACCCAAAAACCACAACAGTGGGCGCGGCGATGGAAGTGGTTAATTTAAGCGAGGCACCGGCGTTTGTGACGAAGGATGGTTCGGAAATCCGGGAGTTGATGGCTCATCGCAACTCGGCCATTGTCAACCAAAGCTTGGCAGAGGCACGGATTCCAGCGGGAGGCGCAACGACGGAACATTATCATCCGCAGGCGGAGGAGATTTATTACATCACGCACGGGGAGGGGCGAATGCGGATTGATGGGGAGGAGCGGGCGGTGGGTGTTGGAGATGCGATTGCGATCCCGCCGGGCGTGCGTCACAAGCTGTGGAATACTGGCGGCGAGACGTTGCGGTTGCTTTGTTGTTGCGCGCCGGGGTATGAGCACGAGGACACGGTGTTGACGGAGGACGATTGATGTATCAACCGGAGAAGGTGAAGTTGTATGTGAAGCCGGTGTGCGGATGGTGTCGGCAGGCGGAGCATTGGCTGAAGAGCCAGGGGATTGAGTTTGAGACGGTGGACGTGATGGAGAATCCGGAGGCGTTTGAGGAAATGGAACGCATCTCGGGTCAGACATTGGCGCCGGTGATTGAGGTGGATGGACAGGTGCTGGCGGATTTTGGGGCACGCGAGCTGGTGGTGTTTTGGGAAGGTCTTGGGAGGGGAAAATGAGTGCTATTGCGGATCCAGCGCGCAAACGTCCGCGGTTGCCGGAGTGGTTTCGGGTACAATTGCCCACGGCGAGCGCGTATTTCGCGACGCGCAATCTGATTGATGATTTAAACCTGCACACAGTTTGCGAAAGCGCCCGATGCCCGAACCACTGGGAGTGCTGGAGTCAGGGGACGGCGACGTTCATGATTGCGGGGGATCGTTGCACTCGGGCGTGCGGTTTTTGCGCGGTGGACACGCGTCGTCCGCTGGAGCTGGAGGCAGATGAGCCGGAAAGGGTGGCCGAGGCGGCGCGGCGCATGAAGTTGCGGCATGTGGTCATCACGGCGGTGGCAAGGGATGACTTGGCGGACGGCGGCGCAGGGCATTTCAAGAGAGTGATCGACCGGGTGCGGCAGGTGAACCCCGGATTGGTCATCGAGGTTTTGACGCCGGATTTTCTGGATAAGGACGAGGCGCTGGATCTGGTGCTTTCGGTGCGTCCGGAAATCTTCAACCACAACTTGGAAACCGTGAGGCGGTTGACGCCGGAGGTGCGTTCGGTGGCGACTTATGACAGGTCACTCTCCGTCCTGAAAAAAGCCAAGGCGCTCGCGCCCGGGATTTACACAAAGTCCGGGTTGATGCTTGGACTGGGAGAGACGGAATCGGAATTGCATGAGGCGATGGCGGATTTGCGGGCGGTGGGTTGTGATGTTTTAACATTGGGCCAATATTTGCAGCCGACGCGAAATCACTTGGAGGTGGCGGAGTTCATTCACCCTGACCAATTTGCGGAGCATCGGGAGACGGCGGAGGCAATGGGATTTACGCATGTGGCGAGCGGGCCGCTTGTGCGCAGCTCTTATCATGCGGAGGATTTTGTGCCCGGGAATTTTCGGCCGCGACAATGACCGTCACCGAAGCCAAAAAACGGCACGCCAAACTGGCGGAGATTATTCGTCGTCATGACCATGCGTACTATGTCTTGGCGGATCCGGTGATTGGGGATGCAGAGTATGACCGGCTGTATCGCGAGTTGTTGGACTTGGAAAAGGAGCATCCCAGACTGGTCGTGGCGGATTCGCCTAGTCAGCGCGTGGGGGGGCAGCCGGTGAGTGAATTTCCTGAGCATCGGCATATGGTGCCGATGATGAGTCTGGACAACACTTATTCGTTTGAGGAGTTGGCGGATTTTTTGCAGCGGGTGGAAAAGCTTCTGCCCGAGGCGGAACTGGACTGGACCATCGAGCCGAAGATCGACGGGTTGGCCGTGAGCTTGCGGTATGAGGATGGCGTGCTGGCGGTGGGAGCCACGCGCGGGGATGGCGTGACGGGCGATGACATCACGGGGAACTTGAAGACGATTCGCAGTCTGCCATTGCGGCTGGGGGAATCAAATGCCTTGGTGGAGGCGCGCAGGCGCGCAGGGGAAACCAGCCCCGCGTCTACGCGCTTCCACGAGGGTGTATCAGTGCCAAAAATTCTGGAGGTCCGCGGCGAGGTGTTCATGAGCCGGACGGGCTTCGCGGCGTTGAATGAGAAACGCAAGGCCGAGGGCGAGGAGCCATTCGCCAATCCGCGCAACGCGGCGGCGGGGTCGCTGAAGATGCTCGACCCCAGAGTGGTGGCGGGACGACCACTGGGGGTTTTCCTGTATGGACTGGGCGAGGTGAGCGCGGATGCGGAAGTGCCAGGAACGCAGGTGGAGGTATTGGATTGGCTGGATGAGCTGGGTTTTCCCACGACGGAAATGATTTGGACAGGGTGCACGCTGGATGACTTGGTGGCGTCGATTAACGAACTGGACACCGCGCGCCACGACATGGATTGCGAGACGGACGGCGCGGTCATCAAGCTGAACCCGATGGCCTTGCGAGAGCAGTGTGGCGCCACGGCCAAGGCACCGCGGTGGGCGATCGCCTACAAGTACGCGGCAGAACAGGCGGAGACGGTGCTCAAGGACATCACCATTCAGGTGGGTCGAACGGGTGCGCTGACGCCAGTGGCGGAACTGGAGCCGGTGCTCGTGGCGGGCTCAACGGTGGCGCGCGCAACCCTGCACAACGAGGAGGAGTTGACCCGCAAGGACATTCGCGTGGGGGATACCGTGGTGATTGAGAAAGCCGGCGAGATTATCCCTGCGGTGGTTCGGGTGGTGGCGGGAAGACGCCCCAAGGACACGGAGCCTTTCGTATTGCCGAAAGTCTGCCCGGAGTGCGGTTCGCAGGCGACAAAGGATGAGGGCGAAGTGGTGTGGCGCTGCCCCAATCCGGATTGCCCGGCGCAGGTTCGCGGCCGATTGGAGCATTGGTGTGCGCGGGGGGCGATGGATGTGGAAGGGGGCGGTGAGGTGTTGGTGCGGCAACTGGTGGAGCATGGTCTGGCGCTGGATGTGGGGGAACTATACAAACTTTCCGTTGCCGAGGTGGCGGGGCTGGAGCGGATGGCGGAGAAGTCGGCGCAGAATTTCATCGACGGTCTGGAGGCAAGCAAGGATCGGGATCTTTGGCGACTGGTATTTGGATTGGGCATTCTGCACGTGGGCGCGGGAGTGGCGAAGGCACTGTGCCGCAGGTTCAAAACAATGGACGAATTAATGGATGCCAGCGAGAGGGAACTGGTGGCGATTGACGATGTGGGGGAGGTGATTGCGCGGAGTGTGCACGGCTGGTTCAGTGAGCCGGACAACCGCGCGCTGGTGCAGCGACTGCGCAAGGTGGGATTGAACTTGGAGTCATCGCTCTACCGGTCCGAGGCGGCTGCGGGGCCGCTGGAGGGCAAGACCTTGGTGTTGACAGGCACGCTGCCGACGCTGAAAAGGCATGAGGCGGCGGCGCATATTGAGGCGGCGGGTGGCAAGGTGGCGGGTAGCGTGAGCAAGAAGACAGACTATGTGGTGGCGGGCGAGGCGGCGGGCAGCAAGCTGGAAAAGGCGGGCAAGCTGGGCGTGGCGGTGATCGACGAAGCCGAGTTGCTGCGATTGTGCGAGGTGCGAGCTTCCCTGCTGTGAACAACCTAAGCTTGGCCGGGATGGGGTTCGCTGTTACTTAACACGCTCCGCGACCGAGTCGCGAGTTTGCAAGGAGGGCGCCATGAATCAACCCACACGGGGATCCGTGTGGCGCTGTTTTTAGATGGCATGACAAAGCAAAATTTTTTGGAGCCGCCTGATACGCATTACCTTTCCGCCGCCGAGGGGTGGATGGAGCTGGGGGATTGCAGCGAGGCATTGGTGGAGCTGGAGCGCATTTCCGAGAGGGTCCGCGGACACTTTGACGTCATGCAGGTCCGGTGGCACGTCCACAACCGACGGCGTGACTGGGAAATCTGCCTGAAGATTGGCCGGGCGATGATCGAGGCCAATCCCGAACTGCCTCAGGGCTGGATCAACCACTGCAACGCGCTGTTTTATCTCAACCGCTACAAGGAGGCGTTCGATCTTCTCTCGCCGATGCTCAAGCGGTTTCCCAACGACGAGGCCATTCCCTACAACCTCGCCTGTTACAAGTGTCAGGCTGGTGATCTGCGCGAAGCACGCGAATGGCTGGAGCGCGCGCTGGAGGTGGGCGACACCAAGCGCATCAAGAAAATGGCCTGTACCGACCCGGACCTGCAGCCGTTGTGGGAGGTCGCCGATGAGGTCAACTGAGCGGCCGGCGGTTTGACAGGGCAGGACGCGCCGCTTAGCGTGTCGTCGCCCCGGCTTTTTTGTGGAAACCCCCTGTCCAGTCTGCCAAACCCCAATCCAACCGGATGAGCAGAAGACTTGCCCGGCGTGCGGCGTGTCGCATCACAAACGGTGCTGGCTGGGGCATGGGGGCTGCACAACTGCCGGCTGCTTGGAAAGCCCCGGGGGATTGGAGGTTCAAACATCCCCCATTCCCGTTCAGATGCCGGAACCGCCTCCGACGGGGGAGACTGTGCCTACAGTCGCCGCTGTTCCAGAACCTGTAGCCGCGTCCGCGCCCTCTGCAGTGCAGGAGACCGGGCCGAAGCGCAAACTGGGGGTGTTGGTCTCCGTGGGGCCTAGGCATCCCAACTTCGAGCACGGCGTGCGATTGGCGGAAGCTGCGATGCGGTCCGGAATGGAGGTCTACCTGTATTGCCTCGATGACGCGGTGCTGGGAATTGCCGATGCTCGATTGCAGTCCATGCGCGGCTCAGGGCTGCGACTGTTCGGCTGCGAGTTTGCGCGCCGCCGTCGCAAGATGCCGCCGGATGAACTGGCCATCTATGGCGGCCTGACGATGTTGAGCGATCTGACGGCGGCGACGGACCGTTTTGTGAGTTTCAATTAAAGCCATGGCCGAACCCGAAGTTAAAAACCGAAAGCCGCGCCTGTTGATCCTGATCGACAGTGATCCCCGCACGAGCCCGCGCCCGGCGGAGGCGTTGCGCGTGGCCGGTGGCATTGGCGTGTGGGAACAGGTCCAAGTGAGCGTGGTGTTGCGCCATGCGGCCTCGTGGGCCTACTCGGCGAATGCCGAAGGGCTGAAAGGCGGCCGAATGTTCAGGCAATTCATCGGCATGGTTCGTGAATCGGGCGGGGAGGTTTATGTGCAAGCCAGCGAAGAGACCATGCAGGTCATCGATGCCGAGACGCTGATGCAGCGCAACCTCAAGGATTCCCGGCTGGCGGAGCTGGCCGCCGGGGCGGATTACCTGATGCGATTTTAAAATGCGCCGCACCTTGCACATCATCACCCGTCCCAGCGATCCCCTAGCCCGAATGGTTATCGACAGCCAGGCGGCCGGCGAAGAGAAAGAGGTGGTGGAGTTGGCGCTGCACGAAGCTGGGCCGGGAACAGACTACGACGCGATGCTTGAGGAAATCTTCAAGGCGGATTCCGTCCAGGTTTGGTGAATCGGAACCTGCCTAGTCAGAGAGTGACTGGAGGATGTTCTCGGCGGCTTGTCGGGGATTCCCAGCGCCAGTGATGGGACGGCCAATGACGAGCCAATTGGCACCGGCCCTGATGGCTTCGGCTGGAGTCAGGGTGCGCTTTTGATCGCCGGCATCGCTGCCGGCGGGTCGGATGCCGGGAGTGACCAGCTGCATTTCCCGGGGAAGCGCTTGGCGGATGGTCGTAATTTCAAGCGGGGAACAGACAAGGCCTCGAAGGCCGGCGCTGTGGGCCAACAGGGCCAGCCGTTCGACTTGGGCGGCGGGTTTCACGGACAGGCCGATTTCGTCAAGGTCATTGCCGTCCATGCTGGTCAATACGGTGACGCCGAGGACAAGTGGCGGGCGGTCTGCCTCCTGCGCCGCTGCTGCTGCTGCTGCCATCATGTCGCGCCCGCCGCTGGTGTGGAGGGTCAACATCTGCACATCCAGCCGGGCCGCCGCCGCCACGGCCTTGGCGACCGTGTTCGGGATGTCATGAAATTTCAGGTCTAGAAAAACCGCTCCGCCGGTGTCGCGAATGGCTCGCACAATGTCGGGTCCCGCGCTGACAAAAAGCTCCTTCCCCACCTTGAATGCCCCCACGGTATCGGCCAGTTCGCGCGCCAGCGCCAGCGCCTCCTCGGCCGTGGAAACATCAAGTGCGACAATGATGGGGTTTTGCATCGCGCGGATTGAACACGAAGGCGTTGGACTTGTCAGTCGAAAGTGTTGGAGGGAACGGCTGCTTGACGGGAGGTGGCGGCCGGGGCAGCTTGCCAGCCGCTCCCCATTCCCTTGGAGCATAGGACGAACATTCTTAAGGCAGCGGCGCAAACCTCAGTCGTGCAGGGGCTGGCCCAACGGTGTGAGGGGGGCGGTGTCGTGTCTTGTGGCGGTGTGGATTCGGGAGCGAGGGGGTTTCTGGCGGCGGCGTTGCGGCGATGTTTGCCAGGGCGGCCGGTGGTGTTTGTCACCTCGGGTTTGAAGGAACAGGAGGCGGCGCAGCAGGATCTGGAAACATGGCTGGGACTGGAGGAGCGGCCATTGTTTTTTCCGGGCTGGGAGGTTTTTCCGCATGAGGGGCGCTTGCCGCATGTGGACGTGATCAGCGAACGCTTGGAGGCATTGGTGGCGCTGGTGGATTTAAAGAAGGGCGCGGCACCGGTCTTGACGGTGTCGGTGTCCTCATTGATGCAGCGGACGCTGGCGTCTGAGTCGCTGCGCCGGCGCACCAGACGGCTGCGGGTGGGGGATCAGCTGGAGCCGCTGGACTTGATCGAGTGGCTGGAGGAGCAGGGGTATGAGCCGGAGGCGCAGGTGACGCGTCGCGGAGAGATTGCGTTGCGCGGCGGGATTGTGGATTTCTTTCCGTTCACTTCGCCTTGGCCGGTCCGGTGTGAATTTTTTGGGGATGAACTGGAATCGTTGCGGGAGTTTAATCCACTGACTCAGGTATCGAGGGAATCAATTCGGGAGGCTGTGGTGTCGCCGGGAGGCGAGGTGGGGCTTTTAATGCAGTCGGGCGAGGTGGGGGCGTCACTGCTGGATTATCTCCCGGTGGAAACGACTTTCCTGTTTGCGGATATCGACGCCGTGGAGGACGCGGCCGCGGAATTGGTGAACCATTTGCCGCCGGGCGATCCATACCATGTGGAGTGGGATGCGCTGCGCGAGGAGATGGAGTCGAAGGGCTGCGCGCAACTGGAGCTGGGGGAACTGGATGACGGTGAGAGTGACCTTGAGATTCTCAGCTTGGAGGCGTTTCGCCCGGTGACCACGCGGCTGCCGGATCACCAGTTGATGGAGGCGCAGCGGCAGGAATTTTTCGCGCAGTTACACCGCTGGGCACGGCAGGGCCACGAGGTTTGTGTGCTTTGCAACAACGATGGCGAGCGGCAGCGGTTTCTGGAAGTCTGGGGGGAGTATGGTCTGGGGGAGATGCCGGAACAGTTGCGGGCGGACATCGGGACGATAGGGCGAGGATTCTTGTTTGAGGCGGCGCGATTGGTGGTGGTGACGGATGCGGAGATTTTTGCGCGCTACAAAGTGCAGCGGCCGCGGCGATTAAAGAGCCGACACGCGCACGCGATGAAGTCGGCGTTCGACATCGACTTCACGGAACTGGAGGAAGGGGACTACGTGGTTCATGTGCAGCACGGCATTGGGCGTTATCTGGGATTGCAGGTCATGCCGCTGGCGGCGCGTGGCGCGGCGGAGGGGCAGGGCGAGGAATGCATCGTCATTGAGTATGCGGCGGGCGATCCCGACAACCCTCCGCCCAAGCTGTACGTGCCTGTCAGCGAGGCGCACTTGGTAAGCAAGTACGTGGGCGCGGGCAAGGCGTCGCCAAGCTTGAACACGCTGGGTGGCAAGCGCTGGGAGAAAACCAAGGCCAAGGCGGAACGGGCCGTGCGCGACCTTGCGGCGGAGATGCTGGCCATTCAGGCCGAGCGCGAATCTCAGGAGGGCCATGCCTTTGGGGTCGACACCACGTGGCAGCGGGAGTTTGAGGCGGCTTTCCTGTATGAGGAAACGCCGGATCAGGATGTGACCATTACGGCGACCAAGACGGACATGGAGTCGGAACGGCCCATGGACCGGCTCGTGTGCGGCGACGTGGGGTTCGGCAAAACAGAGGTGGCGGTGCGCGCGGCCTTCAAGGCGGTGATGGGCGGCAAACAGGTGGCCGTGTTGGTGCCCACGACCGTTTTGGCGCAGCAACATTACAATACCTTCGTGGAGCGAATGGCGGATTATCCCGTGCGGGTGGAATTGCTCTCGCGCTTTCGCGGTCGCAAACAGCAACAACAGGTGGTACGCGACTTGGGGACGGGCGCGGTGGACATCGTTATCGGCACCCATCGCCTTGTGCAACCGGACGTGATGTTCAAGGATTTGGGACTGGTGGTGATCGATGAGGAACAGCGTTTTGGCGTGCTGCACAAGGAACGCTTTAAACAACTGCGCCGCACGGTGGATGTGTTGACTCTCTCGGCTACGCCCATTCCCCGCACGCTTTATTTGGCGCTCACGGGCGCGCGCGACATGAGCACGATTGAGACTCCGCCGCAGGACCGGCTGCCGGTGGAGACCATCGTGGCGCAATATGATGAACGGCTGATCCAGCGCGCCATCACCCGCGAGCTGCGCCGCGGTGGGCAAGTGTTTTTCCTGCATAACCGCGTGGGTACAATTCACACGGTGGAAAAGAAGCTGGCAGCCATTGTGCCCGATGCGCGTATTCTAGTGGGACACGGCCAGATGAAGAGCGACGAGCTGGAGGAGGTGATGACCGCGTTCGTCAATGGCGAGGCCGATGTACTGTTGTCCACCACTATCATTGAGAGCGGTATCGATATTCCCAATGCCAATACTATCATCATTGACCGCGCCGACCGGTTTGGCCTCAGCGACCTTTACCAGTTGCGCGGCCGTGTGGGTCGTTATAAGCACCAAGCCTACGCCTATGTCCTGTTGCCCCGCCACGCGGCGTTGTTGGCTGATGCCCGCAAGCGGATCAGTGCCATTAAGCAGTATTCCAGCTTGGGCAGTGGCTTCAAGATTGCCATGCGAGACCTAGAGATTCGTGGTGCCGGCAACCTACTGGGCTCCGAGCAAAGCGGCCACATTACGGCCGTGGGCTTTGAGCTGTACTGTCAGTTGTTGAAGCAAAGTGTCGCGGCCTTGAAGGGGGAGAAGGTGAAGCCGCGAGTTGAGGTGGAGGTGCGGTTGGATTTTCTGGCCATGAGTCCCGGTCAGGTGGAGTTGGAGGAGAAGCCTCGCCAACGTCC
The DNA here is from genome assembly GCA_002433235.1 of Verrucomicrobia bacterium UBA6614. Classification (GTDB taxonomy): domain Bacteria; phylum Verrucomicrobiota; class Verrucomicrobiia; order Limisphaerales; family UBA1100; genus UBA6614. The sequence goes on from DJHS01000091.1 coordinate 14,738, forward strand.
GCGCCGGCAGCCCCGTGCAGAGGTGTCTGTGCCGCGCGATGAGGATTCTTGGGAGTGGTATGAGGAAACGGTTCCGGAAACAGTCGTGGAAAAGAATACCTGTCCCGTGGCACCCGCTTACCTGCCGTTGGATTACATCAGCGATTCCCGCCAACGCATTGACCTCTACCGCCGCCTAGCACAGGCTACCACGCAGTCGGCGCTGGACGAGTTGAAAGGGGAACTGCGCGATCGCTTTGGTAAGCCGTCCTTGGCGGTTGAGCTACTCCTGCTGGTGACCGAGTTAAAGCTCAGCGCAGCCGCCAAGCTGGTGACGCACATCGAAACCGAGAACGACGCGCTCAAGCTGATGCGCAACGGGGATTACATCACGCTCGGTGGCCGTTTCCCGAGGCTGGAGAAAAACACCGCCAAGGCGCGCCTGCGCGAGATCAAGAAAATGTTGTCCGCCCTTTAATATCGCCTGTGAAGAGGGGCGGCTTGACGGCGAGGCAAGGGATGACAATCCTGTCCGCGGCCATGGCAACGCAGAAACCGCCCCAAAAGAAACTGACCCGCCAAGAGACGCGTGACTTGGACATCGAGATCGATTTTCTTGAGGGCGTCGTCCAACGGGACCGCAACTACGTTGAGGCGTTGCAACTGTTGGGGGACGATTATACCCAGCGCGGCCGCTATCGCGAAGGACTGTCCGTCGACCGGCGTTTGGCGCGGCTTTGCCCCAACGATCCGTTGGTCCACTACAACCTTGCCTGCAGCTATTCGTTGACCCGCCAATACCGGCGTGCGGCGCGGTCGCTGCACAAGGCGCTGGGTCGCGGCTATCAGGATTTCAAGTGGGTGCGCGAGGATCCGGATCTGGAAAACCTCCGCCAACACCCACTCTTCTCGGAGATCATGGCCGAGATGCTTAGGCTGGAACAGGATCTGGCATGAGCCGGCTGCGCACGGTCGCGTTTGAATCCGCGCGCAACGCCGTCGTACTCATCGATCAGCGCAGACTACCCCATCGGCTTACCCTGCGCCGGGCCCGAACCTTTCAGGAGACCGCCACCGCCATTGCCAACATGACCGTACGTGGTGCCGGTGCCATTGGGGCTGCGGCGGCTTATGGGCTGGCTCAGGGTGTTCGTGCATTCAAGGGCACTCGCTTGGGCGAACTCCGCCGCCATGCAGATCGGGTCTACAAAACGCTTCGTGATGTCCGCCCTACCGCCGTGGACCCGGTCAATGCCATGAACACCGTGCGCGCTGCAATGGCCGGTGCCCGCACCGTGGCGGGGCGGCAACAACTTGCGCTAGAGGCCGCCGAACAGTTTGCCGAAGAGGATGTTGCTCATTGCCGGGCCATTGGTGAGGCAGGCGCGCCGCTCATCCGTCCCGGCCTGCGCGTGCTGACCCACTGCAACGCGGGTGCGCTGGCGTTTGTGGACATTGGCTCCGCCACCGCGCCACTTTACGCGGCGCATGTGCAGGGCGTTCCGTTCCATGTTTTTTGCAGCGAGACAAGGCCACGCGGACAAGGCGCGGCGCTGACGGCGTGGGAAATGGCGCGCGAGGGCATTTCGCACGAGATTATTGCCGACAGCGCGGCGGGACACTTGATGCAGCGGGGTGAAATTGACCTGGTGATTACTGGCGGCGACCGGGTGTTGGGCCGCACGGGCGAGGTGGCCAACAAGATCGGTACCTACACCCATGCGGTTTTGGCTCGGCGTCATCGGATTCCACTTTATGTCGCCATTCCCTTGTCCACGCTGGATTGGCAGATGACCAGCGGCGCGAAGATTCCCATCGAGGAACGCGAGCCGGAAGAGGTCTTGACTGCTAACGGCCCCCGCGGGCCAGTCTGCACGGCGAACCCCGGCAGCGGCGCGCGCAACCCGGCGTTTGACGTGACACCGCCGGAATTGATCAGCGGCATCATCACTCCCAGTGGCATCCTGAAACCCCGCGCGCTTTGGCGGCAACGAAAACGTTTGGGCGGCCCCTCGCAACAGGATTGACTAACCGGCCGGGAGATGTCTAGGGTTGGCCCTCCCAAGGCGGGGTCGCCAAGTGGTAAGGCAGAGCTCTGCAAAAGCTCCATCGCCGGTTCGATTCCGGCCCTCGCCTCCATTTTCTTTTTGCCTGCAAGGACGCAACTTTCCAAGCACGCTATCCCGTGAAATCCGACCTCAAACGGAGATTGTGAAAAAAATCACAAATTCGCTTGCATGGTTTTTCGCCATGGGTAAGATGCGGCGGGTTTGCTGTTTTAGATGTCGAACGTCTTTCCTAAATGGACCAATCGGCTTCCGCTGTTGGTGCTCGTGGGTGGCTTGCTGCTGGGTGGTGGCGCGGTCACGGGCGTATCTTATTATTTCACGCCCAAATACACGCGCGTGGGGTATCAGCCGGTGCAGCCGGTTTCTTTTTCGCACAAGGTCCACGCGGGGGAGTTGGGGTTGGACTGCCGGTATTGCCATGACAAGGTGGAGGAGTCGTGGTTCTCCAATTTGCCGACTGCTTCCACCTGCATGAACTGCCACGATTCGGTGCTCAAGGATGACCCGAGGCTGGAACCAATCCGTGTCAGCTATTTTGGCGAGGATACCAACCGCGACGGCAAGCTGGACAAGGAAGAGGACAAAAACGGAAACGGGGAAAATGACCGGCAGCCCGTGCCATGGGTGCAGATTCACAAGACGCCGGACTACGTCTACTTTGACCACTCGGTACACGTGACGCGGGGAATCAGTTGTGTGAAATGCCACGGACGAGTGGATGAGATGGATGAGGTGCGCCACGCCAAGTCGTTGAGCATGGCCTTTTGCTTGGATTGCCACCGCAATGCGCATGACAACATTCGGCCGCTGGGCAAGGTGACGGATCTCGATTGGCATGGGGGCAATGATTTCGTGGGGGCAACGGATGGGAAAAAACTGATGGAGAAGCTCGACGTGAAGGCGCGCGAGAGTTGCACGGCATGTCATCGATGAAATCACCGGTGAAAAATGGAGTGAAGGACTCCGGCGTCACGGATGAGGTGCGCGGGCAGAAAGTTCCCTCGGCTTGGGGAAATGAGTTCCCCGAGGGTGCCGCGGATTGGAATGAGGATTTTTCGAGGCGCAAATTTATCAAGCTGATGGGGGCCTCGATGGGGCTGGCGGGCATGGGCCTGCTGGGCGTGGGCTGCCGTCGGCCTGAGGAAGTGATCATGGCCTTCGGCGAGCAGCCGGAGGGGTATGTCCACGGTGTAGCGCAGTACTTCGCCACGGCTCGCCCCACACGCACGGGTGCCGTGCCGATTGTTGTAAAGTCGCACGAGGGGCGGCCTACGAAAATCGAGGGAAATGAGCGTTTTTACGAGGAGATTGACGGTCAGAAATTCGCCGGCACCGACGGCCAGACTCAGGCCAGCATCCTCGACTTGTATGACCCGGACCGCGCCCGCAGCCACTCAGCGGCGGATGGCAAGCAGCTTTCCAGTGAGGAAGCACTGGAGCTGCTGGAGGAATTGGTTAAGGGCAATAATAAGGTTGCCATATTGACAGGCCAAGGGACCTCGCCTTCCTGCGCGCGGATGGCGGCGAATTTGGGTGAAAAAGGTATTCCGGTTTATTCTTACGAGCCGATTGATGACGACATCCTTCGTCGGGGCGCTGAGAAGGCCTTTGGGCAAAATGTGAAGCCGCGGTACCACTTGGACAAGGCGGCGACCATCCTGTCCTTGGATTGCGATTTCATAGGCAGCGAGGCGGATTCCCACATTCACCTTCGTGATTTTGCCCGTGGCCGGAAGCTGAGGAATGGCAGCATGTCGCGCCTGTACGTGGCCGAACCGCGAATGACGCCGACGGGTGGCAGCGCGGATCATCGCCTGCGCGTGAAGGCTAGCGGTGTGCAGGCAATTGCGAGGACGATCCTGAACCTGCTTGGAAGTGCCGACGGAAAACTGGATAAGGATACTGAGAATGCCGACTGGTTGAATGCCTGCGCCGCGGATTTGAGGGATGGCGGGGTGGTTTTGGTCGGGCACGGACAGCCGGTGGAGGTACATGTGCTCGCGCACGCGATCAACGAGAAGATCGGCGCAGTTGGCAAGGCGGTGGATTTTTTGCCGGCGGAGGAGTCCACGGCGGGCTCGATTGCGGACCTTGCGAAGGCGAGCTTTGACGTGCTGGTAGTGGCGGGTGGCAACCCCGCGTACAATGCCCCGGCGGAGATTGACTGGGCCAAGTTGATCAAGGGCAAGAAGGTGGTTCGGCTAGGTTATTATCGTGACGAATCGGCGCAGGGCGCGGATCTGTTCCTCGCCCAGACACATTACTTGGAGGAGTGGGGCGACGCGAAAACAAGCAGCGGAAACACATTGTCTGTACAGCCGTTGATCCGCCCGTTGTTCGATGGGATTTCAGAGCTTCAATTGCTGGCCAAACTGGCGGGCGAGAGCAAAAGTGCCCATGAGATCGTGCAGGAAACAACCGGAAAATCCGGGGACGATTGGCTGAAATATCTGCATGATGGATTTGATGCCGACGAAAAGGAGACGGTGGCGGTTGGCTCCGTAACGCAGTCTGCAGCCGGCTCGGCCGCCAAGCCGGCCGAGGGGTTGGAGGTGGTTTTCGCGCGCGATTACAGCGTGGATGACGGGCGGTTTGCCAACAACGGCTGGCTGCAGGAATTGCCTGATCCGATCACGAAGATCACTTGGGACAATGCGGTGCTCGTCAGCCGCCGTACGGCGGAGGATCAGAGGCTCGCCAATGGCGACAGGGTGACCATCACACTGGAAGGGCGCTCGGTGGATGGCCATGTTTGGATTCAGCCCGGCCAAGCGGATGGAACCTTGGCGCTCGCGCTGGGATACGGCCGCGACAAGGACAAATTTGGCGGCCGTGTGGCTGTTTTCGATGGCAAGCCGATTGGCTTCAATGCCTATGCGATTCGTCCGGGGGTGGCCGGGTTTGCCACGGGCGCCACGGTCAAGAAGGCCGGCAGTGGATACAATTTTGCCTGCACGCAGGATCACTGGTCGATGGAAGGCCGCGCGATCGTTCGCGAGGCCAACTTGGATGGCGAGCATGGTTTCAGGAAGAACCCGGGATTCGCTGGCGAAGTGGGACTAGACTCGCCCGGGCACGCGAGCCACACGATCAATCCCGAGACCGGCAAACCCTACGAGATTTACAATCATCCCTACAAGGAGCGGCCTTCGCTCAAGAACGCGAAGATCCAGTGGGGTATGTCCATCGACCTGAATTCCTGCGTGGGCTGTAGCGCCTGCGTGATCGCCTGTCAAAGCGAGAACAACATTCCCATTGTCGGGCGCGACCAAGTGGAGCGCGGCCGCGAGATGCACTGGCTGCGCATCGACCGCTACTACACCGGCTTCAACCACAAGCCCACCGAGGGCGACACGGCGGGCGATGATGAGCAGGAGCAGGAAGGCTGGATCGACGATCCGCAAGTGGTCAACCAACCAATGCTTTGTCAGCACTGCGAGTCGGCACCTTGCGAAAGCGTTTGCCCGGTGAACGCCACGGTGCACGACGACGAGGGCATCAACGCGATGGTTTACAACCGCTGCATCGGCACGCGCTACTGTTCCAACAACTGCGCGTGGAAGGTACGTCGATTTAACTTCTTTGACTACAATAAGCGTCCGCTCAACGCACTCTACAAGGGGCCCTTGGCCAGCAACGAGAAGGATGACCCCACCGGCTGGGACTTGGTGAAGATGGCCAAGAATCCCGAGGTGACCGTTCGCATGCGCGGTGTAATGGAGAAGTGCACCTACTGTGTCCAGCGTATTGAGGACGCGAAGATTGCCCACAAGCGCAAGGCCAGCCAGAATTACAAGGATGCCGTGGCTCGAGGTAACGAGGATGTCGCGGTGAGTTCGGCCATCCCCGATGGCGGCGTGCGCACCGCCTGCCAGCAGGCCTGCTCGGCCGATGCCATTGTGTTTGGCAACATGGCGGATCCGGGCAGTGCGGTTTCCCAAGCCAAGCAATCCCCGCGCGATTACAGTGTGCTGGGCTTTCTGAACACTCTGCCGCACACGACTTACTTGGCGCGCGTGCGTAATCCCAATTTGGATGTGCCGGGCATGGACCAGCCATACAGCGCGCGTGAATACGAGAGCGCCGCGCATGGCGACCATGGTCACGATGATGACCACAGCCATGGCGAGGGAGCCCACGACGACCACGGCAAGGGCGAACACAAATGAGTAACAGCGCCGGTCATCAACCTTCTTATCTGGTTGAGACGCCCAAGGAATTGGAGCGTGAGCCGCTGGTGTTGAAAAAGCGTTCGCCGGGATGGATCTCCGACAAGATCGCCGGCATCATCGAGGGCGAGACACCCAAGTGGTGGTGGTACGCGTTCATTGTGAGCGTGCTTACGGCGGGATTGTGTTTCTCGATGATCGGATATCTGGTCGTCACTGGTGTGGGCGTGTGGGGGCTGAATCAGCCGGTGATGTGGGGCTGGGCGATCGTGAACTTCGTCTGGTGGATCGGCATTGGCCATGCCGGCACGTTGATCTCGGCCATTCTGTTCCTGTTGCGGCAAAAGTGGCGGACCTCCATCAATCGCGCGGCTGAGGCCATGACCATTTTCGCGGTGATGTGCGCGGGCATCTTCCCGGCCATCCACGTGGGCCGCATCTGGTTCGTTTGGTATCCGCTGCCGATCCCCAATGCCAACGACATTTGGCCGCAATTCCGCTCGCCGCTGTTGTGGGATGTGTTTGCGGTGTCGACCTATTTCACCGTCTCGCTGCTGTTCTGGTACATGGGACTGATCCCGGACTTGGCGACCATGCGCGACCGTTTCCGACTGCAGACGGAGAAAATCAAGGCGCCATTCCAAGTGTTCATCAACAAGGTGAAGCAGGTGTTGTACGGCTTCTTCGCGCTGGGCTGGACGGGCAGCAACCGCCACTGGAGCAATTATGAAAAGGCCTACCTGCTGCTGGCGGGCCTCTCCACGCCGCTGGTGCTCTCGGTGCACTCGATTGTGTCGTTTGACTTTGCCGTGTCGCAGTTGCCGGGTTGGCACACGACCATCTTCCCGCCGTACTTCGTGGCGGGTGCCATCTTCTCCGGCTTCGGCATGGTGCTTACGCTGCTCATTCCGCTGCGCAGCCTCTACAATCTTGAGGACGTTATCACTGTCCGCCACATCGAGTTGATGTGCAAAGTGACGCTGGCGACGGGCACAATTGTCGGCTACGCCTATGGCATGGAGTTTTTCATCGCGTGGTATGGCGGCAGCCCGTATGAGTTGTATGCCTTCAAGAACCGCGCCTTTGGCCCCTACTGGTGGGCCTACTGGAGCATGGTCATTTGCAACGTGGTTACGCCGCAGTTTTTCTGGTTCAAGAAAATCCGAACCAACATGGTGGCGGTGTTTATCCTGTCGATCTTTGTCAACATCGGCATGTGGTTTGAGCGGTTTGTCATTGTGGTCACCTCATTGCATCGTGATTTTCTGCCGTCGAACTGGGGCTACTACAGCCCGACGATCGTGGACGTCCTCACCTACATCGGGACGATGGGCTTTTTCATGACGCTGTTCCTGCTGTTTATCCGTTACCTGCCGTTGATTGCCATCAGCGAGGTGAAGGGCGTGACCCCGCAGGCTGATCCGCATGACCCGGCCGGTGGTGCCAAGGAGGGAGGCGCGCACTGATGAGCGAGACCTACGGCATCATGGCGCAGTTTGACACTCCGGCGGATACGATGCACGCGGCCGAGCAAGTGCGCGACGCGGGCTACAGCCAGTGGGACGTGCACACGCCGTTCCCCGTCCACGGTATGGACCAGGCAATGGGCATGAAGAATTCGCCGGTGGGTTGGTTCACCTTTCTCGGCGGCTTGAGCGGCTACACGGGCGGCATGCTGATGATCTGGTTCATGAACTCCTACCACTACGATATCGTCGTGGGCGGCAAACCGCTCTTCAGCGGGTTTTATGCGTTCCCGGTTTCCTACGAGCTGACCATTTTGCTGGGGGCGTTTGGCTCGCTGTTTGGGATGTTGATTTTAAACAAGCTGCCCCGACATCATCATCCGCTCCTGAAAAACAGGCGTTTTTCCAAGGTGACACACGACAAGTTTTTCGTGGTTATAGAAACTGGCGACCCCAAGTATGATGAGGCCGAAACCCGCAAATTGCTGGAAGGCGCCGGGGCGAAGCATATTGAGTTGGTGAAGGAATAACGAAGTGATTGGACGCATCATAGTCGTGTTTGTGGCGCTGGTGGGGCTGGTGATCGGCCTCTTTGGGCTGCGTGGCGACTTGGGGCGCAAGCCGCCGCTGGAGGTGTTCGCGGACATGGACCGCCAACCCAAGCTGCGGCCAGCGGAGCCCAACCGGTTCTTTGCCAACGGCAGCAGTTCACAGTTGCCGGTGGAAGGTGCAGTGGCGCGCAGTGAACCACTGGTCTTGGCGGATGGAACCGAGGTTTACCCGTTTGAAGGACACGATGCGAACACTGGTGGAACGGTGAATGCCAAGGGCACGAACTATGTGGTCACACTGCCGATCGCGGTGGATGCCGCGGTGTTGGCTCGCGGCCGTGAGCGGTACGATATCACCTGTGCCATCTGCCATGGCCGGGCCGGGGACGGCCAGGGCGTGGTGAGCACGCTGGGCGTGGGCATGAGCGCGGCGAGCCTGCACGATGCCAGCATCCTGAAAATGCCGGACGGCCAGCTTTATCGCACGATCGCCTTTGGCAGCAAGGAAGGGCAGGGCGTGATGAAGGGGTACAAGACGCAGTTGAACGTGGCGGATCGTTGGGCCGTGGTGGCCTACGTGCGCGCGCTGCAGTATAGCCGGCTGGTGGGGCCGGAGGAATTGAAGGAAATTTACGGGAAGGAACCGGATTCTGTTCCGGCTGCTGAATAAACATGAGCACGGAAACCGCAACTGCCCACGCCGGAGCCGAGGCTGAGACCAGCTTTTGGAACCAGTTGCCGCTCTTGGCGGTGCTGGCGGGCTCCGTGGGTTGCATCATCGGCTACGTGACCGAGGGCGCGCAGCAGTTTGCGCACTCGTACCTGGTGGCGTTCATGTTCTTCCTGAGCATCGCGCTGGGTGGCCTGTTCATGGTTATCATTCACCACCTGTTTGACGCGTGGTGGTCGGTGCCGATCCGGCGCGTGTCCGAGCAACTCGGCTGCCTGCTGCCTTGGATGGCGTTGTATTTTATCCCCATCGGCCTTCTGGCCAGTGAGCTTTACCCGTGGATGTCCATGAAACCGGGCGAGAGCCATTCGCTGGACATCAAGGCGGTGATGTTTAACAAGTCCACTTGGTTCATCGTCAGCGTGGCGCTGTTCGCCATCTGGGGTCTGTGGTCCAACAAACTGCGCGGCTGGTCGCTCAAGCAGGACGAGACCGGCGCGGCTGAGTGCACCATTTACATGCGGCGCTGGTCGACCTCGGGCGTGATCATGTTTGCCTTTACGCTCACCGCGGGGGCGATCTTCTGGATGAAGTCGCAGGAGCACCAGTGGTTTAGCACCATGTACGGTGTCTACTATTTTGCCGGCAGCGTGTGGGTGACTCTGGGCACCAGTTATGCCATTGCGCTGGCTATGAAGCGCACCAACGTCATCCCCATCATCGCGCGTGAGCAAATGCACTGTATCGGCCAATGGCTCTTCGCGTTCACGGTCTTTTACGCATACATCCATTTCAGCCAATACTTCCTTCAGTGGAACGCCGCCATGCCGGAGGAAACCTTCTGGTACGCCAAGCGCGAGCAGGGCAGTTGGGCGATGGTGGGCTGGGTGATCATCCTCGGCCATTTTCTGGTGCCGTTCCTCACGTTACTGCGTATCGACGCCAAGCTGAGCCTCGGCGTCATGCTGCCCATCATCGTGTGGGTGTGGCTGATGCACTACACGGACATGGTATACAACATCATGCCGCTCATCCATGCCGACGGCCCGGCGTTCCACCTGTCAGATGTCTCCACGATGCTTTTCGTGGGCGGCGGTTTGGCCATGATTTTCCTCCACAATTTCCGCAAATCCGCGCCCTTCCCGCAGAAGGATCCGCGCATGGGCGAGGTCCTGAAAAATCAGGCCCATTCCCACTGATGACTGAAAAAACGGCATGAGCGAACAGAACCCCAATCCCGACAGTGGCTGGCAGACCTATGAGGTTGCGGCCATCGTGCTGTGTGCCGGGCTGGCGTTGTGGGGCCTGATGTCCGGGGCCTCATCCGCCCGTGCCCGCGCGATGCATGCCGAGCGCGCCAGCGACCGCCAAAAGGCCCGCGAAGCCGCCGACGCCAAGGCCGAGACTGCCCTGACGACATTTGCCGCCCTAGACAGTAAGAAAACGCGTTTCCGGGTGCCGATAGACTTGGCCATGGAACAGGCGGCGATAAAGATGGGTGAGGATGCAGGGGCTTTTCGGGAATCCCTGAATCAGGGTGCGCCCGATCCATTGGTGGAACAAGGGAAGACCTTGTTCCAGACCAAGATTTGTTTTACTTGTCACCAGGTAGATCCGAATACACCGGCACCTGCCGGCTTGGCGCTCAAGGCGCCGGCGTTCATCGGTGATTTTTGGGGGAAGGAACGCGAAGTTCAACTGGATGCAGACCCAGCGACCCCAATCTTTGAGCCGAGTGGCGAATTTGAGACTGTGGTCATGGATGAGGCTTATGTCATGGAATCCATTGAGAAACCGATGTTGAGGATTACGAAAGGCGCGATTCCCGGCATGGCACCGTTGCCGACCACCGAAGAAGAACGCAAGGCGTTGGCTGCATACATCAAAAGCCTGAGCGAATAGATATGAAAAACATCCTGAACATTTTGATTGTATCCATGGTGGGTGCCCCCAGTTTGCAGGCGGATGACAAACTTGTGGCCAAGGGCAAAGTGCTGTTCCAGACCAAGATTTGCTTCACCTGCCATCAGGTCGATCCCAATATCCCCGCGCCCGCCGGTTTGGCGCTCAAGGCATCCAAGTTCATTGGCGATTTCTGGGGCAAGGAACGCGAGGTACAGTTGGATGCTGACCCCAAGACACTTCCGTTTGAGCCCAGCGGCAAGTTTGTCAAGGTTAAGCTGGACGACAAATATTTTCTGGAGTCGGTCGAGAAACCGATGCTGAAAGTGGTCAAGGGATCCATTCCCGGCATGGCGCCTCTGCCCACCACCAAGGAAGAGCGCGCCGCATTGCTGGCCTACGTGAAGAGCCTATCGAAGCCGGAGAAGAAATAACGAACGCATGAGCAACGAGGAAAACAGCGTCCAGACACCGGCAGCAATTGATGCCTCCTGCCGGCTGCCTGTACTGCTGCTGTTGGCCAGTGCCACGGCGTGGCTGGTGACGGCACTGGGCTTTGGCCTGTTTGCGTCCCTGAATTTTCATGCGCCCGGCCTTCTGGCGGATTGCCCGAACCTGACGTACGGCCACCGTGCCTCGGTGGCTTGGACGGCCATGCTCTTTGGCTTTGGCGGCAACGCGGCATTGGGCATCACGCTTTGGATGCTGGCGCGATTGCGCGGGGTGAATCTCCGTTGGCCGGCCTTGGCGGCCTTGGGCGCGGCCTTGTGGAATGTGGGCGTGACCGCCGGTGTGGGAGGCTTCCTCATGGGCGATAGCACGGGCCATGGCGCGGTGGATATTCCGTTGTACGCGGTTCGGGTCTTGATTCTTGGCGGTGCGTTCATGGCGATCCCGGCGGGATTGACTTATTTTGCCCGTCGCGACAGTCAGCTTTACGTTTCCACATGGCACCTGATCGGTGGATTGGTGGTGTTGCCGTGGGTGCTGGTGACGATTTATCTCCTGCTTGGCAACGAGAGCGTGCGCGGCGTGGCGCAGTCCACCATCGCTTGGTGGGCGGCCTCCAGTCTGACTCAGGTTTGGCTGGGCATGGTGGGGCTCGCGGTGGTTTACTACTTTACCCCCAAGATTCTCGATTGTCCGCTTTACAGCCGCCAATTGGCAGCGTTGGGCTTTCTGAGCATTCTGGTCTTGGGCGGGTTCCTGGGCGTGCATGCCGGGGCACCGGTGCCGGTGTGGATTGTCCGGCTCAGCGCCTTTGCGGCCGTGCTGTTTGCCTTCCCACTGTTTGCGGTCTGGTGGAATGTCCGGCGCACGGTGGGCATCCGCCCGTTTGCGACTTCCACGGACAACACCTTGGCGTTCGTGGGGATGGCTTGGGTTTGCTTCCTTGTGGCGGGCGTGGGCACGGTGTTGCATCCTTGGATCAACGGGCAGACGCACTTTACGATCTTTGAATCTGCCACCCGCCAATTGTTTGTGTTTGGTTTCTTCGGCATGGCGGTGACTGGGGCGATCCACTACATCGTGCCGCGTTTGGTGGGCGCGGACTGGTGCTGTCAAAAGGCGTTTCGTCGCATTTACCTTCTGGCAGGTGCGGGCCTGCTGCTTTACGTGGTGCCGATGATTTACGGTGGCATCGATCAGGGGCGTGTGCTGAATGCCGGCGACGAGTATATCAACCTACCCTCCACCGCGTTGATGGGCATGCGCATTGCCTTCCTGGGTGAACTGGCGATGTTCTTTGCGGCACTGGGTTTGATGGGCAATGTGTTCTGGGCGGTGATTGCGAACTGTTGTGAAGGCTGCAATCCGGTGGAGATTTTCAGGATGATGAAAGCGGCGCGCGAGGAGGGAGGCACGGAATGAACAAGGCCCCGTTTGTTTTAACCGCCACTCTGGCCGCGCTGTTCCTCTCTTGGTACGGCATGGTTTGGGGGCCGGCCAGTCAGCAGAACGACCTGCGCCCACACGTGGCGGGATCGACAATCTATCCGCATGATCGCACGGGTCTGGCCAAGCAGGGCGCGGAAGTGTATCGGGCCAACGGCTGTTACCATTGCCATAGCCAGCAAGTCAACCAAGGGCCGGTGGAATACGAGTTGATCCTACTGGGAACGGGCGTCAACACCGAGTTGTTAAACTCCATGGATCGCCAGAATGTGGACCCTGGCGAGGATGCCATGAATAAGATCAGGCTGGCGTTGTTAATGGGCGGTGACAGCGAGAAAAGTGAGAAGGAAGAGGCCGTCAGTAATGCCGGGCTGGATGACGCGGCCAAACAGGAGGTCTTTTCACTGGCCGAATTGCCCAACGCGGAGGCGCAAAAGGAGGCGCGTGAAATTCTCGATTTGGATGAGCTCAAGGATGGCGCTGCCCAGTCAGCAAAGCACACATTGACATTGGGCAGCGAGTTGACTTGGAAGGAAGCCAAGAAAAAGGTCATCGCGCTCAAGGGCGCCGGTGCGGTCGTGATGCTCAAGCCATACAGCCCGGAGAACTCTGGGAATCCTGGGGCGTGGGCGGACCTCAAGCGCGGCTGGGGGGATCGTCGGAGCGTGGCCCGCGATTATCTTTATGACGCCCCGGCCATGCTCGGCAGCCAGCGGATTGGGCCGGACTTGGCGGATATTGGTGGCCGGAATGCAGATGCCGCTTGGCACTATCGCCACTTGTACAAGCCGCGTTCTGAGACGGGGCGTGAAAAGTCCGTGATGCCGCCCTATACCTATCTGTTTAACAAGCGCAAAGTGGAGGAAGGGGCGAAGCTCAGTGGGAATGCCGTGCTGGATGCGGAAGGCAATTCCATTGAGCCCGGATATGAAGTTACGCCCAAGCCCTCCGCGCGCGCGCTGGTTGCCTATCTGCTCAGCCTGAAGCAGGACATGGAATTGCCGGAGGCACCCAAGCCAGTGATTGTTTCGCGGAAACCGGACGAGAAAACCAAGCAATGAGCCAGTCCACCGACAACATGTTGCCCGAGAACGCCGAGCCGACTACCGGCAGCGTGACCATGCCATTGGGGTTGACCATTGTTTTCGCGCTCGTCACCTATGTGGGCTGCAATATCACTGACAGTGCCGACGGCGGTTTCTCCGCCTTGGTGTATGCGCCGTACACGGACGAGGCTGAGATCAGTGCGACGCAGGCCAAGACGCCCAAGGAATTGCAAATCGAGCGTGGGGCGGCTTTGTACAAGCAGAATTGTTCCAACTGCCACCAGCCCAGCGGCGGTGGTTCGCAGGGGCAGGGTGCCCCACCGCTGGCCGGCTCGGAATGGGTTTTGGCTGAGGGACCGGAACGCATCATTCGCATCGTCAACAACGGCCTAACCGGCCCCATCGAGGTTTTGGGCCAGACTTGGTCTTCGGGCGCGATGACACCCGTTGGCGCGGCCATGTCTGACAAGCAGGTGGCTGACGTGATCACCTATATCCGAAACGCTTGGGGCAACGCCGCGGGTTTGGTTACACCTGAGCAGGTCAAGGCGGTCCGGGAGGAAACAGCCGGACGGGGCACGAAGGCGTGGACGGCTGACGAGTTGTTACAAGTGGAACTCGGCGGCGAGTAATCACGCTTGCCAGCCGGTTGTGCCGGCAACATCCTGTTCCCCGTGAATTTCGTTTTTATTCGATGGGCGGTGTTGTGCTGTGCACCCCTTGCCGGTTTCGCCGCTCCCCAGTTCGCTGTCGCCCCATTCACCGCGGATGTCACTGTGCCCCTTGGGCATGGCATGATGGGTGGTCTTTGGAAATCCAAAAGCATTGCCGATCCACTTTTTGCCAAGGGCGTGGTGATCACGGGCGGAGCCAAGCCGGTTGTGTTCGTGAGTGTTGACTGGTGCGAACTGCGCAACGCCTCCTTTGACCGGTGGCGAGAATCGTTGGCCAAGGCGGCTGGCACTACACGGGAGCGTGTCCTCGTCAGTGCCGTGCATCAGCATGAGGCGCCCGTGGCGGACCTGGAGGCGCAGCAGCTTCTGAAAGCGCGGGGATTGAAAGGCAGTATTTGTGATCTTGCGTTTCATGAGAAAGCCGTCCAGCGCACGGCCGCGGCCTTGCGCGATTCCTTGCGGCGGCCACTTGGGGTGACGCACGTGGGCATCGGGCAGGCCAAGGTTGAAAAGATTGCTTCCAACCGTCGCTACGTGTTGCCGGGCGGCAAAGTGTCCTTTGGCCGGGGCAGCGCCAGCGGTCGGAACATCCTTGCCGCCAAGGCTCCCGAGGGGACGATTGATCCTTGGCTTAAAACCCTGACTTTCTGGGATGGGGCGCGGCCATTGGTGGCCCTCACTGGTTACGCCACTCATCCAATGAGCTATTATCGTACGGGTGAGGTCAGCGCTGATTTTCCCGGCATGGCCCGTGCTCAGCGCCAAAAGGAGACCCCCAATTGTCTACAGATTTATTACAGCGGCGCCAGCGGCAATGTCACCGCGGGCAAGTATAACACCGGCGAACGCAAGAACCGCACGGTTCTCGCCAATCGACTGCATGTCGCCATGGTCAAGGCTTGGGACAACACGAAGAAACATCCGCTGCGGCTGGTTCAGTTTCGTAATGCCAAGGTGAAATTGGTGCCGCGCAATCACTCCGGTTTTGCTGCTGCAGACTTTCAATCCAAGCTGGTGAAGGGAGGCGATCCTTGGCAGCAGTGTCTCGCGGCCATGGGATTGAGTTGGCGGCAACGGTGCGAGCGTGGTCAGCCGGTGGATGTGCCGGCCATTGACCTTGGGGTGGCGCAACTTCTTTTGTTGCCCGGTGAAAGTTACGTGGAGTTTCAACTCGCGGCACAGAAGATGCGTCCCGGCCAGTTCATCATGGTTGCCGGCTATGGCGAGGGTGGCACGGGCTACATCCCGACGGAAAAACACTGGCGGGAGAAGGATGGCAACCTTGCTGATTGGTGCTGGGTTCACCCCGGCGCTGAGGCGGTGCTCCTGAAGGCCATGCGCCAGGCGTTGAATCCGGATTGATTTGTGTTAAAGGGCGGCTTGAAGGATTTGGGTGAGTTCCTCGTCGGTTAACTCGGCGGGATTGGCCTTCATGCTGCTGGCCGCCTTGGCTTTCTCGATGATTCCGGGAAAGTCGGATTCTTCAATGCCGTGAGTGGCGAGGCCAGGGATTTCCAAATCCGAAGCCAGTTTTTGGAGCCAATCAGCGCCATCGTCCGTGCCGAGCATTTTTTCCACCTCCTGAAAACGCGCGGGTGAACGGGATTTGTTGATGCGGAATGCGTGTGGCAGCAGGGCAGCGCAAAGGGCACCGTGCGGGGCGTGGTACATTCCACCGAGCGGCGCGGCGAATCCATGGACCGCGCCGAGGCCGGAGTTGGCCAAGGCAAGGCCGCCACAAAGGGAGGCAAAAGCCATCTCGGCGCGGGCAGCGGGATCATCCGTACAAGCTTGGCGCAGGGCCCGGGCGGCCCGTGGAATGGCTTCCCGGCAGAGGGCGTCGGTGAGGGGATTGGCACGGCGACAAGTGAAGGGCTCGATAAGTTGGGTGAGGGCGTCCATCCCGGTGGCGGCGGTGATGTCGGAGGGAAGGCCCTGGGTCAACTCGGGATCGACGATGGCTAGGCGGGGGAGCATCAGGGGATGGCGGAGGCTGACCTTGACCTTGTGCTCGGGTGAGGTCAGGACGGAATTGCGGGTGACTTCCGCGCCGGTGCCGGCGGTGGAGGGGATGGCAATGACTGGGAGCGGGTTGTGGAGGAGAGGCTGACCTTTGCCGATCACTTCAAGGTATTCGAGGGGATCGCCGGGATTGGTGGCGAGAGCGGCGATGGCTTTGGCGGCGTCAATGGCGCTGCCGCCGCCAATGCCGATCACGGCTTGGACATCTTTGGCTGTAGGGAGCGCGGCCTGAATGTCCGCCAGCGTGGGTTCGCCGGAGATGGCGTGGGTGGCAAAATCGGTGTCCTTTAAAAGATCCAGGAGAGGCTGGGCGCGCTGAGAGGTGCGGCCGGTGACGACCAGCGCGCGGTCGCCCAAGGCACGCATGGCGGGCGCGGCTTCAGCGAGTTTGCCGGGGCCGAAGAGGATTCGCGTGGCGGTGGCGAACTCAAAAGGCGTGTCACCAACCT
This sequence comes from Verrucomicrobia bacterium UBA6614, assembly GCA_002433235.1. Classification (GTDB taxonomy): domain Bacteria; phylum Verrucomicrobiota; class Verrucomicrobiia; order Limisphaerales; family UBA1100; genus UBA6614. The sequence goes on from DJHS01000091.1 coordinate 31,631, forward strand.
TCGTCATCAGGGTAGTGGTTGGTGTATTTAACGGCTTGGCGCGGCTCGGCCATCATGTCGGCTACGGTATCGCGCCAGGTCTGGTAATGGACGGTTTCCTTGTGGGCAGCGGGGGCGTCCTGATTGCGGTAGACCTCGATGAGGAGAAAACGGGTGGGATCATCAGTCTGCTGGCAGACATCAAAACGGGCGATGCCGGGTTCCTGCACGCTGTTGCGGGCATTTTCCTGCGAGGCAGCACGGAAGGCATCCTCGGTGCCGTCCTTGACGTGGACGTGAACGTGTACAATGAACATTTTTTTGGGGTTGGAGGAGGGAGTTTGAGGCAGGGGAATTTTTTTTGCAATTCCATGTAAGAAATTGGCGGCGAACCACGATGTAGAGTTGGATGACGAAGTGGGACGCATGAAAAAGGTTTATCTGGCAACATTTTTGGCGGCGGTTTTGTCGGTGTCGGCGTGGTGGATTTTGGAGCCTGCGCCGCGTCCAACGCTGGCGGCGCCCATAGATGGGCTGGTTATGCCGGAATTCTGGCGCGATCCGGCGGCGGGTGTGCAGAGGATGGTGTCGTTGGAGGATGACGCGCGAAGGGAATTGTTCACCCCAGGTGGTCGGCTGGAATTCAGCCCGGTGGAAGGGGTCAATCTGGGGATCAAGGTGGATCGAGTGACGCAGTCTCCTGTTGGCGGCAAGCTGAGCCATGGTGTCGTGGAAGACGAACCGGGGGGCGTGGCTGTGTTCTCGGATGTTGAGGGCGCGTTGGCGGGTTCGGTGGAGTTGGCGGATGGGCGATTTTTCACCCTGAATTACTTGGCGCCGGGTCTGCACCGGGCGGCGGAGGTTGATTTCTCGACCGGTCTGTTGGACTGCGGCTCCAACCGCGAGGTCGTTCCGGCAAAGTTGCCGCGTGGATACGAGATGGTTTTTGATGGGGCAGCGGGAATGAACACGGCGCAGTTGCGGGCGGATTTGCGGCTGGCACTTTCCCGGCGCGCCTTGCGGGGTATGCCCCTAAACATGGGTATGCGGCCTGACAAAATTTCAACCCGGAAAACCCCTGTGGTGGTGGACACCGGCAAAAACAAGAACGGTCTGCAAGCCCAAAAGAAGAAGCCGGGCTCGTCGGGTCGTGCCCTGACCAAGACGAAGGCCACCACACAGGGGCGAACCGGGACCAATTCCAAGAAACCCGCGCCCACCAACACAGCCCAAAAGAAGCCCGCGAAGCCCACCAGCATAACCAAGAAGCCGGCCAATAAAAACAACGGAACCAAGCACACGTTGAACACATCCACGAAACCGGGCGGCGGTAAAACCTCGAGGACAAATGTCGTATCTCAGCCCACCACCACTTCGACAGGTGGCGTGGCGCGTGTGGATCTGATGGTGGTCTATACGCAGGCTGCCCTTTCCCGGTTTGGGAACGACAAGGGCATCAAGGCGCGGGTTAATGTGGCGGTAAGCCGGTCAAATCAGGCTTTCAAGGATAGCGGCATCAAGGCTGAGTTGAACTTGGTTCACGTGGGAAAAGTCAACTACCAGTCCGGTGGCGACAAGGGTCTGGACTTGCGCCGACTGACATTCGGTGGATCCGGAACCGCCCTGAAGGACGAGGTTGGCAAGCTCCGTGCGCGTCACCAGGCGGATATTGTGACCTTGGTCACAAGTTCGGGAGGCGGAGGCGTGGGTTGGCTGTTTGGCGGGAATTCCCCCAAGCCTCAACTTGGATTTAATGTGGTCGGAGCTATGTCGTTGTACTACACCGTCCTCGCTCATGAGTGCGGTCACAACATGGGCTGCCACCATGCCGTGGGTGATCCCGGCACCAGCAAGATCAAGCATGGAGCCGGCGACAATTTTGGCTGGCGGTTTTATGCCAATAACGGAAAGGGCAACCGGCAGTACCGTACCATCATGGCCTACGCCCCAGGCCATCGCATTGGCTACTTCTCAAATCCGGATGTCAAATTTGGCGGCGTTCCCACCGGCATCGTAAACCAAGCCAACAATGCGCGAATTTTAAACCTAAATGCCCGAATCATTGCCAGAAACTCGGATTATTTATCCACGAAATGACCCTCGAAATCAGTAACCAAGCCGCCCGGTACAGCGTCCATGTGAATGGAGTGATCCGCCAAAGTCTGCCGTCTAACCCGGGTGGTGGCCGGTCTTGGGTCCCCGCGAGCCGTGAGTAACAGCGAAAAAGCGAGGAAAATTGGCAAATGGACCGCCATTGGTGCAATGGTGTTTCTGCCCGTGGCATTGTGGCTGGTGTTCTTTGTCTGGACCGCCCCACCGCAACTCGTCACCTCGCTGGACGAGCGGCAAAAAAAATCACTCGCGAAAACAAAAATCCCCGAGGCGCCTTTCGCCAAGCGGCATCGACACGTGGCTATTGACCCGGGCGTGTTGGAAACCTTGGAGAAATCAAGCGGCTCCCTGCGCATTGAATTGTTTCCCGGTGAGACCGTCACCATCGATTTTGGTCGGGCCGACCATGAGGCCGAGGATTTTACTTCTGTCATGGGCGTGGTGCGCGGGCAACCCGAGAGCCAAGTCTCACTGGTTTCCCACAAGGGCACGTTTGGCGGCTCGATCAACCTCGCTGATGGTCGGTCGTTTGTCATCAACTACGCCGGCCCCGGCAGCTATAGTGTAGTGGAGTTGGACCATGACAAGATGAATGTCGATCATCACCTGCACGACCATTACGCCGCCGCGTTGCCCAGCCCCGATGAAATCCCGGAGAACGGCGTCGTCAGCATGCCACAGCTTCCTTGGAATCAGGTCGTTCCCGTGCCCGGCATGCCGTGGTTTACCACCACCCTGATCGGCACCAATCCGTGGCCCCAGCCCGTGACCAACGTCTACGGTCCGCCTGTCATCGGTACCATGATTCTTTACACGCCGCAGGCTGCCAACCAACTGGCGGGCTTGCTGGGCGTCGAGACCCGTATTCGTCTGGCCGTTTCCCAGATCAACGCCTGTTTCCTGAAGAGCGGCACCGCAGCCCGCATTCGCCTCGTCCATTCCGGCATTATTAATTACAGCTCCACCGGTAATCTCACCACCGATCTACAACAGATGACCTACAACACCAGCCCGCAGACGCAGGACATCCATTCCCTTCGCGTGCAGCACCGTGCCGACCTCGTCACCCTCATGGTTCCCGCCAGTGGAAACAACATTCTCCACGGCACCTCCTGGCTGCTCACCAGTTTCTTCCCTGCGCCGGACTTTGGTTTCAACGCCATCGAGGCCCCCTATATTAACACCTCGGTCCTGGCCCATGAGATTGGCCATAACCTCGGCTGCAACCACGCTACCAATGACATCGGCGCCAATCTTGGCGGTGCCTTTACCAACTCCTTTGCGTGGCGGTTCAATACCGTCAGCGGTGGCTTTACCAATCCCATTCGGACCCTGATGGCCTATGGCACCGGTCGGCGGATTGGCTATTTTTCCAATCCCGGCGTGCAGTTCTGGGGCGTCCCCACCGGTGACACCAACTGGGCCAACAACGCCTATACCATCGAGCGCACGGCTCCCATGGTTGGCACCTATATGTCCGGCGGCTACGGCCCACCCTATTACTACAATCCCGCCACTGCCGGCGGCACCCAGGCCAACAGCCGATCCTCCGCGCCTTCCACCGTCATCCGCGCCAGCGTGCCTCCGCCCCCCTTCAACCGCCCCCTGCTGCGGCAGCCCGCCCGTAATTTCCTGTTTAACGTCCGCAATTAAACAGGCGAAGTCTTCTTTAAACTCGCACGCTTGCCAGCCGGGCATTCCTGCGTTAAAAGCGATCCATGAACCCCCGCGAGGCGTTGGTGGCCCTAAACCTCATTCGCGATATTGGCCCCGCTACCATCCGTCGTTTGCTGGATATGTTCGGCGATGCTCCCGCGATTCTGCGCGCGCCTGAAAGGGAGCTTGGAGGGGTTGAAGGGATCGGCCCCGCCAGGGCCCGCGCCATTGCGCGTTGGGAACAATCCGTTGATCTCCAAGGTGAACTGGGACGCGTTCGTGATTTTGGTGCCCAAGTCATCACCGTCCTGGATTCAGGATATCCGCTGCTTTTAAAACAGATTCACGATCCGCCCATCGTTTTATACGTGATCGGCCAACTTGCGGCCGAGGATGATCACGCCGTTGCCATGGTGGGTACCCGGATGGTCACCCAGTACGGACGCGCCGCCGCCCATCAGTTGGCTGGTCAGTTGGCCCGGGCGGGCCTGACTATCATCAGTGGCGGTGCCCGGGGCGTGGACACCGCCTCCCACGAGGGCGCCCTGTCCGTGTACGGCCGTACCATTGCCATACTTGGCACTGGTCTGGACATTGTGTATCCATCCGAGAACGCTGATCTGTTCAAGCGCATTTCCTCCCATGGCGCGGTTATCACCCAGTTTCCATTTGGCCGTCGAGGCGACAAGCAGTCCTTCCCCATTCGCAACCGAATCGTGGCAGGCATGGCTCGTGCCACTGTTGTGGTCGAGGCCAACCGCGCCAGTGGCGCGCTTATCACCGCCAATTTCGCGGCGGAATACGGACGCGCTGTCTTTGCCATACCCGGCCGCATTGACAATCCCCGCAGCACTGGCTGCCACGATCTTATCCGTGATGGCGCCCAACTCTGTGCCGGACCTGAGCATGTTCTCGAGGAATTCGACACTCTCTTTGCCTCAAACCAAATCGAGAAAAAGCCGCTTCCTCAACTCACGTCCGACGAAAAAGCCGTTTACGGGAAACTCACACACGACGAACGGCCCCTTGATGCAATCGTTCACCAGACTGGCCTGACAGTTCCTAAGGTCACTGTGGCACTCCTGCAACTGGAACTCAAACACCTCGCCAAGCAATTTCCAGGCCGGCTGTTTGCGAAAAAGCGTTAAACCACTTGCTGATTCTTCAATTTCAATCAAGGCAGGGAATAGATTCTCTCAACCAGAAAGAGATTTGCGCGGCATATTGCGAGTTTCGTTGGGTGAAGGGTTTGAATCTAGTGAAGGGAACTCAATGGATCCTGTTGCCGGCATGGAACAGACCCTGACCTCCATTTTGGTGATGCCGAGGACAAACGCCATGCGTCCAACCTGCAAATGGCCCTACATGGTCATCGGCGACATGGGCGACCGGCTCAAGTCCGCCGGTCAATACATCCAATATTCCTCACAAAGACCACCCTAGCAATTGGCCGAAACACCCCATGGTTTGGCGAAAACACCGCATCAATTCTCCAAACCACCCCCCGAATCGGCCAAACTGGGCCTTGGACTGCCATGAAATCCGTGGATAGTCGACAAGAATCAAAAACTAGCCAAAAACACATTTTATTACAAAAAATACAAAAATCATAAAAATTCAATGTTCGTTGGGTTCGATTCCCAAAACACATCCCACTCTTTTCCACACTATCCCAATTGGAATCTATGGGATTAGGGGATTTTTCTGATTGGGTTCAGAGATGACTCAGAGAATTAGTCGGTGTTCAAAACATCACCAATGTGGTCTGTACTATCGTGATAGCTTTTTATCGGAACTCCCATACTGTTGGCAATGGTGACGAACAGATTTGAGAAAGGAATATCCTCGGAGTAGGTGCGGTGGGTGCCGTGGTGATATCCCATGTTTTTTCCTCCTGCCAGAATCAAGGGATAATTCCTGTAGTTATGCAGTGTGCTGGTTGAGCTGCCATGGAGAATAATGGTGTCATCCAAGAGGGATCCATTTTCTGATTTACTGTTGCTCAGTCGTTCCATGAAGGCATGGAGGCGTTCAGAAAGGAAGTAATCCCATTTGGCGGTCTTATCAAATTGGTATCGGTGACCGCATCGATGGAGATTGCCTCCCCCGATCACTGGGGCAGCAAATTTATTTACCATGCTGCTTGAGGCATTTTCTGCTCCATACATGAGGGACGCGACCCGGGTCTGGTCTGTCTCAAAAGCCAGGAAGATTACCTCATACATCAGGTCAAAAAATTCCGCAGCGGAGGCTGTATCCGTGTCAAAATCGGCAGAAGTCCTGTTCACCTTCGGGAAAGGTGTGTTGGCCCATTTTTCCGAACGTTTGATTTTCTCTTCCGCTTGGTTGATCGCTGCGAGGTATTCCTCCATCTTATCGCGATCCTGTTTGCCCAACCGCTTCTCCAGTCGTTTGTAATCCTCAAGCACGGTATCGGTTATTTTTTTATTCAAAATCCGTCGCTTACGAGCTTCTGTCGGAGGCACTTTATTGGAAAAGAGATAATCAAAGGCACTTCGAGGGTTCCGAAGGGCCGGCAGTGATTTTCCCTTGGGACTGATAGACATACTGTTTTCAGTCGTACTTAACTGGAGTGACTGAACGCGCGTATGAAGCCCGGTGTTCCTGGCGATGACCTGATCAATCGATTCATGGTTTACGATCCCTCGTTTGAGGGAACTACCGGTCATATAGTGGTTGGTAATGTGTGCCATGTGACGGCACTGCGGGTGCGACAGCCCTGATAAAATTGAAAAGTCTTCACGCCGTTTTAACGGCTCCAAGCTTGGTGTAGGCTTGTATGTTCGCCCCACCTTTTCAGGATACCAAAGGGCTGGATGTTTCTGACCTCGATTAGAAGAGGTGACACCAAAAGGGAAAAAAACCGAACAAAAACGCTTCGGCCGATCCTCTGGTTTAGGAACTGCCATGATTTCAAGTTGGGGCAGGAAGCATAGTGCCCCCAATCCTCTCAATGCCGTTCTTCGATCGATGCGTTGTTTTATCATTATTTCCCCCTTGGATTTGAAAAGGTCTGACTTTCAACGATGAGTCTCAGCAGCATCTCAGGCTTATAACCGGATGCCTTAAATTTTGCAGTCATATTATCGATCATCTCTCTCTCTTCAAGTCGCACAGATCTTCCTATGGCATAGGCATACATGAAATTGGTGAAAGACTTTAGGATCTCCGCCTTGTATTTTGTTTTCAATAACGCCTTGAATTCTTTTATGCCGCCAACCTTATCACCCTTGATTTCCGAGCGAGCATCTACCTTAGCCAGAGGAATTGATCGGGCAGTCTTTTTATTGATCATTTTATAGACGTAGTTTGTTTCACGCCAGCGCCCGTAACCATCAAAATTCTCAAAGGGCAGACCTAGGGGATCTATCCGTCGATGGCATCCATAACAGGCTTCATTTTCTTGATGAAATTTAAGTTGGTCTCTGATGGTGAGCTTTTCAAAGTCCTTGAAATCATCTGGATTGGGAAATTCCACATTCATCGGCGGAGGAGGCAAATGACGTCCCAGAATTCTTTCACACATCCAAACTCCACGGAGAATGGGATCGGATACACCATTTTCTTTGGCTTGCGTGGTCAGTGGCGCAGCCATTGTTAATACACCGCCACGAGGTGAATCATCCGGCAAATCGACCCTCGCAAACCCAATCCCCTGTTCCTTGGGAATCTCATACCATTTAGCCAGCGCATCGTTGATGACGAGGAAATCCGAGTCTATCAGATTTTCCAACGAAAGGTTGTTTTGAAAAACATACTCTAGAAACTTCGCCGGCTCCGCTAAGATGTGTCGATTGATCACCCTTCCACGAAGCATTTCATCTGGCTTCTCTTTTAACTGCAGCCATTGCCAGGCAAAAGCTTCCATGAAACGCCCAAACCGAGGATGATTTAGCATGTAGCCAAGTTCATTGGCAGGTTTCCAGTTAGACCTCTTGGATCGGGATAGCAATTGAGCAGACGGCGGGGAGTTCCAAAGAAAATAAGCCAGTCTTGTTGCAACTTCCTGATGACGATTTCTTGTGGAATCTGCATCAAGGTAAAGAAAGTTTGGCGACAGAAGAATCGATTTAAGCGTATGCTTGATGCTTTGCCTGAATGACAATCCATCTTGTTTTACTGATTTCCAATGGGCAAAATATTTTTTCTGCAATTCAGGCTGTACGTCTCCCCGAAAAGCTCGAGTCAAAAATTGACTAATAATTCGCTCAGCATAACTAGCCTCTGATTCAGCAGGAATTTTCTTGGGAAATATTTTGCGTTCTCTTGTAATCGGCCAGCTTTCGTAATAGGGCCCATCAAGCTCAATTCTCTGTATATGCAAGGCGGGCGAAACCACCTTTTGGCCATCTGGGATATAAACTTCATTGCGAAGCATGAATCCTAGAGGCCAGGTAATCACTTTATCTCTTACCGTACGTTCCAAGTCCTCATTCAACTGAGCAAAGAATTCATAAACCTTGTGCTCGCCTTTTGGCGCATCGACTAGGACTGACTGGCCTGCCTTGCGCATCTTCGGAGAAAGAAAGTACGAGACAGGTCCCGCATAAACAGACAGCTTGGGGTGTTCCTTACTGTTATCCCCTTTACCCGCATGAACTCGCAAACGATACAAACCCTCACTCTTCTTGATTTCGTGAAAAACAAATGTTGAGTTGGGCCCGAGAAAATGCACATCGATCCTATCGAACTCGAGCGGCGAGTACATAGGGTGCAAAAGATAACCATCATTGGCTAAGGGCAACGGGGGGCTGACTCGGGTTTTACCAAAGTAAAGAAACTTTGTATCAACAAAGTCTTCAACTCCGAAACGGGGCCTCGTTGGCAATCGATCAAATGGCTCAGAACGGTTCCAAACGTACCCAACAGGTGGCTGGATATCTTCAATACGTTGCCCTTTAATAATCAGCCTGGGGACTTCCTTGCCTCTGTCTCTTCCCTTGGTGGGAGTGTCCGTCTCCACAGAGAAGTCAAAGCGATGTGACCAGAATGGAGACATCGTGGGTGCCTCATCTGGAATGGCGCGATCCAAGGCATCCTCAATGCAACTTTTATACAATTCATAGTGAAGCAGGGTGAAGGTAAGAGTACTGCGATTGTTATTGAACAAATTCTTATCGGCACTTTCATCCCCACTCTTGTCACCAGGCAGCGATGAGGCCAAATCTTCCCTAATAGGAACTGAAAGCAATTCCTCGAGAGAATTAATGAATTGGGCCTTGGTAAGTCTAGCTGGGACGAATCCAGTTGGTTGCCGATTACTGGCGAGGGAACGTCGGAGATTATCAGATAGGAGTGAGTGAAACTTCAGTCGATCTTCCTTGCTCAACTTGGACTCTTTTGGCGGAGGCATATCCCTAAGAATAACCTGATCCAAAGCCTCCTGAAGATTAGCTGCATCAGCTGATAAGTTATCCCAGTTAATCTGATCAAGCCTGATATCGGCCTTTTGTTTTTTTTCTCCATGACACTGAACACAGTGGTTCTTTATAATGGAATTAATGAAAACAAGATCTTCAGATAAACGACCATTGCTAGAGCCTGTCGGCTTTTTACCTCTGGTGTCACAAAGGAGCACCAAGAGAAAAAATATTGAAAACAACATTCTCATCGCTAGAGAGAATCCTACCCCATCATCCCGATTCAGAGAAGTTCAGAGAATTCTCACTCCAATCCCACTGTTCTCCATAATTCCCCTGAGAAACACAGAGATTCAATCAAACGAAGAATCCTACACCTCAACATCACCGAGATGTGGGGAGAACACTGGGAGAATGGGGTCTCACAGGGTTTTCTGAGTGATTAGCGTGATAGCTGTATTCCCGCAGAAAACGGGGAATTCGATGTTCTTTGGGTTCGATTCCCAAAACACATTTCACTCTTTTCCACACTATCCCAATTGGAATCTGTGGGGTTGGAGGATTTCCCTGATTGGGTTCAGAGGTGATTCAGAGAATTAGTCGTGGAGACAACTGTGTAATCTGTGTCGAGAGATGTGAGATCTCCCGGGAGACTTGGGTCTCAACGTGATTGATGAATTATCTGAGATGATTGGGTGGGTGAAGGAGGGAATTAGCCGTGGAGTCAAAGAGCACCAAAAAAAATGGAGAGCATTGCTCTCCATCTTAAGTGACTGATTGAACAATTACTGTTTCCTAATCATCAAATTTTGTATCACCTAATTTTTGGATTTTTTGCATCAAAATCATAGATACAGGATCTGTCCCAGGATCTTGTCCAAAGGTAAAAATTTCTATCTTATACCCCAATTTTGAGTCCTGATATAGCCAGTAGTGGTTCAAGTCATCATCCAATTTAGATTCGAACTTTGGGATCCCATAAGCATCAGCAAATTTTTTCGCAAATTCACTACTGGATACTGCAGATGCATTCCACAGAATTTGAATTGCGTCAGCCCACTCAGGGTTTCGTTTTCGACGAGGATCTCTACTGCCTTCAAATCTTACCCAATTAAGTTTTTTATTTTCGTCGGTGGTTACTAAGGCAGATGAAATTTTTGAATTAAAATGGAAATAGCCGTTGGGGTACAAGTCATCAACAACGTATGATGGTGTGCCGAATTTCTTGAATGTATCACTCTTTAGTACTTCCAACACTTCGTCGGATGTCATTCCAAGCTGAAGTCCTTTAACCACGGGCATTCCCTGTTTTGCTTCACCACCCTTACCGGTTGCCTGTTGATTGCCACCTCCACCGGCTGCCTGTTGATTGCCACCTCTACCTGAGGATTGCTCTTTGTCTCCACTCCCTCCACAGCCGGAGAGCAATGTGATTGAAATGAGGGTTGTCAGAATAAGGGGTTTTTTGAAGTTAGGTTTCATGTCTTGAGTACCGTTAAAGGTTGGGATTGCCGTTTGGGATACCTAACCTACAGGGGGTGTCAACATATTTCTTTACAGAGACAAAAGACTAGGTTTAAGCACAATTTGAACGACTCAAACGACACCCAGTCTCTTCAAGATCATGTACTGAACCCACTCATCTGGTTCAGCATTCCGAGCCAATTCCATGTCGATTTGGTTCTGTCTCATTCCTTGCCATTTCTGTACCTGTTTTTGCTTCCTGACACGTTCTTGCTTCTTCATCTGCCGTTTGTGTTTGAATGGTGACAGGAGAGAGTCTCTCTTCTCCTTGTCGATCAATCCACGATGATACATCTCCCACACATCGGGTTCGGTGGGTTCAAGAATCTCTAACTCCAGAAGTTCATCGACCTCTTTTCCACACTATCCCAATTGGAATCTGTGGGTTCTTGAGATTTCTCTTTTCTGGTTCAGAGATGACTCAGAGAATTAGTCGTGGAGACAACTGTGTAATCAGGTAAAATTTTTCCCCAGACTGGTCATTCTTTTTTCGTCTTTGGATTATGTTTTTTCAATCGCTTAGCATTGGCGGTATCAGAGGGTAGCATCACTGTATCCAATGCGGCTGAAAACGGAAGATCGAGCAAGATGAATGGCGTTAGAATGTCTGGATGTTTCAACGAATCTCCAGCCACCCGTACAGATGGGTAAGAATTACTAGACGACTGCAGCGGGTCGCGCGCGACTAGAATTAAAGATGATACGCATCCCGATGTAAAAAAAAGAATACATAACAGGGATGCTCCGAGCATTTTTTGGGTTGGCCAATTCATGTTGAAAAAAAGAATACCTTGTTTAGAGCCAATTCTGTTAATCGATAAAAAAGAGAAAGCTATCGATTGAATCAATGATCGTGTCCAAATCCAACGTTCCCCACCATCCTGATTCAGAGAAGTTCAGAGGATTAGTCGTGGAAACAACTGTGTAATCTGTGTCGAGAGTTGTGAGATCTCCCGGGAGACTTGGGTCTTATCTCAATACGTTTTATCGTTCAGCCATCTTCCATACACCGTTTTCCTTGATGACTCTTAAGTCAGGTAATTCGCCAGACTCCTTGCCCTTGCGAGTGATTGATACCTTGCCTACGATGTCCTCTCTCTCGTCAGCAATGCTTTTGAATTCAAAGGTGAAATCTTCAGGTTTGTAATCTCCCAACACTTCCGTGAAAGCTTTTTGGTATCTCGCTAAAACTTTATCCCATCCTTCATTTTCGTATTCTTCTTGATGCTTCATGGAGAAAACAGTCTTCAGTTGATTCTGGTCGCTGTTTTTCACGGCATCAAGCAAAGCGAAAACCGGCTGTGCTTGCGGAATGATTTGGGCCGAAGAGATTTTTTGAGAGGCTGCTGTCTTCTTGGCAGCCTTTGACGGAGTGTCGTTTCCCTTATCAGTGTTATTGGTTTGCTTTTCCCCACACCCCACAACCAACAAACCAATGAGAATTGGAATCAGTACTTTCATCTCTGATGAAAATCCTACCCTGCCATCCTGATTCAGAGAAGCATAGAGGTTTCTCATCTCAATCCCACTGTTCTCCCCGCTTCCCTCGATAAACACTGAGGTTTATTGAAGCGATGAATCCCACACCTTAGCAGCACTGAGACATAGGGAGAACATTGGGAAAATTGGGTCTCATCGTGGTGGATGAGTTACCTGAGATGATCGGGTGGGGACGATTGAGGCAGGGAAGGGCTTTATCATGAGACAATACCGATCGGGTTGTTATAGTTTTTCCCGTTGGTTTGCTCCAATCTGCCAATCGAAGGAATGTTCGGTTGCCAGTAGTGATTCTTTGGTTGTTCAGGGTTTGCGCGCCTTGATCGTGTGATCATCCCAGGTGGATCCGTCCATGAGAACAAACCGGACACGCAGGTTGTCAGGGGTGAAGTCGAGGCGCACGACGTGGTGGGCGCTACCCGTCTTTCCACCATTTTTAATGTACCAACGATTGCCATCGGGTTTTCGCTGGCCGACACCGAGGCCTCCTTCACCCACGTAGACGATTCCGGTAGAATCCTTTTTGCCGCCGCGAATCGGGACCGTCCGCTTCATGCAGTGACCGTCGGACTCCAATGCAATATCGACATTATACTTGTCGAATAGCGGGCAGAAAATGGGGGCATGTTTCGCTGGTCCCTTCACAGCGGGATACATGGGGCGGTGATATTGCACGAGCAACCAACGAACCGCAGGCCGCAGACGTTTCAATTCGGCCTCCAACCATTCGGCTTGCGGGCCACCTCCCGGCGAGTTGGTATCCAGAGTTACCAGCGCCACGTCCTTGCCGAGCATAGTTGTGTGCCAACGCTCGGCCTCCATCTCAAGATCGAACACTTCGAAGTAGATCTTGCCACCATCATGGTTGCCCTTCGTGGGAATAATCGGCAATACCCGTCCATCCTCCAAAGTCGTCAGCTCATGCTGGCTCAGCCACAAACGCCACTGCTCCCATTTGGAGCCGGAGACGATGTAATCTCCTCCATGCGCGAATGCGAGGGCCTTGGAATCCGACGTTGCCTGCTCGGCAATACGCAAATTCATCCGGCACCGATTAGCATGGCCGCTACGCGAATCACCGCCATGAACAAGGGTGAAGTTGGTGCCTTCAACAGGAGCCGTGCGGAAGTAGAATTCTCTCGACCGTTCGCCGTCGCTTTCCAAGACGAAATAATAGCGCGTATTCGGCTTCAAGCCATTGATCCTGGCGTGATGATAATATGCCGGTGCGATTTTCTTCGGCGGCTCGGGCTGCTTTATGGTGTATACGCCATTAGACTGGCACTTCTGACTCAGCGCGAGTTTACCTTCCTCACCGCCGGACTCGGTTCCGTAGTAAACGACGTGCTTTTTACCGGGTTCTGCGGTGGTCCAGGAAATGGTCGCTTCGCGACTGGCATCACCCGTCCATACCACACGCCACTGAGCCGGTGTAGTGCCCTTGAGCGGGGTCATCTTTGCGACAAGGGTTTTGACGTCTAGTTTTGCTAGATCGGCGCCGTTTGCAGAAACTGCGGAGATCACGGACAAAATAAGACTCGCGACAATCATGCTCGCTCGATTGTTGTTCCTACGGGTTACGGTTATATATTGGTTGTTCATAACGTATCGGGTTCTCGTTGTGTGTTAGTTGTAGATGAATAAAGTGAAAATGCCGCCGGCAACCCAAGGAATAGTACCAATAGAGGCGCGGCGCTATTCGGCAGGCGCATGGCGAACTCTGGCCAGGCATCGAATCCCATGGCAATGGGACGGCTGGCTGCGGTGATCAATCCCCAGCAAGCCATCCATATCAGCAGTGGCCGAAGTTGAACGGCAACAACACTTACGGCAAGAACCAGATCCATGACGCCGATTGCGCGAAGCAGGCCGTGACAAACCGACTCGGATAGACTGATGCCGACGTGACCGGCCGTGACATACAGCAGATCCTGAAATGGCGGATTGAGATGGAATGCCTCCCAGCCATGGATGGCAAAAGTCAACGCGCAGCCGATTCGCAAAACCCAGTTTGCGGTGTAATCGCTTTGTGGGTTCCGCAAGATCAATAATGCCAGTGCCACGAACATTCCCCAACGCGTTGCGTGGGCCGGCACAGCCAATTCTGCGAAGGCCTTGCCGCCGTTAATCGCGGTCGCCTGTGCATTCACCAGTAGCCACAACGCCGGCAACAAGTATAGCCAAGACAACTTGGGCCACTTGCGACAACCGAACGGCAGTCCCACAGCTAGTACCAAACATAGAACAGCCATCCCTCGATCAAGCTGTCGCAGTCGCGACACATGCGCAACTGCGGATGCCGGGTCACTTTCAGGCTTGGTTGTTGCGACTTCCGCGGTTTCTCCATAAAGATGAGCCTCCATCGCCGCCTCGAAACCGACGTCGCCAGCCGCCTCGATCTGATGCATTCGCACCAACAACTTCCCCACCGCACTGCCTTCGTTAAACAACACGGGCCAGGCCGCGCCAAGAACAGTCAAAACTGCAACAATCGCGGCTAATCGCGCCAGCAACTGAGGGTTTTCTTTGGTGGATGGAATCATTTGGGTAAGGACCCATTCGCCATTAAAGGACGCTAGAGGTCACTAGGAGTTTCAGCTTCCAATCGCCAAGTCGATTCTAATCCACAATGTTAATTCAGAGAAGTTCCGAGGGTTCTTATCTCAATCCCGCTGTTTTCCCCCATTTCTTCTGGGAAACATTGTGACGTGCGGAGAATGGGGCCTCTCAGAGTTTCCTGGGCGATCGGTGTGATAGCTGTATTTCCCTTGAAAACGGGGGGGTGATGTTCGATGGGGTCGATTCCCATCACCCGCTCCATCAAAATCGAAAGATTCCTTACGGCACGCGGGTCAGGCGAAAACCGGTTTGGCTGCCGGCGTAGGCTTCCGTTGAACCGCTGCGGCTGGTGGCGTTGCAGGTCCGGCAATAGGTGTCCCAGCCTCCGCCACGCTGGGCTCGTGCAAAGCCGGTTTTCGGCCCTTGAGGATCGGTGGCCTCAACGGGTTCGTAGGATGGATTCCAGTAGTCCGAGCAGCGTTCCCAAACATTTCCAGCCATGTCGAAAAGCCCAAAGGCATTCGGCAGCTTCGTGCCGACTCTTGTAGTGCTCACGAAGTTATTATCGGTGCATTGTCCGATCTCACCCGATTTATCATTGTCGTCGCCGTTGTAGAATTTTGTTCGGGTGCCGGCGCGGTAGGCGTACTCCCATTCCGCTTCGGTTGGCAGGCGGAATCGGGCGTCGGTGTTTTTCGATGCCTTCTCACAAAACGCCTTGGCGTCCAGATAACTCACCATGTCTACAGGCCAGACTTTCGTTTTTTTCCCCTCCTGCTTGAAGTGGCTGGGATTCTCTCCCATCAAAGAGGCAAACTGATGTTGCGTGACTTCGTATTTACCGACCCAGAGCGGGCGGGTGAGGGTTACGACCGCTCCCTTCCCCGGATTCCCCTGGTAATACTTGCCCGGCGGAAGCAGCACCATGCGGACGCTGACCTTCCGGTTTTCGGTGAGAGGAAACAACTTCTCATGACTGGCAAAGCCCATGTGCCTAGTCCAGGCGCGTTGCGAAGCCAATACGGTGGCTGCATCGGCGCCATGGGGACCGGTGCAGTCAAGCGGCGGAGGGGCGGGCAGCGTTGCCTTCGGCAACCGGGCGACGTGCACGATTCGAAAGCCCAGATGCGCGCCGGCGTAGGTCTCCGCATCTCGCGTCCGGTTCGCCGCCCGGACCTGGCGGGCAATCCCGCCCCAGTTCCCACCGCGGGTAACGCATCCCTGCCCCTTCTCCGGTCCGATCGGGTCGACGGTGGTGCGCCTGTCATAACGGGGCGTCCAATAGTCCGACACGATCTCCCACAGGTTTCCCGCCATGTCGTGGAGGCCAAAGGCATTGGGCGTACGACTGCCCAACTTCGCAGGTTGCTTGCGGTTGTTCTCCCCGAATTGGGCGATCGCTTCGACCTTGGTCTCGTCATCGCCGTTGTACCAGATGGTTCGCGTACCGGCGCGGTAGGCGTATTCCCATTCCGCCTCGGTGGGCAGCCGGAATTCACCATCGGTGAGCAGGTTGGCGCGTTCACAAAAAGCGATCGCCTGACGATGGCTCACCGCATCCACCGGGTAGGCACTGGTGTCTTCCTGATCGAAGTGACTGGGATTTCGCCCCGCGACCGCTGCGTACTGCTGCTGGGTTACCTCGTACTTCCCAACCCAAAGGGGGCGTGTCAGGGTGATGGCCACCGCATTCTTGCCTTCGCCGCGAAAGTACCTGCCCGGCGGGATCAGGATCATCTCAATCCGCACCTTTCCGTCCCGATCAAGTGGGAAGGATTTCTCAATGCCATCCTCGCCCAGATATTTCGCCCAAGCCATTTGCGCGCTCCTCACGGATGCAGCATCCGCGCCATCCTTTGTCGTGCAATCCAGCGGAGGAGGCACTACATCCGCATTAAGGTTTTGTTTCAGGCTGAGTAGAAGGATAGTAACAGCGATCAAAGGAAAGCTGCCCCTGACAAACTCCTGCATTGCAGGTCTGCGCTGTCTAACGCTCATGCAAGCAACTCCTCAATCGGACCGGGTTTGTCCAGACCTGCAGGTGCCTTATCGAGATTGAAGCCGTCGACGGGCGATCCCGCTGCGTGGAGCAAGGTGGCCCACAGCGCGTTCACCGTGCGTCCATCGTCCGGGCGCTTATCAAAGGCGAGCGGGGCGACGTTGGTTGAATTCGCGGAATTCACCGACGAGCCCCAGGAGGGCAACTGGATATGGCGGCCACTGCGGATGCGCCCGCCCAGGTTGCCGATGAGCAGGAACGGCCAGTGATTGCCGTG
>DJHS01000091.1:49015-49651 GCA_002433235.1 Verrucomicrobia bacterium UBA6614
TTTGGCTCCGGGGTCGCGGCCAGCGGCTGAATGATCCGCTCCAGCATCTCCAGGCTGTAGTGACGGACTTTCACCCAGTCAGGGCCTGTCGCGTTGCCCGTCTGGGGCCAATGACCGATGTCGTGTGACGACTTTATGGGGGTTTTTCTACCTTTCGCCCAACCGCGTGCGAAGGTATCAAGCGGCATGCCCATAGGTCCGCTGAGCCCGGCGTCGACCGTCAATACGTTGGTCACTCCGGCCTGCAAGGCGGCTACGCCGACGTCGATGCCGGCCTCCCACCATTGGCCGCTGTGCTCCGGGTTGTCGAAGGCCTCGACGTACTCGGGCTTGAATTTGGCGAGAGTTTTCTTCATCGCCAGTAGGCTATGGCGCTGTTTCCGGACCTGGCGCAGGCCGTCAACGTAGCGGTCGAATTTCGCCGCTTCCGCGCCGTTTAGTCGTTTGCGGGTGCGAGCGCTATCTTCGATCAGATCAGTGAACCAGGACGTTTCCGCCAGGAACGCGTCCCGGGATTTTTCTCCAGCGACACTGCCGAAGATACTCTGGTAGGCCATCCGCGGATCCGAGAACATCGGTACGGGCCGGGACGTGCCCGCAGCCGAGGAGGGATAGTTGATCGGTGTACCCCGCATG
>DJHS01000056.1:0-170 GCA_002433235.1 Verrucomicrobia bacterium UBA6614
AGTGTATTCCTGAATGCCGATTTGAAAGCGGTTCGGGTCGTCCTTGTCCTTGGCCAACAGCGTGGGCGCAAAGCTCAAGGCCGGCAAAGCGAGGGCGGTTTGGCCAATGAAGGAACGTCGGGAAAGCGTCTGCATGCGCCGATGATGGCGGGTGACAGGGAAAAGGGAAG
>DJHS01000056.1:537-6861 GCA_002433235.1 Verrucomicrobia bacterium UBA6614
CGGCGCGCTGGGACAGCGCGCCCTACCAACTACTAATCGATCGGCTCCCAAAAGGTCAGCAGGTTGCTATCGGGATCTTCGAGATTCATATCGGTGTTGCGGCCGACGCCTCGGGGGTCAACCACCTCGGGCATGGGTTGGCCGGCGGTCCCGGCTTTGGAGGCAAGGTGTTCGCAAAAGGCTTCCACGCCCTGCACGGGAATTCGCACTTCGGCCGGAGGATCGTCCGGCGTGGCGTGACCGTTAAGATGCACGACGGATTCACCCAGACGCAGTTGCAGATACAGCGGCGACTCGGGCGTGTCATGAAAGCGATGCTCCCACTCAATCTCGAAGCCGAGGTAATCGATGTAAAACGCCTTGGCGGCGGATTCATCGGTCATCCGAAGCACAGGAATGGAGGAGCCGATTTGGAATGGCGCGCCCATGTTAGTTGGTGTGAAACGCCTTGCTCAGCACGACGGCCTCGATGAGGTCGTGGAGGCCGGCACGGGGTTGGTTCATGCGCGTCATGATGGCGTCGATGTGCGGGCGGTCGAGGGCGATCAATTCGCGGCCGAGGGCGTAGGTCAGCAGCCGCTCGGCGAGGTTGCGGGTGAACTGTTCATGGCGCGCACTGATGCGGGTGCGGAATTCGGCCGGTGTATTGAACGTGTCGCCGTTGGGCAGTTTGCCGGTGGCATCGATGGGCAGGTCCCGGCCGTACTCGCTGCGCCAACCGCCGATGGCGTCGTAGTTTTCCAACGCGAACCCCAGCGGATCGATCTTGCGATGGCACGCGGCGCAGGTGGCAATCTCGCGGTGTTTGGCGAGTTGATCGCGGACGCTGGTGGCGTTGCGGATGTCCGGCTCAATGGTGGGCACATCGGGCGGAGGCGGGGGCGGCGTATAGCCCAGCACTTTTTCCAGCACATAAATGCCGCGAATGACGGGCGAGGTATCGACGCCATTGGCCGAGGCGGTCAGGAACGCGCCCTGCCCCAGCAATCCGCCGCGCGAGCTGCCCTTGAGCGAGACGCGTTTGAGCACATTGCCCTCGACGCCCTTGATGCCGTAGTGCAGGGCGAGCTCACGGTTAAGGAAGGAGTAGTCGGCATCGAGGAATTCGCGCAGCGGCAGGTTTTGATCCAGCACGTGCCGGAAAAACATTTCCGTCTCCGCCCGCATCGCGGTCTCGAGGTTGTCGCGGTAGTATTCTAGAAAATCCGCGGAGGGCGGCATCGTGCCGATGTTGTCAAGATCCAGCCAGCGGCGCACGAAATGACGGACGAACCGATTCGACTTGGGATCGGCCAACATCCGCTTCACTTGCGCCGATAGATTGGACCGCAGTTTACCGGCGGCAGCCAAATGGCGCAGTGTTGTGTCGGGCGGCGATGCCCAGAGGAAATAAGACAAGCGCGACGCCAGCGCGATCTCGCTCAATTCACCTTCGCCGAGGTTCAGGTAAAGGAAACCGGGCGAACAGAGAATCGCCTGACAACCCAGTTGCAGCGCCTGCAGGGGCTTCACGCCTTCCTTGAGTTTGCCGGCCACGAGTTCCTGGATGGGCTCCAGTTCCCCCGCCTGTGGCGCACGCCGAAAAGCCTGTTCGGCGAAGGCATCCAGCCGTTGGGCGATCGTCTTGGCATTTAGCTCGGTGGGTGTCAGGTTGCCGTACAACGCGCGGTGACCGGAGGCCGGCCAAGTGTCCACATGCGGGCCTTCGACATTGATTTCCCAAATCCTCAGGCGCGGCCCCTTGTAGGCCTTGAGCACGCCGTGGCCTTTCTCGGTGCCGCCTTTCATGCCAATGAACGGCTTGAACTCCGGCTTGTCGGCGGCGAGCGTCGTCAGCACGCGGACCATCCGCTTGGCTGCCATCGGGCCATTGCGGAAGCGGACTTCCGGCTCGTAACCGGCTTCCATGTAAACCTGCCACTCAAACCATTTCGGCTCCTCATGGGTCAGCTCAATGCGCGCCAGCGAGGTCATCTTAGAAACATTGCCCGTGCTCGTGACACTGCCGCGCCGGTCGACCGCGGCAATTTCCATCACCAACGGATCGCCGTTGCGAAAATCGCCGAGCGCCTTGCCGTAATCATGAACACGCCCGACTGCGGCTGCCCGAACGCGGATGGTGTACACGCCGCTGTGCGGGACGCCGCCCTGCCGGTACAGCGGCAAGAACCCGATGTGTCCGCCGCGATAATGGCGGCCGTACAGATCGGTGTACGGTGTCTTCGGCACAAACCGGAAGCGGCCGGTTTGGAACAGCTTGGGCAAATCCTTGGCTTCCTTGCCCTCGAAATAGAACGGCGTTTTCTGCGCGTACTTTTTGGAGATCGGCCGGGCGCCAAACTGCGTGGCCCGTCCAATGGCTTCTTCGGCAGCGGCAAAGTAGTGATCCATCAATCGGCCGGAAGTGACGAGGCCGGCGCCGTTGTTGTCGAAGCCGTGAACTTTGACTTCCTCGGGGAATTCCTCCGCCGGATTCCAGACCTCGACATTGAGCCCGAGCAGGTCGCCGATCGTCTGCCGGTACTCCCATGAGTTGAGACGGCGCAGCACACTGTGGCCGCCGGTGCCTTTCAGCTCCGTTCTGGCAGCGGCGATCTTTTGGGTGAGATGCTCGATCACCCGGGCGCGTTCTCCGGCCGTCGGTTGTTGTTCATCCTCCGGCGGCATGTCGCCGAGATTCAGCATATCGACGATCTCCTGATACCGCTCCAGATCATCCAGCTGCTTAATCTTTGTCGGCAACGTATCAAACCGCCGATCCGCCTTTTGCTTCTCGCTGCCGTGGCAACGGATGCAGTGCTGCTTGAGGAAGGCCTGAGTCGGTTCGGCCGCTTGGGCCATTGAACTCACCACAGACAAAAGTAGGGCTGGAACGAAAATCTTCATGGACCGCCCTACCCGATTTTCATGGGCGAAAAGGTGCCCGTGCTGCGGCCGAAGCGTTCAGTCTCGGAGCCGAACCAGTGCAGGACGGACAACCACAGGTTGGCGAGGGGCACGCGTTTGTGCGGATCGGCGGGGCAGATCACATGACCTCCGTGCTTGATCCCGCCGCCGGTCAGCAGGACAGGCAGGTTGCGGTTGCTGTGACTGGAGCCGTCGCTCATGCCGCTGCCAAAGACGACCATGGTGTCGTCAAAAATCTGCGCTTCTTTCAGGCGGGAAATGAAATCGCTGAGTTTGGTGGTCAGGAAGGATTCCACGACTTGCAGCTGTTCGATCCGGCCGGGCGCTTTCCCGTGATGAGAAATGCCATGATATCCATCCAGATCCAGTTCGGAAGTGCGGAAACCCATGCCGGTCTCGAGCGTGGCAACGCGCGTGGAATTGGTCTGCAAGGCCAGTGCCATCAGGTCATATAACAACGCCACCTCATCGAGATGTTGCCGTTCCTCATCCAGCACCTCGTCGATCGGCGCCTTGGGTTTGGGCCGATCGATCCATTCCTTGGACATTTGCAAACGCCGCTCCACGTCACGCACAGACGTCAGGTACTGATCGAGCTTGTTGCAATCGGCAGCATTGAGGGTGCGGTTCAAGGCACCGGCGGATTCGCGCAGGGCATCGAGCACGCTGCCCCGATGCTGCAGGCGCAAGCGCTCTGCCGCGCGTTCGTTTTGCGGCGTGTTCACGAAAAGCGCGCGAAACAGTTTGGCAGGATTATTGATCGGCGGCACATGCACGCCGGCGCGCGTCCAGCACATGTCCGTGCCGTTGACGATGCCGGTATTGACCGACGGAAATCGCGTGGCACTGCCGACATGCTCAGCGGCAGCCTGGTCGAGCGAGATGTTCTTGAGCGGAAACCCGGCGGCTTCCTCTTTCTTAATGCTGTTCAAAAATCCCTGCACTGCCCGGTGGCCGCCGTTGAGCCCGTGATCGAGATGCGAAAACACCGTCAGGTTATCACGATGTTTCTCAAGCGGCTTGAGCGTGGAGGTGGCCACATAATCCTTACCGGCCGCTTTCGGGAAAAAGTTTCCCGGATAAAAGCCAAGATGATTACCGACACACACGAGCCGTTTGGGACGCGGAGCCTCGGCCATTGCGGAGCTTTCGAGCCACGGCAAGGCCAGTGTCACGCCCAATCCGGAAAGAAACTGACGTCGATCAAAGTTCATCAGGCCAGCACCTCCTTCACCACGTGCCCGTGCACATTGGTCAGCCGGCGCTCGAGGCCGTTGTGATAATAGCTAAGGCGCTCGTGGTCGAGGCCCATAAGGTGGAGAATGGTGGCATTGAAGTCGTACACACTCGTACGATTGTGAACGGCCTTAAAGCCAAACTCATCGCTGGCGCCGTAGCTCATGCCGGCCTTCACGCCGGCACCGGCCATGAAGCAGGTAAACGCGCCGGGATTATGATCGCGCCCCGTGCCGTTGCCCTGCAGGAACGGCATGCGGCCAAACTCCGTGGCCCATACGACCAGAGTGTGATCGAGCAGCCCGCGCCGTTTCAGGTCGCGCAACAACGCCGCGGTAGGCTGATCCATGATTTCCGCCTGCATTGCGTGCGTGTTCTTGATGTTCGCGTGGGAATCCCAGTTGGTGATACCGTTGCCGCCAGAGGGATCGCTGCCGTTGAAGAGCTGTACCACGCGCACGCCTTTCTCGATCAGGCGTCGGGCGAGGATACAATTTTTGGCATACTCCTTCCGTAAATCGCTACCGCTTTCGGTGCCGTATTCTTTCTGGATAAATTCTGGCTCGTTCCCTACATTCATCACTTCCGGCACCGAAGTCTGCATCTTGCCGGCTAGTTCATAGCTGGCAATGCGTGCGGCGAGATCGGCGTCGCCAGGGAATTTCTCCAGATGCCGGTCATTCAATGCACGGAGCAAATCGACCGTGGCGCGGTCATCAGCTGCGGCGAATCGCTTCGGACGCCGCAGATTGTCCGGCGGATTTTTCGCGGTGAAATTTGTGCCCTGAAATGATGCCGGTAAAAAACCGTTGCCAAAGTTGTTCTTGCCCGAGCGCGCCAGTCCGCGCGGATCGTTGATGGCGACGAAGCCCGGCAGATCGGCGTTCTCCGTGCCCAGCGCGTACGTCACCCACGCGCCAAAGGACGGGAAGCCCTCCATCGTGAAGCCGGTGTTAAAGAAATTTTCGCCCTGCGGATGCGCCGCTGTTTCCGTGTGTAGCGCGTGGAAGAAACAAAAATCATCGGTCAACGCCGCGAGATTGGGCAGCAGGTCGCTCACCATCTTGCCGGTCTGCCCGCGCGGTTTGAAATCCCAGAACGCCTTGGCCACATTGCCCGGCGGCCCCTCGAAGGTGACCTTCGGAATGTAATCGGCCTTTTGCCCATGCTGTTTTTCCAGCGCCGGCTTGTGGTCAAAAGTATCCACGTGGCTCACCGCGCCCGGGCAATAAATCACCAGCACCTGCTTGGCCGGCACAGCAAAATGCGGCGGCCGCGGCGCGTACGGGTTATTCGGATTGATAGCCGGCCGGATCGGTTGCTTGCCGCTGAAGCCGGTCGGATCCTCCTCCGCCAACAAGCTCGCCAAACCCAGACCCCCCAGCGAAAACCCGGCCGTCTGCATAAACGACCGCCGATCCAACAACCCGCGGCCCTGTGGAGATATGTGGTCAGCGTTCATTTTAAAAGGCACACGCAGAGGCGCGGAGACGCGGAGGGGATTAAACCAAGCGCCAATTGGAGGGACGAGCCTGCGAGTCCGCTTGGCCAAGCGCTTGGCCAAAGGGTAGCTTCGCGGGCTCGCAGGCTCGTCCCTCCATTTTCTCTCCGCGCCTCCGCGTCTCTGCGTGAGAACTCAATCATGGGATGAAGGCAAATTCGTTACTGTTGATCAACGCCCGCGCCACAAATTGGAGGCCGCGTTGTTTGGCTACCGCGAGGCTGGCTTTCAGTTCGTTGGGCGTCGGCTCGCGGCCGAGCAGCAGCTCGAAACAACGCTTCACCCCCGCCGCCCCTAGGCCGGCCTCGGTCTCAGCGCGCTTGGCGATGAAGGCGGATTGCTCCACGACGAACGGGCTGTTCATCAGATTGAGCGCCTGCAACGGCGTGGTGGAAACCGGCCGCTTGGCGCGCACCTGGCCGCAGTCGGGAAAATCGAATGCGGTAAAAATCTGGTCATCCACGCGCCGCATGCGTTCCTGATACAGCATCCGCCTCCACGTGTGCGGCCCGTGATTATCGACCACCTCCCACTGCGCGTAGGTTTTCTTCACGTTATGAATGCGGTAACTGCGCCCGCCGATCTTGGTGTTCAGTTTGCCGGAGGCGAGTAGGATGCCGTCGCGGATCACCTCCGCCTCCACGCGCCGTGGAGGAAAACGCCAGAGCAAGGCTTCATCG
>DJHS01000143.1:0-15973 GCA_002433235.1 Verrucomicrobia bacterium UBA6614
TTCATTCATTCGGATTACGCGGTGGTCAATTCCAAGATGGCGCAGCACTATCGCATTCCGGAGGTGCACGGCGTGCATTTCCGGCGGGTGCCCATCAAGGCCGAGCGTCGCCGTGGCGGGTTGCTGACCGGTGCGGCGGTGTTGGCGATGAATTCCGACGGCAAAGATTCGCACCCGCTCAAGCGCGGGGTGTGGATGCTCGAACGCATCCTGCACGATCCACCGCCACCGCCGCCGCCGAATGTGCCGGAGGTGGATCTGGCGGATCCGGAGATTGCCAAGATGACCCTGAAGGAACGGATCGCCGATCATCGCAATGATCCCGCCTGTTATTCCTGCCACGCGCGAATTGATCCGTGGGGCATCGCTTTTGAAAATTACGACGCGATGGGTTCCTTCCGCACCGCCATCAAGGGCAAGCCGGTCGATGCGACGGCAGAGTTGTTTAACAAGCAACCCTTGGCGGGGATGGATGGCTTGAAACAGTATCTGCTCGCCGAGCGTCAGGATCAGTTCGCCCGCGCCATGGCGCATAAGCTGACTGCCTACGCGCTGGGCCGGCACCTGACGTTTGCCGACCACGCGGATGTCGGGGAACTGACCCAGCAATTCCGGGGCAAGGGCGATCGGCTGCGAGACCTGGTTCATTTGCTGGTACAAAGTCGCATTTTTAACTCCAAATAACGGACTGAATTCGATACACTTTTTTGAGATGAGGACTTCTGAAGCAAGCGCACTCACACGCAGGACGTTCCTGCGGGGAACTGGAATCGCCCTGGCTTTGCCGTGGCTCGAGACCTTCGCGGCCGACTCCAAGCAGACCGCCACCCCGAAGCGATTTGTCAGCGTCTATCATCCCGATGGCGTGGGTGTGCCGCTGCGCGAAGATCCGGCCTGGAAGGATTGGAGCTGGTTCCCGCGTGGTGGCGAGAAGGATTTTGAGCTGACCAAGGTGCTCGATGTGCTGGAGCCGTTGCGCAGCGACATCACCATTTATTCCGGCCTCTCCCATCCGGCGGTGCGGCGGGTGCACGGGCACTCCAATGCGGACCAATACCTCACCGGCGCGGACACGAAAGGGCACGGGCCTTACAAGAACTCGATTTCCTTGGATCAGTATTACGCCGCGCAAGTGGGTGATGCCACACGGCACGCTTCGCTGGTGATGTCCACCAATGGCGGCATCGGTGGCCCGCGCGGTGCGCAGACTCAGTCCTTCAACCGGGAAGGTCGCCCGATCCCGGCGATGAACAAGCCCAAGCAAATCTTCGACCTGCTTTTTGTCGCCGACGGCAAGGAAGCCGCCGCCCGACTGGCCCGGAGCAAGAGCGCTCTGGATTTGTTGATTGAGGATACCCGCTCGCTCGGCCGCAAGCTCTCCAAGCGCGATCAGGAAACGTTGCAGCAATACCTCGACTCTGTCCGCGATACAGAGGTCAAGCTGACCAAGGCCCGGCGTTGGCTCGACACGCCGCTGCCCCAAGTGGATTCCTCAAAATTGGATTTGGAATGCGGACCGGCCGAGGCCCGGCAATATTTCAAGACCATGTACGACCTGATTTACCTCGCCTTCCTGAGCGATTCCACCCGCGTGGCGACGTATCAGTTGGGCCGGGAAAACGGTGAAGGCCCGCATGACCTGCTCTCCAGGGCCGTTGGGCTGGGCGGCGCGCATGGCTTGACGCATTCGGTGAAAAAGAAGAACGGCTGGCAAAATCTCGGCACCTATAACCGTTATCAGATGGAGGAATTCGGGCGGTTCGTGAAGAAGCTGAAGGACACTCCGGAACCGACCGGCAACGGGACTTTGCTGGACAACACCTTTGCCATGCACGGCTCGGCTTCCAGCAGTTTTCACCTTTCGCGGAATTATCCCATCGTCTCGGCGGGCGGCAAAAATCTCGGTTTCAAAAACGGCCGCTACCTCCAGTACGTCAACCTGCTGAAAGATGGCAGCCTGCCCGGCGCGGGTGTCATTTCCGACTCCGGCTGGCGGGGAGTGGCCAAGGAGGAAGATCAGGCCCTAGGCCATCTGTTCGTCAGCATCCTCCAGCGGCTCGGTGTCGAGACCGACACCTTTGCCGGCTGCACGGGCACGCTTAAGCGCGTGTAACGGATTTCGCGACAAGGCTCCAGTGAATCGAAGGCACTTGCCTTCGGCAACGTCCAAGTCATCCTCGCCCTCCAAGCGGTCTCTACTCGAGCGCACTCCGGGCGGCGTTGAGGGCAGCAAAATGAAACGATTATCCATCATCATCGGCATGTTCGCCGGTTTGCTCGCATGGGCGGAAACGCCCAAGGCGAACTTGGATTCCTTCCGCAAGGAAATCGGGCCGGTGTTGAGGGCGGCGTGTGTGCGGTGTCACGGGCCGGAGAAGCAGAAGGCGAAATTTCGGGTCGATACGCTGGATCCGGATTTGCTCAAGGGCAAGGACGTGAGCTGGTGGCTGGAGGTGCAGGGGGTGTTGACCAACGGCGAGATGCCGCCGCCGGATTCGGATGTGAAGCTGGCCGATGCCGACCGTGTGAAGGTGATCGACTGGTTGGCGGGGGAAATCCGCGCAGCCTCGGAAGCGCGTCGGGCAGAGGGCGGCCACAGCACCTTCCGGCGGATGACGCGTTACGAGTACAAGTACGCCATGCAGGATTTGCTTGGGTTGCCGCATGATTTCTCGCGCGATCTGCCGCCGGAGACGTCCTCGGAGGACGGCTTCAAGAACAGCTCGGACATGCTGCAGATGACCGCCGTTCAGTTCGCCCAGTACCGCGCGCAGGCACGGCGGGCGCTGGAACTGGCGACCGTGCGGGGTGATCGGCCGGCGCCGGTGTATTACGGGCTGAGCATGCGCGGGTTCACGGAACGGTTTGAGGCAAAGTACGCCGCCACGGTGAAACGTACGCGCCAAAAGGTTTTGGACGAAGGCCTTTCGGTGGAGGAAGTGCTCAAGGCGGAAAAAGAAAAATTCTCACGCAATCCCGGCGGGTCGCATTTCAAGGATTTGGTCACCGGCCAAGGCGTGCGCACCAAATGGGCGTATCACGGCGCCAAATATGCGTGGAAGCCCACGGATCAGCGGCCGGAGGTGCCGGCGGTTTCGCCGGATGTATTGGTGATCCCGGCCAACCAGAAATTCATCATCGACGTCGGTGACGGCCTGCCGGACACGGGCCTCATGCGCGTGCGCGTCCGGGCGGCACGGGAATCGGCCGAGGGAAAACATCTGCCGACCTTGCGACTGCATTTCGGCAATCAGGGCAGCAACGATTCGCGCGTGTCCGTGGAGGTGGGCGGGCGCGACTTGACCATCGATGCGCCGCCGGGCAAGCCGCGCTTTTATCAGTGGGACGTGCCGCTGACGGAAATTCCGCGCAACGCTTTTCGGCATATTCAAAAGCTGGGCCAACTGCCGAACCCGGCGGAATTCATTGAGCTGCGCAACACCTCCAGCACGCCGGTGGGGTTGGTGATTGATTACGTGGAGGTCATCGCGCCGGTGCTGGAAACGTGGCCGCCCGCGTCGCACACAGCCATTTTTCACGAGCGTAAGGATGCCGATGAGCCAACGTACGCGCGCGAAGTATTGGAGCGGTTCATGTCCCATGCGTGGCGCCGGCCGGTGAGCGAGGCGGAGGTGGGCCAAAAGCTCGCGCTGTACGCCAAGCTGCGGCCGCAGTGCGAGGATTTTCAGGAAGCAATGGTGGAGGTTCTGGCGTCGGTGTTGGCTTCGCCCAAATTCCTGTACCTCGTCCGGGCCGGCGAGGAGGACGCCAAACCCGACCAGCGCGTGACGGATCTGGAACTGGCCACGCGGCTGTCGTTTTTTCTCTGGAGCAGCACCCCGGATGCCGAGCTATTGCGCTTGGCCAAAACGGGTAAGCTGTCCGACGCCAAGGTGCTGAAGCAGCAGGCACGGCGGTTGTTGGCCGATCCGCGCGCCACCCGGTTTGCGATGCATTACACGCGCCAATGGCTGGGCGTGGAGCAGTTGGATTTCGTGAAGATCGACACCAAGGCGCACGGCAATGTCGACCCGCTCCTGCTGGAGGCGATGAAGCGGGAACCGGTGGCTCTCTTCGGCGAGATGCTGCGGGCCAATCGGCCGGTCACGGAGTTTCTCCACGCCGATTATGTGCTGGTGAACGATCGCCTCGCACGGCACTACGGCATCCCGAAAGTGCACGGTGATCAGTTCCGCAAGGTGAAGCTGCCAGCGGAGATCAAGCGCGGCGGACTGCTCACCGCGGCGGGGTTGCTGGTGATGAATTCTGACGGCAAAGATTCGCACCCGCTCAAGCGCGGCATTTGGTTGCTGGAAAATCTGTTGCACGATCCGCCGCCGCCACCGCCGCCGGCCGTGCCGGAAATTGACCTAGCCGATCCGGCGATTCTCAAGATGACGCTCAAGCAACGCATGGAGGATCATCGTAGTGATCCGGCGTGCTTCTCGTGCCACTCGAAGATCGATCCGTGGGGCATCGCGTTTGAAAATTTCGACGCGCTCGGCCAGTGGCGCGACAAGATCGGCGATGAGCCCGTCGATGCGGCGAGCGTGTTGTTCAACAAGGACGAACTGCGCGGCATGAAGGGCCTGAAGGATTACCTGCTCGCCAATCGGCAGGATCAGTTCGCGCGCGCAATGGCGCACAAGATGGCCGCGTACGCACTGGGCCGGCCGCTGACCTTTGGCGATCGCGCCGAGGTGGACCGCGTCACCGCTGCCTTGCGAAAGCGCGGCGATGGTCTGGCGGATTTGGTGTTTCTGATTGTGAAAAGTGATTTATTTCAGTTAAAATAACTGCGAAGGAGCAAAGCCATGAACATGAATTTATCTTCCCTCGATCGACGGAAATTCCTGCGCGGCGCCGGTGTGGCACTGGCGTTGCCGTGGCTGGAATCTTTCGCGCCCGTGGCGCGCGCCGCCAGCAAGCCCAAGCAGCGCAAACGCCTGGCCTGTTTTTATCTGCCCGACGGTGTGCCGATGCCGCTGGAGAAGGATCCCGCCTTCAAGGACTGGAGCTGGTTCCCGCACGGTGGCCGCAAGGATTTCAAGCTCACCAAGTGCATGGAAACGCTCGCGCCGTTGCGCGATGAGTTGACCGTGTTTTCCGGCCTGTCGAATCCCGCGCTGCGGCGCGTGCATGGCCACGCCAATGCCGACCAGTTTATCACTGCGGCGGACACCGGCGCCGATGGCGATTATCACAACAGCATATCGCTCGATCAGGTGTTTGCCGCGCACACCGGTGAACACACTCGCCACGCCTCGCTGGTGATGTCCACCGACGGCGGCACTGGCTCGCCGCGCGGCGCCCACACGCTTTCGTACAACGCCCAGGGCCGGCCCATCCCCGCCGAGCACAAGCCCAAGCGCATTTTTGACATGCTCTTTGTAAAGAGCGGCCCGGACGCCGCGCGTCGTCTCGCCCTGAGCCAAAGTGCGCTGGATGATTTGCTGGAGGACGCGCGGTCGCTCAACCGCTCGCTTTCCAAGCGCGATCAGGAGACGCTCGCCGAGTATCTGCAGTCCGTGCGCGACACTGAGGTGCGCGTTGCCAAGGCCAAGCGTTGGTTGAACATTCCGTTGCCCAAGGTGGACACCGACCATCTCAAGCTCGATGTCACGCCCGAGGATCCACGCAATTTCCTGCGCACCATGTACGAGCTGATTTATCTCGCGTTCAAGACCGACACCACGCGCGTGGCCACCTACCAACTCGGCCGTGAGAACGGCGTGGGCGTCAGTGATTACCTCGCGCGCGCCGTGGGCTTCAAGGCTGCGCACTGGCTGACGCATGAGGTGAAGAAGCCTGGTGGCTACAAGAACTTCGGCGTTTACTGCCGTTTCATCAACGAGGAACTCGGCCGCTTTGCCAGCCGACTCAAGGCCACGCCTGAGCCCGGCGGTGAGGGCAATATGCTCGATCACACCGCACTCCTGTTCGGCTCGGCATCCAGCGCATTCCACCTGTCGCGCAACTATCCGCTGCTGCTCATCGGCGGTCGCAAGCTCGGCTTCAAGCACGGCCAATACCTCAAGTACGGGCAGGGTAACCAGAAACACCAAGCCACTGCGGGCATCGACACCGACGCCGGTTGGCGCGGCGAAATGAACTTCAGCGAACTGCCCACCGCCCACCTTTACCTCACCATGCTCCACAAGCTCGGCGTCGAAACCAAGAGCTTCGCCGGTAGCACGGAGACACTGGCCGAGGTGTAGGGCAATGCCATCGGGTTGATTAACGGCGATGGATTTGCTGACCCAAGGCCTCGTGGGTTCGGCAGTTGCCCAATCATTTTGTCGGCCGAAGGCTCAGTATCGGGTAGCATTCTACGGGGCTGTCGCCGGGATGGCGCCGGACTTGGATGCGCTGATTAGCTCCTCAGCGGATCCGCTGTTAAACCTCGATTATCACCGGCACTTCTCGCATTCGCTGGCGTTTATTCCGGTGGGCGCATCCATCGTGGCGTTGCTGATCTGGCTGGTGTCCCGACGGCGGTTTGATTTCCGTGAAATTTGGATGGCCTGTCTTTTGGGGTACGCCACGCACGGATTGCTGGATGCCTGCACTAGTTACGGCACGCATTTGTGGTGGCCATTTGCGTTGGATCGGGTTTCGTGGAATCTCGTGTCCATCATCGATCCGCTGTTCAGCCTGCCGCTTTTGGTGCTGACCGTTTGGGGCGCGTGGCGCAGTCGCGTTTGGTTTCCGCGCGTGGCGATGATGTTCTGTGCGTGCTATCTGCTATTTGCCTTTGCCCAACATCGCGGGGCGCAATCGGCCCAGCACGCGCTCATCGCGCAACGCGAACACGGGGCGGAACGTCAGGTGGTGAAGCCCAGCATCGGCAACGTGTTTCTGCATCGCTCGGTGTATCTGCACGATGGCGATTATCATGTGGACGCGATCCATGTGATTCCCGGGTTTGCACCGAAGGTCTATCCCGGCGGCAAAGTGGACGCATACACATCCACCCAAACCAACCGCGATGTCGCCCGGTTCGACCGGTTGTCCAACGGCTTTCTGTGCCGACACCCCGAGGCGGCCGACGTGATCGGCGATATCCGCTACGGCATGCTGCCCACCTCGACAGTACCGTTGTGGGGAATTAAAATAAATCGCGCCCAACCCGACGAGCCGGTACGCTTTGTGAAATACCGCGAAGCCAACAAGGCGGATCTCAATCGATTTTATCAAATGCTTTTTCGGCGAGAGAGTTTACCCAGACAGTAATGAATCCCATTAGTTTTTTAACCGCATCCGTTTGGATGTTGTTTTTTGGGTCCCTTCAGGCCGCCCAGCATTGGAAGCTGGAATCACCGAAGGATCCGACGTTCGCCATTAAGGGCGGTGTCGTGCAAAGTGCGAAAGGAGTGGAGGGAGGTTCACTGGCACTGGATGGGGTGGCGGTGTTGGAGGTGAAGGAGTCGGCCAAGCTCGGGCACGGCGGCAAGGGGTTTACATTGGTGGCTTGGGTGAACCCGTACACCTTGAATGCCGGCCAGCAGATGATCGTGGCCAAGAATGTGTATTCGCGAAATCAACGCGAATGGGGAGTGATGATCGACAAGGACGGCCGGTTCCGGCTTTACCTGAGGCAGGGCGGTTGGCAAACCGTGACCGCCGAAACCCGGCCCAAACCGGGCCATTGGCATCAGGTCGGGGTGGTGGTGACCCCGCAGCGTGCCGAGTTGTGGATCAATGGCAAACGTGAGGGAGTGGGCGCCATGAAGCATCCGTTGCCGCAGACAGCGGCGTCGCTCACTTTTGGAGGGGTTAACGATGGCGGCCAAATCTGGCAGAACCTGTTTGGCGCACTGGATGAGATTCGTTTGTGGGATTCACCGCTCAATGAAACAGAGATGTCCGCTCGATATCGCCCGGTGAAAGCCACGCATAGGTTGCCCAAGCATCTGCCGCTGGGTGGCGAAGTGTTTTCTCTTTGGAACGGGCCGGAACTGCCGGCGGACCCGGAGCGCATTCCGTTTGCTGCCGGCATCCAGCACAGCACGATTCATCGCCCGGCGGAGGACGGCTACAAATTTTTGCATGGCGCCGCCATCGTGATTCACCGGGGCGTGCTGTATGCTAATTGGGCGAACAGTCCCACCAATGAAAATGGTCCGCACGAAACCCTGCAGGGACGACGCTCCAGAGATGGCGGCAAGACATGGGAACCTTTAGAGGTCGTCGGTCCCGGGTTCAAAGGTGCGGACCGGCACAGCCACGGCGTATTGTTCCGGCACCGGGATGAGTTATGGACGATTTGCTCGCGGTTCGGTACGGGCGAACCGAATGGGCGTCGTTTTCGGGGTCTGCGCGGCGAGGCCTTTGTGCTGGATGAAAAGGCGAACCAATGGAAATCGCGCGGTATCGTGATGCGGAATTGTTGGCCATATGATGAACCCGTGCGCATGGGTAATGGCAGTTATATCACCGGTGGGCAGGATAAAGATGGTTATCCTGTAGTGGCGATGAGTCGGGGGGATGATTTCACGAAATGGGATTCCGTGCTGATTCCATTTCCGCCACAGCTCAAGCCCAGTTTTGCCGAGACGACTGTATGGGCCGATGGCGCGCATGTGTTGGCCGTCATCCGCGGCGGTGCCGGCGTGGCGTGGGTTTCCACCAGTGACGATCACGGCAAGACCTGGGCCAAGGCCCGCCCAAGCAATCTCCCCATGCCTCGGGCCAAGGCCTATCTCGGCCGGTTGAGCACGAACCAGCTGTACCTCGTCTCCAATTACCGCAACCGCGACACCCTCTGTATTTCCGTGGGCAAGCCCGGCGCGAAAACCCTCAGTCACATGTGGCGCCTCCGCCACGGAAAATCAGGGCCTCCGCGTTTTCCCGGCCACGCCAAGGGCAAGCAATGGAGCTATCCTTACGCCCACGAGCATGAAGGCAAACTTTACGTGGCTTATTCCATCGGCAAAGAAGACTGCGGTTTGACCGTTGTGCCGCTGGCGTCTCTGGCTCACCCTTAATTTCACCGTTGAATCTGAGTGCGAATGTTTTCATGCTCGCTTTTCCAATATTGTACTTATGAAACACACACGTATTGCCTTGGCCGGATTGCTGGCCGTTCTTTTTTTCGCCGTTGAAACGGTGTCCGCCGCCAAGCCGAACTTTGTGATCATCTTCACCGATGATCAGGGGTACGGCGACCTGAGCTGTTTCGGTTCGAAGACGATCAAGACACCAAACATCGATCGCATTGCGAAGGAAGGACGGAAGTTCACGAGCTTCATGGTGGCATCGCCGGTGTGCACGCCGTCGCGTGCGGCGTTGTTGACGGGTTGTTATCCCAAGCGCGTGGGTATGCATCAGCACGTGTTGTTTCCCGCCTCAACCAAGGGGCTGAATGCTAAGGAACACACCATCGCCGATCACCTGAAGGGGCAGGGCTACGCCACCGCCTGTTTCGGCAAATGGCATCTCGGCCATCACAAGGAAACGCTGCCGACGTCCAACGGTTTTGATACCTACTTCGGCATCCCGTACTCCAACGACATGAATCACCCTGACAACAAGGGCAAGCCGCGCGGTGGCTGGCAGGGGATGGACATTCTCTGGGCCGACCCAGAGTCCACGCTTACCAAGTGGAAGACGCCGCTGTTTGAGGATGAGAAGATCGTCGAGCTGCCGGTCGACCAGCGCACCATCACACGCCGTTGCACACAAAAGTCCATAGACTTCATCAAGGCCAATAAGGACAAGCCGTTCTTTGTGTACATCCCGCACTCCATGCCGCACATCCCTCTCTATGTGCCGGACGATGTGCGCGATCCCGACCCCAAGCGGGCATACATCAACACCATCGAGCACATCGACACCGAGGTTGGGCGACTGCTCAAGACGATTGATGACCTCAAACTCGCCGACAACACCTACGTCATTTACACCACAGACAATGGCCCGTGGCTGCCCTTCCGCCACCACGGCGGCTCGGCCGGCCCGTTGCGCGACGGCAAAGGCACCACCTTCGAGGGCGGCCAACGCGTGCCTTGCGTGATGCGCGGCCCCGGCATCCCTGCCGGTACGGTTTGTGATGAACTCACCGGCACGATTGACCTCCTCCCCACCATCGCCGCGATCACCGGCAAAGCCCTGCCCAAGGGCCGCAAAATTGATGGCGTGGATGTCACCGGTCTATGGAAGGGCACAGCAGCCGTTTCCCCGCGCTCGGAATTTCTGCACTACACCTCGCGCGGTGATCTGGAAGGAATCCGGAGCGAAAAATGGAAACTGCTCATCAAGAAGCCCCGCCGCAATCCCAACAACCGTCCGCCGCAGGTCTTCCTCTTCGATCTCTCCAAGGATCTCGGCGAAAAAAACAACCTCGCCGAAGCCAAGCCCGCGATCGTCAAAGACCTCCGCGCCCGCATGGAAACGCTGGACGCCGAGATCACCAAGAACGCCCGTGTACCTTGGTTTAAAAACTAAAACGATTTCAACTCATGAAACTTGCTTTAGCTTGTCTAATCGGCATTGGAGGTATTCACGCTGGTGCGCAGGAAAAAATCGAGTGGCATGATGTCACTCAATGGGGCGTGGAAGGGCGCGGTTGGGAGGATCAGGATCGGGCGCGCTGGTTTGACCGGTTTCCGGCCAAGGCCGAGGAGACGGTGACCAAGGCGGTGTGGGGCCTCAGCCGGCATAGCGCGGGGATGATGGTACGGTTCAAGACGGACGCCACGGAGATTCATGCGCAGTGGAAATTGATGAGCGCGCGACTGGGCATGCCGCACATGCCGCCGAGCGGGGTGAGCGGATTGGACCTTTACGCGCGAGACGCCAAAGGGCGTTGGCGATGGGCGGCGGCCACACGGCCAGGTAAGCAGGATATGCAGGCGGCGCTGTTGCGCGGCATTACACCGGTCTTGCGCGAGTACGCGGTGTATCTGCCGCTGTACAACGGCACGGAGTCGCTGTCCATCGGAGTGCCGGCGGGGGCGAAGTTTGAAGGGCTGGCGCCGCGCAAGGCAAAACCGATTGTGTTTTACGGAACGTCCATCACTCACGGTGCGTGCGCCTCGCGGCCGGGCATCACTCATCCGGCGATTTTGGGCCGGAGGCTGGATCGGCCGGTGATAAACATCGGCTTCTCCGGTAATGGGCGCATGCATGAAGCGGTGGGCAAGTTGATGGCGGAAGTGGATGCGGCGTGTTACGTGATTGATTGTCTGCCCAACATGAACGCGGCGATGGTCACCGAGCGCTGCGTGCCTTTGGTTAAACTGCTGCGTAAGGCGCGGCCGGACACGCCAATTTTGTTGGTGGAAGATCGAAGATTTGCCAACAGCTGGTTGACACCGACGAAAGAAAAGTTTCACGACGACAATCATGCGGCGTTGCGCAAGGCCTACGAACAGCTCAAGTCGGCAGACGTGAAACGGCTGTACTGTCTGGGAGGCGATACGTTACTGGGAGACGACGGGGAAGGCACGACGGATGCTTCGCATCCGAATGATCTCGGTTTCATTCGGCAGGCTGAAGCCTTTGAACCAGTGCTGCGCAAGGCTTTGGGGTTGAACAAGGATTAGCAGGATGAACAGGATTTGTTTTTTAATTATTTTATTGGGCGGTTTGGCGTTTGATGCCTCGGCGCAGATTCGGCGGCCGAATATTGTGTTTGTGTTGGCGGACGATCTTGGTTGGGCGGAGCTGGGGTGTTACGGAAACAAGTTTAACGAGACGCCGAATCTGGATCGCTTGGCGAAGGAGGGCGTGCGGTTCACGCATGCGTATGCGGCGGCGCCGGTGTGCTCGCCGTATCGTGCGGCGCTGCTCACGGGGCAGCATCCGGCGCGCGTGGGCATCACCGATTATCTCCGCCCCAATTCCTCCAACGGCCTGTCGGTGAGCCATGTGACATTGCCGGAAATTCTCAGCAAACACGAGTACACCACCGGCATGGTGGGCAAGTGGCATCTCACGGGCTACAAATATCACGAGGCGGAGTTTGAATTGCGGCCGACGGATCACGGCTTTGGCTGGAATACTGGCAGCGAGGTGAAGGGCGTGGGGAATGGCGCGAATTTTTTTCCGTACGTATTTCGCACGCAACCGATCTCGTGGATTGATCTGCCGAAGAACAAGCTGGGCAAGGGCGAATATTTGACTGACCGGCTAAACCACGAAGCGGTGGAGTTCATTGAGAAGAATCATCGTCGACCGTTTTTTCTCTACCTCAGCCATTACGCGCCGCATACGATTCTCAATGGTCGACCGGATCTTGTCGAAAAGTACCGGCGCAAACACCCGCCCGGGCCGAGCACGCGCGAGCGGTGTTATCTTTGTCAGGACGCCGGGCGCAAGGGCGATGCCGGTCATCACTGGGCGGGCCACCACAACCCGCACCTTGGCGCGATGCTGGAGAGCATTGATGATGGCATCGGGATGATTGATCGCAAGCTGCGGGAGCTGGGCATTCATCGGGACACGATTTTAATTTTCAGCAGCGACAATGGCGGCGAGACCAACGTGACCTCGAACGCGCCATTGCGCGGCGGTAAAAGCCAGCTCTACGAGGGCGGCATTCGCGTACCGTTGATTGTGCGCTGGCCGAACGGCAAAGTGCCCGCCGGTCGCACGACGGCGCAACCGGTGGTGAACCACGATTTTTACCCGACCTTCCTTGAGGCAGCGGATATTGATCCGGATCCGGCGCACAAGCTCGACGGTGTGTCGATGCTGCCGACGCTGCGCAATCCGGCTGTGGCGCCCAAGCGTGAGGCGTTGCACTGGCATTATCCGCTGGATAAACCGCACTTTCTCGGCGGCGTTTCCGGCGGAGCCATCCGCGCGGGCGACTGGAAATTGATCGAGTTTTTTGATCCCGCGCGGCCGGGGAAATTTGCGCTCTTCAACCTCGCCAAGGATCCCGCGGAGAAAACCGATTTGGCGGGCAAGGAACCGAAGCGCGTGCGCGAATTGCAGTCGCGATTGGCGAAGTGGCGGACGCATGTGGGCGCGCGCATTCCCTCCCGGCCGTTGCTGGCTTCGCCGCGGAATTTGAAATTCGGCGATCACTTTTCCGCGGGACAGGTGAGTGGAGGCTGGTTTTTCAACAAGGAATGGGAAGTGAAGGATGGCGTGCTGCGGCGCAACGAAATCGCCGGCGAGAACAAGCGCATCTTCTACAAGAACCCGAATTTCAAAGACGCGATGGTGCGGTTTGATTTTCGGTTTGATGAGGCCAAAGATATCCGGCTCGTGACGGGCGCCTCGGGCCATTACAACACGGTGATCCACATCCGCCGCGATCATTTTTTTCTGCAAACGGCGATGGACGATCGCGGACCGTGGTTTGCGATGCGGCAGGACGAATGCGCCTTCAACTTTGTGCCGGGCCGATGGTACACGACGACGGTGGAGTTTATTGGCGACGAGGTCGTGGCGCACATTGACGACCGCCATCGCGTGTACGCCAAGCATCCGATCATCAAACAGGAACGCACCTACTTCGCCTTTCAAGTGGACCGCGCCGGGGCGGCGTTTGACAACGTGCAGGTGTTTCTGGCCGGCCGGCATCGCGAGCACGAGGCCAATCGCGCGCGCATTGAAAAAGGCATCGGGAAATTTCCGGTGAAGCATGCGCTGGCCGATGCGTATGAGATTCGCAAACGCAACGCGCACGCGCGGTTTAACTTGGAACACGAGGCCTACCGTAAACTGGTGGCGGCGGTGGACGCATTGGATGCCGAGAAGGCAAAGCGATTCCCGAAAGTGTTCAGTTCCAACAAAACCATTCGCAAAAAGATCGCCGAGCAACGCAAGAAGCTGCATGCCGAGGATCCCGTTTACAAACAAACCCTCTTCGCGACCTTCCACGCCAATCGTGCAATGGAGGCGTATCTCGTGGAGAAAGATCCGTCCATCGAACGTGGCCCGGCCAATGCCCGCAAGGCGGCGCTGGAACGGGCGCGGTTGAAGCATCAAAAGGATGCGGGCTATCAGGAACTCGTTGCAGCCGCGACGGCGGCGCAGGTGAAACTGGAGCGGGAATACCCGCAGCTTTTTGTGTCCGACGACGCCATCAAGGCCAAGCGCGAGGCGGCTCGACAGGCAGCCAGGGAGAATCCGGCGTTTAAAGCAATGGTGGACCGCCGCGCCGCAGCCTATCGCGCGCAGCAGGATTATTTGTTCAAGAACGATGCGCGGCTGGCGCAGTTGAAGGCTCAGCTTGAGGCGTCCAAGGACAAAAAATAATTTACCCAACATGATTTCACTCATGCAACGCGGCCTGTTGGCCCTCATCGTGGCGGTCCCTTTTGTGGACGCAGCCGATTACCCGCTTAAGCCCGTGCCGTTTCACGATGTGGAAATGACCAGCGCCTTTTGGCGGCCGCGGCTGGAGACGCAGCGCAAGGTTTTGGTGCCATTCGCGTTTGAGAAAACGAAATCGGGCGTGGAGCATCTGCAGGCGGCAGCGGATGCCTTGGCTGGAAAGAAAACCGATGGCCATCGGCCGCACCGGTTCATTGATTCGGATTTGTACAAGGTGATGGAGGGTGCGGCGTATCTTGCCAAGCTGCGTGATGACCCTGAGTTGGAGGCGCAGTTTGACCGTATTGTGGAGGTCATCGCCGCGGCGCAGGAGCCCAATGGTTACCTTTACCCCTCGCACACAACGGGTGTGGGCGCGAAGAAAAACATGATGGGAGACAAGCCATACGAATTCGTGGTGCACAGCCATGAGTTGTACAACATGGGGCATCTCTATGAAGCTGCGATTGCGTATTATCAGGCTACCGGCAAGGACAAGCTGCTGAAGGTGGCCGAGAAAAACGCGCGGCACGTCAACAAGGTCTTCTTTGAGGGCGATCCCAAATACAACGGAGGCAAGCCGATCCGGCAGGCACCGGGCCATCAGGAAATGGAACTGGCGTTGGTGCGGCTGTACCGTGTGACGGGCAAACAGATCTATCTGGATATGGCGCGGAAGTTTTTGGAAATCCGCGGCGTCACTTATGTTCCGAATGGCGAAGGGGTGATGGCGCCGACCTACGCGCAGCAGCACGCGCCGGTGGCCAAGCAAAGGGAGGCGGTTGGTCACGCCGTGCGCGCGACGTATCTTTACAGCGGCATGGCGGATGTCGGCGTGCTCACCGGGAACACCGCCTACGCCCGCGCGCTCGACCGCATTTGGGGTGACATCACCAATACCCGCATGCACATCACCGGTGGCCTTGGTGCGGTGCATGGCATCGAAGGATTCGGCCCGCAATACGAACTACCAAATGCCGATGCCTTCAACGAAACCTGCGCAGCGGTCGGCAATGTGCTGTTCAATTACCGGATGTTTCTGTTGCACAAAGACGCGAAGTATCTCGATGTCGCCGAGGTGGCGCTGCTCAACAACGTGCTCGCCGCGGTGAATCTGGAGGGCAATCGGTTCTTTTACGTCAACCCGCTTGCGGCCGATGGCAAGTATCCCTTTAACCACGGCACAGCCGGCCGCGCGCCATGGTTCGGCACGGCGTGTTGCCCGAGCAACATGGCGCGTCTGTTGCCGCAGGTTCAGGGCATGACCTACGCGCATGACGACGACAACCTGTATGTGACCTTCTTCGCAGAGTCTGCCACCAAGGCAAATGTAGGCGGCACGCAGGTGGGCATCCAGCAAGCGACAGCGTACCCGAATGACGGGAAAATGCGCATCCACCTGAAACCCAAGCAGCCGGCCAAATTTGCGCTGCATCTGCGCATACCCACTTGGACTAGGGACCGATTTGTGCCCGGCGACTTGTATCGGTTTGTGAAACCCAACACGGCCGCATGGAGCTTGCGCGTGAATGGTAAACCGGTTCAGGCCAAGGTGGAGAAGGGGTTTGCCGTCATCGAACGTCAGTGGAAGATGGGCGATCGTGTGGAACTGAACCTCCCGATGCCCGTGCGGCTGAACACATGCAATGCAAACGTGAAGGCCAACCGCGATCGCGTTGCCTTGACGCGCGGGCCGTTTGTG